>CAYZWL010000122.1:0-1518 GCA_964482195.1 uncultured Alteromonadaceae bacterium | reverse complement strand
TTCCGGTCACCAGTATAGACCGCAATCGCGCACAGCAAAGGGCCAGGCGGCAATACCGGTAGTGTTGCCAATAACCGGGGCGAATGACCTTATATCCAAGCGTCTTAAGCAGTGAAGTCGCTGCCTGTCTATACTCCGATGCCTTCGAACCATCGTTTGCTCATCTGTACACCGGGAGTCCCATGAAAGACGAAACTATCGCCATCCACGCAGGCTACGAGACCGATCCCACGACCCACTCGGTGGCCACGCCGATCTACCAGACCGTGGCATATGAGTTTGATAACGCTCAGCATGGCGCCGATCTTTTCAACTTGGCGGTGCCCGGCAATATTTATACGCGACTGATGAACCCGACTACTGACGTGCTGGAAAAGCGCGTGGCGGAACTCGAAGGTGGCGTGGGTGCACTAGCACTCAGTGCCGGCAGCGCGGCGATTAACTACGCCATACTCAACCTCGCCGAAGTGGGGCATAACATTGTGACCACCCCCCAGCTCTATGGCGGCACTTACACTTTGTTCGCGCACATGCTGCCCAAGCAAGGTATCAACGTAAAGTTTGCCAAGTCGGATTCGGCGGAAGACATTGCCGCCGAGATCGATGAGAACACCCGCGCGGTTTACACCGAGTCGATCGGTAATCCTGCGGGTAACGTGGTGGATATCGAGGCGCTGGCCAAGGTCGCCCATGCCCACGGTGTGCCGCTGATCGTCGATAACACCGTTGCCACACCGATGCTGATCAAGCCCATTGCCTACGGCGCTGACATTGTTGTGCACTCGCTCACCAAATATATGGGTGGGCACGGTACGTCGCTGGGCGGCGTCATTGTCGACGGCGGTACCTTCCCCTGGGCGGACCACGCTGAAAAATTCCCGGGTCTGACGTCGCCGGAGCCCTCTTACCATGGTGTGGTCTACACCGAAGCGATGGGCCCGGCGGCCTATATTGGACGAGCGCGCACGGTGCCACTGCGCAACACCGGCTCGGCGATTTCGCCGTTCAATGCGTTCTTGATTTTGCAGGGCATCGAGACTCTGCCGCTGCGCATGGAGCGCCACTGCGATAATGCATTGGCAGTAGCCGAGTATCTTCAGCGCCACCCCCAGGTCACCAGCGTCAGTTTTGCAGGCCTCGAGTCACACCCGCATTACGCGCTGGCGCAAAAGTACTGCGGTGGTAAGCCGGCCTCATTGCTGACCTTCGAAATTCAGGGTGGCTTTGATGCTGCCGTGGCGTTCTACGACAAGCTAAACCTGTTCAAGCGACTGGTGAACATCGGTGATACCAAGTCATTGTCATGTCACCCGGCGTCCACCACGCACCGGCAGATGAGTGAGCAGGAGCAGGCACAGGCGGGTGTCACGCCGAGCATGATTCGTTTGTGCATTGGCATTGAGCACGTGGACGACATCGTCGCGGATCTGGAACAGGCGCTGAGCTAATTCCCGCGCAGCCAAGGGGCGAGTGAGCGCGATCAGGCGGTGTTTCGCGTAGGGGCCAGCTTACCTGCGC
>CAYZWL010000121.1:0-1732 GCA_964482195.1 uncultured Alteromonadaceae bacterium | reverse complement strand
GTTAAGTGGTTTAACGAAACTAAGGGCTTTGGTTTTATCGAGCGTGAAGGTGGCCCCGACGTATTCGCGCACTTCAGTGCGATTCAGGGCAGCGGCTTCAAGACCCTCGCCGAAGGGCAGGAAGTGACTTTCATCGTCACTCAGGGCCAAAAAGGCCCGCAGGCCGAGAACATCGTTCCGGTGTAATCTGCAGGAACTCGATAAAAAGCGGGCATCTAGCCCGCTTTTTTTATGCTTGGATGGCGGAAACCAGAGCGGCCGCGCTCGAGCTTTGGTTCGATGAACGCCCTAAATCGCAAATGGGTTTAGACCTTCGGGTCACCCGACCTTGAGTCGCCGCGCACGAACGCTTCGACCTTTGAGTTTCCCATTCTTTAAATAATTCATTGCCTGACGCAGCGCATCACGCTCGATCGCGACATAACTGGCATTGTCCTGGATGTTGATTTTCCCCACCTGATTCCCGGCAAGGCCGGCATCGCCGGTGAGTACGCCCAACACATCTCCCGGTCGGATCTTCTGCTTACGACCAGCGTCGAATTGCACCGTGACCCAGTGCGACCTGAGTGAATAATTTGCGTCACGGTCCAGGGACTCAACGACATCAAAAACACAGGGTCGGCCCTGATACGCTTCAATGGCTCGGAGTCTGGGTGCTTCGGCCGGCGTTACCAGCGACAACGCCTTGCCTGTTTCACCTGCCCGGCCGGTTCGGCCAACACGATGCACGAACACCTCGGCATCTCGCGGCACCTCGTAGTTCAGCACCAAGGCCAAGGACTTGATGTCCAAGCCTCTCGCCGCGACATCGGTCGCCACCAGCACCGGACAGCTACCATTGGCGAATTGAATCATGACTTGATCTCGCTGGCGCTGATCGAGGTCGCCGTGGAGGGCCATGGCGGTAATGTCATACGCGCCGAGGAAAGCGGCGACCTCAGCACATTGCTTGCGTGTATTACAGAAAACCAGCGCGTTCTCGGGTTGGTAATGCTCGAAAACTGCGAGTAGTGCTGTCCTTTTTTCGTGTGGCTGTACTTCGATGAACAGTTGTTCAATGGTGCTGTCTTCATGCGCAGGCGCACTGTCAACCGTGATGCTGGTCGGGTTTCGTTGTACTGACCGGCTGATGGCTTGGATGTCTTCCGGATAGGTGGCGGAGAACAGGAGTGTTTGCCGTTTTTTGGGGGTCTTGGCGACGATTGACTTCATCGCGGCCGAGAATCCCATATCGAGCATGCGATCAGCTTCATCGAGCACGAGACAGCTGAGACCCTCCAAATTGAGCGTGTGTTTCTCAAGGTGGTCAAGTATGCGACCCGGCGTACCCACAACGACGTGTGCTCCGTGCTGAAGCGAATCTCGCTGTGGGCCGAAAGGCTTTCCACCGCACAGTGTCACTACTTTCAGGTTGGGCATGCGACTGGCCAGCCGGCGTATTTCGCTCGCTACCTGATCTGCAAGTTCGCGAGTGGGGCATAGGACCAGTGCCTGCGCGCCGAAGAATCGCGGATTGATTGCCTGCAACAATGCGATGCCGAATGCCGCGGTCTTACCGCTGCCGGTTTTGGCGCGCACGATGACATCTTTCCCGCCGAGCATGGGGGGCAGGGCCGCCTCTTGCACCGGAGTCATTGCGTGATACCCCAATGAATCGAGCGCCTCCAACTGCTTGGGGGCGAGCGGGAGTTGACTGAATAGCGGTGCGTTCATCGTTCACATGCCGGTGAGG
>CAYZWL010000120.1:0-1912 GCA_964482195.1 uncultured Alteromonadaceae bacterium | reverse complement strand
ACCCGCAGCGCGGGTTGAATATTGAGCTCAACCAACTCGCCGCTCTCGAGATAGGGCGCAATTGACCAGCGCGGCGCCATCATGATGCCGCGCCCTGCCAAGCCCAGATCCGCCAGCCAACGTCCGTTGTTGGAGACCGCGACCGGCTGACCCGACACATCATGCCACTGTCCCTCAGCTTCACAGAGCCAGGGCGCCAAGCCATTGGGGGTGCGAAAAAAAACCCCCTGGTGCTGCCGAAGCGCAAAAGCGTCTTGTGGCACCCCCATGCGGGCCAAGTAGCCGGGCGACGCCACGGGTACAAATTCGTTGTCCATCAGTCGAATGGCTTGCACCCGCTCATTGGGTGCATAGCCGCCACGTATCGCCACATCGACCTCATCCCGCCCCAAGGTAGATAACTCGTCACTGAGGCTGATATCCAAAACAATCTCTGGGTAGAGGTGGCTGAACTCTTCCATCAGGGGCATCAATAGCCGCTCGCCGAAGCTCACCATGCTGCTGATGCGCAGCTGCCCCATTGGCTGGGCCTGATAACTGCGGACCGACTCGTCGCTCTGCTCGAGCTGCAGCAAAAGTCCTCGCACCTGGTCGTAGTAAAGCTGGCCAATCTCGGTGACTTTGACGACGCGGGTACTTCGCTTGAGCAGATGGGCACCCAAATGCTTCTCCAAATCGGCAATCCGCCGTGAGATCGAGGAAGGCGGTACCGAGAAGGTGGCCGCGGCCCTGCTGAAGCTGCCTGTCTCGACCACTTTGCAGAAGTACCGCAGTGCACGAATCTGGTCCATGGCTGAACCTCACCATTATTGCTCTATAGACAAATAAATAAGCCACAGAATGCTATATATCATCCAATCACGGCAATTAATAATGCTCGGCAATCCATACTCCCCACGCAACCAAGGAATTGCCATGAGCAGCTACAAGCAGATTCGCCTCGTCGCCCGCCCCACACCAGGCCCCATTACCGCCGAACTCTTTGAGGTGTCCAGCGAAGACGTGCCCACTCCCGGCCCGGGGCAAATTCTCGTCAAACAGACCCACATGTCACTGGATCCCGCCATGATCGGCTGGATGCACGAAGACCCAGAAAGCTACATCCCGCCAGTCGGCTTGGGCGAGGTCATGCGCTCCGCCGGGGTCGGTGAAATCGTCGAGAGCAACCATCCAGACTTTGCGCCGGGTGACAAAGTCCGCGGCATGATGGGGTGGACCGAGTACCTGGTCAGTGATGGCAGTGGCCTTAATAAACTACCCGAGGGCATCGATGAAGAAATGGTGCTGTCGGTTTTTGCGCTGCCAGGCATTACCGCCATGCAAGGACTCTATGGTTTTGGTGACCCCAAGGAGGGTGAGACTCTGGTCGTGAGCGGCGCGGCGGGGTCCGTCGGCTCCATCGTCGGTCAGCTGGCCAAGGCCGATGGACTCCGGGTCATCGGTGTTGCCGGCGATGACGAGAAATGCCAGTGGATCGTCAACGAACTGGGCTTTGACGGGGCCATCAACTACAAAACCGACGACATCCCCGCCAAGCTCGCTGAGCTGACCCCCGATGGTGTCGACATCTACTTCGAAAACACGGGTGGGCCGATCCAGCACGCGGTGTTCGATCGCATGAACGCCCACGGTCGCATTGTCGTTTGCGGCATGATCGCCGACTACACCGCTGCCGAGCCCTCACCCGGCCCCAACTGGATACCGCTGATCAAAAAGCGCATCACAGTCCGCGGCTTCGCCGTCCCCGATCACTATGATGACGTTCCGGCCCTGCTCGAGAAGCTGACGCCCTATGTGATGGCCGGCAAGGTCAAACACCGCAGTCACGTCATCGAAGGCCTGGAATCAGCGATCGAAGGGCTCAACCTGTTCTTCACGGGCGGCAACCGCGGCAAGCTGATCGTAAAACTCT
>CAYZWL010000119.1:0-2017 GCA_964482195.1 uncultured Alteromonadaceae bacterium | reverse complement strand
TCTCGGCCATGGTCAGGCCGGTCAGTGCTACACGGAGACGGTTGCCGGGCGGCTCGTTCATCTGGCCGTAAACCATCGCCACTTTGGACTCGGTCATGTTCTCGACGTTAACAACGCCAGATTCCTGCATCTCGTAGTAGAAGTCGTTACCTTCTCGAGTACGCTCACCGACACCAGCAAACACGGACAGGCCCGAGTGCTCGGTTGCGATGTTGTTAATGAGCTCCATCATGTTGACGGTCTTGCCCACGCCCGCACCACCGAAGAGGCCAACCTTACCGCCCTTCGCGAAGGGGCAAACCAGGTCGATCACCTTGATGCCGGTCTCCAGCAGCTCTTCAGAAGCAGCCAGTTCTTCATAGGTCGGCGCCGGACGGTGGATCGCAGAACGCTCCTGCTCACCGATGTCGCCTTTTTCATCGATCGGGTTACCCAGTACATCCATGATGCGGCCGAGCGTCTCGATACCCACGGGAACAGAGATCGGCGCGCCGGTATTTTCTACCGCGAGACCGCGGGAAATACCTTCAGAAGAGCCCATGGCGATGGCGCGAACCACGCCGTCACCGAGCTGCTGCTGAACCTCGAGGGTCAGACCTTTGTCGCTGACCGTCAGCGCGTCGTATACCTGGGGCACGCTCTCGCGGGGAAACTCAACGTCAATAACCGCGCCGATTACCTGTACGACCTTTCCGCTACTCATTTTCGGGCCTCTCTTGTTCCTTTGCTCAAGTCGGCGAACATCGCGCCGATTTCAATAAATGGGGTGACGCCTATCAGCTGATCGCTGCGGCACCACCAACAATTTCCGACAGCTCCTGGGTAATCGCTGCCTGACGCGCCTTGTTGTAAACCAGCTGCAGTTCATCGATGAGGGTGCCGGCGTTGTCACTGGCGTTCTTCATCGCGATCATGCGCGCGGCCTGCTCACAGGCACCGTTTTCCACCACTGCTTGATACACCAATGACTCGATGTACCGGGTCAACAGACCGTCCAGCAGTTCACGAGCATCGGGCTCGTAGATGTAATCCCAGTGATGGGACAAACCGTCATCGGCACTCGCTTCGAGCGGCAGCAACTGTTCCACTTGGGGCGACTGGGTCATGGTGTTCACAAACTCGTTGCTCACCAGGTACAGTCGGTCGATCTTGCCCTCATCAAAAGCGTCGAGCATTTGCTTAACGCCACCGATCAGTTGCTCAACACTGGGCTCTTCACCAATGTCGCGCACGCTGGCAACCACGTTGCCGCCGACGCTCTTGAAGAAAGCCAGTGACTTGGCACCCACCAGTGACAGGTCGACTTCGATACCGGCCTCGGTTTGTGCACGCATGTGCGCGATAGCTGACTTGAACAAATTGATGTTCAAGCCACCACACAGTCCTCGGTCCGTGGACACGATGATGTAACCGACGCGCTTTACCTCACGTTCGGTCATGTAAGCGTGGCGATACTCGGGCACCGAGTTGGCAATGTGACCTACGACCGCGCGAATACGGCGGGAGTAGGGCTTACCCAATGCCATGCGCTCCTGGGCGCGACGCATCTTACTGGCCGCGACCATTTCCATGGCACTGGTGATCTTCTGAGTCGATTGAATACTCGAGATCTTAGTGCGGATTTCCTTGCCGACAGCCATCGATGCTTACCAGGCCTGAGTAGACTTGAAGGTTTCGATCGCTGACTTGAAGACCGCTTCACGGTCGTCGTTCCAGCCACCGTCAGCGACGATCTCGTCCATCAGTGCGCCATGCTCGCTGCGCATGTAGGCAACCAGCGCGGCTTCAAAGTCGCCGATCTTGGCGACTTCGATGTCATTGAGGTGACCTTCGTTCGCGGCATACAGCAGTACACCCATCTCAGCAATAGACAGCGGCGCATACTGCTTCTGCTTCATCAGCTCGGTCACGCGCTCACCGTGATCCAGCTGGGCCTTGGTCGCGTCATCCAGATCAGATGCAAACTGTGAGAACGCCGCCAGTTCACGATACTGCGCGAGTGCGGTACGAATACCAC
>CAYZWL010000118.1:0-2055 GCA_964482195.1 uncultured Alteromonadaceae bacterium | reverse complement strand
CTTCGACATCACAGGCACCCTCTTCCTCCGGGACCATCATGCGGATGACATAAGGTGCATTGGCGGCTTTGCGTGCCGTTACTTCCTCTTCGGGCAACTTGAGCTCAGAGGGTTTCAACGCTGTAGATTGCCCTGCCTCCCGGCGCGCGTTGCGCAAGGCATCGAGTTCCTCAGCGGTGCGGTAGCAGACGAACGCGTGTCCTGCCTCGACCAGTTGCCACGCGTACTCGGCATAAATGTCACCGCGCTCGCTCTGGCGATAGGGGCCGTGCTCACCGCCGACGCCGGGGCCTTCGTCCCAGGTCAGACCCAGCCACTGCAACGACTCCAGAATCTTGGCTTCTGCCTCCGGTGTGCTGCGCGCTCGGTCGGTGTCTTCAATACGTAGAATGAACTCACCACCATAGGCGTGGGCGAAACAGCGGTTGAACAACGCCATGTAGGCGGTACCGACGTGGGGATCACCGGTGGGTGAAGGAGCGACGCGGGTGCGCACGGTCATGTGAGTGGCTCTCGAAGGAAGAAAAACGGGGCGCGAGTGTACCAAATGACGGTCAGTTGTCGGACTGGATGTGCACGACAGTTCCCGGCCCGTGTTAAATTAGAAATATGGTTATATCTAAAGAGTATATAAACGGGATTTGGCGGCGAATCACACTCATCGCTGTGTTTACGCACGCGCCCGGCACCGCATTGGCCGAAACAGCCGCTTCGCTCAACCTCGCTGCCCACCACAGACTTCGATTCGAAAGCCTGCAGCACTCCCCGCGCCCTGACGCGCCTGCCAGTGACGAATTACTGGTGTCACGACTCAATGTCAGTGCTGACTGGCGATCCGGACAATGGTCCGCGCGCGCGGAAGTCCAGGACGCCCGGGCATGGCAACACGGTCCCAGCACTCCATTAGGCACGGATGACGTCAATACATTGGAACCCATCGAAGCCTGGTTAGGCTGGCAACCCTCCCCACAGCTCACATTGCGGGCAGGCCGCATGACCCAGGAATGGCACACCCGCCGGCTGCTCGCGCGCAATCGCTTTCGCAACACCACCAACAGTTTTGAGGGCCTCGACGCGAACTGGTCAGGTGAGGCGCTGTCCGCGAACGCCTTTGTCTTACAACCACTAACCCGATTGCCAAACGATCCACAGGCGCTGAGAGGCAACGACTTTGCACTCGATCACAGCTCCAGTCGCGCCCGGCTCTACGGACTGAATCTCGGCCCCACTGGCAGCGACGACGCTTTATATCTGCTCCATCTGGACGCATTCAATGCCACTCAAATCACACCTCGACGACTGACCACCCTGGGTGGCCAGCGGTACCAAACGTTTGCCAGCGGACGTTGGCACGCGGCCGCTGAGGTAGCCCTACAGTTCGGTGACAGCCGAGCGCAGGACTCGCCGTCGGGAGCACGCCTTGCGCATCGGGCTGGGTTTCTTCACGCGGAACTGGGCCGCCACTGGACGACACCCTTCTTAACCGAGGCTCGCTACTCGTTTGACTATGCCAGTGGCGATAAGAACACCAGCGATCAACGACAAGAACGCTTCGACACCCTTTTCGGTGCGCGCCGTTTCGAGTACGGTCCCAGCGGCATATTGGGTACCGCCGTGCGCAGCAATCTGATCTCCCAAGAATTGCGGCTCATCGGTCGTCCCAATGAGCGCATGGAGTGGATGGCCGCCTGGCGAGGCTTCTGGCTCGCCCAGAGTGCGGGCCGTATCGTATCGCTCGACACCCAATCGCAGAGCGAAGCAGACCGGCACCTGGGCCAACAAATCGAAGCCCGGCTGCGTTTTCGCTGGCCGGAGGGCCTCGAGATCGAGGCCGGGGCCGCCTACCTGCATAAAGGCAGCGCCATTCAAGGCCCCGGCTTTAACAACCCAGACGAGCCGGCGATCTATACCTACCTGACGAGTACATTGCGCTGGTAGTAGCTCATCAGAGCGTAAACCCTGAATCGATGGTGACCAGCTGACCCGTGACATAGTCAGAGCCGGTCACCAGCGACATGATGGCGTCTGCCACGTCGTCTGCGGTGACTACATGGC
>CAYZWL010000117.1:0-2135 GCA_964482195.1 uncultured Alteromonadaceae bacterium | reverse complement strand
GTCTGTCCTATACCGCATCGGTGGTGTTTGTACTCGCGGGGGACCTACAAAGCGCGGTCTTTTCTGCGGAAGCGGCGCTGGACCAAGGCATCAACATTAATTGGTATGCATACCCTTGGTTTGCACCCATCTGCGACCGGCTTGAGCCGCTGCAGAATGGGGCTGGGGCTCGCCGTTGTGGGGCGAGCCAACCAACCTCGTTGCTATCGGTTAACTAAAGATTAGGGTTTACGCCCCGCACTACCGCCAGGATCCGCCGAGGCCAGGATGCGGCACTCGCCGGACGCGACATCGGTGTACATCGCCAGAAAGCTGAATTTGAAGGTTTCGCCGTCATTGTCCAGGCAGCAGACATCGATGTTGAGCGTGCTCATGTCGGCATCCACCCGACAGCTGAAGCAGTCTTTGTCGTCGCCATCATCAGGTGCAAAGACCATGCCGGGTGCCATAAATCGCCAGTTTTCAGCTTTGGTCTGAATCGCCTCGTCGAGCTCGATGACCAGCGTGGCCAGTTCATTGCGACGCTGGCGCATGGGGGTTCGCGAATCGAAGACGAAATCCAAGGTTTTGACATGCCCCAGTTCAGGCGCCTGTTCGCAGATGAGCTGCCAGTCGCCAGCCTGTCCGTCGATGGGCAGTGTGGGGGTTAGCTTGAAGTTGAGCGTTAGTCGTTGGCCCTTGGGTACATTGATTTCCATGTTTTTTACTCCTGTGAAGCGGTGAACTGCCTGTATATGGTTTTCCAGCTTCCTGGCTCTGACAATTACAGAACGCTTCACCGGCGGTGAAATACTTTGAAATAGAACCGGAAGAGTGGCTGTGTAAGTTTTCCCTTTAGGGCTGGCCGCGACGTGATGTCGAGGTCTGTCAGGGAGGGAGTGTGATGCTCAAGACACAGCAGACGCTGCGCGTTGAGGACTTCGTGGGTGAACCCCGCGTGGTTCAGCGTATCGATAGTCTTACCCGAAATTTGGGTACTCGGCAGTTCTCTGATATCTCCGACCAGCAGGGCAACCAGTACATCGACCTGGTGATGGAGGGCGGTGGCGTGCTGGGCATTGCTCTGGTGGGCTATTGCTATGCACTGGAGCAGGCGGGCATTCGATTTCGTTCGGTAGCTGGTACTTCCGCAGGCGCAATCACCGCACTTTTCCTACAGGTGGTGGCTCCCCCCGGAGAGGCCAAGAGTTGGGCGCTGATACAAGAAATCGCCAACATGCCCATGGCCAGCTTCCAGGACGGCGGTGATGACGCCCGGTCACTAATACGCAGTTTTCTCAATGGCGGTAGCCCTCTGAACAAACTGCTGGCCCTGGTGCGTAATAAATCCGAGCTGAGTCAACGGCTGGGTATCAACCCCGGGGATGTGTTCACCAGCTGGGTTCGCAAGCGGCTGGCTCACTACGACATTCACTCGCTGGCGGACTTACAGGCGATATTGGCCACACCCCCTGCAGGCGGGTTGCACGACGCCAGTGAGCCCGAGGTCGAATATGTGTGGCGGGCACGGCTGGCAGTCGTGGCCACGGAACTCACCACTGGGCGCAAGGTGGTGCTGCCGCGCAATGCGGATCTGTTCTACACCCATCCTGAAAAAGCATCGCCTGCTGAGTTTGTACGCGCGTCCATGTCGGTGCCTTACTTTTTCGAGCCGCACCAGATAGATCCGTTGCCATCCTCGGGTTCGGTGGACGCCGCCTGGGACAGTTTTCTTGAGCCTACTTTGCCCAAGGGGAGTATTGCGTTGACACCACGGTCGGCAATGTTTGTCGACGGTGGCTTGTTGTCGAATTTTCCGATCGCAGAGTTTCACCGGCGGGATGGCAAGCCGCCAAAGATGCCGACCTTTGGCGTCAAGCTGGGTTACGACAGCAGCAAAGTGGCGCCACCACGCAAACTGCGTGGATTCTCCTATCGCCTGATTGACGCTATGCGCTACGACGCGGATGTGGAGTTCCTGCAGAACAACCCGGAGTACCGACTGCTTATCGGCCGCATCACCACCGAGGGTTATCACTGGCTGGATTTCGAAATGTCCCGCGAAGATCAGGTGGGCCTCTTCTACCAGGGGGTGACGGCCGCCGCGAAATTTCTCGAAGACTTTGACTGGGAGCGATACAAACAATGTCGAGCAA
>CAYZWL010000116.1:0-2160 GCA_964482195.1 uncultured Alteromonadaceae bacterium | reverse complement strand
ATCGCCGGCCACGCTCACGTCACCGTTGTTGTAAGCCGTCAGCACCGGCACGCTCAAGCCGCTGGCTTCGGACTCAATCGTCAACGCGCCATCGTCGGCCGCGGTCACCCGCCATCGATCGGCTTGATCTGTCGCGCCGTCGGCGAACAGCTTGAGCGTGGCGTCCGAACCGTCATCCGCAAACACATTCATCGTGTGTGCATACACATCAGAAAAACGATAAAAGGCTGTACCAAGGCTGGTCTGTGAATCGATGTTCGGCGCCCAGGAGAGGGTGAAATCATTGCCGATCACCACCGCACCGGGGGCCTTGGCTAGGGCGCCCTGCCCAAGCGCCACACTGCCAGCGTAGGGCGCCTGGGCGCCCGCTCCGATGGCAATACCGCCATACCCCGCTGCTCTCGCACGATAACCGATCACCGTGGCCTCGTCGTCTGTTGCGGAAGAACTGGCACCAAGAACCGTAGTGCGATCAATGGTCCTATTTGCAGACGCGATCAAGCTCGAATCTGAAAACTGTGGCCCAAGGATGGCACCCGAGTCGATGGAGTCCAGAACAAACTGAGCCTCTGCCACGTGATCAAAGGACCAGACCCCCGCATCCGCCAGTGCACCCACCCAGACGTTGTCTTCACCTTCCCGGTTCACCGTGCCCGCAAAAGCGCCCACAGCAGTATTGCGGTTAGCGTTTACCGTGCTGTTGGTCCGATTGTTGTCTACGCCAGCCTGAAACCCCACAAAGGTATTGAAGTCAGCGTGCTCGGTCGTGCCACCGGCATTCGAACCGATCATGGTGTTGCCATTACCCGCACCGATGTCTGCACCCGCCACATTGCCGATCGCCGTGTTTTTATTGCCGGTTGTCATATCGGACCCCGCCTCATTGCCAACCGCCGTGTTGAAGCGAGCGGTATCGGCGAGGAGCAAGGCCTCGTTACCCACGGCAGTATTCTTGAAGCCCGTCGTGTTGGATAAACCGGCGTCTTCACCGATGAAGGTATTCTCATAGCCCGAGGTGTTGAGTGTGCCGGATTCCTCGCCCACAAACGTATTGTCATAGCCGGTGATGTTGGATTCCCCCGACTCCGTACCAATGAACGTGTTGTCGCCAGCAGATACATTGTTGGCACCTGCCTGGTGTCCAATAAAAGTGGAATCAAAACCAGTGGTATTCGCAGCACCGGCCTCGGTGCCGATGAACACCGCCTCGCTGGTGGTGTGAACCACCCCTGCGCCTCTTCCCACCATGGTGTTATTACCGCCCGAGGTGAGCTGCGTGCCAGTGCCATCGCCGATCAGCGTGTTGTTGTCGCCGGTACTGATGTTGACACCGGTACCAGTACCCAAGATTTCGTTGTCAGTTTGTGCAAAGAGCTCGGCAGCGCCGAGGGTGATGACTACAGTGAAGATGCTACCCAAAAACCTGCTACAACCGGTCAGCATTAAAATCCCCTTACCTCATATGGAATTATTTGACCAGCCAATATACATGACAGCTGTAGCGAGTCAGACGCTCACGCAGAACCCTAAAGCAAATGCTTAGCACGCACCTTGGTGCAGCGGCGACATGCCGCGAGAGTGCAGATTCAGGCCCCCAACCAAGCGCCTAACGCATCCGTCGTCTCGATGTTCAGTTGACCCGCCAAGCCCGCATCGCGATGCACGTGGATTGCCTGGTATGCCGCTGACTGCACCATCTCGAGCATGTGTGCGCGCGAGGGGTACATGGCAATACCCACCGCATCCCAAAGTTCACCCACCTCACCAATCATCACACTGTCGACCCGGGCAGAAAATCCCAGCGATCCGCCGAAGCCCTCAAGCAGCTTGGCGACCCCCAGCGCGTAGAGCGCGTAGGCTTCCTGGCCCGTCAATGAAGTCTCGCGACCGTCGGCGTATTTCGCGACTTGTCGAAACTTGAGCAGGTTGAGCATATAGATGGGCTTGTTGTGATCCGGGACGAGCAACTTGCCAAGCTGGGCGTCAGTCGGCTGTAGCGCGTTATTCACTTCCATGTCTTTTGATTCCCTTTATCGATTGTCGTTTATCGAATCTTGATGTCGTCGCTGCTGGCGGGCAGTTCAAACCACATTTGGTCTTCGGTAAGCACCATGTTGTCGCCGAAGCCACGCCTGAAGATGTTCTCCATGACCCGGTTTC
>CAYZWL010000115.1:0-2213 GCA_964482195.1 uncultured Alteromonadaceae bacterium | reverse complement strand
TGCGCATGGCCATGCAGACCCGCGAGCAACACATCCGTCGGGAAAAAGCCACCAGTAACATCTGTACCGCCCAGGCCCTGCTGGCCATCATGGCGGCCCTGTACGCCATGTACCACGGTCCCCAGGGTTTGCGTGCCATCGGTGAGCGCGTGCACGGGTTGGCGTCAAAGCTGCACGCAGCGCTGGCAGCAGTCGGCCTCGAGACCCGCAACCGCACCTGGTTCGACACCCTGACGGTGCCGGTGCACGACCAGACCGAAGTCATTGCGGCGGCAGCCGAGGCGGGCTTCAACCTGCGCCCGGTGGGCACCGATGCGGTCGGTATCGCCCTCGACGAGACTACCACCGAGGCTGAAGTCGCCACGATCGCAGGCCTCTTTGGCGCCAGCATCGGTGAAGAACCCGCGGCATCCGGCATCCCGGCCGAACTCGCCCGGGAGGTGGATTACCTGCAGCACCCGCTGTTCAGCGACTACCACTCCGAGACCGAGATGCTGCGTTACCTGAAGCGTCTGGAGAACAAAGATATCTCGCTGACCCACGCGATGATTCCGCTGGGCAGCTGCACCATGAAGCTCAATGCCACCACCGAGATGATGCCGGTGACCTGGCCAGAGTTTGGTCGCATGCACCCCTTCGCCCCCGCCGATCAGGCCAAGGGTTACCGCAAGATGCTCGACGAACTGTCGACCTGGCTGATCGAATGCACCGGCTACGATGCGATGTCGCTACAGCCCAACGCCGGCGCCCAGGGCGAATACGCCGGCCTGCTCGCCATTCGTCGCTATCAACAGGCCCGCGGCGAGGGCCAGCGCGACATCTGCCTGATCCCCGCTTCTGCCCACGGCACCAACCCGGCAAGCGCCGTGATGGCCGGTATGAAGGTCGTGATTGTCGCCTGCGATGAAGACGGCAACGTCGACATGGATGACCTGCGCGCCAAGATCGACAAATACCGCGACCAGCTCGCCGCCACCATGATCACCTACCCCTCTACCCACGGGGTTTTTGAAGAGTCCGTCGTGGAACTGTGTGAGTTGATCCACGAAGCCGGTGGCCAGGTCTATGTCGACGGCGCCAACCTGAACGCACTGATCGGCATCGCGGCGCCGGGCAAGTTCGGCGCGGATGTCTCGCACCTCAACCTGCACAAGACTTTCTGCATCCCTCACGGCGGCGGCGGTCCCGGTATGGGCCCCATCGGTGTCGGTGGCCACCTGGCCCCCTACCTGCCCACCTCTCCGGTCGCACCGATCCCCGGTTTGGATCCGCGCAATGACGTGGTCTCAGCCGCGCCCTTCGGCTCCGCTTCGATCCTGCCGATCTCCTGGGCTTACATCGCCATGATGGGCAACGAGGGGCTGACTAGCGCGAGCAAGGTCGCCATCCTGTCGGCGAACTACATCGCCCATCGTCTGCGTGACCACTACGATGTGCTCTACACCGGCCGTAACAACACAGTGGCCCACGAGTGCATCATCGACATTCGCCCCATCAAGGAAGCGAGTGGTGTCACCGAGGAAGACGTCGCTAAGCGTCTGGTGGACTACGGCTTCCATGCACCGACCATGTCCTTCCCCGTGGCCGGCACCCTGATGATCGAGCCCACCGAGTCCGAATCGCTGGCGGAGATTGACCGTTTCTGTGACGCGATGATCAGCATCCGCGAGGAAATTCGCGCGGTGCAGAACGGCGAGCTCGCCGCCGATGACAACCCGCTGTGCAATGCACCGCACACGGTTCAGGAAGTCAGCGCCGATGAGTGGTCACACGCCTACAGTCGCGCACAGGCGGCCTGGCCGGTGCCTTCGCTGCGCCAGAACAAGTACTGGGCCCCGGTGGCCCGGGTCGACAACGTGTACGGTGATCGCAACCTGTTTTGCGCATGCCCGGGCATCGAGTCGTTCATGGAGGATGAGGCAGAGGCCTGATCCGCAACGCGCACATCGAGAAAAAACGGGCCTGACGGCCCGTTTTTTTTGTTCATCGCGTCATTCCAGGTAACGCGGCCGCGACGCCCTAATGGGCCCCACTCCTGTGGTTCCAGCAACTCGCAGACGCGCCCGCCACCAGACTCCCGGCGGACACGCCTGCTCTGCCGTTGGTTACCCAGAGCGACGCGGATCACAGACAGAGCGCACAGCCAGTGGAAACGTTCTCCCAGACCTTCTTTGGCCATGGATGGCCAAAGCAGAGCGCCCAAGGACGGCTTG
>CAYZWL010000114.1:0-2221 GCA_964482195.1 uncultured Alteromonadaceae bacterium | reverse complement strand
GACAGATTCTCGTTACCGTCAGCGTATATGGATTCCGCTAGGAAATAAGTTAGAAGCTCGACAAAGGCTGGTTTTCCTATCTCCTGAAGCCGATCGCCCAAGACTTTGTCGTAGACTCTCAGGCTGAAAGAATGACCGTAAGAACCTTTAAAGCTCTTTTTCAACTCTGTCCGCACGCTACCCTTGGAAGCCTGCCGTTCTATCGATTTACCTGTAAGTATCGACTCGCTAGTACGACGGATAACGTCGGATGCTCCGGCCATGGAATCGAGAGCAGGCTTCATGTCAGGATCGCGGTCACCGACATCCATAACTAAATCAAAACTTAACTCGGATTGAATCGCCCCGGGTTTTCAGGAGACCTCTTTTCTTGAGAGGATATCTCCATGACGAATACAAAACGCTTTTCGCCCGAAGTGCGTGAACGGGCAGTTCGGTTGGTCTTCAGCCAAGAACAGGAACACAGCTCCCAGTGGGCTTGTATCGAGGCGATTGCACCAAAGATCGGTTGTACGCCTCAGACATTGCGGACGTGGGTCAAACAAACCGAGGTGGATCAGGGGCGAGTCGACGGTGTCAGCACCAGTGATCGCGAACGCATGAAGTCTTTGGAGCGCGAGAATCGAGAGTTGAAACGGGCGAACGAGATCCTGCGTAAGGCCTCAGCGTATTTTGCCCAGGCGGAGCTCGACCGCCGACCGAAGTGATGACGAGGTTCATCGATGAGCATCGTGATGTGTATGGCGTCGAGCCGATCTGCAGGGAACTGCCGATTGCGCCATCACAGTATTATGAAACAAAGCGTTGTGAGCGTGATCCCGAACGATTACCGGCTCGGGTCAAGCGGGATGCCGCGTTAGTGTCTGAGATTGAGCGGATATATGCCGAGAGCGAGTGCCGTTATGGGGCTCGCAAAACGTGGCGTGAGCTTCGCCGCGCGCAGTGGGATGTCGCCCGCTGTACCACGGAGCGTTTAATGCGTGAGCTCGGCTTACAGGGCGTCCGACGTGGCAAGCGCTACAAGACCACGGTGCCCGATGAGCTGTCACCCAAGCCACTGGATCTCGTGGACAGACAGTTTGTTGCCGTGCGGCCCAATCAGCTTTGGGTTGCTGACTTTACCTACGTCCCCACCTGGCAAGGCATGGTGTATGTGGCGTTCATTCTGGACGTTTATGCCCGCCGCATTGTTGGCTGGCGAGTTGCTAAAAACATGCGCTCGGAACTGGTACTTGACGCCCTCGAGCAGGCAGTCTGGGCCAGGGGTGGTCCGCAGGGTGTCGTGCATCACAGCGACAGGGGAAGCCAATACTTATCGATCCGTTACACCGAAAGACTGGCCGAGGCTGGCTTTGAGCCCTCTGTCGGGTCTAAAGGCGACTCCTACGATAACGCGATGGCAGAAAGTGTAATTGGCCTCTTCAAAACGGAGGTTATCAATCATCAAGGTCCTTGGCGCACCTTCGACTCTGTTGAATATGCGACCCTGGTCTGGATTGATTGGTACAACCAAAAGCGACTACACAGCGCGATTGATTACGTGCCGCCGGCTGAGTTCGAGATGGCATACTATGAACAACTGAGTGAGTCAGGTATTGCTGTCTGACTTAAACAAAACGGTCTCCTAGAAACCCGGGGCGATTCAATCTGGGTTAAACGTCCCACCCTCGTCCTGCAAGAACGGTAATTGTTTCTTGGAGGGCAACCGGGCGTCTATCGTTGCATTTGAGATGACCCCTTGTGCTGCAAGATCAAGCCGAGCGTGATTCAGTGCTGCTGCCAGGCGTTGGGCGCCTGCGCTGGCTTCATAGCGTAGGCAAAGAAACAGCTGCCGAAGCAACCCTTCCCTTAAGCTATCTCTCTGGTCATAGTATTGCCACATAGCTTCCTCAACGGAACGCTTTTGTTCATTCAGGAACAGGTAGACAGACTTCAGATCTTTCTCCGCAAGCAGCTTCAGCGCTTTCTGTCTTACCGCCCCAAACGGTTGCTGTTGATCGATGCTATCATCAATGAACAGATGTAGAACTTCCGCAGCCTTGCTGACATTTTTAGCGGCTTTTTGCCAATCTTGATAAACTACTTCCTGCGCATAAGCCTTCGATTTATTCTTGGCCTGTCGGACATGATGAACAAAACCATCGGCTATGCGTTCCAACGCCTGCTGCCAGCGGAACTGCAAATAGCACAGGAGATAAAGCCTCTGATTTCCCACAGACTG
>CAYZWL010000113.1:0-2248 GCA_964482195.1 uncultured Alteromonadaceae bacterium | reverse complement strand
ATGGGTGCAGCAGATGTTCGGGGATGCCGCGCACCATCGAAAGCGCTTGGCACCACTGTTGATTCAAGGTTAGGGCCGTTGGCTAAACTTTTGACGTAGGTACCCGTCCTACAGATCACCGTAGAAGCATCGTCCACACTCGCCAACCTGAGCCTAGCACGCTTGTCATGCCGGGTTTCAGGTTGTGGGTGCACGGTTTCTTCGGTGGTCTGGCATGTCAGTTGTAAATTACCGGCCCGATATAGACGGGCTGCGAGCCCTCGCTGTGCTCGCGGTGATCGCCTATCACGCAGGTATGGAGGTCGTTCCCGGCGGTTTTCTGGGCGTCGACGTTTTCTTTGTCATCAGTGGGTTTTTGATCACCTCAATACTGACGACCGACCTAAACAGCGGCCGGTTTTCTTTGCGCCGATTTTACGAACGCCGAGCCCGGCGAATTTTGCCCGCGCTGTTGGTAGTGCTGATGACTTGCCTGCCATTCGCCTGGTATCTCATGACGCCAGCGCAGATGAGCCAGTTTGCTGAAAGTCTACTGGCCGTGATCGCGTTCGGGTCTAACGTCTACTTTTGGCGCCAGCATGACTACTTCGCATCGAACACGGCGGAACTGCCGTTATTGCACACCTGGAGTCTGGCGGTCGAAGAGCAGTTTTACCTGGTTTTTCCGCTGCTCTTGCTAGTGCTGTTGCCCCGCTCAGCCAAGCGAGCCCAGTGGGCCGTCTTGCTACTGGCAATGGCAAGTTTGGGCTTGAGTGAGTGGGGTTGGCGCTATAGCGCGGTTGCCAATTTCTATCTGGCACCGACGCGGTGTTGGCAATTGCTGGCGGGTGCACTGTGTGCATTCATGGTGTTTGAGCGGGGACAGCGACCCAATGACTGGCTCGCGTTGCTGGGACTTGCAGCCGTCATGACGGCGATTTTCGGCTTTGACGCAACCATGCCTTTGCCGAGTGCTTACTCGCTGGTGCCGGTGTTGGGGGTGGTATTGATTATCCTCTGCGCCGGTCCAGACACACTCGTGGCGCGTTTGCTGGGCCACCGGGTATTGGTGGGCGTGGGGCTTGTCAGTTACTCCGCCTATCTTTGGCATCAACCTTTGTTTGCCTTTGCCCATATCGTCACTTTGGGCGAGCCCCCTGCCGGGTTGATGGCGGGCTTGTGTGCAGTGACCCTGGTGATGGCTTACCTGTCCTGGAAATACATCGAGACGCCGCTGCGGCGCTATGACCACTATCGACAACCGTTTTTCGTAGGCACGGCGGCTCTGACCATGCTCTTGTTGGTTGGCGGAGTGGCGGGCGTTTGCAGCGATGGTTTCGAGAATGCCACTGCCCATCGGCGAGCCATCAAGCACCTCGACACCCGCTTTGCGGCCAATGTGGGCATGAGTGAGCACTGTGACAAGGTGTTTACGCTCACTGACAACTGTGCCAACAGCACAGCACCGTCGTTACTCATTTGGGGCGACAGTCTGGCGATGCATCTGTATCAGGGGATTGTTGCCAGTCATTCAAGCGTTGCGCTTCGCCAGCATACCAAGAGCAGTTGTTCTCCGGTGATGGGCGTCGCGCCTTTCGGTGTCGAGCTTGGGATGGATAGGGGCTTTGCGCAACGCTGTATTGACTTCAACCAACAGGTGTTCGATTGGCTGGCCGCAACACCGTCGGTGCAGTGGGTCGTGTTGTCTTCCCCGTTTGGTTGGGTGGCGAATAGCGCGCTGCTGACCAGCGAGGGCGACGTCTTGACCAGTGATTTTCACCAAGCGGTGGACCAGCTCAAGGCGACGATTGAACGGATACGGGGCCTGGGGGTGGCGGTAGTGCTGGTGTCGCCCACCCCGCGTAGCGGTGAGGACATTGGCCAATGCCTGATCAAGCGATATCGATTTGGTGGTGACGACTGCGATTTTCCTTACTCGGAGGCGCTGTACGCCCACCGGTTCCTGTCAGCCATGGAGGCCCACGTCGGTGTCTATTGGTTGCACGAAGATCTGTGTATTGATGGGCTATGTCAGGCGGCAGTGGAGGACATACCGCTGTTTCGCGATTCTCTGCACCTCACCATGGAGGGCAGCGAGTACCTCGGCAGAACACATGGGTGGTATGAGCGAATGCGGAGCCTGGCGTTGTGAAGGCGAGGGGAAAAGAGCTACGAGAATAGGATTAGCCTGAGGTTTATCCCTGCTGGCTCACAATCAGTTCGCCGCCACATGCCCCGAAATCAATCCCACCACCTCGTCCTGAACCTC
>CAYZWL010000112.1:0-2305 GCA_964482195.1 uncultured Alteromonadaceae bacterium | reverse complement strand
TCGGGGATGAGCTCGCCGCGAGCATCGCGCATGAAATCGCCCGCTTCACGGTCGTAGGCAAATCGCATGACACGCCCATTCGCATCGGTTCGATATTCTGGGTGGTAGTTGATAACCGTCTCGAACATCGAGATGGGCGCCGGATCAAGGGGCGTATCGGCGCGGCCCAGTTTGCCGACCACGGAACTGATTTCAGGGATTGATCCCATCGCTTCGTCCAGGATCTGGAGCGCATTCTGAGCTTCACCAATCGAGGCGTGGGGCATGATCGTGGGCATATACAGGAAGGAACCTTCGTCGAGGTTGGGCATGAATTCCTTGCCCAAACCCGGAAAGGTGCGATCGATCGATTGCCAGACAGTAGTCTGGCGCAGCCCGTCCGGCGCAAAGCGCAGCAGGTTGTCGAAGCCGGTCCAGGCGATAACCCCCAGCAAGGTAATGAAGACCGGGATGCTCAGAAACGCCGCCTTGCGCTCAAGGCAGAATGCCAGGAGGCGCGGGTACACACGCTGATAGGCAATGAAACTGACCAACAAACCGCCGACCAGCAAGAAGACGAAGAGGATATTGACCAGGCTATGCCGGCCGGGTCCAAGCGGCATCCAGGCTTCCGCGAGCAATATCGCGACGAGCACCGCGACGAGCAGCGTGGCCAGCATGGGCGCGTTCTCACCCAACCAGGGCGGCAGGCGCTTTGCAAACAGCTGCATCAATGCAAAGCCCGACAACAGCACGCCGGCGAACGGGCTCACCGTGGCCATAATCACCAATCCCGCCAGCACAAGCCCCAGGTAGCACAGATCTTTCAGACGTGACGAATCGATCCTGGCAGAAAACACGATTTGCGCAGCCGGGGGAATCAGTGCCAACGCCACGATGACCGCCGCGATCAGCGCGAAGGTCTTGGTAAAGGCGAGCGGCGTGAACAATTTTCCTTCGGCCCCGGTCATAGTGAAGACCGGCAGAAAACTGACGACCGTGGTGGCCACCGAGGTCAGGACCGCACCGGCAACCTCGCGTGTCGCCCGAAACACTACTTCAAGGGTGGGCTCGTCATCCTCGCTCTCATCCATGTGCCTCAGGATGTTCTCGCAGATGATGACGCCCATATCGACCATGGTGCCAATCGCAATGGCAATCCCCGAGAGAGCGACGATATTCGCAGCGACACCGAAGAGCTTCATCGCGATGAAGGTCATCAGCACAGCAACGGGCAGCAGCGCACTGATCAAGATGGAGCTGCGCAAATGCAGCACCATGATCAGGATGACGATGACCGTGATAAAGATCTGCTGGGACAGCGCATCGTTCAATGTGCCCAGGGTTTCATAGATCAAACCCGTGCGATCGTAGAAAGGCACGATTGCGACCTGCGACAGCGTCATCCCTGTTGGCCAGGCGTCTTGCGGGTTGGCGCGCAGCCATGCGGTCCAGGCGTCATGGTCGAGATCATTGCCCTCATAGGCATTGATACCCTCGCGATCGGCGAAGGCGATGAGCGCATTTTTGGACGTTTTTCGATAGTCCACGATTGCCTTGGCGGGCAACCCCGGTGAGATTTCGGCGATCTTGTCCTTCGTGTTCTGGATGGCTTCCAGTGGGTTAAAGCCGTAGCGCACGACCACCACGCCGCCGACGGCCTCGGCGCCTCCTTTATCGAGAGCACCACGCCTCAGGGCGGGTCCCTTCGTGACGTTGGCGACATCACGCATGCGGATCGGCACGTTGTCGCGCACGCCGACAGCAATGGACTCGACGTCCTCGATACTTTCGATAAAACCCAGACCCCGTATGACGTACTCGGCGCCATTCACTTCAATGGTGCGAGCACCCACATCCAGGTTGGAGGCTTTGGTTGCACGAAAGACATCATTGAGGGAAACGCCAAACGCGCGCATCGCGTCAGGATCGACATCGATCTGGTATTCCTCGACATAACCGCCGATGGAACCCACTTCGCTGATGCCTTCAGCGGCGAGCAGTGCATAACGCACGTACCAGTCCTGGATGGATCGCAGCTCTTCCAGGCCCCATCCCCCGGTCGGATTGCCATCGGGGTCCAGCCCCTCCAGGGTGTACCAGTAGACTTGCCCCAGCGCCGTGGCGTCAGGACCGAGTGCCGGCTGCACGTCGGCGGGCACCGTGCCTTGAGGTAATGAATTAAGCTTTTCCAGGACGCGGCTGCGCGACCAATAGAACTCCACGTCTTCGTTGAAGATGATGTAGATCGTCGAAAACCCGAAGTAGGAATAGCTCCGTACGGTTTTGACACCCGGCACACCGAGCAGCGCGACGGTCAGCGGAT
>CAYZWL010000111.1:0-2725 GCA_964482195.1 uncultured Alteromonadaceae bacterium | reverse complement strand
TCGGGTGCCAGCCTCGTCAGGGCATCGAATACCAGCGCTGAATTCAATCCACGTCCGCTGTCGTCATCGCGGCGACTGGCCTTCTCCGCGCGCCAGGCCACCCAGCGTGATTTCAGCTCGGACAGCTGGTCCGCTGCAGCAATCTGTGCAGGCCATTGACGCAACCAGCCTTCAACCGTTTGTCCGATCTCACCCAGCACCGGATGCTCGACGGAATGAAACTTGCCGAGCTGCATCGCCTCGAAATCCACCTGAATGATCGGCTTTTTTTTCTCAATACCCGTGTGATTGGAAAAAGACGTCCCCAGCGCGATGATCAGATCCGACTCAGCCATGAACCAAGAAGCAATCGGTGTCCCCGATCGCCCCAAAACACCCGCGGCATTGGGGTGATGATCCGATATCTGTCCTTTGGCTTTGAACGTCGTGACAACGGGTGCCCGCAGTCGCTCAGCAAACTCAACAATTGGCCCCATCGCGTCACGGGCGCCATATCCCACCACGACCAAGGGACGCCGAGCCGCGGCGATCGCCGACAGCGCACTGCCAGATGCCGCCGGATCGGGGGCAAGGCGAGGTGAACCGAGTCGGCCCCGAGGGTCCGTTGGCAGTTCTCCGTCCGCGGGTAAGGTCTGTACATCGTCTGGAAAAATCAAATGCGCCACGTCGCGCTCTACACGAGCGTGTTTGCAGGCCAGTGTCATCAGCTCTGCGTGATGCGAAGACGGCAATACGGTCTGGCTGAAGCGCGTGACCGGCTCGAAGGCTGCGTGTAAATCGATATCCTGGAAAGCGCCCGGCCCAAACACCTGAGTTTGCACCTGCCCTGTGAGCGCCAACACCGGTGCTCGATCGACTTTGGCATCCCAAAGTCCGGTCATCAGATTGGTCGCGCCCGGACCTGCGATGGTCAAACAGGCCGCGGGCATGCCAGTGAGTTTGGCGTACCCAGAGCAGGCAAACGCCGCCGCTCCCTCATGGCGAATGCCCACATAGGCGAGATTCCCCTTGAGGGTCTGTCGACGCAGTGCATCTGCAAGGCCTAGGTTGGAGTGCCCCACCATGCCAAAAACCCGACGGACGCCCCAGTTCACCATGGTTTGCGCCATGACATCGCTGACGGTGGTGGTGTGCTCCGGGGCATCGTCTACCGCGACATAAACCCCGTCTTTCCGAACTTCCACGGGATACAGCTGTTGGCCACTGTCCTCATGCCCACCGGGGGGTTGTCCGGTCAGCGGATCAAAATCCCATCCGTGCCAGGGACAACGCAGCCAGCATTGGCCGTTGACACCCCGCTCGATCGATCCCTCGCCCAGCGGTCCTCCCTGATGCGGGCAGCGATTGTCCATCGCACTGTATTGCCCCTCAAAGTGCACCAAGGCCAAAGAGGTAGTCCCCACCGTTACGGTTTTGACCCGCCCCTCGGGCAACTCACCGATCGATGCCACCTTGTGCCAGGCTCGCCATTGCAGATTCATGCTGTGTACCCCGCTGAAAACCGCTGTCAGTGCTTGTTACCCCGGCGCCGTCCGTCTGGATCTCCGGGAGAGACTATGCCGGGCACATCAACATCTTCAGTACCGATTCCGCATGCCGACGGGCCATCGTCTCGTCGATGCCCCGCCCATGCAGCCGGCGCAGCTCGGGCTCCATCGTGAAGATGGTCTGGCAGGCCGCCACCAGAATGAACCCCGCGTGCAATGGGTCAGTCTTGGCGATCACCTGCTGCTTGATCAGACCCTTAACCCCCCTCGCGAACATCCGCTGCAGTGGTGCGACGAACTGATCGATGGCCCATTGCAGGCGATCATCATCGCGAATCGTCGCCTGAGTCATGATCCGCGAGTGCTCCGGGTACAGCGCGCAATAACGCACATATCGATGCACCATCGTCTCAAACGCATCACGGTCACCTTTTTCAAAAGCGATGCGCAGCGCCGGATCAATCGCCAGTTCCCGCTTCATCCGCTCAAATAAAAACCGAACCGCTTCGCGCCAGAGCTTGTCCTTGGTATCGAAGTAGTAGCGAATCATGGCGTGATTACAGTCAGCAATACGGGCAATTTCCCGCACAGAAGCGCCTTCAAAGCCCTCCCTCGAGAACACGCCGAGCGCTGCATTCAGAATCAACTCCCGCTGTGTCGTATCCGGATTTCCGGCAGGCTTTCGCGGCATGAAATTCCCCTTTGCTCCTGACCCAACTGGGTGAATGGTCGTAAATGATGCTAGTAATTATCCAACTGGATGACAAACGCCGTAGACCTGAACCGCAGGCGTTGTTAGGGTCGACGCAATAACTGGGCATATCGCATAGGTAGCCCCCAATAAAAAAACAATCTGCTATGAGGTACGTCATGCGTCTGATGAGAGCTGTACATATCCCCTTCGCCATCTCTGCGATGGCCTTTGCCGTCAACACACAGGCTCAGGGAATGTTGGAGGAAGTACTGGTAACCGCCGCCAAGCGGGAGCAAACCCTTCAGGAAGTACCAATTGCAGTGAGTGTCGTCCCTGCTGAAACAATCGAGCGCGCTGAGATTCGCGACCTGCTGGACCTGCAATCCGTCGTACCTTCACTGCGGGTGAGCCAGCTCCAGAACTCCACACAAACCAACTTTATTATTCGCGGCTTCGGTAACGGCGCGAACAACCCGGGTATTGAACCCTCGGTGGCGGTATTCATCGACGGCGTTTATCGCTCGCGATCACAGGGTCGTATCTC
>CAYZWL010000110.1:0-2747 GCA_964482195.1 uncultured Alteromonadaceae bacterium | reverse complement strand
TCACATAAGCCGATTATTCTCGGCCGCGCTAGAGAATCTATGCTGGTGCTCTTGGCCGTTCGCTTGGTCGGTCGCTATGATCAGCGAATAGAAACTCCAGCCGGCCTCCCATGGGTTATATCGCATCGGTATTTGCCACAAGGGCTCTAGAGCTTGCATCGAGCCTCGCTGGAAAGTCGCGGACTTGGCAGTCCACGCTTTCCAACAATCTGACGTTTGACCCAGAGCAACTATACGGGTCACGGCCCTCGATCAACGACCAACTATTTTTTGATCTTCTAGAGGCTATTGCTGAAGTCTGCGAAGACGGCCGCTCTATTGGCGTCCGCGTAGGGGCAAGCATGCGATGTGATGACTACGGCGCTTTTGGGCTGGCCTTCAAGTCATCAGTTGACCTCGGAAGCGCAGTCCAGCGTGTAGCCCGCTATGGCAAGGTAGTCACCAACGTGGCCAATTTCACCGTGACACCAGGCGCACGTACAACATGGATGACGGTACCCGCCGCTCGCTCGAACCGACTTGGCGAGATCATGACCTCCGAAATCGCTATTGCTGCCGCCACGGCACTGAGCCGCGAGGTGGGTGCTTCGACGTTTGCGCCCACGCGGGTGTCATTCATCCACAGCGCGCCTGAAAGTATCACTTTCGCGGAGGAGTTCTTCCGCTGCCCCGTACGCTTCGCGCGCGATCGCAACGGCATCGAGATCCACAATGATGACCTTAGAGTGCCTAACTCACTAGGTGATCTGGAGATATCCAAATTCTTCGACCGGCATCTTGATGTAGAAATCGCCGAGAACAGACAGTCTCACTCACTGGAGGATCAAGTAGTACGGCTTATCGAGACCGCGCTTAGCGAGGGGCCGCCGAGAGTCGAAGTCATCGCTAAACGGCTCGGCATGAGCAGCCGGACACTCCAGCGCCGTCTTGCGGAGCAGCAAAGCTCTTACGCTGAGCTCGTCGAGCGCGCCCGGCATGGTCTTGCGGTTCACCTGTTGCGCGAAGACCGCTACGGTCTCGCCGAGATTTCTTTCCTCTGTGGCTACTCGGATCAGAGTACATTCGCCCGTGCTTTTCGGCGCTGGGAAGGGCGGACCCCGGCCAGCTTCAGGGGCGCCTCGGTCAAGGGTTAGTCACTGACCAGCGCTCAATGGCGTCTGCTGCACAAAATTAGGCGCCGGTTGCAAACAACGCGTGTCCCTTGATTTTTAAGCTGTTGTTCATCCAACGAAGGGAGAACCACAGTGAACCAAGAACCCATACTCGTTACCGGCGCCACCGGTAAGACCGGATCTCGCATTGCGCAACAGCTCGAGGCTCGTGGTGCTGCAGTACGTCGCGCAGGCAGGAGCTTCGAGCCGGTATTTGACTGGAGCAGACCCGAGACCTATCAAGCTGCTCTGCAAGGATGCCGCGCCTCCTACATCTGTTACTACCCCGACTACGCATTTCCCGGCACCGCCAAAGCACTAAATGCATTCACTGATGCGGCGACTCGAGCTGGCGTCGAGCATCTCGTCATGCTGGTCGGGCGCGGTGAGACACATGCGATCAATGCAGAGACGGTCGTGCGCCGATCTGGCATCCCGACAACGGTACTCCGTAGTGCCTGGTTTGCGCAGAACTTCTCGGAAGGAGCGATGCTAGAGGGGGTGATCGATCGCGTTATCGCTATGCCCGGCGGCAACGTCAGAGAACCAATTATCGATCTCGATGACCTTTGCGAAGTCGCCAGCCGGATGCTGATGGCCGTTCCGGGCGACAGAACGCTAGAGCTGACTGGCCCTGCAGCGCTGAGTTTTGAAGAGATGACTGACATCCTCTCAAGAGAGCTCAACCGAGAGATCACCTATCAGCCGATTTCGTTCGATGAATTTTTTGACGTCCTGAACTCGGTTGCCGACCAAGACTACGCACGAATCGTGACCGACATCGCTCAAGAGACCTTCGACGGGCGGAACGAGCCAGTCTCTTCTGATGTTGAGCTGATACTCGGTCGTCCAGCCACCCATTTCGCCACGTTTGCTCGCCGAGCCTTCAAGGCCGGAGCGTGGATTCACTAATTCGCCAGATCACTAAAGAGGGATACAAATCATGAAACTCAACAAGCTTCAGAAAACCACACTATCCATCGCCGGAGTCACCGCCATGCTGATCGGGGTCTTCATCGCTATCGATCCGGCTAGCTTTTACGCCAGCTATGGGATCAAACTCGAAGGCAATGCTGACATGCTCAGTGAACTGCGAGCACCGGGCCTAAACCTTGCGGTACTGGGAATGGTGATGCTTGCAGGCATCGCCAAATCGTCGCTGCGACCACTAGCGGTCTCTGCGAGTGTTGTCGTCTTCAGCTCATTCGCAGCAGGAAGACTGTTGGGAATTCTGATCGATGGAATGCCCTCCGACAAAGTAGTCACCGCGCTGATCATCGAAGTGGTGATCGCGGCGATGTGTCTTGCAGTTTTCTTTTGGAGACGCCCCGCTCTCAGCGTCGATCAGCGGATTAGGCACTAGTTCAACCGTCGAAGTTCGCGGGTAATCGGTGTTACACACCTTCATAGTCGGGTGGGCCCAGATTCAGGTCCTGATAGGCCCACCGTTCTCACCAAGGTCGCTTCCAACCATCATCCTGCTAATCGCCTGAGTTGACCGGCCCCAGCTTGTATAATCCGGCCCAACAAGCAATTTTCGGGTCTCCCGTTGATCATTTTTGAAGACATCGCCCTCAGGCGTGGCGCCAAGCTGCT
>CAYZWL010000109.1:1373-3160 GCA_964482195.1 uncultured Alteromonadaceae bacterium | reverse complement strand
TCCCCCGGTGCGAAACCTTTGCTGGCACCATCGACGGCCAAGGCTAAAGTTTCGAGGCGTTGCAGGCTGGCGCCGCTGTGCCGTTGCAAGGCGCCCAGCACCAGGTTGACCCGATTGCGCCAGACGCCAGCCTGTTGTGCAGCCTGCTGTGCAGAGGCCCCGCGCTGGGTTTCGGCATGCAGTCGGGACAGCAGGCGAACCTCGCGGTGCAGTGCCCAGAGAACGGCCGGTGCTGCGCTGCCCTCGGCCCTCAGGCCGCGAGCGGTTCGCAGCGCGTGCCGGGCATCGCCGGCAAGTGCGACATCTACCAAATCAAAGGGGTTGAATCGAGCGTTATCGGAAACGGCTTCACGGACTGTTTCCAGGGTAACGCGCTGATTCTGGGCGAGCAGTTTCAGTTTTTCGACTTCCTGCGCCGCCGCCAGCAGATTGCCCTCGACCCGCTCGGCGAGCAGCCGCACGGCATCCCGGTCGGCACTGAGTCCCGCTTGTTTGAGTCGGTTGTCGATCCAGCCAGGCAATTCATTGAGTTTAATCGGCCACATCAGCAGTACCACACCGCGCTGATCGAGCGCAGTGAACCACTTGGCGCGCTGGGAGGCTTTGTCGATTTTGCCGGAGACGATCAGCAGAATGTCGTCGGGTTCACCCGCAAGATACTCCTGCAGAGCTTTTGAGCCATCAGCGCCGGGTTTGCCGTTGGGAATGTGAACTTCAATGAGCCGTTTGTCGGCGAAGAGCGACAGGCTACCGCCCGCCTGATGTAACGCCAGCCAGTCATCCTTGCTGTCGATGGCAATCCGCTCGCGCTCATTGCAGCCCGCTGCCCGCGCCGCGGCCCGGATCTGGTCCGCCGCTTCCTGAACGAGTAGCGGCTCGTCCCCGGCCACAAGGTAACAGGGTGCCAATTGCTGGGAGAGGTGCCCAGCGAGCCTGTCACCCCGAAGCTGCATCAGAGATCCAGACTGCGGCTGGTGCGACGAACGATCTGGTCGGCCACGTCCTGGCGCATCTCTTCACGTAGCAACCGCATTTCTTCCGTCTTTCCCACCACGTTGCCCGGGTCGTCGAGCATGTTTCGAATGACGGAAGCGTCAGTGTCCGCAACCAATACCCGGTCTCCCCGGCGCACCGAGAAGCGGGTTGCCACGGTCAATTCAACCTCGGCGGCTCGCGCCTGGGCGGTGAGCGCCAGGTTACGACGCGCGAACTGTTCATCGCCGATGCGCAGGAATATCTCCGCTTCGCCCCGCTGTACCAGAACGGCGCCCGACTGGCGCAGTGACTGGATCAATGCACCCGTGAGTTCACCGTTTGGATTGCTGGAGATCACCGCCACACTGACCCCGGCGAGGGAGCTGCCGCCAAGACCTTGGCTGCCCTTGAGCTGAAAGCCGCAAGCGGTGAGAAATGCGCCGAGCATAAACATGACGGCGATCTGACGCAGGTCGTGAGTCACCTTAGTTCGCCACCACGTTAACCAGCTTGCCGGGTACCACGATCACTTTGCGCACGGTGGCGCCTTCGATAAACCGCTGCACGTTCTCCTGACCCAGCGCGAGCGCTTCAAGCGATGCCTTGTCGGCATTGGCGGGCACGGACATTTTGGCGCGAACCTTGCCATTAACCTGGACCACGATTTCAAGCTCGTCGCGCACCAGAGCACTCTCATCGGTCGACGGCCAGGGCGCGTCGATGATGTCGTCGCCCATCAACAGGTGCCATAAGCGGTAGGTGATGTGGGGCACGATGGGGTTGAGCATCAGTAGCGCGCTGCGCAACGCCTC
>CAYZWL010000109.1:0-1273 GCA_964482195.1 uncultured Alteromonadaceae bacterium | reverse complement strand
TTGGCGCCATCCTTCAGCACCATGCCCTGGGTCAGCAGCCGCACAAAGGGCTCGTCTGACTCCAGCAGGCCTTCGTCGCGCATCAATTTGTGGAAGAAGCGCGCGTAGAGCAAATGCAGAATAGCGTGCTCGATACCACCCACGTACTGATCAACTGGCAGCCAGTAGTTGGCTTCATCGGGATCCAACATGCCGCCCTCAAAGTCGGGGCAGGTGAAGCGTGCGTAATACCAGGACGACTCCATAAACGTGTCGAAGGTATCGGTCTCGCGCTCGCAGGCAACGCCGTCCATCTCAAACTTGCGCCATTCCGGGTCGGCCTTGAGCGGCGATGTCACACCATCCATGACCACATCCTCGGGCAGCAGCGCCGGCAATCGATCCGCCGGGATTGGCAGTTCACCTCCATCGGGGAGATTGAGCATGGGGATTGGAGTTCCCCAATAGCGTTGCCGGGAGACGCCCCAGTCGCGCAAACGGAACTGCTCCGTGACTTTACCCATGCCTTGTTCCGCCAGTGCCGCGGCAATGCCGTCGAAGGCAGCGTCGAAATCGAGGCCTGTAAAACTCGCAGAGTTGGCGAGCGGCCCTTTGTCTGTGTAGGCCGCCGCGCTGACGTCGGCGGCCTGACCGGTGTCATCACAAATAACGCTTTTGATCGGCAGGTCATAGGACTGCGCAAAGCTGTAATCGCGCTCATCATGGGCGGGTACTGCCATGACAGCACCGGATCCGTAGTCCATCAACACGTAGTTGGCGACCCAAACCGGCACTGGCTCTCCGGTTAGGGGGTGTATGGCGGTGAGGCCGGTGTCCAGGCCGCGCTTCTCGGCCTGGGACATGTCAGCCTCTGACACCGAGGATTTTTTGCACGCCTCGATGAAGCTCGCGAGCGCCGGGTTGTCTGCTGCCAGCGCCAGGCTGATGGGATGTTCTGCGGCGAGGCTCAGGTAGGTCACACCGTAAAGCGTGTCCGGTCGTGTGGTGTAGACGTCGATTTTGTCGAGCGATGCGATGGGCGACTCAAGCCCGAAAGACAGTTCAACCCCCCGGCTCTTGCCAATCCAGTTGCGCTGCATGGTGCGCACCTGTTCCGGCCAGCCGTCGAGCTTGTCGAGATCGGCCAGCAACTCATCGGCGTAGTCGGTGATTTTGAGGAACCACTGGGGAATTTCCCGCCGTTCGATGACGGCGCCTGAGCGCCATCCGCGGCCATCAATCACCTGCTCGTTGGCGAGCACGGTCTGGTCAACCGGGTCCCAGTTGACCGTCG
>CAYZWL010000108.1:2445-3511 GCA_964482195.1 uncultured Alteromonadaceae bacterium | reverse complement strand
TGGTTTGTTGTTATTGACTCGCAGTGTGGCGGAGCGGGGTTGGGAGGATCAAGGGGGTGGAATGAGGGGCTTAACCCGCGAGCCAACCCCGGAGCCTGCGCCCAATGCCCCCGAGGACCCGGCCTCTGACCAGGGCATTGGCAATGCGCAGCTTTGCGTAGATCTGGGCCTGGGTACTGCCACCCGAGTCGTCGAGCAGACCACTGGCGCGGCCTGTGGCGTCGTACCAATGCGCCGAGCCCTCACTGAAGTAGTGACTGACCATGGATCGACGTGAAGCGCCGTTGAGTTTTCGAGCGGAACCGCCGTGGGCCAGATTCTCGTGCCAGACGAGGATGTCGCCCTTCTTGGGTAGGTAGACTTCCTCGGTGTAACCGCCGCCGCTCAGCGTGCGCGCAAGCTCGGGTATGAACTTGTCGGAATATTCTTGCCAGTTCGCGTCGCGCACCTTACTCATGCCCACACTGGCGGTGTAGAGGCGGGGCGCGCGATGGCTGCCGGGCAGGACGACGAGCGGCCCCGAGTCGGCGGTGATGTCCTCAAGGGCAATCCACACGCCACACATGTAGCCTGCGGGGAAGGGGGTGAGGTGGATTGTGTCCTGGTGAGTGGCCTGTTCACTGCCACGCAGGAACACCAGGGTTTGGCAGGGAAGTGGGCGCTCTTGAAACACGGCGGAGAGGAACCTGAGAATGCGTGGGTCTTTCCAGATTGCGTTCGCAGCGCGGCTCTTCTTGTGCATGAATTCGAGTCGGTGGTCAGCACCGTCACGAACCTGAATCTCACCGCGTTCGCACATCCGATCCAGGTCACCGTTTAGGGCATCCACCGATGCGCTATCGGCCCGGAACGGCAGCACGCAGTAGCCGTTTTGTACAAAATCCTGGAGCGCAGTCTCGTGCTCGCCGTCGAAACCGGCGCGGCTGGCAATGTCAGCAACCTGGGCGTTGGCGTCCGCCCTATCGAACCAGGGCGCTAAGTCCTGCGCATCGACGGGGAAGTGGCGGGAATCGATTTCGCCTTCGTTCCAAATCCACGGACAGCCGCTATATGCCTGGAGGGCGTC
>CAYZWL010000108.1:0-2345 GCA_964482195.1 uncultured Alteromonadaceae bacterium | reverse complement strand
GTCCGTTGAAGGCCGGCGCGCCATAGACCGATCTGGCGAGGAGGATCTTTGGGTGCTTGGCCATTGCGGGGCTTATTCCCTTGTTGCTCACGGGGCCAGCTGACGGCTCAGCCCGCCAGCTGGATAGGTCTATTTGAACGCGGTGGTGCGACTGCAGGCTTAGTGGCCACCTGTGCTTGTGTCCGGGGAGTCCATCAGCTGACGCATCAAATAAACAAACTGCAGTGCCTGAATTTTGGCGCGTTGCTCGTTGTCGACGCCACCCGAGTGCCCGCCCACGGTGTCTTCAAAGTAGAAGTAATCGTGGCCAAGTGACTTGAGCTTGGCCGCGCCCTTGCGCGCATGGGCGGGGTGGGTGCGGTCATCTGCAGTCGAGGCCCACAGGAAGGGTGTGGGGTAGTCCGCGTCCTTGACGATCTTCTGGTACGGCGAGTAGCCCTCAATCCAGGCGCGCTGCTCGGGAATGCGCGGGTCACCATATTCACCGATCCAGGACGCGCCACGCCCGATCAAGTGGTAGCGCAGCATGTCGAACAGGGGGATCTGCACGATCGCGGCACCAAACAGGTCTGGGCGCTGGGTAAACGCCGTGCCCACCAGCAGACCACCTTGCGAGCCACCTTGAATGCCCAGGTGCTCGGGCGAGGTGAAACCGCGTTTCACCAGGTCTTCACCGACGGCGATGAAATCATCCCAGGTGCGTTGTTTGTTCTCGCGGATGGCGCCCTGGTGCCAGTTGGGACCAAACTCGCCGCCACCCCGGATGTTGGCCAGTACGTAGGCCCCGCCCCGGCTGAGCCAGATCTTGCCAGTGGTGCCGAGGTAGCGTGGCAGGCGGGGGACCTGGAAGCCACCATAGCCGCCCATCAGGACGGCTGTATCGCCACCCATCTCCATGCCCTTGGGCTTCACAATGAAGTAAGGCACCTTGGTGCCGTCCTTACTGGTGGCCTCGTGTTGCTCGACGGACATGCCGCTGGCATCGAAGCGCGCAGGACTATTCTTGAGCACACTGGGGTCACCGCTGCCGTCGGCGTAGTAGAGCGTTGTGGGGTTCAGGAAGTCGGTGACCGTGAAGGTGATCTGCTCGGTCTTGTCAGAGCTCGCTGAAATGGACACGGTCGCGTTATCTGGCAGCGCCACCTGCTCGCTGGCCCAGACGCCATCGGCGAAATTGAACTTCAGCACCTTGCCAACCACATTGTCGAGCAGCCCCACATAGAGTGCCCCGGCAGTGATGGCGCCGCCGCGCTTGGTCTGGCGGTCACCCGGTGCCCACACCAGCGTTTTCTTTGCGGCGTTGGGGTTGGCCTTCCAGGCCTCAAGATCCATCGCAATCAGGCTATCGGCGGGGAAGGTCTGGCCATCGACCGTCCAGTCGACGTCTGTCGAATAGAGCACATGGCCGTCGACGATGCCCCAAGGGTTCGCCTTTTTCGGCATCTCCAGCTTCACCCACTCGTAGTTCTCGGGGTTGAGCCAGAAGTACTCACGCTCGTGGAAGCTGATGCCGCGATAGGCCAGTGTCGCGTGGATTTCATCCTTGGCGTCGCGCAGCATGTACGCGCCCGCGGAGACGTCGCTGGGTTCACCGCGGAAGACCTCCTTGGCTTCGGAGAGCGGTGTGCCGCGTTTCCAGACGCGAGTGGTAAACGGATATTCGCTCTCGGTCAGTGTGCCTTCCCCAAAGTCACGGCTGACCATCAATGTGTCGATATCGACCCAGCTCGCGCCGCCCTGGCTCTTTTCCTCCAGAATGAAGCCATCCTCGATGAACTGTTTGATCGAGGTGTCGAACTCCCTGCCGATGGTGGCATCTTCGCCGCCATCAGACAGATAGATGATGCAGCGCTCCTGTTCTGGTGCGAGGCAGGAAGAACCTTTGTAAACCCAGGCTTTGTCTTCTTCAGCGGCCAGCGCGTCGATGTCGAGCACCGTTTCCCATTCGGGTTGTTCGCTGCTGTAGCTCTTGATAGTGGTGCGGCGCAGCACGCCCTTGGGGTTCTGCTTGTCTTGCCAAAAGTTGTAGAGACCATCGGGCCGGAAGCTGATGTAGGGAATCCGATCTTCGCTGTCGTAGATGGCCAGTGCCTCGGCCTTGATGTCCTCAAACCGCGGGTCGGCTTCCAGCACGCCCAGCGTGCGTTTGTTTTCATTGTTGACCCAGTCCAGCGCCTCGTCGCTACGCGCCTCTTCCAGCCAGATGAAGGGGTCCTCGTTGGGGCCGGGTACGCCGTCGGTGTCGTCGGTGGTTTCAGCGAACGAGGGTTGTGTGATCGAGAGGCCAACCAGAGTGGCGAGCGCGAAGCGAAGGGCAGATTCCAAGAGTGTGACTCCCTGAAAAG
>CAYZWL010000107.1:0-3783 GCA_964482195.1 uncultured Alteromonadaceae bacterium | reverse complement strand
AACCATGCAGGAGTTTGAGCAGGTCATCGAATCACTGCATGCCAGCACCCGCTGATTCAAAGCACCTTCCGGCACCCCAGTCATGCGCTATTCGCGATAGGGTGCGCATCACAGTCATCGTTTGAGCTGAGGGAAGCGCCATGATCCAGCGTCGTCATCTGTTGTTTGCGGGGGTCGCCACGCCAGCGGCACTACTGACAACCCACGAACTTAGGGCAGCCTTGCCCGACGACGATCGGCGACCGGTAGCTGACAGCGTTGTGCTGGGTGCGCGGGTGCTGACCATGGACCCCCGGCAGCCTACGGCGGAGGCGATCGCCATTCGCGGTCATCGTATTCTCGCGGTTGGCAGTACCGATGCCATTCGTTCATTGATGGGGCCGGCAACGCTCGAGATCGATGGCCAGGGTAAATTGGTCACGCCCGGCTTTATTGACGCCCACAGTCATCCGTTGCTGGCCCAGGAGGCGGTGGGGGTCGACGTTAATCTGCGTTCCATTCTGGAGGTGCAGCAGGCGCTCGCGCAAAAGGCAGCGGAAACCCCGCCCGGCACCTGGGTGATGGGTGTGATGTATGACGACACCAAGTTCCGTGAAGGGCGGCCGCTCACGCGACGCGATATCGACGAGGCTGTACCCGATAAGCCGGTGTATGTGGCGCACCGCGGTGGCCACACCGCCGTGGTAAATACTGCAGGATTTGCAGTGGCGGGTGTCACGGCCCTGACCCCCGACCCCGAGGGTGGCAAGTTTTATCGTGAAAACGGTGAGCTGACCGGTAAGGTCGCAGAGCATGCGCTGGATCGTATCCGCAGTGCGGGGGAATGGCCGGTGATCGACCGCCGGGTACGGCGTGAATCGGTCGCACTGACATCCGCCAAAATGGCGGCGGCCGGACTCACATCTACCACCGACGCCTTTGGTGTGCAGGCTGACTTCGTGGCCTATCAAGATGCCCTCGCCCGCGACGACATGCATTTTCGACTGGCGTTTATGCCCGGTGGCCACACCGAGATGTATGAGGCGATGAAGACCGCGGGAATTCGCTCGGGCTTTGGTGACGACATGTTGCGTATCGGCGCGGTGAAGTTTTCAGCCGATGGTTCAGCGTCGGAACGCACGATGAGTATGAGTACCCCTTATGCCGGTCGGCCAGACGATTACGGCATCCTGACCATGAGTCCGGAGGAGATCCAAGCTGCGGTTAACGATGCCCATGCCCACGATTTCCGTATCGGCATCCATGCCAATGGCGATGTGGCGATTGATCGAGTGCTGACGGCTTACGAGAAAGTGCTCGCGGACCACGAGGGCCCCAACCCCCGATATCGCATAGAACATTGCTCGCTGGTCAATGATGAGCTGCTGCGCCGAATTCGTCACGCAGGTGTCGTGCCGACACCTTTCTATACCTACGCCCATTACCACGGCAACAAATGGGTCGACTACGGCCCCGAAAAAATGGAGCACATGTTCGCGCACCGCAGTTTTCTAGACTACGACATCCCGGTGGCGCCGGCCTCAGATTTCACCCCTGGGCCGTATGAACCCATGATGGCGATCCAGAGCATGGTCACTCGCAAGGATCTGCAGGGCCGGGTGTGGGGTGGCAGTCAGCGTGTCAGTGTTGAAGAGGCGCTGCGCATCTGCACAGTGCATGGGGCGTACGCCTCGTTCGAGGAGCAGGACAAGGGCTCGTTGACGCCGGGCAAGCTGGCGGACTACGTGATTCTGGACGCTGACCCTCGGGACACCGATCCGGATCGCATCAAGGACATTGCGGTCTTGCGGACGGTGCTTGGTGGGAGAGACACCCACGTCGCTTGAGGGTGCTGCGCAACCCTGGGTTTAAACGGGCCAGAACGGCTGACCCGATCGCGCCTGAATGAACAGGAAAGTAGCCAGTGCAATCTGCGCCGCTGCCAAGCCCACCACCAGTGACTTGGCCGGCCAGCGCTGGCGGTCAGCGAACCATCCCATCAGGGGTAGGGTTTGCATCAGGTGCAGGCTCACAAAATGCGCTGGACGCAAATCCCCGTACTCGCGGCTCCAGCCCACTAGGGGCACCACTGCGCCGCCGCCCTCGAGCGGACCGCCTACGTAGCGCCCGGTACTCGACATGTAACTGGCAAACAGCAGCGTCAGCAGCGAGCCGATACCAAGTCCGAGAACAGCGCCCAACCAGAGGCCACGGTGTGTCCGTACGCCGCGACGCCACAGTTGAATGGCCATCACCAAGGCCACCGTGACCAGCAGCACAGCGCCAATGCCCATCGCGGCATACATCATCGACTCGAAATCGCTGTCGTAGTTGAAATGGGAGCGTCGCGCCCTGCCAGCCTGCACCGAGATATAAAGGTACTCCAGCAGCAGAGCCGCTGCTGCGAGATAGCTGAATAGCATCAGTACCGGACCGGAACGTGTCTCTCGCGGCAACAACTGTGCGAGCAGCGCCAGCGTCAGGAAGTGAACCGCGAGCGACAGATTGAACTTCTGCGGTTTTATCCACACCTGGGCATGGTCCACCACCCGGGAATCCATCAGCGTCGCTGGCAAGAACACCACAAGACTGGCCGCCAGAAAGAGAGCCAGCGCGACATGCAACCGCGTGACATGATCGTCGTCGAGCGCCAATGGTGCCCCGCCTCGATGCGGCTGCGTGTGGGTATTCACGAGGTCGGTGCGAGCCCCCGCACCGAGCGGCCTTCGGTCGCGCCTCGGATCGCCAGGAAAATGGCGAGACCGATGGGCCCGAACATGAAGGTTGCTACTAAAATCGGCGCCTGCACGACCCGGTTGAGCCCGAGTTCGTCAGCCTTCACGGCGATCCAGCCGCCGATGAACAGGTCAAAAGCCAGGTAGTGCACCCAGCCTGCCAGTAGCATCTCTCGCTTCGAGAGCAACGCCGCGACTTGGTCTAGAGAGCTGTAGCCCCCGCCTTCGACAGTGAAGAAGTGGGTCATGGCGAGACCGGCGTAAAGCAGCGATAGCCCGAACGGGATGAGATAGCGGGGCACTGCCAGCAGCCAGGGCAGGCTGCGCGGTAGAAAAATCAGCACGATCCAGCCCAGCATGGCGGCTTGACCGGCCCAGTCAAAGAATTGATCGGCTGTTGGCATGACGCTGTGTTCCTGACGGTGTGATTGCCAACATAGCACCGAAACGAGGTGCTGTTCTCGGTTCGACAGTGAGCGTATGTTTTCAAACATCCAGTGTTCACCGGGAGGTAGGCATGGCCAGTCGCGAGAACAAGACCCAACCCACTAAGGTAGCCCCCGAGACTTTCCTCGAAACGGTAACCCCGCCGCAACGCAAGGCGGATGGCTTGACACTCTTGCGGTGGTTCCCAGAGGTCACAGGTTTGCAGCCGAAAATGTGGGGCCCGTCGATGATCGGGTACGGTCGTTACGCCTATACCTACGATAGCGGCCGCTCGGGTGAGATGTTCTTGACGGGCTTCAGCCCACGCAAGACGTCACTGGTGCTCTACATCATGCCGGGTTACGCCGATCTTGCTGAGCCACTCAGCCGTCTCGGAAAACACAAGCTGGGAAAGAGCTGCCTGTACGTCAATAAGTTGGCGGATGTGGACATGGAGGTGCTGGCGGACATTGTGCGCTTGGGCCTTGCGGAGATGCGCGAGAAGTACCCAACCTGGGACGAGTGATCCTCTTTGAGTCTGTTGTATCGGGGAAGTTGTTTGGGTGACTTCCCCCTACGAGCGGAAGACTCAGAAGCTACCTTCGAACTGCAGCGAGTACGTGGTACCAAACTCGCGGCGACG
>CAYZWL010000106.1:0-3788 GCA_964482195.1 uncultured Alteromonadaceae bacterium | reverse complement strand
CGACGGGACTGGTATGCGTAGTACGGCTCATCGGTCAGGTTCTGAACCTTGACGAACAGCTGCAGGTCATCGGTGGCATTGAAGTAGCCGCTCAACTGCACGTTGGTGCGGTCGTCTTCGTAGACGTCTTCAAAGGGGTCTTCGAGATCACCCGCTTCGATGAACGCCTTGGAGCGATAGTTCACCGCAGCACGCAGCGACAGCCAGTCGTTCTCATAGCCCACGGTGAGGTTGCCGACAGCTTCCGCCTGGTTGGGCAGCATGATGTCGCGCTCACCGCCGTCGAACTCGATGGTGGTCTCTGCGTCGACGAAGGTCAGGTTCGCATTCACCAGGAAACCTGAGTTCCAGGTGTAGACGGCGTTGAACTCGACACCGGCAATATAGGCCTCGTCCGCGTTGAGGAAGGTCTCCACCTCAAAACCATCGAAGCCAATCGCGGCACCGTCGATTTCAGCCTCATAGATGAAGTCTGAGATGTCCTTGTAGAAAAGCCCCGCCGACAACACGCCGTTGGCGTTGGGGTAGTACTCGGCCATCAGGTCGAAGTTCACCGAACGCAGCGGATCCAGATTGGCGTTGCCGGTGGCGATGCTGAACTCGTCATCACCGGGGTTATCAGTGCGCGATGCGCCCGGCGCAATCTGCTCAAAGGTGGGCCGGGCCATGGAGGTGCCGAGCGCGCCACGAACGACCCAGTCGTCGGCCGGCTGCCACTTGGCCGTGAGCGACGGGAAGACATTGCTGTAATCGTTGCTGGTTTGCGTAGCGGTCACGGTGACCTCTTCGGTTTCTTCATTCTCGAAGAACTCAAAGCCGTTGGCATCGACCTCTGTCGCTTCCACGCGAACACCGTAGGTCAGCGACAAGTCACCGAACTGTTGGGTCAGCTGCAAGTAGCCAGCGTAGATGTTCTCTTCAATGTTGGTATCTGCCAGCACGGAATCGTCCAGCACACGCTCGAAGCTCGCCGACTGGGCCAGAATGGCACGGCTGAAGGCGGGGCCGTTCACACCAATGCTGATGGCCGGGTCAATGGTGTAATCAACCGATGATGACCAGGCAGCGAAGTTGCTCTCCAGATCACCGCCATCGGACTCAAACACTTCTTCTTCGGTGGTCTTCTCGCGCAGGTTGGTCTTAAAGCCCAGCTTGAGTTCCGAGTCGGCACCGAACAGGGTGAGCTCGCGGCTTGCATCAAACTGGAAGGAGACGACTTCGTCGTCGTAGTCGACCGTGACGAGCTCGACCTCATCGAGTTCGTAGCTGGCGGGGTCATCAAACGCCGCCGGCGCAATCACGCGCAAGGATTGAACCCCGGCGATGCCGAGCTCAATGTCACCGTCGAACTCGAAGACCGGGCCGCCATCGATCGACAGCGCCTGCTCTTCGCTGGCGGTGCTGTAACCCGCCTGATACTCGAACAGCCAGTTGTCGGTTGTGGTCTGACCACCAAACAGCGTTGAGCTGATGGTCTGGGTCTCTTCGCGGTACTTGCCTTCTTTCTGCACGGTGGCCGCACCCGGCGCCGCGCCCTGAAGCTGGGGGTCGTCCCACTCGATGATGGTGGCGTTGCGCACTTCTTCGTCACCAAACTCCGAGTACAGGTTGCGCAGGTAGAGACTGGTGCTGTCGTTGACGATGTAGTCGAGGTTCAGACCCAGACCGATTCGGTCACGGGTAACGACGTAATCGCGCTGCTCGAGATCGGTGGTGCCGAGCACGTTGCCGTCATCATCGGCGCTCCAGCCACCGCCCGTCTCGCTGTTGTCGTTGGCGAGCTCGCGGTCAAAGAATGAGGCCGTAAACGCAATGCCGAAGTTGTCCTCGGAGGCATCACCCAGCGCAAAAGTGTTGGTGGCAGTGACACCCGCCTTGGGGCTCCATTGTTCGTTCAGTGCGTTGTAGTACCCCTCACCGGTGACACGGAAGGTGGCACCGGAGCGGTCAAAAGCAGACAGGGACTTGATATCGATGTTACCGCCCAGCGAGTTTGCGTCGTTCTCGGGCAGCAGGGTCTTGGTGATCTCGACACTGGCGATGATGTCATTGGGCAGCACATCCAGCGGCAGCGCCCGTGAGTTGTCTTCCGGGGTCGGCAGGTTGGCACCGTTGATCTGGACCTGGTTGTAGTTCTCGCCCAGACCACGCACCGTGATGTAACGACCCTCGCCCTGGTCGAGCACGATACCCACGCCAGAGAGACGACCAATGGCCTCGGCCATGTTCTGGTCGGGGAAGTTACCGACCTTCTCCAGGTCCAGTACTGACGAGACACCGCGTGCATCACGCTGCTGCTGAATGGCAGATTTGGTCGCGCTGACCTGGCCGTACACCAAGACTTCTTCGAGCACGTCTTGTTGAGCAACAGAAACATTGGCCAGACTCGCAGCAGATACCGCTACTGCCAGTTGAGACACGGAAAAACGCATGATGGACTCCTAAATCGTGGGAGCCCGTAGCCTTGTCTAGGTGTGTGACAAAAACGCGTAATTTATATGACTGTTTTGTGATGACACGCTGGTCATTGCGAAGACGCGCGCTGCGGTACAGGCACCTGCCGCCAGTCGATCAACTTAAAGTTCTGGGGCGCATTGGGCATGCGGTTGCGGCCATCCTGCACTACCAACAAGCCCGCAGGGTAGCCGGGCAGTGGCGCTGACGTGACGGCCAGACCATCGGTTTCGGAAACGCCGTCAACGCCGCGCTCCAGGTTGGCGACCACGGCAAAGTCGGCCATCAGTTGATAGTTGTTACGAAGGTCATATACCGCGTAGCTGTCGCTGCCCTGGCTGGAGACCACCAGCAGCGACTGGGTGTCGGTCTGATAGATGTCCATGCCTTCGACATCCGCCGTGAGCGCTCCGCCTACCCGGATGACCAGCGCGGGCTCAGCTGCAACCGGCTCGGCATCCACGACCCACACGCCCTCGGCCTCCTCACCCATGTAGAGCTGTTGGGTGCGCGTGTCGACGACACAGCCCTCAGGCTGGCTGGGTAGCGCAAAGCTGCGCACCAGGGTTGTGGAGGGCCCATCGGTTTCCCAATCGACCCGGTGCTGTTCGTAGATGCCACTGGTGCCATTGATAAAGACATACAGCCCCGTCGATGAGTGGTACATGCACAGGCCGTACACATCGTTAAGACCCGTAGCAAAGTCGCCCAGGTGATGCACCGAGCCGCCCTGCGCCTCGAACAGGCTGATGGCCTGATTGGAGCGGTTGCTCGCAGCAACCATGGTGCGCGCAACACCACCCAGCGCGACCCCGGGCACCAAGTCCACATTGTTTACCCGACCAACTGGCAGGAACTGCTGCAACTGCCCATCCAGCGAGTACACCCCAAGCCCCGCGCGTTTGTCGGTACCCAGGATCAGCCCACCGGTGGGTAGGCTGGCATCGACGAGAATGGCGGGGTCGTCTGCGGCATCCCCGTAGCGGCTGACCGGGTCGGTCTGACTAACTGCAAACACCGCTTTACGAGGTTGGGCCGCATCCTCGGCAGCATCGACAGTCGGTGCACTGGCCTCGGTGTGCTGCCAGAGCTCGCCGCTGTCTTCGTCGAACACCAAAGTCGTTGATTGCCCTGCGGCTGTGAAGGTCGCCAGTGACTTGCCCGCCAAATCCGCAGGCAACATCAGGGCGTCGGTGTCGCCATTGGCAAGGCGTCGGTATATACGGTCGGCCCCGGGCACCAAGGCCAGCACCGTGCCGTTGGCATCAACAGTAATGTCCTCAATCTCATCGGCCAGCACCCCGAACGGTTCGACCAACATGTATGGCTCAGCG
>CAYZWL010000105.1:1290-3790 GCA_964482195.1 uncultured Alteromonadaceae bacterium | reverse complement strand
GTCTCCCGTTGATCATTTTTGAAGACATCGCCCTCAGGCGTGGCGCCAAGCTGCTTTTGGAGGGTGCCACTGCGACGCTGCAACCCGGCCAGAAAATTGCGTTGATTGGTGCCAACGGCTGCGGCAAATCCAGTCTGTTCGCTATGTTGTTGGGCACGTTGCCGCCGGATCAGGGCGAAATTCGCGGCCTGTCAGCCATGCGCACCGCGCACATGGCCCAGGAAGCGCCAATAGGGCAGCAATCGGCGCGTGACTACGTCCTGTCGGGAGATCGACGCATCTTTGATCTGCTGTCGCGGGTTGCAAAAGCCGAGGCCAATCAAGACTTCGACACGGCGGCGAGCTTGCATCAGCAGCTCGATGCCGAACAGGGATACGAAGCGCCCCGGCGAGCCGAGCGCTTACTGACCGGCCTGGGTTTTAGCGCAGATCAGGCCGAGCAATGTGTGAGCGACTTCTCCGGGGGCTGGCGGATCAGACTCAATCTCGCCCAAGCGCTGATGACGCCGTCCGACCTACTGTTGCTCGACGAGCCCACCAACCACCTGGACTTGGACGCCACACTTTGGCTCCAGGGTTGGTTGCGCGCCTACCCGGGCACGCTACTGATGATCTCCCACGATCGAGACTTCATCGACGCGACCTGTGAGCGGACACTCAAAATTGAGAATGGGCGTCTGGCGACTTATCGGGGCGGCTACTCCGACTACGAACGGCAGCGCGCAGAGCAGCTAAGCCAGCAGCAGGCCATTTTTGAGAAGCAACAGCGGCGAGTCGCCGAAATCGAGGACTTCGTGCGCCGGTTTCGCTACAAGGCCACCAAAGCAAAACAGGCTCAGAGCCGGCTCAAGGAGCTGGAGCGCATGCAGCAAGTCGCACCAGCCCACGTCGATTCACCGTTCCACTTCCAATTCCCCAGTCCGGGTAAGTCCAGTGACCCACTGCTGCAGCTCGACCGCGCGTCGCTGGGCTACGCAGACAAAGCCGTGCTCAACCGTGTCGATATCACCCTGCGCCCCGGCGATCGACTTGGGTTGCTAGGCAAGAATGGTGCGGGTAAGTCGACGCTGCTCAAGAGCCTGACGGGTTTACTGCCCACCTTGTCGGGCAACCGCCAGTCAGGTGCACATTTGCGTATCGGCTACTTCGATCAGCAGCAGCTGGAGGTTCTGGACCTTGAGGCCAGTCCACTGTTGCATTTGCAGCGCTTAACGCCAGAAAAACGACAGCAGGATTTACTGGATTTTCTGGGCGGCTTCAATTTTCGGGGTGACGCGGCGACAGGCACGATCGCAGACTTTTCCGGCGGGGAGAAGGCGCGCCTGGCCCTGGCCATGGTGGTCTGGCAGGACCCTAATTTGTTGGTGTTGGATGAACCGACCAACCATCTCGATCTCGATATGCGTCACGCGCTTGAGGTGGCGCTGCAAGGCTACGAGGGGGCGCTGGTGCTGGTCAGCCACGACCGGCACTTACTGCGCAACTCGGTGGAGCAGTTGGTGCTGGTACACGATGGCCGAGTGGCGCCCTATGACGACGACCTCAATGCCTACGAACAGTGGATACTGAGTGCGGACGGTAAGGCCAATACCGAGTCGGCCTCAGCGTCTGGATCTACTGCGACCCGCAAGGAGCAACGCCAGCTGGCGGCTGAAGCTCGGGCAAAGCTGCGCCCATTGAAGAAAGCGCTAGAGAAGCTGGAAAACCACATCGATGCCTTACAGACGCAATTGACGTCGATCCAGCAGTCACTTGCCGACCCGGCGATCTACGAAGGGGATCGCAAAACGGAGCTTGCGGAACTCGTGCGCTCAGAAGGCGAAATCAAGGCAACGCTGGCAGAGGCTGAAGAGCAGTGGCTGATGCAACAGGACGAGTTGGAAGCGGCCGAGGCGCAAGCATAAACATGGGTGCGATTTCCGGGCATGGCGCCACGCCTACCGGGAAACCCACCCCACTCGACAGACCCCGCCCTTAGCTTTGCGCCTCAAGGTAGGCGCGTCGGCGTTCAGGCATAATGGATCCTGCATCAAGGCGTCACTTTAGCCCCGAACTTGCTGAAAGCTCTCCAGTGAGTACGCCAGGGAAGCCAGATATCGGCGCGTAAAGCTGTTTGACAGAGGATGTTGAATGGGTCTGTTCCGAGGTCTCATCGGTCACGCGCTTCCAATAGTTAATTTCGGTGTAGTCGCCACCGAAAACGTTCCCGTTGACCGCCGTAACAAATTTGTCGCCACGCTCTACGACCGCGAGTAACCCCATACCTCCAGTCGACTGATTACGACTAATCACATAATGACCAAAATCGTCGTAACCGGCTGTAATGGTACCGCCAGCGCCCTGGCCATCTATCTCAATGTTGAGCGTTTGCCTCAAGGTGTCAGCAGAGATTTCCATCGTGCCATTGACGATGAGCCTCGGATCAGCGCTATCGACCAGCAAACCATCGTTATAGATGAGAGTGACCCTTAATAGTTCGTAAGTTCCTTCCAGCGTTCCA
>CAYZWL010000105.1:0-1190 GCA_964482195.1 uncultured Alteromonadaceae bacterium | reverse complement strand
TGACTCAATTGACGCGAACGATTGAATCCCATTTCCTAAAATGCAATGGCACTGAGATGCACCTCCAAGTCACCAGCGGGGGCGATATCCCAGTGTTTTTTGCCGCGGGCGCAGGTTGCTGGAGTGACCACTGGCGGCCTGTGTTGCAGCGACTCCCAAATATCTTCCGGGGCATTGCTTACGACAGACATGGCTTGGGTCGTAGCGCACCAACACGCGCCCCGCGAAATCTGGATTCGATGAGTACTGAGCTCAACCATTGCTTCGAGGGGCTTGGCGTAGACAAGGCAATTCTCGTAGCACACTCCTTCAGTGCCTCTGTAGTACGTGCGTTTGCAAAGATGTTCCCCAACCGAGTGACGGCAGTTTTATTTGTCGATGGTTGGCACGAGTCGTTTGGCCAATGGGAGGAAGAGCACGGGCTTGGCGCTGGCACATGGATGGACGCCATGATGCTACTGCTAGGCCGTGCCGGTGTATTTGCTGCGGCCAACTTCCTCTCTCCACCTCCCAGGCCTGACTGGTGTGAAACTGACGCTCAATGGCAGTGGATTGCACGCGCATCCTCATCCGGTCAGTTTTTCAAGACCATGCATCGAGAAACCAACACCTACGCAGAAAACGATGCCTTTTTGCTCGACGCTCAGAAACGCGATTTCCCGGTGAGGTGCCTGGTTTGCGCCAACTCGTTAAAACCCGAAGAAGCACCTCCAGACTACCCATATGCAATCCACAATAAAGCCTGGCTCAGCTATTGCAGTCGGCTCGCGGAAGTCTCATCGAAAAGCCAAGTCAAAGTGCTGTATGAGCTAGACCATATGTTTTTTCTGCAGCATCCAGGAACTGTCATAGCGGAGCTACAAGCGCTGGTGGAACAGGCAAGCATCGCTACTCACTAACGGACATCTTCATTCTGCCGATTTAGCGAAGCGCTGAGTAAAGCTGGTGTCGCCTGTTACTTTTTACTAACGTATGCGCAGCAGAAGAGAGGCCGTGCTCAGAAGGTGCCGAGCTATGATCATGTCTCAAACTCCGGGCTATTCCAGACTCAGCGTCGTACTGACTGTTCGAAGCATGTCCTTACTATTGTGTTTAGGCATGCTGCTTGCCACGGTGCAGACGGTCAGTGATTTTCGTCAGCAGCAAACTGAGCTCTCTTCAACTATCGACAGGATCATCGAATCAACTCG
>CAYZWL010000104.1:0-3914 GCA_964482195.1 uncultured Alteromonadaceae bacterium | reverse complement strand
GATCGAAAGCCTGGCTGAGCAGCGAGTGGGTGAGCAGCACCAGACCAGCTGCCATTGCGAGCGCGTTGCGAATTGCCATGGTAGGACTCCACCGAATAACTGATGTGGATCAAGCTAACACGCTGGGGTCCGTCGCACGAAAGCGTTTAGATGCGTGGCAACCACATGCCGGTCGTGGCACCCCAGATACCCACACCCATATAAAGAGTAAGGGCAGCCAAGACCACGGTGAACATCCACTGCTCTGCTGGCCCCACCTGACGCTGCAAGCGGAAATACCACTCCAGCATGAACAGCGGGAGCAGGTACTGGCCAAAGAACAGCACTGTGAGCGCCGGCCCGGTAAAGGTCACGAGTTCCATACCGGCGCCCTGTGTCAGCGTCATCCAGCCCATGAATCCGACACGGAAAAACCAGACGGCACTCGCCGCCACGAAAAGGCGCAGGGCCCACTGCCGATGTGCGGCTATCTGTCCCCGCAGGGCGTGGTAGAGCGCCATCCCGCCAAAGATCAGGATAAGAACGCCATCACCGGTGATGGCAACATGCCCTACCAGCCCGCCGACGGTACCTCGGGTCCAAACCATGAACAGCCCGCCAGTGGCGCTGATCATCGCCGCGAACAAATAGCTGCGACCCAACATCCGATGAAATCTCGGGAAGCGAATTCGCAGACCTGGCATCAGTTGCAACGGGCCACCTCCGATGACAATCACCGCAATCAGTACATGGCTGACAGCGGCGAGGTTTCCCCAGAGGTCACCCTCACGAAAGCCCGAAGGTAAGTGCAGCCCCGCTAAACCTGCTGCACCCTGTGCCGCGATAGGCGGGTAAAACACTGCCAAGATGTAGCCCACGAAGATCGCGTGGCCCAGCGTGGCGATGGCAAACCAGGATTTGACTGACAGATTTACGGCCTGCCGCGCAGTGCAGTCTCCCGCTGGGTGGGTGTGGGTGAACAGGGTGGCGATATGGCTCATGGCGATGTTCCTCGGACGCTGGATGCTGGGCAGTTTCCGCCGGCGGGTGGCTCGGCACATCGGCCGTGAGTAGGGTGGATGTCTCCCCCAAAAGGTGGAGACCGAGGCCGGGATCATTCAGCCCGAGGGTTGATGACCCATGGCTTCGGCCTCGCCTAAAGTGGTTTATTGGCAGCGGACAGGAAAGTAGCGATGCGCCCGATACCAAGCTCAGCAGATGTGAGTGATTTTGTTGAAGATCAGAGCAGCCTGGCGCGATTCTGGGCTCGGCATCCGCGTTTGACCCGCAGTGTGACTGTGGCGACAGACCTGTTGATCAGCCTTGTGGTGTTCTTGATGACCATGGCTCTCTGGTCAGGCAATCGAGAAGCGATTCCTGATCTGAGCAGTTCAATGCGGGCGCTCATGATGGCGATGGTAGTCATTGCCAGTGTTTGTTTGCTGTGGCGGCGGCGCTACCCGGTCGGTGTGCATTTGCTGATCACCTGCTGCATCGCGGTGACTTTGCTGGGACCTATGGGTCAGGGCATGGTTGCGGTGCTTGTGTCCCTGTACACCCTGGGGCGCCACGCTGCAGATGATCAGGTCAGTTTACTGGCCATGCTGTTGTTTCTGGGTGTACTGAGTATCAGCGTGTTCTGGATCGGAAGCGGCGGTTTTGCAGGTCTGTTCCAGCTGATGGTAGCGCTGGCGATCTGGTATATCGGTCGCCGGTTGCGGTTTCGACATCGCTACCTGCGTGTCTTGGAAGAGCGGGCGCGGGCACTGGACGCGCGTCGACACCTGGAGGCGGAGCAGGCGGTGACAGAGGAGCGCAGTCGCATTGCCAGGGAATTGCATGACATTGTCGCCCATCAACTCAGTTTGATGACCGTGCAGGCCGGTGCCGCCAAAGTGGTGGCCCGATCTGATATTGATGCGGCTATTGAGTCGATGACAGCGGTCGAGCACGCCGGCCGCCAGGCGCTCAGCGAAATGCGCCATCTGTTGAACGTACTGCGCACCGATCAGCAGGACCCTGAGTTGACGCCGCAACCTGGGTCCGCGGACATCGAAAAGTTGGTCGCGTCGGTCGCCGCAGCCGGGCTCGATGTTGAGCTAAAGATGTCTGGTGAGTTTGCAGGCATGCCGTCGCGGGTCGATCTGACCCTGTATCGCCTTGTGCAGGAGGCGTTGACCAATGTGCTCAAACACGCAGGAGACGGCGTTGCCGCAAGCGTGGTGCTCGAAGCTGGCGAGCAGGGCATCGAGCTGGTGGTGCGTGACAATGGACGCGGCTCTCACGAGACCACCCGTCGCGGCTATGGCATCGTTGGCATGCGCGAACGTGTGAGCTCATTGGGCGGGTGGATGACAGCCGAGCCGAAGTCCCAGGGGGGCTTTGAAGTTCGCGCCTATTTGCCACTGAGGGAGAGTGCGGGATGACACTCAGCGTTGTTGTTGTCGATGATCAGACGCTGGTTCGTCGTGGCTTCGCCATGATGTTGGGTTATCAGCCCGATATCGATGTTGTTGCGGAAGCCGGTACGGGCTTGGAGGCCATTGCTGCAGTCCGAGAGCATCGGCCCGATGTCGTGCTCATGGATATCCGTATGCCGGCGATGGATGGCCTGGAAGCCACCGAGCGGATCATCAGGGACTGTGGTGAACAAACTCGCGTGGTGGTGCTGACCACCTTCGACCCCGATGAATACGTCTATCGTGCTTTACGGGCTGGAGCGAGCGGCTTTCTGTTAAAGGATATTCCGCCTGAAGACCTTGTGGCCGCAGTGCGCACGATCGCCGATGGCGGGGCGCTGCTCGCCCCAGAGATTACCCGCCGTTTGATTCATCGCTTCTCCAAGCAGTCGCCTACCAACAACGCATTGGCTGAACGGATTGTGCGACTGACCGAACGCGAGCACGAGGTGCTGGGCTGTATCGGCGGTGGCTGTAGTAATCAGGAAATCGCCGAGCGACTGGATATTGGTGCCGCCACCGTGAAAACCCACGTGTCGAATGTGCTCTCCAAGCTGGGTTTACGAGACCGAGCCCAGGCAGTGGTGTTTGCCTATGAAAGTGGCTTGGTGTCGATCGGTGATGCCAGTATTGGCTACTAGGCCGGGCTGGCGGGCATTGAGACCTCCTAGCCGGCGGCGTGCGCGGTGTCGTTTAAGCCAGGGGAGAGCGCATTGATTTTATTCAGGGGTGGCGAAGGTGAAGGGTTTCGAGTCGGCAGATTGCTACTCGAATTTTCTGTTTTGGTAGTCGGATTTTTTGTCAGTCTGCAGGTCAACGATTGGCAGAATGATCGGGAGGATCGCGCGCTTGAGTACGAGTACTTGCTGCGCCTCGACAACGATTTTGAGAAAAGCCGTGTGGCGTTGGCCGACAACATCGACAAGATTGAGTCTTCCCTGGTGGGTCTTGAGCAAGGGCTGAGTACGCTGGCCCAGGACACTCGCGATGACGCCGATTATCAGCAGTTGTTTTTGGCGTTGCAAAGCGCGTCCATTATGGGCAGTTTCGAGGTGTTTTTTGGCACCTACGAGGAGCTCAAGGACACCGGCAACATGCGCTTGATGCAGTCCACCCCTTTGCGGGAAAGCCTCGGCGCCGTTTGGCAGAAACACCTGCAAATATCCAAGATCAGTCAGATTCGCAACATGATGCGGGGCAACACCTTTCCCGTGATGGCGAGACACGTCAAACCCTTGGCTGGTAACGAATTGACCTTCGATGCGGAAATGGTCGAGCGCAATCCTCGGGAGCTTTATGTGGCCATGAGTATTATTCGTTCGAACCTGCGCTATGACCTCAAGGACTCGCAGCAATTACTGGCCTTGGTACAGCTCGCGGTAACCCAGATAGACGAGGAGCTGTCAGCGCGCAGCGGTGACTAAGCCTTGTCGCTCTCAATGAATGATGGCAGCGTACCGCTGGCTGAAATCGATG
>CAYZWL010000103.1:0-4094 GCA_964482195.1 uncultured Alteromonadaceae bacterium | reverse complement strand
TAGCGGTGCAGGCCACACTCCTGATCCTGCGCCGGTTTGGTAGGGTCAAAGTAGCCGATGTTGCGAGGCAACTCATACTCGGCAAGGTACTGCTCAACCTCGGCCTGGGTAGCGGCGAAGAAAGGCGCCACCTTGAGAATGCCACGCTCATCGAGGGTGACTGGCGCTAATCCACGGCGGAACTCAGTCTCTTCTGCGCGAATACCCGTCAGCCAGATCTTCGGCTGCCATTCATCGACCGCGCGCTGAAAGGGCTGCAGCTTCACTTGCTCAACAAACGCCTCACGGTCGGTGTCGCTGAGATCCAGCGGGTCGCTGACACCGAACTCATGCAGCACACTGATCGCTGGCTGCGCTGGACGGTAGGACTGCAGATTGAGATCCAAACGCTCAGTCAGCGTATGTGCAAAATCGCGGGTCTCCGCAGAGGCAAAACCGGTATCTACCCAGACGGTCGGCATGGCCGGCGCCAGACTGCTCACGAGGTGCAGCAATGCTGCGGCATCGCGACCAAAGCTGGTCGACACCATGGTCGGCAAACGTTGCGCCAATGCCCAAAGGGCAATGGTCCGTGGTGAGGCGCCCTCGAGGCTCGCATTGATGGCGTCCAACTGCCAACCCTGCCATTCGGTGTTGTGTTGTCTCAGCGCTCCCATGCTCTTCTCCTTACGCCGACTCGCGCCAGTACAGTGGCGCATCCGTGTCAGCTGTTGATGATTCCTGGTTCGTGGTGGCAAGGGCCGTAACCTCGCCGATAAAGACAATGACTGGCCCTTCACTGAGCGCAAAGCGCTGTTGCAAAGCGGCGGCCTCTCCCAGCGTTGCGTGCTCCAGCCGCTGGTCGGGCCGGGTCGCGTTCTGCACAGCAGCGATAGGCAGGCTCGCGGGCACACCGGCGGCCATCAGCTCGCCGGCGATATTCACCAAATGGGTGAAGCCCATGTAAAGCACCAGGGTCTCCTGCTTCGCTGCCAGGGCTTGCCAGTTGGTAGCCACCTGATCGAGCGCCAGATGACCAGTGATGAAGCGAACCGAGCGCGCCACCCCGCGATGGGTCAGCGGCATGCCTGTATTGGCTGCAACCGCCGAAGCCGTCGTGATACCGGGCACAATTTCATAGGGGATATCCGCCTCGCGCAGCGCTTCTGCCTCTTCGCCGCCGCGACCGAACATCAGCGGGTCACCGCCCTTCAAGCGGCAAACCGTATTGCCCGCGAGGGCCAGTTCGACCATGCGCGCGCAAATGTCACCCTGGGGCATGGGGCAGTGGCCACGCCGCTTACCCACGTCTTCGAGAATCGCGTCGCGTCGCGCGAGAGCGAGCACTTCCGGGCCGACCAGCTTGTCGTAGAGCACAACATCGGCTTCCTGCAGACGCTTGAGACCGCGCAGGGTCAACAGCGACGCATCCCCTGGGCCGGCACCTACCAGCGATACCCGCCCGGTGCCCGGGCCACCCGTCTGCAATGCCACCGCCATGGCCACATCGGCTTCGTCTTCACGATTGGCGATCGCATGGTCAGCGACCGGGCCCGACAATACGGTTTCCCAGAAGCGGCGACGGGTACGGACCTCAGGCATTGCCGCCATCACGCGGTCACGCCAGCGCTCTGCCAAACCCGACAGACGGTCGATGCCCAGGGGCAATACACGCTCAATCTGGGTGCGCACAAAGCGCGCCAACACGGGCGACTTACCGCCGGAACCAATACCGATTTGGATCAGACCGCGCGACACAATAGCCGGGATAAAGCCATCAGCCAGTGCCGGCGCATCGACGACATTGAGCAACAGGCGCTCGCGGTGTACCCAGTCAATCAGACCCCGCGCCCAGTCAGCCTCATCGGCGATGATCACCAGCACGTAGCGGGTCGCAGGATCCTCGTTGCGGGCTTCCGCCGCAGCGATCTGTTCGTCAGTCGGCGCCTGGGTCCAGCGTTCGACATTGGCACCGCGCTCATCCAGCAGACGCAGCTTCGCCTCAGCAGCCTCACCCTCCCCAACCAACAACACGGGGCGGTCAGTGACCAGCAACTGAAAAGGCAGTGGTAGTTCGCTCATCAGGACTGACCCGACGCCAGTTGATAGTGGCTGGGGAATGGTGCCAGGTGTTGTTCACCGAGCAATTCGAGCTCTTCGGGCGCAAGCCAGAGCAGGTCAAAGCCCGTACGGAACCCATAGGCCAGCCGATCGATACCGATTTCACCAGTGCCCACCAGCGTGCCCCGATAACCTTCAGCGCGCAGTAGCGCCGCCACAGAAAACGCGCGGCCATCTGCGCCGCCCTCAAAAGGCAGGCCTAATGCACTGTCCTCGGGTACGGTTGACTGGTCGAAGGTCTCGATTTCTACCACGGTGTACTCGGGCGCATCGACGACCTGCCCCTGCGGATCAACGAACGGCATAAGCAGCCTCCTTAAAGGGTTCCACACCCACGCGATCCACGTAATCGACAAACCACTCGCCGTCTTCACGGGCGGCGAGGTAAACATCCACCAGCCGTCGAATCAGCGGCACCACCTCATCGAGCTCAACCGCCGGGCCGATGCGCTGGCCCAGGGCCGCGCCCTGCTGGTCTCGGCCACCGATGGTGATCTGGTACCAGGGCACACCCTTCTTATCGACACCCAGCACACCGATATGGCCAATGTGGTGGTGCCCGCAGGCATTCATGCAACCTGACATCTTGACCTCCAATGGGCCAATTTCACGTTGCTCGTCGAGGTCACCGAACATGTCGTGCATCTGCTCGGCCAATATCAAAGTCGGCGCGTTGGCCAGCGAGCAGAAATCCAGACCTGGGCAGACGATCGAGTCAGTGATCAATTGCCGGTTGGCGTAGGCGAGCCCGTTGGCGTCCAATCGTGCGTGCAAATCCAGCAAGGCATCGTGGGCGATGTGAGGCAGGACAATGTTTTGCTCGTGGGTGATTCGCAACTCACCGAGGCTGTAGTCATCGGCTAAATCAGCCACTACGCGCATTAACTCAGAGCTCAGGTCACCATGGGCAGTGCCGGGACGCTTGAGCGAGACCAGCACGCTGCGGTGACCGGGACTGCGATGGGGCAGCGTATTGTTGGCCAGCCAGCGCTCGAAGTCCGCGGAGCCCTCGGGCAGGGGTGCAAGAGACGGATGCAGTTCTGCGGCGAATGCCGCCTCCAGAGACTCAATCTCGGCATCGGTGACCTGGTAGCCATCGCGTCGATCCCGGTGATAGCGCCAGCTGACCGCGTCGCGGAAAGCAGCGATACCCATGGCATTGACCAAAATCTTAATGCGCGACTTGTACTTGTTGTCCCTTCGACCAGCGAGGTTGTAGACCCGCAGCGTCGCCTCCAGCCAGTTACGCAGTTCGGACAGCGGCAAATCGGCAAAGAGCAATTTACCGAGCACCGGCGTACGGCCAAGACCACCGCCTACCCACAGGTCAAAGGCCAGGCCATGCTCCGCGTGTTGGCGGATACGGATGCCAATATCGTGCACTTCGATAGCGGCACGATCTTCTTCGGTTGCCGTCACCGCAATCTTGAATTTGCGAGGCAGGTAAGCGTATTCAGGATGGAAGGTCGACCACTGGCGAATCAGCTCGCAGACCACTCGGGGGTCGATCGCCTCGTCGGGCACGGTGCCCGCTAACGGATCGGTGGTGGTATTGCGAATGCAGTTGCCACTGGTCTGGATGGCATGCATTTGAACCTTGGCCAGTTCACCCAGAATCTCCGGTACCTTTTCAAGCTCCGGCCAGTTGAACTGGATGTTCTGCCGAGTCGTGAAGTGACCATAGCTACGATCGTACTGGTCACCGATATCGGCCAGCTTACGCAGCTGCACAGAAGATAGTGTTCCATAAGGAATGGCCACCCTGAGCATGGGGGCATGCCGCTGGATGTAAAGGCCATTCTGCAGGCGCAGGGCGCGGAAGTTCTCGTCGGAGAGCTTGCCATCGAGAAAGCGCTGGGTCTGCTCAGCAAATTGTGCGACCCGGGCATCAACAATAGCCTGGTCGACTTCGGTGTACTGGTACATGGGGCTTCGGCATTACGGTTTGAGAGACGCATCAAACCATGGGTGCCTAATATCCCAAAAGAATGTTT
>CAYZWL010000102.1:0-4360 GCA_964482195.1 uncultured Alteromonadaceae bacterium | reverse complement strand
TGCAGTACGAAACCTATGACGTGGCGTACTACTTTGGGTTCGAGTACTCGAACTTCTAAGTAGCGCTTCTGGTTTAGTGCACTGTTTAAGAAGCCCGTCTCTTGGCGGGCTTTTTCATTTGTGTCTCACTGTGCCCTTTCCACTGACGGACACCCCCATGTGTTTACTGGCTCTGGCCATCGACCCCAACCCCAAATACCGGCTGGTGATGGTCGCCAATCGCGATGAGTTTCATGCACGACCCACCCAGCCGCTGCATGCATGGGAGCACCCCGCTGGCATCATCGCCGGTCGAGATGAGCTGGGCGGCGGCACCTGGATGGGCGTCAGCTCACGTGGGCGGCTGGCCGCGCTGACCAACTTCCGTGAAGTAAACCCGCCACCGACGAACGCGCCGTCGCGCGGGGAGCTGGTGACGGGGTTTTTGACCAGCGATGTCAGCCCGGGTGATTGGGTGCCGGGTCAAACGCGGCAGTTGGCTGACTACGCTGGCTTCAGTTTGATCACGGGCACATTGGCGCAGGGCTTCTGGTGCCACAGCAATCGCTATAACAAGGTGCCGCTGCCTGCCGGGGTGCACGCACTCTCGAACGGCACGGTGAACAACGACTGGCCCAAGGTCGCGGGTCTGCGGGACGACTTGGCGGCGGCGGTGGCATCCACCAACACGCTCGACGAGGATGCGCTGTTTGCCTTGTTGCAGGTGTGCGAGCCCGCCCCCGATGACCAGCTGCCCGATACCGGCGCCGGGCTGGAGCTAGAGCGTTTACTGTCCTCGCGGTTTATTCGCAGCGATGCCTACGGCACCCGCTCGGCCACCGTGTTGCTTGTGGACTCGCAGGGGGTAATGACTGTGGTGGAGCGGCGATACGCGCCGGATGGGAGTCCGCTGGGGGTCACCCGCCAGCTTGTTCACACACGCTGAGTGAGGGCCGGTTGAGGCGTCGCTTTTCTGTCACTCGGTGGCGAGCGCCGTATTGTGCCGCGCTACTTCAGCCACGATCTCTTGCTGGGCGTCGTTGTCGTAGCCGAGATCCGGTAGTGAGGCGGGTGAAACACCATACAACCGGTTCAGCCAAACCAGAGCGGACATATCCAGCAACATCGGGCCTGCGTGCCCCAGGGGGCGGTCAGAGAACAGGCCACTGTCCGGGTCGGTCATTCGGGTGACATCCTGCAGTTCGCCACCCTCCCACATCTGCTTCATCAGTGAGGCCACCTTGCCGTAATCGATGAAGTCAATCGATGCCTGCGGGTTGGCGGCGCGCAATTGCCGCACGATGCCCAACAGCGCCACAGCATTGCGTTCGACCTCGAGGTCGTATGCGCGCACCCCTTTGTCGGGGCCACCGGGCGCCCAGGGGGCAGCGATCAAAAAGGCGGTGTTGGGATTGTACTGGGTGGCGAGGCTGATCCAGCGTTGGAAGTCCTCAGGCTCGCTCAAATGATGCTTGTAGGCTGTCATGGCCAACAGGTCGATGGTCCCGGTTGCCAGTGCCCGCTCGGCGGCCGCGCGTTTTTTTGCTGAGCGCCACAGCGCACCGGGTGCACCTTTGCGCCCAGCGCCAGCGACATTGGTGACCTTGTGGTTGGCGTAGCCCTGTTCGCTTGCGATGGCGTCGAAAGCCCGGGCAACAGGGATAAAAAAACTATGGCCAATAAATAAGGCGTTCACTCCGTCGGGGAAGGGTGCCTCTGGCTCGGCGTGCTGTGCCCAAGCCGTTTGGCTGAGGCTCAAGCAAAGACACAACAAAGTCGCGACAATACTGTAAGCGCTGATGCCGCGCTGGTGCTGGAAGGGTGTATTCACCGTGAACTCCTCGGACTACGCCGGTACACAGAGTAGGGCAGCGGGGTGGATGGGCACAAATCCCGCGCGGCACCCGAAACATCGCGCTACTGGCGCTTCCCGAAAGCCTCACGAGACTTGAAACGCGAATCGGTGGGCGTTTGGCATAGGATGGTGTCCCTGCCAAATACAGGATGGCACGCTGTTTAGGGGAGCAAATGATGGGTCTTGTTGAGTTCAGTACCGCTGAGAAAGCGGCCATTGTCGATAAGGTAAAGCGCTATTTCGAGGATCAACTCGACCAGGAGATCGGCAGCTTCGAGGCGGAGTTCCTGCTCGACTTCTTCGCCGAACAGATCGGCGGCCATTTCTACAACCGTGGCTTACAGGACGCGCAAACGGTGCTGACCAGCAAGCTCGAGGAAGTCACCGACGCCTTCTACGAACTGGAAAAGCCCACCTAGGCAATCAGGCACGGCTCGGCGGATTCAGCAGTCCGCGGTTACGGGCGCTTTGCAAATACGAGTCACTCACCGGTACCCACTGCTCGTCGGCGAGTTGCAGCTGCCAGCGCCTCGCCCCGCGTTTGGCGGTGGTGACAGCGCTATCGGCGACCCACCAGGAGCGATGTACGCGCTGGCCCAGTCTTTTGGGCATGGCCGCGACGGCGTCGCCGAAACGATGCGCGACCAGCATGGTGCCGCCGTGGGTGTGCACCCGCACGTAGTGTTCTTCCGCCTCTAGCGCCAGTACTGCCTCGGTTGATTTGACCCCGGCTTTGATGAGGAACTCCGGGCAGGTGTGCCGCTGGCTGCCCGCGGAGCGGATCGGCACCCCCGAGCGATTCAGCAACAGCCAGATGATCAGATGCACCGGCAGCAGCAGGGAGGCCACCGTGAGGAACTCGCTGACATAGGCCAGCAGCGGCGACACCGCCCACCACTCGTCATCGGCAAACTCGGGTCGGATGGGGAACAGCGGTTCGATGAAGATCTCTACCAGCGCGAACAGCGCCGATGCCGCGAGCGTCACACCGACGATGGGCCAGAACCAGTGCCTGGACCCGGGCGCAACTTCGGTCTCGGCGGTAATCCACCGTTCAGCCAGCACCAGCCCCGCGGCCAGAATCACAAAGCGGGTCACGCCGTAGGTCAGTTCCTGCAGCAGTGTGGCCCCCACCAGCGGTTCTTTGATTTGGTTCATGGCCACAAAGGCCAGCAGCAGCAAGCCAATACGCAGCTGTCGCTCATCAGGGGCGATATCGAGGCGGGCAACAGGACCGTTCAGGATCCACATAGGACGATTCATGAATTATCAGGACAGTTCGGGAAACTTAGGCAGTGCCGACCGCAGAAGTTCAGCGAGCGGGGGTCAAATGCGCACTATTTCACGTTGAGCGATGACCCAATGAATCGATATCACCTGGCACTTGGTTTGCTGTCCTCCCTGTTTCTGCATGGCTGCGATGAGGGCGGGGCCTCGGGCGCGGCACCTGCGCAGGACTACAGCACCTTCTTCAGCGCTTTGCCGGCAGCGCCGCTGTATCCACAGGACAACCCCTTCAGCGAGCAAAAGGCGACCCTCGGGGAATTCCTGTTCTGGGATCCGATTCTCTCGGGGCGCATGAACGTTGCCTGCGCCAGCTGCCATCACCCTGACCACGCCTGGGCCGATGGCCGTGCGCTGTCGGTAGGTGTCGATGGCAGTGGCCTGGGGCCTCAACGGCAGGGAGAGCAATTGACGTCGCGGCATTCACCCACGGTGCTGAACGTGGCTTTTGCCGGCTTGGCGCAGGCCGAACCGGCGGCGGGTTTTGTCTCGGGAGGTTACTTCTGGGACCTGCGCGCCCACACGCTTGAGGCGCAAGCGCTGGAGCCCATCAAGAGCGGCGTGGAGATGCGCAGCACCGATTATCTCGAGGCCGAGATTCTGCCCGAGGTGGTGGCCAGGCTGGCGCGCATCGACGAGTACCAGCAGCTGTTCGCCGCCGCCTTTATCGACCCCGAACCGGTCACTGCCGACAATATTGCCAAGGCGCTGGCAACTTACCAGCGTACCCTGGTGACGGGGCGCACACGGTTCGATGACTTTCTGTTGGGCAACGAGGCCGCCTTGTCCGGCCGAGAGCTCACGGGGCTCAACAAGTTCATCAACGGTGGCTGTGCGGATTGCCACTCGGGGCCGATGCTGTCAGACAACGCGGTCGACCCGGACCGCCCGATTCTCAGGGACTTCCCGTCGGTGCGTACCCCGTCATTGCGCAACGTCGCACTCACCGCCCCCTATATGCACAACGGCTCCCATCGCACACTGCGCGACGCTATCGCCCGTTACGAGGACCGGGGAGATCTGAACGTCACGCTGGAAGATGAGGACATTGGCGACATCGAGGCGTTTCTGCGCACCCTCACCGATGAAGGGTTCTCGCGGTCCGTGCCGGTCTATGTGCCGAGCCAGTTGATGGTCGGCGGGGATATTCAGTAGCGGGTCTGGGGTTGATCCACCGGGCGAGCGGTGGTCTCAGAGCCCGGTGCGCGCGTAGCTGTTGGCGACTTCCCAGACCACTTGCTG
>CAYZWL010000101.1:0-4529 GCA_964482195.1 uncultured Alteromonadaceae bacterium | reverse complement strand
TCGGGCAGGTTATGCCCCATCTCGGCGATCTCCACGATTTCTGCACCGGGAATGATTTCTGCGGTGTGGCGGCCATGCTCGATGGGCAGCAACGTGTCCTGCTGGCCGTGGATGACCAACACGGGTGCCTCAAGACCAGACAACCGTTGACTGCGGTCACCCGAATGCAGGATTGCCATCAACTGACGCGGCATGGCTTCGGGATGCAGCCCCATTTCATGGACCTCGGCCAGTTGATCGCCCTCTGCCTCGGCGACACCTTCGAGTGCGTCGTTGGCTTCATCGGAGGGAGGGGGCAGGTGTGGTGCGCCGGTGCTCGACATGATCGACACCAGACTGCTTGTGCGGTCGGGATGGTTGATCGCCACCAACTGGGCAATCATGCCGCCCATGGATGCACCAACGACGTGCGCTCGGGGAATCTCCAGATGATCGAGCAATGCGACCACGTCATCGGCCATGTCATCCAGGGTGTAGACCGTCCAGGGCTTAAAGCCCAGCTGCACCTTCAGGAAATTCCACCAGATGACCGGGTCTCCGTATTCGTCATACCGCTGTGACTGACCCACGTCGCGGTTGTCGAGCAGAATCACGCGATGACCGGCATCAGCCAATTGCTGGGGAATGTAATCCCCCCACAGGCGATGGGATGCGCCCAGTCCCATGATGAGTACGACCGGTTCGCCATTCACATCGCCAAGCTCGGTCCAGGCAATCCGAGTATCGTTCAGCGACGACACCACGACCTCGGCTTGTGAATCAGCAGATGCCGCGCTGAGGGTCAGCAGGGTGGCGAGCAGTAAAGCAGTCAGCAGTTTCATGAAACCTCGGTCGCGATTCGGTGTGCCAATGGAGCTTTGAGACTAACGGCTTCAGGCGTGGTGTAAAGCGCGAGCCTCGATGCCTGCTATAACTGGGTTCCCCAACCTGTGATACCCGCCCCATGCTGCAACTCATTTTTGCCCGCACCCGCAACCGAGTGATCGGAGACAAGGGGCGTCTGCCCTGGGACTTGCCTGAGGAACTGGCTTTCTATGAGCGCATGACGCGCGGGCACACGGTGGTTATTGGGCGACGGACGTACTTCGACCAGCCAACGCCTTTCCCCGACCGTCAAACGATCGTGGTGACGCGAAATCCTGAATTGGCGGTTGCATCCGGTGTCATGCTGGCCACATCGCTGTCGGATGCGCTGGGCAAGGCCACCGGAGATATCTTTGTGGCCGGCGGCGCGGCGCTGTTCATGGAAGCCCTGCCACTGGCGGTGCGCGCTTTTGAGACCGTGATCGATGTCGAACTCGACGGCGACACGTTGCTGCCGCCGATGGACTTCAGTGACTGGGCCACCCAGACAATTGCGCACCACCCGGCTGATGCCCGCCACGCCTATCCCTTCACCGTGCTGCAGCACGACCGCTAAACGGCCGTGCGGTGACACTGGCTTGCACCGCTGTTATTGCTGGGCAATCACGTAAGCCAGAATAGCGACAACCTGTTCCGGGGTTTGCGCCCAGGCCATGGCGGCCGCATCTACCTCTTTGAGCGGATGGATAATGCTCTCGTCATGCAGCGTGATGTAGGGCGTGCCGAGGGCGGCGCAGTAGCCCGCGTCGAAAGCCGCGTTCCACTGCTTGTACTTATCGCCGAAGCGGATGATGGCGATATCGCTTTGTTGAATCAGCGTTTGGGTGCGAATGGCATTGACCTTGGCGGACTTGTGATCGCGCCAGAAGGGCATGTCTTCGGCGCCCAGCACATCACCGGCGGCGTCGCTCGCGGCGTGATCGACGACCGGCGCCAAAAAGGTGACCGGCAGTTCTCGCGCCCGTACACCGGCTTCGATCTGTTCGCGCCAATCGGTATGGATCTCACCGGATAGATACACAGTCCACGTTTTCAAAATAGCACCTCTTGAGCTCGTCAAAGTCTGTCTGAGTCCGCGGGGTAAAGCGGCGGACTCAATCGGGAAGGGCGGCAGTATAATCTGCTGGTATCGCCGCTTGGCCCACAAAGTGTGTTTGATGGACACCCCAGCTTTAGCATTGACCCAGAAAGACCGCGCAGGCCCGCAGGCGCTGCTCATTGACCTCGCCCTTTACCTGACAGTGATGTTCATGGTCAGGGAGGTGTACTTCTCCGAGGTTCCTTTCCTCGCCAATGGCCTGTTCTGGTCGCTGACCACACTGCTGGTCGCGACCTGGCGCATGCGGGCGCGGGGCGTGACGTGGACCGACCTTGGATTGCGTAGGCCGCAAAACCTCAAAGTCACACTGCTGGCGACGGGTTGCATTCTGGGCTTGGCTGTCGGCTCGATCATTGTGTTTCAGATGCTCAAGGACGCCATTCCCCTGGGGCTCGCGCCCGATACGTCCAATGAGAGTGCCGCGTCGAAGTTTGGCGACCTGCAGGGCAACTGGCCCTTGTTTTTGATGATTATTCCGTTTGTCTGGCTCCAGTCTGCCTTGGAAGAAATGCTGGATCGCGGTTTTCTGATGAGCTGGATCGAGCGGCTTTTCCCTGCCGGCATGTTCGCGACGGTGTTTGCAGTGATCGCCCAGGCGATGATCTTTGGGTTTCGGCATTCTTATGATCTGTCGGAGCGGTCAGTGACTGTCGGGCTGATCGGCCTTGCGATGGGTATCGGCTATGTCGCCTTTGGCAGGAACCTGTGGCCGCTAATCGTCGCGCACTGCTTGCTGAACACCCTATCCATGCTGGACAGGGTCGCTTGACTGGAGACTGAGTAAGCAGGCTTCGACGGGCCCCGGTGGGCTGACTATCCATCAGCAGATGCCCGTCAGCGTGTTCCCTAGGCAACTTTCCTAAGCAGGAAGCGGAACACGGTGGCTCGCTCATGCGTTTCTTAGTCATATGGTTCAGATAAACAGACACGCGATGCACATGCTCTCTTGTTTTCGCTCGCTGGCACGATGCGCTTTCGTCGACCCTGTATTACGTGATTGTCGTTTTCGCTTAGCCATGCTCGTCATCCTGGGAGGGACAGCCGCAGGTGCGAGCGGAGTGGCGGCGCAAGACCCTAACAACGACCTCGCTTTTGAGTTGCCACTGGTGGCCGGTGGGCAAGTCAACAGCGACGGCGTCGAGCTGTCAAAGACCTACCCGTACCGGGCTGTGGGCTTGTTCGTATCGGACTCGGCAGGCGTCTACCGCGATTGCGTGGGCACGTTGGTGGGTCCCGGTTTGGTGGTGACTGCTGCAAGTTGTGTCTGGCGAGGTATGGGTGGCGATCAGTACTTCATCCCTGCACCCAATGGCCAAGATGAACCGTTCGGCGTCTGGCGTATTGAGCAGGTGGCGATGGCTTCTGAATTCGCCGGTGTCCGGTTTGATCGATCAGGGGAGTGCTCTGACCCAGAGAATCGCTGTGGCAACGACATCGCCATTGCGCGCCTGCAAACCAAGTTTGATCGGTTCGGCAGGGAGTACCGCCTGGGAGAGAAAATTGGTTGGATGCAGCTCGCACAACCCAGCCCGAGGGCTGAGCATGCGGATACCGAGGTTTCGCGGCTTTTTGCTTTATCGGTTCTCTCAATTACCAACAGTGTTCCTACCATTCTGGATCCAGAACCGCCGATTGTGTTCTCGCCATTGCTCGTGAGGACTGATACGACGACCGCGTTGTCCTGGGGCGCTGAGGGCACGATTGGTCCGTTACCGGCCCCCCTGATTCCGGGGGCACCCGTCGTTCGAGACCTTGGGCCATTTATGGAATATGGCGCGCCGCAGCCGACACCGGTCGAGTCGCAGATCCGACCGATGGTTTGGGCCGTGACTAATTTCAGTTCGAGTCGTGATGTGTCGAGATACATCAGTTTCTTTGATCAGCAGAACATCGGTGAACTCTACGACGCCTTCTGTGCCGCGGAGCCCAAGGACTGCGTTTATACCCCAGTCGATTCCGAACCTTCACCGATAAGGCTCACGCTCGAAGAGCCCGCAAACGCTGGTGCCTACAACGGTATTGGCGTGCTGCGTGGATGGGCTGCCTATGAGTTCGGGATCGAGCGGGTGGATGTGTACATCGACGGTGAGTTTGCCTTTAACGCGCCCTACGGTGGTGAGCGGCTGGATGTCGCCGAGGCGTTCCCGGAACTGGAGGGCGCGCGGCACTCAGGCTTCGGGCTGGCCTTTTCCTACGGTGATCTGGCGCCTGGCACTCACACCCTGTCGGTGGTCGCGGTCTCAACCACTGCCGAGACCGCGCAAGCCAGTGCAACCTTCACGGTTGAACGTTTCCACAAGCCGTTTATCGATGCCCGAGACACGGTTTCAGTCGATACGGCTGCGTTCAGCGGTGCGGGAAAAACTCTAGAGATCAAAAATATTGTTATCGACGATGTTGAGTACGATTTGACGCTCGACTGGGATACGGCGGCGCAGGACTTCGAAATATCGGCTATCCGCCAGCGCAACTGATGCGACAGCGCAGGGTGCCGAGCGGAGTAAAAAATTGTGGTACCGGTGGGCGGACTCGAACCGCCAAGCTCTTGCGAGCGGGGGATTTTGAA
>CAYZWL010000100.1:0-4551 GCA_964482195.1 uncultured Alteromonadaceae bacterium | reverse complement strand
AATGAAGATCAGCTCAACACCGATGGTGATGCCCTCGGCGACGTCTGTGACGAAGATGACGACGGTGACGGACTCTCCGATGTGGATGAGGTGACGGCAGGTACCAATCCATTGCTCGATGACACCGATGGTGACTCGCTCAGTGACGGCGAGGAGGTCAATACTTATCTCACCAATCCGTTGGTGCGCGACACCGACCTCGATGGCATCGACGACGGTGAAGAGGTGGCCGCGCAAACATCGCCCACCGATGACACTGATTTCCCCGCGCCAGCACTCTGGCGGTTGCCGCTCCCCGTTGGAGCCAGCTCTCCGGCGCTGGGGCAGGACGGCACTGTGTACATCGGAACCGCGGGTGAAGGTTTGGCCGCCATCGATTCGAATGGCGTGATCAAGTGGCAACTCGGCATTTCGGGAACTGAAGGTAGTCCGGTTATTGGCGCCGATGGCTCGATCTATATCGGCTCGGATGATGAAGACCTCTACGTGCTGAATCCTGAGGGCACGGTACGAGAACGTTTCCAGGTGCGCGGTGCCATCACCAGTTCGGTCGCTATTGGCGCAGATGGGACGGTTTACATCGGTGCCGCTGATGGCGTGCTCACGGGATACTCGCCGGAGGGTTTCATCGTCGGTGATTTTGATACGGCGATTGATGAAAACCCTGCAACGATTGGCACCAGTCCAGTGGTTGCCGAAGACGGCAGTGTCTACGTGGTGGGTGGCCCATCGAGCAGCATTTTGTTTGCACTCGACCCCGATTTCGCGGAACTGTGGCAGTACGATCTGGGGGCACTGACGTCATCCCCCGCGCTGGCCAGCAGCGGTGTGATTTACCTGACGGCAGCGGATGGTTTCCTGTATGCACTCAACCCGGATGGGGGGCTGCGCTGGCGCTATGCGGCTTCTGCCAGTGTGGGGAACTCGCCCGTCATCACTGACGATGGGACGATATTGATCGGTACCAGCGATGGCTTTGTTCGTGCTGTCACGCCCGAAGGCGCGTTCGTCTGGGAATTCGCCACAGGTGGAGAAGTACTCAATGCTATTTCGGTGGGTCGCGATGGCACGATTTACGCAGGTTCATCTGATGGCAACCTGTACGCGCTCACGCCTGCAGGCCAGCAGCTATGGGTCTACGCTCTGGGTAGCAGCACACGCACTGCGCCCATAATCGCAAACAGTGGTGTTTTGACGACTGCCTCCTCTGCGGGTGTTTTGGCACTGGAGACTGAAAGCCTCGGCCTGGCCGACAGCCCATGGCCCAAATTTGCTCGCAATGTCTTCAATACCGGTAGCGCAGTGTTGGATGGGGACGGCGATGGCCTCGCCGATGATCAGGACAACTGCCCGCTGCTGGCCAACGCCGATCAAGCCAATTTGGACGACGATGCGTTGGGTGATGCCTGCGATAGCGATGACGATGATGATGGCGTACCTGACTCGACAGACAATTGCCCTGTCGTCGCTAACGCCAGCCAAGGTAACGCCGATGGAGACGCTTTCGGAGATCTTTGTGAGAGCGACGACGATGACGACGGCATCGATGATGAGGCCGATAACTGTCCATTGGTCATCAATGCCGATCAGCGAGACTCAGACGGTGATCTGTTCGGGGATGCTTGCGACGAGGATGACGATGAGGATGATGTTTTCGACGAAGTCGACAACTGTCCCTTAGCTGCTAATCCAAACCAACAAAACTACGACGCCGATGCACAGGGCGACGCCTGCGACAGTGACGACGACAACGACGGCGTCGCCGACAATGCCGATGCCTTCCCGTTCAATGTTGCAGCGTCGCTCGATACCGACCGAGATGGCCGGCCAGATACCTACAACGGTGATTGTAATCTGGCCTGCCAACAGGCCTCGGGTCTCACCCTCGACTCGGATGATGACAATGACGGCCTGTCCGATACTCAGGAAGCCGGTTTGGGTACCAATCCGCGGGTACGCGACACCGATGGTGACGGCTTTGATGATGGCGAGGAAGTCGAGTTAGGTACTGACCCGCTCAGTAGCGCATCTGCGCCGGTGACGAACAGTGGTTTGCCGGTGTGGCTGATCTTTGAGGCGGGTCGGCGCTAGTGGTCGTTGCAGTCAGGGGGTCCTAGGCCCCCAACTCGTTCCGCGAATATGGTGCATCGGGATATAGAGGCGCTCCAGACCCCTGAGCCTGCGGATCATGGGGCCGGCACGGTAGGCAGCGCTCTCGATGTCGTTGTCTGTCAGTGAGTGGTTGGAGACGATGACCTGAATACGCGCACGGTAGTCATCGATACCAGACACCCGATACATGGCCATCAGATAACTGATCGCTGCAATTCCGTCTTCTTCGGTGGTGGGGTACCGGCGGTGCTCACTCACGAGATGTTCAGCGGCGGCGAGATTCCCCTTAAGAAAGCTGTTTTCAAGCTGGAACAATCTTTGTGACTGATAGTACGGGCCTCTGAAGGCTTGTTTGTCGTAACTCTCCTGGGTGTTGCTCAACACGATATCGGCCCAGCCCGGAATGGTGGCACTGCCCAGCGCCCAAGCTGCCAGGGGGTCACCGGCTTCACTGAGTTCAAACAGTCGATGCCACACATTGTCACTGAGTTCGCCAGTGGTGCCTTCACAGGTGGCTGCCCAGCGCGCGTCTGCGGTGGCGGTGTTGGTCGTGTGTGAGTCGTAGGGTCCTCTGGCTGCTTGTCGGTTTTCGGTATCAGCAAATACCTGCAGGCACTGCTTCAGGCGCTCAGACAATTGTGTGAGACGCAGGGTCGACAGGCGTTTGATCTTGGCGCGACCGATCAACACCGCTGGCGGCTGCTGGGTCATCTGGGGTAGGTAGAGCGCAGCAATCTGCTGGTTGTGACCAAATTCTTCCTCGGCATCGGCTAAGGCCTGCGGTTGCGCCAGCAGCAAAAGCACGATGAGAAAAACGGGTCGACGGGTCATGGGGTGCTCCAACGTAATGGCGACAGTAATACCCCAATGTGATCAGGATGCCCATGCCCGCAGCATAGTGAACATTGGCTCAAAAACGTGCTTTGTGGGATACATCAAATCCTGTCAGAGTCGCCAACATCCGCGCGGTCGGTCGATACACTGGCCTTATCAGTGATTGGAGCCCAGCAGCATGAAAAAGTTTCTCCCCATTGTCTTTGCCGCGACACTTACGGCGTGCGGGCCGATTGTCGGTGTCAGTCGCAGCGTGTCTCTCGATGAGTTTCCAGAGACGGCCTGTGTTCAGGCAGCGGTTGAGGATATACGCGGCGTGTCTTCGGTCAGCTATCGTCGACTGACTGGGGATGAACTCGATCGCGCTCAATATCCCGATGAGGACCTGGTGCAGATTCATGAGTACGCCTATGTGTTCGAGGGTCTGCGGAACAGCTTCCAGTTCGCCGAGATGAGTGACGGCGACAGACGTTATCGGCACTTGTACCGCAGTGACCGAACCAATGCCCCGCTGTCCGATACCGATGTGCTGGTGGACTTTATGGGTGAGGTTGAAGAAGCCCTCGAAGCGGCTTGTGGGCTGGATGTCCATAACAGCGGTGCTACCCGAGTCTGTGTGCGTGTCTTTGGTGGCTGTCCTGTCGATTGAAACTCCGGCAAAGGGCGTCCTCGGTGCGGCTACCCTGGCGCGTGGTGTTGGTGCGTTGGTCCTGCCGTGGCTGTTGGCGTTCAGCCCGGCAGTGCAGGCGTCTGATATGGAGGAGCCCGTCGTGCTGAATGGTGTGTTGTATTTTGAGATACCGGCCACCGACCTGGATCGGGCGATACAGTTCTACCAGCAGCTGTTTGCGATAACGCTGACTCGCCGCTCGGTGGATGGATACGAGCTGGCGTTTTTCCCACGTTCCGAGGGGCAGGTTGGTGCCACTGGCGCGCTGGCACAGGGTGACGTCTATAAACCGTCACGCGAGGGCGCGGTCATCTACTTTGACGTCGACAATATCGACCTTGTGCTCCGGCGAGTCACCACTCTCGGCGCAAAGGTGCTCTACGAGAAAACCGATATTGGCGAGGCGGGCTTCGTCGCGGAATTTGAAGACAGCGAAGGCAATCGCATTGCGCTAACACAGGCGCGGTAGCGCCATGCACGCTGACATCAACATCGCCAAGGAATCACCGACTACTCCCGATGTGATCGCTTTATTGAACCAACATCTGGCTAACATGCGGCAGATTTCCCCACCCGAGAGCGTTCATGCGCTGGACCTTGCGGGGCTGTGCGCGCCCGACGTGACTTTCTGGACGGCGCGGCGTGACGGCACCCTGCTTGGCTGTGGCGCGCTCAAAGCGCTGGGTGCCCAGCACGGTGAAATCAAATCGATGCGTACAGCCGATGCTTATCGCGGTCAGGGCGTGGCGCGCGCTGTGCTACTGACCATCATTGAGCAAGCGAGGTCGAGAGAGTATCGGGGGCTGTTCCTGGAAACCGGTTCAATGGCCGAGTTTGAACCGGCCCGCAAGCTCTATGAGAGTGAGGGCTTTGAGTATGTGGGGCCGTTTGCGGGGTACGTGGAGGATCCCAATAGCGTGTTCATGGGTTTGAGG
>CAYZWL010000099.1:0-4629 GCA_964482195.1 uncultured Alteromonadaceae bacterium | reverse complement strand
GACCGTGAGCTGCGCGGGGCCCGGCAGCGGTTCGTCCAGATTGATATCGAGACTCACCCGTCGTGTGCCATCAAACGTGAAGCCGGGCGGCACCTTGAGATCCTTAAACCGCTTCACCGCGCTCGCCGGGCTTTGGCCAGCGTTACTGCCGGCCTCTGATTCGTACTGCTCACCGTTGGCTGAGTTTGGGGCGCCGCTGGGTTGCCAGTTGGCTGACTCACCGTAGACCTCGGGCCCCGCGTGGCTGCTGAGGGTAGCGCAGCTGAGACACGCGCCCGCGATGGCATTGCGCAAGGCATTTGGCTTATTCATTTTATTGCTCCCGATAGAGGCGGCTGGCGTCCGCGTTGTCGTAGGCGTGCCAGTCGCGCTTTTGCATGCCGTTGGTTGTCACGTAATCACTCAGGCCGGGGTAGGCCAGCAACACGTCGTGGGATTCTTTGGGGTGCTGCCACTCAGTGCTGACAATCATGGCCCAGGGCAGCCCTTTCGCGGTTTGGTAGTACTCCTCGCGTGATGGGTCCGAGGCGTCATCCGATGAGCCCAGTGCGCCAAAGTCTGCTTTTGCGGTGGGGTTGCGTCCCTTGAGGTGGACCTCGCGGCGTCGAGCTTGGGTGCCGAAGATGAAGGGGTTGAGGATCAGGTCCTCCAGTTGGTTGGCGTAGATATCGCCCGACAGCGGAATAGTTAGCTCGAAGTTGCTCTGTGACGATACGCCACCACAATAGTCTTCGGTGCGATAGAAACTACAGCCCGGTGTGGAACTGACGTAGTCGTGCACATTCGGGAAGATGATGAATACAGCATGCTCATTGCCGGCCCCGGGTTCGAGGATGGAGTGGCTGATCTTTTCGCCGCCGACGATGAGGCTGACACGCGCCTCGTCGATGGCCCAGCGAGGGACGCCGGTGGTTTCGACGGCAAAACCATTGTCCAGGGCTGCGCCGACAGCGGTGATACCACCCGATACGGTGATCGAGTCGATCAGTTGTTCATCGGGCCGATTGTCGGTGCCGTAGGTATTGACCGCGGTGCGGTAGACCAACACCACGTCGTTCATATCGTAATCACCTTCGGTGGGCCAAAGGTCCTCGTAGGCAAGGGTGACGTAGTCGTTGCCACCGGGGTAACGAACGGTAGTGACGCGCCGCCCAAAGAGCGTCACCGGGTGATCTTCTACCTCTCCGCTGGACACGCCGCCCACGGGCCCGATGTTGCGATCCTTGGAGATCCGCCATCGGCTCCAGGTACCTCCATTCTGGATTGTCTCGGGGACATCAATAGCGATGATCTCCTGTCCGCCGTAAACCACTCGTTGATCGACCACCTTTTCATCGCTGTCGAAGAACCCGTTGTGGTCGAAGTCGATCCAGGCGTTGATGAAGCCGGATCCAGTGCTCTCCACGGCGACCAGTGCAGTCTCGCCAGCGGTGAGATCAGAAATGAACGAGACGCCGTCTTCATCATCGCCGGTGGTCTGGTCATCGGCGTCGGGTGATAGCCAGGCCTGAGGTTCGGCATCGACACTGGCGCCCAGCCAGACATCGGAGTCCTCGAGATTGTGGCGGGCGCCGTTACTGTCGAGGGTCGTGCCGTAGGAGTCCGGCGCATCGCCGAAGTCAATTTGGCTGGCTGGCGTCGGATCTACAGGTGCGAGTGCACAGCGGGCGCCATCGTTATTGGAGGAGCGGGGCCCTTGGGAGTACCACTCGGCGTCGGGTCGGCTGTCGTTGACGTTGATCCGGAAAATGGCGCCGTCGGTGTTGCGGCTGATGTACAGATTGGCGTTGACGTCGAAGTAGACGGCGCCAAAGGTGCCACGCTGTGAAAGTCGGGCGACCCGCTCCATAGTGCCGTTGCCGGGATCAATCGTGATCAGGTCGCCCCGTGAAGTCACCGAGTAAAGCAGACCGTTATAGGGGTGGAATGCGAAGTCATAGATAGCGGGGCTGAGCGCCTGACCATCGATAATACGCACGGGAGTCAGGTAGGTGGGCGACGTCTCGAGCAGGTCGATGCGCCAGAGGCCATGACTCCCCCCGGAGCCCCGCTTGAAGGCGTAATAGGCCGAACCGTCAATTGCTACATCGCCGACAAAGTAGTTGTCATCCAGAGGTCTTGCGAGGGGGATGGGTTCCACCTGGTAGCGCGAACCGAGTCGCGCGAGGGTCCGGTGTTCGTAGCTCCAGCCATAGATATAGCCATTGGTGAGGTTGAAACCGATCCCGTTCACCTTGCCGCTGGTCTCGAGGTCAGCGGCCAGCAGTTCGACGTAACCGGTGGATACATCTACCCCATAGAGTCGGGCGACGGTCTCCTGAACCAGGAAGGCCGTGGCCGGGCAACTGCTAAATGATTGGCTGTGGGCGGCGGGTGCGGCCAGTAGCGCAAGGCACAGGCCAGCGATGGCACGAGGTTGGCGCAAGGTTGATGTCATGGGTGGCCCGTTCGTCAGTCAAAGTACAGGTGACTGACTCAAGTCACGGGCCGGGCTTTGCGTTCTCTATGAATTTCAGTGGCTTAGGCTTATGCCTCGACTGAGGGCAGCCTCAAGCGGGTACCATGTTCGCCGCTGTTTTTGCCGATGGAGTTGCAATTTGCAACTCGTCTTGCGGGCGAGTACTTCAGCGGCGCACCGGGGTCCAGACCTGGGTCTGGCAGAGGAAGGCAATACAGCCTTTGACCTCGAGGTTGTCATCATCGAGGCGTTTGAGACGCGAGCTGTAGGTTTTGTCGGCCTTTGGGCTATAGATTTCACCGTTGCGCCAGTCGCCGGACTTTTTCTTGAACCCGGATAGCATGGTGAGGCCCAGTACGGGCTTGCCCGTCGCTGGAGAGCGAACCGACTCTGGGGTTTCGCCCGGCGGCAGCGTTGCCGGGTCGATCCAGACCACCGTGCCGCAGGGCGTGCCATCCCCGCAGTCACGGATCTCGATGTGTGAGTCTCCGGCTTCGGTGGCGAAGGTGCCGAAGACAGCATGTGGGTCAGCGGCGGCATTGGCCGCGGCAAACAACAAGACAGCTGCGGTGATCACGGGTTTCATGACGGGGTCTCTCGTCGATCAGTGTGTCTCGATACTGCCACAGACTGCGTCACCGGTCGGCCAGTGATTTATAGCTCATCGCCACTGCCAGCAGCGATAGCGTCACCGCCCACGCGACCGTGCCCCACCAGCCGCCAATGTCATACGCATAGGTGCCGCTCCAGCTGCCCAGGCTGCCACCAACAAACATCAGCGTGATGTAAACCGTCATCAGGCGGGTGCGGATGGCCGGGTCTTTCCGCAAACCGACCATACGCCCACTGACATCAACCATCGGGCCCGCCAGGCTGGTGACGACGATGGGTATCAGCAGCCACCACCAGTCGATTGCCGCAAAGCCGTAGCAGGCGACGCCGGCGAGATTGACAAGCCCCATCTTGAACCTTGCCCGCTCAGCACCCTGCTGGTCAGCCCACTTGCCCAATCGTGGCGTTGTCAGCAGGCTGAGTAATGAAAATGCCGACAAATAGCCGACGACATCGGTGCCCAGATTCAGAGCATCACTGGTGAGGTGCAGGCCAATGCCCATCCAAACCGCGATGAAAACGCCAAAATTGAGTCCTTGTATGATGCCCGACCACACGACATCGCTGTGGCTGCGGCTTAAATGAAAAAGTGATCGGAGCAAGCGGGTGTAGGATTCTCGGGGCTCACGGGACTCAACCTTGTCATCCATCATCATTGGCAGGGCGATCGAGGCAATGACCATCAACGCTGCTGCAATGCCGTAAACCGCACGCCACCCCAGCACCTCTGCGATGACGCCGGAGCCAATTCTGGCCAGTTGCACGCCTGCGACCACACCTACCGTGAGGGTGGCGGTCACCGAGCCCAGCCGCGCGGGGTCTACTCTCTTTGAGGTATAGGCGGGTAGCAGGTAGGGCGTAATGGTGAAAAAGCCCAGCACGGTGGAAGCAATCACAAAGCCTGCGAACCCCGATAGCATCGTCATGGCTATCAATGCCAACACCTGGGCTGGGAGGAAAAGCATGACCAATCTGCGGTTGCTCTGCCGATCGCCCAGCGGCAGCAATAGGACAACACCCAGAGCCAGCGCGATTTGGTTGGCGGCCGGCACGATGCCAACGAGCCCGTCCCCCACGGCAAAGCTGTCGGCCACCGGGCCGATGATGGGGTGGATGTAGTAGGCGTTGGCGGTCACAATCGCCGAGGCGAAGGCCAGCAACAAAATGCTGCGATTGCTGAGCAAAACGGGGGTATCCGACATCGGGGGCCACCGAGTTTAGCCTTCCGGCACGCGTAGCGGGTAGTCAGAGACACACTTCGTGTAAATTCTATGCCAAACAACTGTTGACAGCGCCAAGTGACCTCTAGAGAATGTGCGCCCTTCTGGAGGGGTTCCCGAGTGGCCAAAGGGATCAGACTGTAAATCTGACGCGCGAGCTTCGGTGGTTCGAATCCACCCCCCTCCACCATGAATAGTTGGTTTGTTGGCTCTGAAAACAAGGGGTTGCAGGCCTGGGACCGGGTCCCGGAGGCAAGTTAGGCCGCGGGTATAGTTCAATGGTAGAACCTCAGCCTTCCAAGCTGATGATGCGGGTTCGATTCCCGCTACCCGCTCCAA
>CAYZWL010000098.1:0-4800 GCA_964482195.1 uncultured Alteromonadaceae bacterium | reverse complement strand
AACTGCGGACGGTAGCCCTTGAAGAACGGCGTGTGACGACCACCTTCGTCCTTCGACAGCACGTATACCTCTGCCTCGAACTTGGTGTGCGGAGTCACTGAACCCGGAATCGCCAGAACCTGACCACGCTCAACTTCGTCACGCTTGGTACCACGCAGCAGAACACCAACGTTCTCGCCAGCACGGCCTTCGTCAAGCAGCTTGCGGAACATCTCAACACCCGTACAGGTGGTCTTCTGAGTGTCCTTGATGCCGATGATCTCGATCTCGTCACCCACCTTGATGATGCCGCGCTCAACACGACCGGTCACAACCGTACCGCGACCAGAAATTGAGAACACGTCCTCAACCGGCATCAGGAACGGCTGGTCTACAGCACGCTCAGGCTCAGGGATGTACTGGTCAAGAGTCTCAACCAGGGTCTTAACCGCAGTGGTACCCAGACCGTTGTCATCTTCGCCGTTCAGCGCCATCAGCGCAGAACCACAGATGATCGGAGTGTCGTCACCCGGGAACTCGTAGGTGTCGAGCAGCTCACGCAGCTCCATCTCTACCAGCTCTTTCATCTCTTCGAATTCTTCGGTGTCTACGCCGCCGCAGTCTTCTGCCAGCAGGTCCGCCTTGTTCAGGAAGACAACGATGTAAGGAACACCGACCTGACGTGACAGCAGGATGTGCTCGCGGGTCTGCGGCATCGGGCCGTCAGTCGCGCCACATACCAGGATAGCGCCGTCCATCTGCGCCGCACCGGTAATCATGTTCTTCACGTAGTCCGCGTGTCCGGGGCAGTCAACGTGCGCGTAGTGACGGTCGTTTGACTCGTACTCCACGTGTGAAGTCGCAATCGTGATACCACGCTCACGCTCTTCCGGGGCGTTGTCGATACCGTCAAACGCTACCGCTTCACCACCAAATACTTCTGAACACACACGGGTCAGCGCCGCCGTCAGCGTCGTCTTGCCGTGGTCAACGTGCCCAATCGTACCCACGTTCACGTGGGGCTTCGAACGCTCAAATGTTTCCTTTGACATGTTCAAGTCACCTCAGTGTAGTTGCAGACGATTAGCCCGTCTGGTTTTTGGAAATAATGTTCTGCGCCACATTGCTGGGCGCTTCTGCGTACTTGGAAAATTCCATGGTGTAAGTGGCGCGACCCTGGGTCGCACTACGCAAGTCGGTCGCGTAGCCAAACATCTCAGCCAGCGGTACCTCAGCGTTAACCACCTTACCGGACGGGTTCTCGTCCATACCCAGGATCATGCCGCGGCGACGGTTGAGGTCACCTACCACATCACCCATGTTCTCTTCCGGTGTCACAACCTCGACCTTCATCATCGGTTCGAGCAGCGCGGCACCGCCGGCCTCGGCGAGTTTCTTGGTCGCCATGCTGGCGGCAATCTTGAACGCCATCTCGTTCGAATCCACATCGTGGAACGAACCGTCGTACAGGGTCGCCTTCAGGCCGAGCAGCGGATAGCCGGCGAGCACGCCGTTCTGCATCTGCTCTTCGATGCCCTTGTTGACCGCAGGTATGTATTCCTTGGGCACCACGCCACCGACGATCTCGTTGACGAATTCGAGGCCATCCGCCGATTCGTCTTCCGCCGGTTCAAATTTGATCCAGACGTGACCGTACTGGCCGCGACCACCGGACTGGCGCACAAACTTGCCTTCGATCTCAGCCACATTGCGGATGCGCTCACGATAGGCCACCTGCGGCTTACCGATGTTCGCCTCGACACTAAATTCACGGCGCATACGGTCGACGATGATGTCCAGGTGCAGCTCGCCCATGCCAGAGATAATCGTCTGGCCGGTTTCTTCGTCGGTTTTAACCCGGAAGGACGGGTCTTCCTGGGCCAGTTTGCCCAGCGCGATGCCCATCTTTTCCTGGTCGGCTTGTGAGCGGGGCTCAACAGCGACCGAGATCACGGGCTCGGGGAATTCCATGCGCTCAAGGACAATCTGCTTTTCCTGAGCACACAGGGTGTCACCGGTGGTGACATCCTTGAGACCAATCGCCGCGGCGATATCGCCTGCGAGCACTTCCTTGATCTCTTCACGGGAGTTGGCGTGCATTTGCACCATGCGGCCCACCCGTTCTTTCTTCTGCTTGACCGAGTTGTAGACCGCGGTACCCGATTCGAGCGTACCCGAATAGACACGGAAGAAGGTCAGCGTGCCGACGAAGGGGTCGGTCGCGATCTTGAAAGCCAGCGCAGCAAAGGGCGCGTCATCGTCCGCTTCGCGAGTATCCAGGGTCTCGCCGTCATCGAGCGTGCCTTCGATCGCTTTGACTTCCTCGGGGGAAGGCAGGTAGTCCACCACCGCATCGAGTACGGCCTGAACACCTTTGTTCTTAAACGCGGAGCCACCCAACACAGGGACGATCTCATTGGCGAGGGTGCGGATGCGCAGCCCCTGCTTGATTTCGTCTTCGCTGAGCTCGCCCTCTTCAAGATACTTTTCCATGAGCGCTTCGCTCGCCTCAGCGGCGGCTTCGACCATGTACTCGCGCATCTCGTTGCAACGTTCTGCCATGTCTGCGGGCACATCGGCGTACTCGAACGTCACACCGCGGTCTTCTTCATTCCAGACAATGGCTTTGTTCTTGACCAAATCAACCACACCGGTGAACTCGTCTTCGGCGCCAATGGTCATTTGAATCGGTACCGCGTTGGCACCGAGACGATCTTTCAACTGATCGACCACCATCATGAAGTCAGCGCCCGCACGGTCCATCTTGTTGACGAACACCATGCGGGGGACTTCATACTTGTTGGCCTGACGCCAGACGGTTTCGGTCTGGGGCTGGACACCGGAAGACCCGCACAGCACAACTACGGCGCCATCAAGCACACGCAGGGAGCGCTCCACCTCAATGGTGAAGTCCACGTGTCCAGGTGTATCAATGATGTTGACACGGTATTGATCGTACTGCTGATCCATACCGTTCCAGAAGCAGGTCGTTGCCGCGGAGGTAATGGTAATTCCGCGTTCCTGCTCCTGTTCCATCCAGTCCATCGTGGCCGCGCCGTCATGCACCTCACCAATTTTGTGGGAGACACCGGTATAGAACAGCACGCGCTCCGTGGTCGTGGTTTTACCCGCGTCCACGTGCGCACAAATACCGATGTTGCGATAACGGTTAATCGGGGTCTTGCGAGCCACGATGATGTCCTCGTCAGTAAGGCCTGGGACCGTAGATCAGAAGCGGAAGTGCGAGAACGCCTTGTTCGCTTCTGCCATGCGATGCACGTCTTCACGCTTCTTCACCGCATTGCCCTTGCCTTGAGAGGCGTCGACGATTTCACCCGCCAGACGCTGACGCATGGACTTCTCGCCACGGTTGCGGGCGTAGTCAACCAGCCAGCGCATAGACAGCGCGGCGCGACGAGCAGGGCGGACTTCTACAGGTACCTGGTAAGTCGCACCACCAACACGGCGGGACTTTACTTCGACCATCGGCGCGATGTTCTCAAGCGCTTCGTCAAAGACTTCCAGGGGATCACGCTTGGTGCGCTCTTCGACCAGGTCGAGGGCACCGTAAACGATGGACTCAGCAACTGACTTCTTGCCGCTAACCATCACGTGGTTCATGAACTTGGCGAGGGTGGAATTACCGAATTTAGGATCCGGCAGGACTTCACGTTTCGCAACAACGCGTCTTCTTGGCATAACTCTTACTCTCTCTTCAGGTTACCCGGGCACGCATTCAAAAAAACACTGGGCCCGGCCTTACTGTCAGCAATGCTGACCAACAAAAACCGCCGACATCAGTCGGCGGCTTAAATACTTACTTGGGTCGCTTGGCGCCGTACTTGGATCGACCTTGACGTCGATCAGCAACACCAGAGGTGTCGAGGCTGCCGCGAACGGTGTGGTATCGCACACCCGGCAAATCCTTCACACGACCGCCGCGGATCAGCACAACGCTGTGCTCCTGGAGGTTGTGGCCTTCACCACCGATGTATGAAGACACCTCGAAGCCATTGGTCAGGCGCACACGGCAAACCTTACGCAGTGCCGAGTTCGGCTTCTTCGGGGTGGTGGTGTAGACGCGAGTGCAAACACCGCGACGCTGGGGGCAGGCCTGCAGCGCCGGTACGCCACTCTTGGCGACCTTGCGCTTGCGCGGCTTACGCACGAGCTGGTTAATTGTTGCCATTGAGCATGTGCTCCATTAAGTCAGATGGGGATACCCCCAAAAAAGAGCGCGCATTCTATAGACGCCCCTCGGGGCGGTCAAGCACCGCGCTTCACAACTTTCCGACAAGAATGCCGGTCTCAAAGGTGGGTGCGGCACTCGCCGCACCCAGCCGGTTTAGCCGTTTTCGTTCTCGGCCTTCTCCATCTCTTCGGCGAAGCTCTCCTGGAACTCCTCCGCAGACATCTGCAGTGCCAGCTCGCCTTCGCCCGCGAGGCGCTTGCGACGCTCCTCGTGGTAAGCGAGACCAGTACCTGCCGGGATCAGACGACCCACGATCACGTTTTCCTTCAGGCCACGCAGGTAATCGCGCTTGCCGGTGACCGCCGCTTCGGTGAGCACGCGTGTGGTCTCCTGGAACGAGGCCGCAGAGATGAAGCTCTCGGTGGCCAGCGACGCCTTGGTGATACCCAGCAGTTCGCGGTCGGCAGTCGGCGGGATGAGACCCTCGGCATCCAGACGATCACACTCTTCGAGGAAGGTGGTGAATTCGATCTGTTCGCCACGGATAAAGGTCGAATCGCCCGAACTTGCGATGATCACCTTGCGCAGCATCTGGCGAACAATCACCTCGATGTGCTTGTCGTTGATCT
>CAYZWL010000097.1:0-5177 GCA_964482195.1 uncultured Alteromonadaceae bacterium | reverse complement strand
GGAACGCATCCAGTCCAGCGCCAAGACAAACACGACCGCCAGACACAGCCCCACACCAACCGCCATCAGGGCCTCAGCCATGCTGAGCCCGAACAGCATTTCGGGGGTGAATGAGCACAGATTACGGACCTCGAACAGCCAGGGCACCCACCGGTCCAGGGCGAACCAGTCGGGCAGCCCCAGGTAGAATTCGCAGCTGCCGTTGCCGATACCATTTTCCAACTGATAGAGAAACCACGCCCGCTCTGTGAGGCCCGCACCGGCGACCAGCACGCCCACATGCCCGAGCAAACGCAACACTCGCGCCTGCGGGCAGAGTGCCATCACGACCCCTACCAGGGTGAACGCCGCCACCCAAATCCTTGACTGAATACAGACCTGGCAGGGCTCTTCGCCGAGGGCGTACTGGTAATAGAGCGCTACCGCCAACAGTGCAAAGCCAAATAGCGCGATGGCCAGCCAATACAAACGGGATTGCAGCAGATGAATGAGAGTCGTCACGGCGTCGAAGATACTCTGGTAGCTAAGTCGATCTCAGACCAGTTTACCGGTTCTCGGTTCCGCCGATAACGGCCACCCAGCAGTCAGAACCGTTCATTTCTCCAACTTGAAGGATAGCCGGGTCATCATATCTACCTGACCCTGCGGCGTGCCGTCTGACATGGGCACCTTGTACTTCCACTTCTCCAATGCCCGAATGGCCGCGCGTTCGAATACACCCTCAGGCTCGGCCTCGATGACCCGAATATTCGTCGTTTTACCCGCTGCGGTGATGTCAAAGGCGAGGTCTACGTGACCCTCTATGCCACGCTTCAGCGCGCGTGGTGGATAAGTAGGCTGCAGCTTGAGGTAGGGCACCACCATGTTGGCACCGGTGCTGATAGGCCCGGTGTCACCATCCAGCGGCGGACGAGGATTATGATCCCAATCACCCTGCAGCCCATCGTCAGCAAACGTCATATCCGGGCTCAGGTGCACGGGCTCGGCCTGCACAACCAGCGGTTTGTCCGGCTTCACAGTGATGACCGGCTCGGACAACTCAGGCACCTTACCAATCACTTCAATTTTTCGTCGCTCCTCTATCTCGGGCGGCGTCATGTCGGTCGCAATCAGACTATGCATGATAAACACCAAAGCGGCGGTCATACCTGCCGCGGGCAGCGCGTTCGCCCCCATGGAGAGAACGCGGTAATGATGGCTTGCAGTTGCTGTGTTCATGGGTATCTCCCGATGTATTCATCAAATTGCGGGCAACAAGCGGCCCTGAGTGCAAAATCACTCGCTGGAAAACTGGGAAAGAAAAAAGTGTGCAGCGGGGCCGGCGTACTATCCGGGCGGTGGTACTGGCGGTGGGTCAATCGGCTCGCGCTGGGGCGGGCGCTGGGGTGAGGGCGGTGGCTGCGGTCGTGCCGGGCCTGAGGACAGTACCCCAATCAGTTTGTCATCCATGGGCAGCGCATGTGGCGGATAAGTGATGGCCTGCACAGGGTCGTGAGGCTGCCCGCTGCCCCACTCCACCACCGGCAGCTCGGGGCGCTGCCCCAACTGTGCAGTGGCAACCGCCAAGGTCAGCGCAAGGCATACACCGTAGATCGCCGAAGACCCGGCCGCACCAATACTGTGATCGTTGATGTCCGCCACCAGATGGCGAATGCGCTTACCCAACTCAGTACTGTTACCCAGTGCAACACTGGCGGGGATGCGGCTACCCTGGGCTCGCCGTAATAGCATCTCCGCGTAGTGTGACGGTGACGCGCCCGCGGCTAGCACACGGTCGTCGCAGGCTTGCTCGGCAGAGAGTGACAGCTGCCGTAACAGCAGCCGAACGCCGGGTAGCGGCCAGTAAAGCGCCAACACCAATCGCCCCAAGACATGCGAGGCCCAGTCTGCACGCTGCACATGGGCCAACTCATGGTGCAGCACCATCGAAAGCTCATCACGCGTCCAGGCGACGCTGTCAGCGGGCAGCAGGATCTGGGGGCGCAGCCAGCCCCAGGTCAGCGGCGAGCGAATCTCTTCGCTGACGCGAACCGGCGTCTGCGCGCGCGCATGTTCGAGACCAGGCACCCATTCAGCAGCCGTCCTGGGCGTGCCGGCACGGGCACCGAGTTGCGCCATACCCAACACATCGCGACCCAGGCGTAGCAACAGGATGCTGGTCACGGCGGCGTAAGCCAGGATCAAGCTCACAAGCAGGGCAGACGGCTCGGCGACCCCAAAGCCAGATGCCCGCGGCAGGATAGGCAACTCCCAGGCGCCGAAGATCAGGGTCAACCAGGGTAATGCCGCCAAACCACTAACAGCACCCAAGGCCACGCGATGTCGCACTACGGCGGGCATGATCGCGCAGTCGCGCCCAACCGCCACACCGATCAGCACAAGAATGGCCCCCTTTACCAGCAGTGCCATCAAAAAACCGGGCGCAACCCCCGACATGGGTGACAGGTCGGCAATCTCAATCATGACTGCGCTCGCCGGCGCTTGGCCTTTTCGATGAGCTCCGAAAGTGCTTCCAGCTCGTCGTCAGTCACGTCCTCACCGTCGTCACCCAGCAGGGCACTCACTGCGGCAGTCCGGGAGCCACCGAAGAAAACTTTGATCAAACGATTCAGCGCAGAGCCCTGGGCCTTGTCCCGGGACTCTGCGAGGGCATACAGATAACGAGCCCCCTCGGAGCGATGCGAGAGGTGCCCCTTCTTCACCAGAATGCTGAGCAGCGCACGCACGGACGAATAGCTGGGCGCGTCGGGCAGGCGCTCGTGGATGTCCCGAGCCGAGCACTCACCACGCTCGAGCACCACATCAAAGATCTGGCGTTCGCGTCGAGACAACTGCGGGTTTTTAGACATAATCACCTGCTAATTTTTTAGCATGTGCTAAAAAATTAGCAGGTGGTGCAAAAATGTCAAGCCACTGGATTCAGCGGCCAGCAGTAGCCCCACCTACCGAGAGTGCCGAAGGTGCTGCGGGCGACGACACCAGGCGGGGCTCCGCCTGAGCACCGAACTCATGCTCGAGCATGGCCATGACTTGCTCCAGCATCGCTTGTTGCTTGGCGACAGTCGCTTTGAGCGCGTTGACCTCCGCCTGCTGAGCCACGCTGATCTGGTGGACTTCGCGCAGAGCGTTGGTCAGCACGGGCACCACGCCCTGGTAGTTCACCGACAACACACCTTGAGCATCAGCTGAGACAAGCTCGGGCAACACCGCCTCGATTTCCTGAGCGAGGAATCCGACATGGGCCGCGTCCCCCTTGAGGGCGGGGTCGCGCCAGCGGTAGCGGTAACCCTGCACTTGCTCGAGCAAAGCCAGGGCATCAGCAATTTCTGTGATGTCAGTCTTCAACCGCGCGTCCGACTGGACGATGACATCGCCGGCCACGCTCACGTCACCGTTGTTGTAAGCCGTCAGCACCGGCACGCTCGAGCCGCTGGCCTCGGACTCAATCGTCAGGGCCCCACTGTCGGCCGCACTCACCCGCCAACGATCCGCCTGATCGGTTGAGTCATCAGCAAAGAACTTGAGCGTCGCGGCCGAGTCCTCATCCGCGTGGACACTCATCGTATGGGCAAGCACGTCAGAAAAGCGGTACTGAACGGTGCCAAGACTGGTGAACGAATCGGCATTGGGCGCCCACGAAAAAGTCGTGTCATTGCCGATCACCACAGTACCCACATTTTTGGTCACTGCGCCGTAGCCAATCGCTATGCTGTTGTTAAACGGCGCTTCGGCTCGCGCGCCAATGGCAATACCACCAAAGCCCTGAGCGAAGGCACGATAACCAAACACAGTGGCGTCATCACCGATCGCCCCTGCATTGGCACCCACCACAGTGGTGCGATCGACCGACTGATCAATGAGCGTCATGAAACTGTCATTGCTGGTCACCGGGCCGGCAACAAGCCCTGCATTGGTGTTACCGGCGACGAAGGCGTCTTCCGACGCCTGGTTAAACTCCCAGCGACCGGCGTCGGCCAACGCGCCCACCCAAACGTTGTCCTCCCCCACACGGTTTGCGCTACCTGCAAAGGCGCCCAGCGAGGTATTGCGGTTGGCATTGAGCGTACTGTTGGTGCGATTGTTGTCAGCGCCCGCCTGGTAACCCACAAAGGTATTGAAATCGGCGTGCTCAGTAGTGGCACCGGCGTTGGCGCCGATCATCGTATTGGCGTTACCCGCGCCGATGTCGCCTCCTGCCACACTGCCCAGCGCGGTGTTCCTATTACCGGTCTCAAAATTATTGCCCGCTTCGTTGCCAATTGCGGTATTGAAGTTACCGGCACCACCAGACATGGTTTCGTTTCCGACGGCGGTGTTTTTAAAACCCGTCGTGTTCGCGAATCCCGAGTCCTCACCGATAAACGTGTTTTCATAACCTGTGGTGTTGTTCGCTCCGGACTCTTCACCCACAAAAGTGTTGTCATAGCCGGAGGTGTTGAGTTCACCCGACTCTGTACCAACAAAGGTGTTGTCACCGGCGGTCGTATTATTGGCACCCGCCTGATGACCGATAAAAGTGGAGTCAAAACCGGTGGTATTGGCGGCACCCGCCTCGGTGCCGATAAACACCGCCTCACTGACATTGTGAACCACACCCGCACCCCTGCCGATCATGGTGTTGTTGCTGCCCGAGGTGAGCTGTGTGCCAGTGCCGTCGCCGATCAGTGTGTTGTTGTCGCCACTACTGATGTTGACACCCGTGCCAGTACCAAGGATTTCGTTGTCAGTTTGTGCAGAGAGCTCGTTTGCGCCGAGAGCAATGACAAATACAACACCACCACTTACATATCGGTTGAAGCCAGTCAGCATGAAAATCCTCTCAAATGGAATGATTTGGTTGGCGAAATAAAATGCACGGCGTGCCTCAGCGTCAGGCTTGGGTGACGTGCTAAAGAAATGGCCCACCCATAGCAACGACATGAGTCGGCCTTTCAACGGGCGGCGCTAAAGGCCAGCTCAACGCCAGGAGTCGCGGGAGTCGATACGAGACGAAGCTCCGCTTTCCCATCAACCTGCTGGCTGAGCAGGGTCATCACCTGCTGCAGTAATGCCTGTTGGCTGGCGACGGTAGCCTTGAGCGCATCGATCTCCGCCTGCTGCGCCGCATCCTGGGCGACGCTGGTCTGGTGGACTTCGCGCAGAGCGTTGGTCAGCACGGGCACCACGCCCTGGTAGTT
>CAYZWL010000096.1:0-5295 GCA_964482195.1 uncultured Alteromonadaceae bacterium | reverse complement strand
GTGGCGTGTCACGCGCGGTGCCGGGACCGGGCGCGACTGCGGCTAAGTGGTACCACTCACCCACGACAGCGGGCTTGTGCCGCCACGAAACTGGGGCACGGTGGAGCGTCGCGGGGCGACTAGCCTTGAGACCTGCAGCCAAGCCTCAGGAAACGGCCTCTGCTGATGACTCGGGCGTTAGGCTCGCGGGCTTGGGCTGACCACCTCGCAGTCGACCGGCGAGTACCGCCAGATCCTCGGCAAACAGGTACAACGCAGGCACCAACAACAGCGTGACGCCGGTCGCGAGCAGTACACCGAAGGCCAGCGAGATCACCATGGGAATCAAAAACTGAGCCTGAACGCTGGTCTCGGACATGATCGGCAACAAGCCCACGAAAGTGGTGAGCGAAGTCAGAATAATCGGCCGGAAGCGGTCTTCAGCGCCCTGCAGCAATGCCTCCATCAGCTCATACCCCTGCTCGCGCAGCTGGTTGATCCGGTCGATCAGTACCAGGTTGTCATTGACCACCACCCCGGCACAGGCGATCACCCCCATCATCGAAAAGATACTCACCTGCCAATTGAGTAGCGCGTGCCCAAAGATCGCCCCCATCAACCCGAAAGGCACCGCGGTTAACACCAGCAGTGGCTGCCAGTACGAACGGAACGCTACCGCCATGAGGCCGTAAATGATCAGCATGGCCAACGCCATGAACTTGACCATAGCGCTTTGGAACTCGGCCTGGTCGCGCAATTCACCCTCGAGATCCACGGTGAGCCCGGGATACTTGGCCTGCCAGACGGGCAGATAGTCGCGAAAGACCCCCTCGACGATCTCCCGGGGTTGAGCGCCTTCGGCGCTCACATCCGCCCGGATTTCCAGCGTGCGCAGGCGATTCAGTCGCTCGAGCTTCTGATAGCCCGACTCGATGCGATAGTCGGCCACGGTCTCAAACGGGACCTCTGTACCCGCCGGGGTACGGATGTACATATCCCGCAGATTGGCCAGCGAGCGGCGCTCGCTCTCGGGGTATCGCACCATTACCCTGACATCTTCACGGGCCCGGGGGATGCGCTGTACTTCGTCACCGTAGAAGGCCTGGCGCACCTGTCGTGCCACCTCGGCCAGGGTGATGCCCAGATTCTCTGCCGCAGGCTTGAGCGCCAGCACGACCTCGTCACGCGGGCTGTCAAAACTGTCACTGATATCAAACACCCCCGGATACGTCTCAAGCGCGGCGCGAACTTCATCCGCTAGCGCCTCAAGATGGTCTACATTGCGCGAAGCGAGCACCATGTAAATGGGCTTGCCCGGATCGCGAATGGTGAAGTCCATGCGCACTTCTTTTGCCTCACGCAACTCGCCGGAGGCTGCGCGCAGTTCCTTCGCGAACAGCTCGGTATCCACCTGCTCCGAGATCGACTGCACGGTGACCTCGACCGAATTTTCGTTCGCCACTGCAATGATGTTGCCGATCGCAGGCTCGAACAGATACTCGGGCCGCGAGTTCCACTCGGCCTTCAACGCCTCTGCGGCCAGCACCACACGGTCACGAACGGCCACCGAGTCTGCGTAGGCGCCGCCCTCAGGCATATCGATCTCAACAAAGACAAAATCGGAGTTGATCCGTGGGAAGAATGCCGTTTTCAGCCACCCGCCCCCGTACATGGCCACACTCACCGAAAATGCTGTCAGGAACAGCCCACCGACCAGCAGGTGATGACGCAACGAGAACGCCAGAAACGGCCGGAAACGATATCGGGCCACATTGACCAGCCACTCGGCACAGGCGTGCCGTACGGCCTCCACACGGCGCCACAGCGCCCATCGGGCGGGCTTCTCGGGCCCCATATGCGCCAGGTGAGAGGGCAGGATCAGCAGGCACTCCACCAGCGAGAAGAACAGCGCCAGTAGCACCACCACCGGTATCGCACGGGCGGCAATCGACCAGTCACCGGGCAGAAACATCATTGGCGCAAAGAACACCATGGTACTGATGACCGCAAACAGCACCGGCTTGAACACACTGCGCACACCGGACAACGCACCGGCCTCGCCCATCTCACCGCGGGTCTGCGCGGAGTGCACCGCTTCGCCGACGATGATGGCGTCATCGACCACGATGCCCAGCACCAGCAAGAAGGCAAACAGCGAAATCATGTTAAGGCTCATGCCCGTCAGCGGCAGCAGGAAGAAGGTGCCCAGGAAAGCCACCATGATCCCCGAGGCGACCCACAGGGCGAGCTTCGGGCGCAGGAACAACACCAGCACCAGTGACACCAAGATCAGACCCCCGATGCCATTCTCCAGCAGGGTTTTCACTCGCAGACGGAACGGTTTTGCCGTATCACGCCAGAACGTCAGCGACACATTGGGCGGCAAGTCCACAGACTTGTCTTCGACCCAATTGCGGATGGTCTTGCTGGCCAACAGCACATCGGGCTTCGACGTCACGAAAGCATAGAGGCCGAGCGCGGGCTGGCCATTGAAGTTGATGTCGATATCGATATCTTCGAAGCCATCAATGACGGTCGCAACGTCGCCCAATCGGATCTGTGCACCGTCGGGGCTGGTAGACAGCACAATGGCGTCGAAATCGCTGCGCTCATACGCCTGACCGCGGGTTTGCACACGAATATCGCCGTCGTCGCCCTTGATGGCGCCGGCAGGTAGATTGAGCGAAGCCGAGCGAATGGCGTTAACCACCTGCTCGAAAGTCAGCCCATAGCGGCGCAGGTCGAGCTCAGAGACCTCGATCGATACCTCATAGGGGCGCGGCGTCGACAACTCGACGATCGAAATGTTGGGCTGGCGGGCCAGGTCGTCACGCAGGGTTTCACCCAGCTCCTTGAGCTCGCGCTCGTCGAGATCGCCGGACAGATGCACGACGCCCATCAAATGTCGGAAAGTAATTTCGGTGACGACTGGACGCTCGGCGTCGACAGGGAAAGTGTTGATGGCGTCGATGCGCGTCTTGATGTCGTTGGTCAGCCGCTGCATCGGGTAATCCGGGATCGCCTCGACCCGCACCTGGGCCGACCCTTCGCGAGCGGTGGAACGTATCTCTTCGATGCCATTGAGGTCGTGGATCGCCTCCTCGATGCGGACGGCAATTTGCTCCTCGACTTCCCTGGGGCTCGCCCCCGGAAAGGACATACTGATGGCAACCTCGCTGATCTCAACAGCGGGAAAGAACTGTTTCTCCAAGCCCGGAATGCTGCTGACACCGCCGATAATCAGCAAGATCATCAGCAGGTTGGCGGCAATGGGGTTGTGAACAAACCAGTGCAGCGGACCGCGACCCATCTCAGAGACCCCCTGCCACGCCGTCGGTGGCCACATCCACCAGCGCACCTGCAACCAGGTTGCTCGACTGCTCGGTCACCACGCGCTGGCCCCGGGACAAGCCGGTCACCCAGGCCTGCTCGCCCCGTCGCATGCGCACATCCACCGCCAACCGCTCGAGCTGTCCGCTCTCACGCACCACCAGCACCGTGTTATCGCCACGCAAGGCGGTCGCCGGCAGGGTGGTGAGGTTTTCAATCGAACGACCCATGATCTCCGCCGCCACAAACATGCCCGGCGACAGGGGTGGCTGTCCGTCCTCACGCTGGATGAAAGGCGCGTCAACCTCGGCGATGGCGTAGATCACCCGGTTGGCGCGATCGACTTCGGCCTCGGTGCGGCGGATGAGGCCATTCCATTGCCAGTCACGGCCGCCAAAGCGCCCTGTAATCGTGGCAACCGGTTCGCTGGCAGACTCGACCCCCAACAACGGCAGGTCCAGCAAAGCGAGCTGGCTATCGGTAAGCGGCAGCCGCACTTCCATGGTTGCCGTGGCGTAAACATCCGCCAAGGCAGCGCCCTGGCCAACAAACTGACCCAGGTTGACCCACTGTCGCTCCACCCGTCCGTCGAAAGGTGCTGTCACCGTGGTGCGCGCCAGCGCCAACTCGGCTGCTGCCACATCGGCCCTGGCAGCAGCCAGCGCTGCCTCCGCCGCCTTGATCTGGGGTTTGCGCAGAAACAGGTCATTGGCGGCGACCTCACCCAGGTCACGCCATTCGCGCTCGGCCTGAAGTGCGCGACCGCGCTCCTCGGCGAGACGTTGCTCGGCCGCGGCTACCGAGGAGGTCGCGCGGGCAACCGCAAACTCGTAATCGTCCCGCTCGATCTGCAGCAGGGTTTCGCCGGCCTTGAAGAAACCGCCCTCGTTGAAACGACTATTCACTGACTCAACGATGCCCGCCACCTGGGCCACCATGGAAATGCGAGTCAAAGGCTCGACCGTGCCCTGGGTTTGCACCGTCATTCCCCGGGTCTCGGGGGCGGCAACCAGTACCTCAACCAGCGGTTTGCGTGCTGCCTCCGGAGCGGCCGGCACCGGTTCGGGCTTGCCCACCAGCAACAACCAGGCGCCAAACAGGCCAACCCCGGTCACAGCGGCAGCCAATGCGAACTGACCCAGTGAGAATCGACGCCCAGCGGGGGCGGCGGCTGACGAAATGCGGTTGTTCACGGTACCTCCGGATGACACCAAGTGTGCGGCAAATGCGCCCAAGCGCATTGCTGATACGGACTAGACGGGAAAATTACGCAGCAGCTTAGAGGGCGGATTCTAATTTCTGTTCGCACAATAGCCCCAACGCAATCGGAATCCCTTGGGATTCATTCGCAAACGGAGATATCAGCATGGCTGACACCACTGACACCAAAGCTGTAGACACCACCGCCAAGGCAGCACCCAAGCGCAAGACCGCTGCCAAGAAAGCACCGGCCAAGAAGGCTGCTGCCAAGAAGACCACGGCTCGCAAGACCACCGCCAAGAAGGCGCCGGCCAAGCGCAAGACCACTGCCAAGAAGGCACCGGCCAAGCGCAAGCCCGCAGCCAAGAAGGCCGCACCTGACCTGAAGACCCGCGCAGCCGCTACCGGCCGCAATGCGCTGCTGGCAGGCCTCGGCGTTTACGGCAAGGCCTACGACCAGATGCTCGAGCAATTCGAAGCCCTGCAGAAGCAGGTCGACGAAGCGCAATCGGTACTCAACGAGCGTCGCAGCCAGGCAGAAGCCATGTACGTTGGCCTGGTCAAGCGCGGTGAAGTTGTTGAGAAAGACGCGATGAAGGCGTTCGACGAGCTTGAGCTCGACGCGCTGACCGATCGCAAGCTGCTTGAAGAGCAGATGAACAAGGCCAAGGCTCGCTTCGAAGCTCTTCGGGAGAAGCTCGCCAAAGCCATGTAACGACCCATCGGGTTCGTCATTTTTTGGGGTGCTTCGGCACCCCTTTTTTGTGGGCGCCATCTTGTGGCTCC
>CAYZWL010000095.1:0-6228 GCA_964482195.1 uncultured Alteromonadaceae bacterium | reverse complement strand
AGCATGCCGAGGAACTGGCGGTCAGAACCGGGATAGGCACCCAGCCCCATCAGGGTATTGGTCACCGGGTAGTTGAGCTTGCGGGCCAGATCCGTCAGCAGTTCCGAGCCATCCCCCTGGATGACCCCGCCGCCGGCATAGATCACAGGTCGCTTGGCCGACAGCAACAGCCGTGCAGCTTTGCGGATCTGGCCGGTGTGTCCACGAGTCGCAGGTTGGTAGGAACGCATGCTCACCGACTCGGGGTAGTTGTACTCGAACTTGTGCTCGGGATGAGTAAGGTCCTTGGGAATATCGACTACCACTGGACCCGGGCGTCCGCTGGTCGCGATATAGAAGGCTTTCTTGATGATCGAGGGAATGTCCTCGGTGCGCTGCACCAAAAAACTGTGCTTCACGATAGGCCTGGAGATCCCGACCATGTCGGTCTCCTGGAACGCATCCTCACCAATCAGGTGGCTCTGCACCTGACCCGATATCACTACCATGGGAATGGAATCCATGTAGGCAGTGGCGATACCGGTGATTGCGTTGGTCGCACCGGGACCCGACGTCACCAGCACCACACCGGGCTTGCCCGTCGCGCGCGCGTAACCATCTGCCGCATGGGTAGCCGCCTGCTCGTGGCGCACCAGAATATGGGGAACTTTATTGCCCTTGAAGAGGGCGTCGTAGATATGCAGCGCGGCACCACCCGGGTACCCAAAGATGTACTCAACACCCTCGTCTTCGAGGGCGCGGACTACCATATCGCCGCCGGATAACATCTCCATGAGAATGCTCCCTACCGTCAGTTTCATGCTGCGGCTGAGTGAGAGCATTTGCTCCTTGCACCCACGCCACTCCCTGTCGCACGAACCACTGGCCGGATCATTCCCGGAAACCCAAGCCTGAGAGCGATCACGAAACCCGTGTATCGGCCGTCCTGCGGGGTAGCGCAGTGTCGAGCCCGATTGGTGGAGGCATGAGCCGCACACAACGGAACCCACAAACAGCCTGCAACACTATCCCGTCTTACAGGTAGGCCAGTGGACGGGGGTACCCGCCATTGCCATTGCCATTCGTGTGACGATTCGATGATGTGACGGACTTCAGAAAATGGCAACAAATAGGCGGCAAATGTCCGCTATTGCTGCGACTTGATATTGCTCAAGGGCCTGCCAACCGATAGCGTTAGATCACGGGGGCAACGAAGCATGAACATGAATAAGACATCGATCTTTGCATTAGCACTCGTGACCGTGCTGATGACATTGTCCAGCGGGTCAGCCCTGGCCACCACCATGTACCGCTGGACCGACCAGAACGGCAATCCGGTCGTCAGTGACCGCCCTCCACCCAAGGGAACAGCCTTTACCGAGATCAACGTCAACTTTACACCGGCCCGTCGCCGTGACGCCCTGCGAGACACCCCTACCAGTGAGTCCGCAGCGGCGGACCAGCCGTCTGAAGCTGGCAGCAAAGTGCCCGCACTGTGCACCCGCGCTCGCGACCACATCGAGAAACTCGAGAACGCACCGACGATTGCCACGACGGATGGATCGGGCAATGTCCGTGTACTCAGCGACGAGGAACGGGCCGAACAGTTGGACAATGCGCGCCGGATGGCCGCACAACACTGTCCTGAAACCTGATTAGACCTGAAACCGGATTATCCGGGCACCGTTTGCGCCGTCACCGCCAGCCAAGCGGCCATTGTCATCGCCCGCACCCCCAGCAGCCCCAGGGCGGCCAGCAACAAGACCACCAACACCACCAGGGTCGCGACCAAGCCTCGCTGTGCTTTTTTCACCGAGAATCACCTCCCAGAGCCGTTAACCCGGCCACGGTCCGGGTCATCGAGCGCCTGGAAATGGCGTCGATACTTGTGGTGTCACGCACCCAACCACGCATAGCCAGGGTCACCGCAATCCCGTCCGCCCACCCCGATATTGGGCAAGCGCCCGTTGGTTCGCAGCTGGCCGCCGACCACCGCGGCGTCACTATCCAGTCGTCGACACCAGCGATCAGCATCTCCGAGCGCCCCCAATCCAGTGATGCGTCTGGATTGAGCTGACGCACCATCAGTGCACCCAACCCATCTCCTCTTTGCCAGGCGTATTCCCTGAAGTAGAACAAGCGCCGCTCAAGTACAGCGACCCGGGTACCCAGCGCACAATCAGCCGGGCGCTGTTGCCGGGCCGCCAAACGCAACTCTGGTGTACTGCGGGTCAACAACGGATGGCAACCGGGCTCGAGCAGCAAAAACCCGGCGGCATCTGGCGTCGGGCATTCCGGCGTGCACTCAATCAGCGTATCCACCATCAGCAAGGGCGCATCCGCCGGCATGTCTGCTGCGGGGAAGCAGGGTATTTCTCCGGGCCTCACCAGCAGAAGCCGGACATTGCCCCACCCGCCCGGAGCAATGGGGAGGACGCAGGGATTCGGCGCCATTGGTGGCGCGGACATTGGATTTGTTCCAATCATTGTCTCTCGCCGGTCCTCCGCCGCGCCCGTGACGACATCGAGGCCAAGCAGTACGCGCTCACTCAGTGCCGCACGGTCAGCAGCAATACTGAGGCTCTGTTGCAGTGCTGCCCACGTGGACAGCACGCCGGCAGCCAGGCTCAGCGTCAACGCGGTCGCGACCAAGAGTTCAACCAGCGTGAATCCGCGACTGTCCGGCATCACGGCAGTGCCCGTCCAACCTGTGGTTGCTCAGCGCTGCCACAGTTCACCCCATCCCAGGCAATCCGCGCCTGGGGTCGGCCCGCATCAATGATCACGCAGACTTGCATGTCATCCAGCACTCGATAGGCGCTGCGGGCCGTGTCATCACACCAACTGGCCTGCCAGGCCTCGCTTGGGCTGGCACAGAGGTCACCGACGGGTGCAATAGGTCGCGGGGACGCTTCCAACTGCCATCGCCCTGCGAGGTCGTCCAATGCGTTGCGGGTGACGGTGTACGCCGCGATATCGCGATTCAGCGCCAGCGTTTCAGTGGTCACGGCTGATAGCGCCACGACCCCGGTCATGGCGAGAAAACTGGCAAACAAAAAATCGATCAGCACAGCGAGGCGCTCTAGAACCAGAGCGACGCGGGCTGACGCCGACCGATGTGATCAAGACTGAGCTCGGGATCAGTCACACTGACGGAATCCGGCGTCAGTCGCAGGGTATACGTAGCGCCACTCGCGGGGATTTCGACCGAAAAACGGTAGTGTCGAGCCACCTCGACGGGCAACTCACCCAGTGCCAGCAAGGCGGCCGCAGAGCCATAGGCCCCGCCAGCCAAGCGCAGCCGCACCTGCCGCTGTGCCATTTGCTGAAGCACCGCCATGGCCTGGGTCTGCACTGCCTTCAGTCGATGTGCCTGATAGCCTGGCACCGCCAGCGAGAGCAAAACACCGACAATCGCCAACGCAACCAACAGTTCGACCAGTGAAAATCCACGCATGGCTCCGCCCTCCTAAAGAGCCTTGAGCCTGCGCGGTGAACGGGGTCAGGCGTACATCACTGACCCCGGGAGATGGGCTTTACGGGAATTTGCTGGACTCACACCACCGTAAAGCCGAGCTCGCTGTTCTCCAACACACCCTGAATGGTTGCACCTGGTTCGAAGCGGCCTTCGAGGATGGCCTGCGCCAGCGGATTCTCGATCAATTGCTGGATCGCACGCTTCAGCGGACGCGCACCAAACACCGGATCAAAACCTGCCTCGGCAAGATGATCGAGCACATCGTCACCCAGCTCGAGTGCCAACTCTCGCTCGGCGAGTCGCCGGCGCAACGAGGCCAGCTGTATGGTGGCGATCGCCCGAATCTGCGATTGCTGCAGCGGATGGAAGACCACGGTTTCATCAACCCGGTTGATAAACTCTGGCCTGAAATGCTTACCGACCACCGTCATCACGGCGTCCTTGATGGCGTCGTAGTTCTCATCACCGGCCATCTCCTGGATCAAGTCAGAGCCAAGATTTGAAGTCATGACCACGACCGTGTTGCGGAAATCCACGGTCCGACCCTGACCGTCAGTCAGGCGACCATCCTCCAACACCTGCAGCAGGATGTTGAATACGTCGGGGTGCGCCTTTTCTACTTCATCCAAAAGTAGCAATGAGTAGGGGCGCCGACGCACCGCCTCGGTTAGATAGCCACCCTCTTCATAGCCGACATAGCCGGGAGGCGCACCGATCAACCGGGCGACCGAGTGCTTCTCCATGAACTCCGACATATCGATGCGAACCATTGCCTGCTCGCTGTCATAGAGGTACTCCGACAGGGATTTGCACAGTTCGGTCTTGCCCACACCCGTCGGTCCCAGAAACAAGAAGGATCCATTCGGTCGATTTGGATCACTCAAACCTGCCCTGGCGCGACGCACCGCATTGGCCACCGCCACAACCGCCTCGTCCTGACCGACCACCCGCTCGTGAAGGGTCGCCTCCATTCGCAGCAGCTTCTCGCGATCTCCCTCGAGCATCTTCGCCACAGGGATACCCGTCCAGCGCGAGACCACCTCCGCGATTTCTTCCTCGGTTACCTGTGAACGCAGCAACGTTGGCGCCTCGGACTCGGCCTCATCGGCAGCTGCCAGTCGCTTTTCCAGCTCTGGAATAACGCCGTACTGAATTTCCGACATGCGCGACAGATCACCCGCGCGTCGGGCACTCTCCAAATCCAGCTTGGCCTGTTCGATATCGGCCTTGATCTGGGCAGAACCCTGCACCGCGGCCTTCTCGGCTTTCCAAACCTCTTCGAGATCCGAGTACTCACGGCTGATCAGCTCAATCTGCTCATCGAGCAGTTCAAGCTGCTTGCGGGCAGCATCGCTGCTGTCTTTCTTAACGGCCTCACGCTCAATTTTGAGCTGGATCAGGCGGCGCTCGAGCCGATCCATTGACTCGGGTTTGGAATCGATCTCCATACGAATTCGGCTGGCAGCCTCGTCGACAAGATCGATCGCCTTGTCAGGTAACTGCCGGTCAGTGATGTAACGCTGACTGAGTCGTGCGGCGGCGATGATCGCACTATCGGTGATATCAACGCTGTGATGGACCTCGTAGCGTTCTTTCAGACCACGCAGGATCGCGATGGTGTCTTCCTCGGAAGGCTCATCCACCAGAACTTTCTGAAAGCGGCGCTCGAGGGCAGCGTCTTTTTCAACGTACTGCCGATACTCGTTGAGCGTAGTGGCACCCACACAGTGCAGTTCACCACGGGCGAGTGCCGGCTTGAGCATGTTGCCCGCATCCATCGACCCCTCGGCCTTGCCAGCCCCGACCATGGTGTGTAGTTCGTCGATGAACAAAATCACTCGACCCTCTTCCTTGCCGAGCTCGTTCAACACCGCCTTCAAACGTTCTTCGAAATCGCCGCGGAACTTCGCACCAGCGAGCAGCGCACCGAGATCCAATGACAGGATACGCTTGTCCTTGAGCCCCTCGGGTACTTCGCCATTCACGACCCGCTGGGCGAGCCCTTCGATGATCGCGGTCTTGCCCACACCGGGCTCACCGATCAAAACCGGGTTGTTTTTGGTGCGGCGCTGCAACACCTGAATGGCACGACGTATTTCCTCATCGCGACCAATGACCGGATCGAGCTTGCCACTCTCCGCACGCGCAGTCAGATCTACCGTGTACTTCTCGAGTGCCTGCCGGGACTCCTCCGCCTCAGCGGAGTTCACCGCCTCTCCTCCGCGGACATCGCTGATGGCCTGCGTAAGCGTCGCCTCGGTGACGCCAGACTCGGTGAGTAGCTTCGCCACCGGGGAATTCGAATCGAGCATGGCCAGCAGCACCAGCTCGGTCGACAGATAGGCATCTTTGCGATCCTGAGAGAGCTTGTCGGCACGGTTAAGCAGCCGGCTGGTCTCTTGGGATATGTGCACATCACCACTCGCCCCCTGCACCGAGGGAAGCTGAGCAACCAGGTTTTCTGTTGCACCACTGAGCTTGGCGAGATTGGCGCCGGCCTTCTGCAGCAAGGGCCGAGTTGAACCACCCTGCTGCTCCAGCAATGCCTGCAAAACATGGGTCGGCTCGATGAACTGGTGGTCGCGACCGACCGCCAGCGATTGGGCTTCCGCCAGCGCGTTTTGCAGCTGATTCGTCAGTTTGTCCATTCGCATCGTTCGTCTCCTGGGGCGCGCGAATGTCAGCGCGCCGAAACTTGTTGATGCTGTCTAGATGGTGTCGAGGTAACGACTTTTCAAGTCGCGCGGCTAAGTGGTGCCACTTACCCGCAG
>CAYZWL010000094.1:0-6822 GCA_964482195.1 uncultured Alteromonadaceae bacterium | reverse complement strand
CAGTGACTCATCATCAACGTCAAGGTAAGGCGCGTTGAGTACCGCGAGATCCGCAAACTGCCCGGGCCGTAGCCGGCCTTTGAGTCGCTCCTCCTGACTGATCCATGCCGAACCCACCGTATGGTGAAACAGCGCCTGTTCGCGACTCAGCTGTTGTTCCGGACCGTGTAACAACGTGCCGCCAACACTGCGGCCTGTCGTTGCCCAGTAGAGCGTCGCCCAGGGGTTATAGCTAGACACCCGGGTGGCGTCGGAACCCAGCCCCAGAGGCACACCTGCGTTCACGACGTCCCGCAGTGGTGGTGCACGACGCGTCGCCGCCTCACCGTAGCGCTCGAGGAAGTACTCGCCGGCATAGGCCATTCGTGACTGCATGGCCATGCCAGCCCCCAAGGACTTGAGTCTGGCAAGCGTTGGGCTTTGCAGGGTTTCACCATGATCGATAACAAATCGAATGCCCGCGAATCCCAATCGTCCCTGCCCCACCTCAAGCGCATGGGCTTCATCAAAAACATCAAGGATGTGATTGATGGACTCATCGTAGGTCGCATGGATGCGCAGCGGCCAGCGTTGCGCCAGCAAGTGCCGTGTCACCGCCAGCAGGTCTTTACGCCAGGTGGGCCGGGTGGTGATGTCCGGCTGGGGTGCCAGGAAATTTTCATAATCGCCCGCTGACCAGGCAAGGAACTCCCCACCACCACGCACCACATAGCCATGCAGCAATCCGTGTGCCTTGTTGTGGTGAACCTGCCAACCCGCCGCCCAACGCTCGAACTCTTCTAACTCACGACCCTTGGCCTGCGGGAACAGATACTTTGAGATTCGCAGGGGTAATTCGCCCGCCTCCGCCAGTGCCGCTGAGCCCGCATAATCCCGCGGGAAGCTGTGACCACCCCCACCGGCATCGATCACGCTGGTCAGTCCGAAGCGATTCAGCTCGCGATAGTAATGCTGACTGGAGACGACTTGATCTTCGGCCGACAGATGCGGCAAAGCACCAATAGTGCCGTAAAGCAGGTCAGGATTCGGGATGGCATCAATGATTGCGCCGCCATCTTCGGTGAAGCGGTAAGCCGTCCCCGGCGGCGTTTCCATGCCGCGTTTAAGCCCTAGCAGTTCCACCGCGGCTCGGTTTAGGAATCCCTGGCTGTACAGGAACAGCACATACACAGGTGTCTCGGGTGCAGCCATGGTCAGTTCAGCGGGCACGGGCATACGTTGCTCCTTGAACTGATAGGGCGACCAGCCGCCGATCACGCGCACCCACTGCCCCTTGGGTGTGCGTGCCGCCTGCTCGCGAATCATTTGCAAACCCTTGTTGAGCGAGTCCAGTCCATCCCAACGCAGTTCGGTGGCATAAAAACGACCGGCTCGTGTGGGGTGCTGGTGGCTGTCGTTGAGGCCGGGAATAACCGTCTTGCCTTTAAGATCGATCACCTGGGTTTTGCCGTCTGCCAGCGCCAGTACCTCGGCATCGGTGCCTGTCGCGGTAATCAGTCCATCTCGCATGGCGAGCGCACTGACCCGCGGCTTTGCCGGGTCCTGGGTGATGATGTTGCCATTGGTAAACAGCAAGGGTGACGCGAACGAATTCGCGCCGTGTGCTGAGCGCCCAAGCGCCAATCCAACAGCCCCCAGGGCGGCAACTTGCAGTAGATGACGACGGGTAACGGTTTCACCACGATACATTGCAAACTCCTCCATGCTTATCGCCAAACAACCGCCAGTTGGCGCGGGCGAGCTTCTGCAGCACACATCATTTCGGTGCTGCAGAGCTTTACCAGTTACTGACGAATGCCCTCGATGTGCAGCTCGAGCTCGGCGTGAGTCGAAGCGGGACCCAGGTTGTAATCGATGCCAAAGTCCTTCAGCGCGATCGTTGTCGTACCAGCGAAGCCCACTCGGTAGCCGCCCCAGGGATCCTGGCCTGCACCAATTTTTTCAACCTCAATCACAACGGGCTTGGTCACGCCATGTAGTGTCAAGTCACCCGTCAGCGACATTCCCTCACCGACCACCGCGACGTCGGTACTGGTGAAGCTTGCAGTCGGGAACTTGTCAGTCGACAAAAAGTCATCGCTGCGCAGATGCTTGTCACGCTCGGCGTGGTTCGAATCCAGTGAGGCGGTATTGATTTCGACCATGACCTTGGAAGCTTCGGGCTGGTAAGGGTCGTAGCTGAAGTTACCGGAGAAGTCATTGAAGCGTCCGGTCAACCAGCTGTAACCCAGATGATTGATTTTGAAGTTGATGGATGCGTGCGCACCGGCACTGTCGATCACGTAGTCGTCGGCAACAACTTGGGTGCTGGCGAGGCCAATCAGAATGGCTGCAATGGTCTTTTTCATGGTGCTGTCCTCTTGGTGTTTGCGAATTAAGGGTAGGTTTGGGGGTAGCGCTCCCACTCAGTGCGGGCGGAGCATGCGGACCAGGGTTCGGTCCTTGTCGAAAAAGTGGTGTTTCAGGGCTGCGCCGGCATGCAGCGTGACAAGCCCAATCAGGGTCCAGGCGGCCACGGCATGGATATCGCCTGCCAGATCTTCCTGGTTTTCAATAAACGCACCCATTGACGGGATAGTGATCCAGCCAAAGACCGCGATGCCTCGCCCGTCAGCGGTTGAGATGAGATAACCACTCGCAAAGAGTGTGATCAGGCCGAGATACAACAAGCTATGCGCGATGCCCGCGGCTCTCGCCTGCCAGCCCATTGTGAGCGGATGCGGCGCCGAACGGGTCGAGCGAACCAGCAAGCGGACAACGGTGACCGATGCCAGTATCAGGCCAATGCTCTTGTGCCAGTCGGGCGCTGTTCGATACCACTCGCTGTAATAAGTGAGGTCTACCATCCAGAGCCCAAGCGCAAAAAGCCCAAAAACGGTGAGTGCGCTGAGCCAGTGGATAGCAACGATGGCGAGAGGCCAGTGCTGTTTGTCTGTCATGGCGAACGCCCTGTTGTTCAGTCGATGAAGGTGAGACTACGCCTGGCTTTCCGGTGAAAAAATCGGGGAATAATGAACCCATTGTTCATATTTACTGAACAAATGGATTAACCGCTGAGGCATTGGCGCACCTGGGGCTACGCGGTACTGTGCGCGCTCGCTTTGCCCCAGGACACGACCCCATGTCAGCACCCTTGACCATCCAGCCGGCACGCCCAAATGACATTGGCCAGATGATGCAGTTCATACAGGATCTCGCCGACTACGAAAAAGAGCCCGATGCTGTTGTTGCCACTGCTGCGGATTTGCAGCGTGAGCTGTTTAACGAGTCACCTAGGGTGTTCGCCGTTATTTGCTGGGATGGAGACGAGGCTGTTGGCTTCGCACTCTACTTCTTCAATTACTCGACCTGGCTGGGTCGTCAGGGTCTTTACCTGGAAGATTTGTATGTCGATCCGAAGCACCGCGGCCGTGGCGCGGGCAAAGCACTGCTGACGCATCTCGCGCAGATTGCGGTCGCTGAGGGTTGTGGGCGATTCGAATGGAGCGTGTTGGACTGGAACCAGCCTGCCATCGACTTCTACGAGTCGCTCGGTGCCAGACCCCAGTCAGAGTGGACCACCTACCGTCTGACAGGAGACGCCCTCGCCGCTCTGGGTCGCCCCTAGTACTGCACTCACGCCAAATCCAAAACCCGTACGAACCGGGAATCATGTAAAGTCAGGTCAGCCACCGACGGACAAGGCGAGATATGGCGGTACATTTCCCCGGTCGCATCTGGCTGCTTTTGCTGCTGTTAGCAAACGCGGGTGCTGCCGATGCGCGTGACTGGTCCAATGAGGATGAACTTTCCAGCTTGCCACTGGAGGATTACGCTGCTGCGTTATCTATCGATCTGAGTGGACATGCTCCAGGCGCTTTTCATGCGGCGGAAGTGTTGTTTGATCGTGTTCAGCAAGAAAGCGCGACTCAGTACTATTTAACGGCCTGTCGACTCATGGTAACCGCCCACTATCTTTCAGGAGATACTGGGAGCGGCATGAACACCGCTCGATACTGCCTTGAAGACCTGCAACCCGGCTTGTCAGTCTCGGAGACCTTGCAAATTCAAGGCATCATCGCGGCGCTGCATCTCACTCAGGGCGAGCCCGTTGAGGCAATTCAGCTCTTCGAGCAGGTGTTATCCAGCAATACCTCGGATGTGCCACCCGCCGCGTTACGAGGCATCCGAAGCAATTACGCAGCTGCGCTCAAGTCTTCAGGCGAGTCCCTGCGGCCAGTGATCATCATGGCCGACCTGCTCAACGAGGCACTCGCAGACGATGACATTCGCGAGCAGCTCAAGCTCGGTAACAACCTGGTCGTCATGCTGGAAGAACAAGGACTCTACAGCGAGGCCATGTTCTGGATCGATGAAGTCAGCGAAGCCGCACAATCCCTGCCAGAAGACAATGTCACGCTGTCGTTGCAACTGCATGAGATGCAAATTCGCGGCATCCTCGGAGAGCAAGAAAGCGCCATCAAAGATCTTCGCCAATTCGTTGCGCAGTACGAGGGACGGGTACCGCTGCTGATGGGCAATGCGCATGAATACCTGGCAGACCTGTTGCTGGAAACCGATGCCCTCACCGAGGCCATGGATCACGCCACTCGAGCCGTCGCCCTACTGGAAATGATTCCGATGGAACGCTTCGACGCCGAGCTAACCTTGGCGCGGGCATTACTGGCGACAGACCAGCTCACCAGCGCCGAGAATTTGCTGACCGAGCTGGCCGAGGTTCGCGATGCCCTTCAAGTGCACAGCAAGGAGCTACTGAACAGCCTCGAACTGCAATTGGCGCTGGCCAAGACCGGGTCTGCGGCATTGACCGCACAGTTCGACCAGTTCTCCGAGTCACGCCGCCAGATCGAGCAATTGCGCCAGGGACAGCAGAGCCGGTACTACGCCTCTCAGCTGGAGGCTGCCCGCCAGGCGCGCCGCCTCGAGGACCTTGAGCAGCAACAAGAGGACGCGGCGATCCAGCAGCGGTATCGCGAGTTGATCATGGTGAGCATCGTGCTCGGGATCATGGTGTTCTTCTTGCTGGCGTATATGGGACGACGCCGCCGGCTGGATGCTGACTTCCGGGAAAAACAGGCCACTTTGACCAGCGAGTTGGAGCAGGAAGTCAAGACTCAGTCTGCTGCGCTCGCCAAACGGGAGCACCATGAGGCACTGGGCCAGCTGACACGCAATGTGGCGAACGATCTGAACAACCTGCTCCAGGTCATCGTCTTCAACAACGATAAGCTCAAATCAGAAGTGGGACGTGATAACGCAAGCTCGCTACTGAACAGTTCCAATGAAGCGCTGACTGCCGCCCGCGGCGTGGTAGCGCGGCTTCTGGCCTACGCCCGTCAGCAGCACCTCGACCAAGAACCACTCGGCGCTTACGAGTACCTGCACAGTACAAGGCCCCTGCTGCAAACAGCGCTGCCGAAAAACATCTCGCTGGAGTGCGTCAACCACCTGCCTGATCACCTCGGGTTCGAGGTAGACCGCGCGCAGCTCACCGCCGCACTCATCAACTTGCTCAACAATTCAGTGGCGGCGATTTCAGGTGCAGGCAAGATCAGGCTGGAGTTCTCATTGGTCAAACACCGAGCGGACGACAGCGACTGGGACCTGTCGCCAGGGCCATACGTACAGGTGACTGTCAGTGACGATGGCTCCGGGATGGGTGAAGAGGAAGTCCGGCGCGCCATCGAACCGTTCTACACCACACGTAAAAGTGCCAGCGGCGACGCCAGCGGCAGCGGCCTGGGTCTCAGCTCGGTGTTTGGCTTTGTCCGCCAATCCGGTGGAGATCTCACAATCACCAGCGCCTTGAACAAGGGCACCAGCGTCAAAATGCGATTCCCCAAAGTTTCGCTGCCACTGACGCCGTCAGTGAACACCCCTACGGGCACTCTCGACCTCTCTGGCCTCTCTGTCATGCTGTTGGAATCCGAGTCAGCGCTGGTCACCACACTACGCGCGATGCTGGATTCACTGGGATTGCTGGTAACGGTCGAAGAAAGTAGTGACGCCGCGATGGCGCGGCTCTCAGCCGACCCTCAGGGGACTGGCCTGCTGATCTGCAATAGCGGGCTGTTCATGGCCGAAGAACCGACGAATATGTCAGAGAGGGTCCCATCCGAGCATCCGACACTACCCGTCTTGTTGATCAGTGGATGCAGCGAAGCCACACCCATGGACTGGCTACAGCTGCAAACCCCATTTACCGAAGATGAGCTGCGCGCTGCCATCGTGGAGGTCATGGCAGAACAGCGCGGTGGCGATTGAGCCCCGGCGCTAACCCTGCGCCGGGAAATACGCTCGGTCGAACCCGTTCAAAGGGCGTGAGCGGCAATCAGTCGGGCGATCGACTTGACGTCAGTGCGGCCCGAGAATTCGAACCGCACACGACCCACCGAGGAAAACCAAAGCTCCAGCTCGGCATCGAGATCGAAGGTGCCGCCCGTTTCCACTGAAAAAGCCACCACCTTGCTATAGGGCAGCGACGAGAAGTCCTTCTTCTTACCCGTCAGGCCCTGCACGTTCACCGCGATGATCCGCTTGTCGGTGAAAACCACCCCATCGCGAACCGATTTATAGGATCCCGCCACCTGCTCGTCATCGAGCAAGATATCTGCAACTTTCTCGGCGTAATCCTCGTCGTGCTTGAGTTTGAGGAAGCTTTTATTCTCGAAATCGATCATTGAACCAGTCTCGGTTGTGGGCGCGGGCCAATGCTAACGGCTAGCCGCGCCCCTGTCTTGACCTCGACCGCAACTCAGCCCTGCTTTTGCTTGCGCACCAGCGTAGGCACCACATTTTGGGTAATAGCGTGCCGGCTGTGGC
>CAYZWL010000093.1:0-7686 GCA_964482195.1 uncultured Alteromonadaceae bacterium | reverse complement strand
TCGAACAGCAGCGTGGAGTTGGCTGGAATTGAGCCAGTGGTCTGTGAGCCGTAGCCCAGCGCGGGCGGGATACGCAATGTGTAGGTGGCTCCCTCGTTCATCAACAGCAGCCCTTCGGTGAAACCCTCAATCAAACGACTGACGGGGAATACTGCAGGCTCCCCGCGCGCATAACTGGAGTCAAAGACCGTGCCGTCCTCGAGCGTGCCAACGTAGTGGACCAGTACGTTGTCGCTCAGTACTGGGCGTTCACCCGTGCCGGCTTCGATCTCGGCATATTGCAGCCCTGATCCGGTTGTTGTGTAACCCGAGGGCGGCGTTGGCGCTGACGCATCGAAAAGTTCTTCATCGCGAACAAAGCAATTGCCGTTGATCGACAATGCAAGTTCGATATCGAGTTCTCGGCGAGCACCGGCGTCGGGCACGGTGTAGGCGAGATCGATTGCCCGGCGCGCGCCGAGCACGCCTGCGTTCAAGCCGGCTATTTGGTCTCCCGTTGTCGTTGCCAGAGTCTCGCTGCCATCTTCGAATAGCAACCACTCGACGGTGATGTTAAAGGCGCTGCCATTCACGAGCGTGAAGTTGAACTCACTGCCCGGCTGGATGACGTCGTTTTCGACCTGAACATTGCTGGCGAAGCCCTTGGATAGCGTGATACCGGCGGGGATGGCGCTTTCAGACAATTCACCCGAACAAGCAGCCGGCAGCAGCTCTTCATCGAGATCGATGATCTGGAAAGACTGCGAGGCGGTGGACCACGCCAGTTCGATTTCATAGTCCTCGTCGCCCTGGGAGACGCCCTTCAGCTCGATGATCCCATCATCGGCGTCGACTTCGACGGTCACATCTGCCAGAGAGGGCTGCTCGTCGTCGGGCAGGAAGGCGCTGGAGAAGGCGAGTACCTTGAACGAAGAGGTTCGCTCGAGTTCACTGCCATCGAGCGCAATGGCTTTGGCGCGCAAGGTGTGCTCCCCCGCGCCCAGATCGCCATAGTTGAAGGTCAATCCAAAGCCAGACTCATTGGAACCCTCGATCTCAGGGAACACCTCGCCGACATCGAGGCGCTCGCCACCGTAGGGGACGTCAAATGCGTATTCGCCATCGATATAGATTTCTATACGGTCGACGCCTGCGGTGGCAACCGCCCAGCCCCGGATGTTGGACACGCCAGCCGCAGTAGCGCCATTGACCGGTTCTTCGAGGGAGAGCCTGAACTCTTGAGCGGACAGTTGCGGTGCAAACACTGCCATTGCCAATGTCAGGCACAGCGTCAAGAGAGGTTGCTTAGTCATGAGAGGGCTCCAAAAGAGTGGCTTTTTGACGAGTTGGTGGGCGGTGTAAGGGCAATTCCCTAGCTGGGTGCGATGGCCTCGGCCTCAATCTCGACCAGGTATTCGTCACCGACCAAATCGGCACGAACCAATGTGTTGGCGGGCTGAATGTTACCAAAGCGCTGCCCGTGTACACGGGATACCGCCTCCCAGTCTTCGATGTTGCGTACAAAAATACGCGTCCTGACGACGTTCTCGAGCCCTGCGCCGAGGCTTTGTAGCGAGCCTTCGATCTTGTCGATAACGAAGTGTGTCTGCGCGACGACGTCTGTAGGGCCAATCGCGAGCTGGCCATGGGTTGCGGTTGTGCCGGACACACAGATTCGGTCCCCATGACGCACAGCCCGGGCGAACCCCGCGATGTCCTCCCAGATCGTGCCACTCATGGCCTGCAGCGCGCCATCAGCCCGTCGCTGAGTGGGGAAGGGTGCCGGCAAGCTGTCGATGTGGTGGCTCAGGTCTCCCGATGCGGTCAGGAACGGGGGTTTGCGATACTCGTCTCCGCAGTCGCCAGGAATGGGGGTTAAGGTTGCCAGCGTCTCGCGGATCAGCGTGATGGCTTCCGCGTCGAGGCCGCGTTCAAGTAGTTCACAGTTGCTCGCGATGTGTTCACTCTCCCCCAGACGGGCACCAATGATGACCGCCCCGACCGCGGGCTGTTCGAGTACAAATCGGCTCGCAACATTAGCCAGGGACAGACCGGTCCGCTGGGCGATACGGTTAAGTACGCTCAGCAGCGACTGGAAACGCTCCCAACCGCCTGCGTTATCGATGTAACGCTTGTATTTCATCTGTGACCAGGTGGTCAGGCTGTCCATTGTCGGTTCTGGCAGTCCCAGCCAGCGATCTGAGAGAAAGCCGCCCGCCAGGGTACCGAAGGCCAGTAACTTGACACCGCGTTCGAGGCACAGCTCGCGCATAGCACCACTGGCCCGTTGGTCCAGCAATGAGTAGCACACCTGGTTGGATACCACCGGAATGCCAGCCTCAAGGACCACGTGAAGATGTGCGGTATCAAAATTGGTCAGGCCGATGTGCTGGATGAGACCTTCTTGTCGGAGTGCCTCCAGCGCCAGTAATTCATCGAGGTAGCTGGGATCCGCGTAGTTCCAGGCGTGATACTGGAGTAGCTGAATGGTGTCGCCCTGCAGGCGTGACAGCGCACGTTCAACCGCTTCACGGACGACTTGGGCGCTCGATCCACCGGGCTTCGGTACCCACTTAGTCATCAATTGCAGTGGGCGCTCGCCGGCAAACTGCTTGGCATAAATGCCTGCGATGAGCTCTGCCGATCCGTAGTGATCGGCCATATCGAAGGCCGTCAGGCCAGCATCGACATAGGGGCTCATGCACCGGGCTGTAGCTTCGAGATCAATATGCTGATCGTCGCGTTCCATGTCGGCGATCTGCCACAGTCCTGTCACGACCCTTGGCATACTCAGGCCAGGGGCGAGTTCGATCATTTTTTCTTGGTCAGTCATGGTCTTTCCTGAAAGCCGGCCGGGGACTTGCCCTCTGTTTGCGTGCCTCACTCGGCTGGCAGCCGATTGAACAGCGTGGCGACATCGATGCCCGAGCGTTTGAGGCGCCCGTACTCGCGCCAGTAAATCAATGAGGCAATCGCCATCACGATCATCCACACAGCAGTGGAGTGGTAGTACCAGGCTTCGAGTTCCGATGAGAGGTCCCGGTAGGTGTGAATAATGAGGAAGCCGCTCAGCATGACCACCCCGGCAACGGCGACGAATCGCTGGCGATTGCGCGAGGTCAAAACAGTGATGTGCGCAGCGAGGCCCGGATTGCGCCTCGGGAGCGCGAGCACAGCGCAACACATCAGCAGGAAATTCACGAGCATCGAAGTCACCATGATGTCGATACCCAGGAAAAAATTGCCGGCGAAATGACTGCCCAAAATGCCAATGCTGGCCATCGCGCCGCTTAACAGGATGGCGGTCTGGGGTGTGTGCCGTTGGGGGTGGATCGTTGCGATACGGCGGGGAAAAATGCCGTCTTCGGCCCAGGCAAACATGAGCCTAGATACCGCCAGTAGCATCGCTGGTAGATCGTTGATGAGCGCGATAGCCGCACCGGCCAGAATGGCCGCAGCCCAGCCTGCGGGCAAGAGGTAACTGAACAAGCCCGGTGCTGTTACGTCTTTGTTGAGTGCCTCTGCGGCGACGAAAGACCAGGGCACTGCGTGGTAGACCGCCGCAGTAAAGAGCAGATAGTAGGCGCCTACCGTGACCACGGCGATTGCTATCGCAAGTGGCATATTGCGCCCGGGGTTCTTTGCTTCACCTCCCGCTTGGGCGATCGCATCAAACCCAATAAAGCTTGAGAACAAAACGGCAGCTGCCGAGAGGAAGGTGCCTACGGTCAGTGCGGTATTGGGAGCCTCGGGTAGTGGCCGACCCTCCCGCTGCATCAGGGCCGCTGCAAAATCATTGGGTTCGAGCCCGAATCCTATGAGGATGACCAGAAATCCCAGGCTGAACATCAGCAACATCAATGGAATCAAGGTGCGCTCGTAGAAACGGGCCCCGAGTAGATTCACGCCCACGAAGAACCAAAGCATGGCGAGAGCCAGGCCCACCCGCATGACACCGAGATCAAGCAAGGTCGCGAGCTCGTTCATGCCCAGCGTACCCGCGATGTCGCGGAAAAACGGAACGATGACGTAGGCGATGACGCCGATGACGATCGATAGGCCAAACCACTGGGAGAAGCTTGCAACGAAACCCAGATAGGGATGCAGGCCACGGCTGGCATAGAGGTAGCTACCTCCTGCGCGCGGCATTGCTGATGCCAGAATGGCATAGGCCATCGCTGCGAGTAGCGCCGGTATCGCTGCAAATAAAAAAGCAGGCAAAACCCACGGCCCAATGCCCGGGACGCTGCGGTGAATCATGAAGGGCACCACATATACTGACGCGCCCAACATTGAGCAAATGCCGGTCGCCGCCAGACCAACCAGGCCCAGTTGGCGGCTCAGATTGCCGGTGTTTGTTTTCTCGGATGACGAACTCAAGGTTGCCGTACTCTTCACTCAGGCCAAGCCTGACTCTGCGCCGCCGAGTCTGGCTCGGGGCGGGGCGGGTTGAATCGTGTTGTCACTAGCTTACCTAAACAGGGGGTGGCACCAGAAGAGCGACAATCACATGGCTGCTACCGGGGTCGCTTTTCCGGTCGGTTTAGGGCGTGAATGCATCTGCGCCAGCCGGCAGATCTGCTTTGAAGACTCCTGCGTAGGCTCAACGTTATCGCTCGGAGTAGGCACCAGCATGTTTGGTTTGTTCAAAAAAGATCCACTCAAGCAACTTGAGGCGGAGCACAAGGCATTGCTCACCCGTGCTTTTGAGGCGCAGCGGAACGGGGATATTGAGTCCTATTCCTTTTTGACTGCGGATGCCGAAAAAGTGCGGCAGGAAATCGATGCCCTGAAAGCCGAGCTCGATGGCGGTTGAATCGGCATCGTCAGCGCTTACAAGGCTGCGTTTTCGAAAAAGCACCTCGTAGCGTCGTCTGCCGGGTAGAAAGCCTCCACCCGCAATTCATCGGTTGTTACGTCTTGGGGTGTGCCGAAGGTAGAGATGACGGTGAAAACAGAGAGTTCAATGCCGCCGATACCCAACTCCAGCGGCATAACAGGCAATAACGGCTCCGAGTGTGCCTTCAATGGCACATTCAGATCCGCTTGTCTGATCAATCCCTCCACGTAGGCCAGTTCTTCAGGGTCACCATGCGCCTGCGCCTCTGATCTCAAGCGGTGCACAAACATTGGGATCGCCTCTTCAAGGTTACGAATGTAGGGCCGCAAGCCCTGCGCAGACAGCGTGGCTGCTGCCAGGTTGAAGGGCGTGCTGCCTTGTTCATTTGCCGGTACACCCGCGAGCGACAGAATGAGATCAGCGCCACGATTACTCATGACTTTATGCCAACGCCGGTCGATGACCATTGCCGGAAACGGGTCGTGATGGTTTAACACCTGCCGCAGTGCGTCCGCCACGGGGGCCATGTGCGAGGCCTCCATTGACGATTCCCGATACTGTGGCGCAAAGCCCGCGGCAGTAAGCAGCACGTTTCGCGCCCGCAAAGGCACGTTTAGCGCTTCGGCCAGCCGCAACACCATCTCTCTGCTGGGTTTGCTGCGTCCGCTCTCCAGCCAGCTGATGTGGCGCTGCGAGATACCGGCGCTGCTCGCCAGGGCCAGCTGCGACAGGTTGCGGGTGGTGCGCCATTGGCGAAAAAGCCGTGGGAAGGTATCAGCGACGGTCATCTTGCAGAACTCCAGCTCGGGCCCGTGAGCGACAATATAGCGTCGATGGCCTTCCGTACTCGATTCAATAACCTGAGACGTTATTGAATCGATAATTTATTGGCGAGATCGTTGCGGCGAACCCAAAGTGAGAGGCTTGTTGTGATGACTCGACAGAAGTTTGCGTTGCTGGCACTGATACCGTTTTCCATGCTCACGACGTGGGCGCTGTTGGATGGCGGACTCACAGGGATCTTGGCGTTTCACCAAACCCCGGGTGGCTGGCAGGTGTTTATCGACCTCGTGATCGCACTGGCGTTGGTGCTGTCATTCCTGGTACCGGATGCCAGAGCCAATGGCAGGAACCCATGGCCTTGGGTGATAGCTACCTTGTGCCTGGGGTCCTTTGGGCCGCTGCTGTACTTTGTCACTGCTAAGCGTCGTGAGGCTTAGCCGGCGCCAGTGTCTGCAGCCGATCAGTCTAGTGCGTCCTGTCAGAGCAGGACGAGGACCATCATTGCCATGCCGACAGCGCCGACGCCCCAGATAAGGCTGCGTACGACCTTGATGCCAGCGATGTAGGTCGGCACGTAGGCGACCCGCGACCAGAAGAAAATCTGTGCACCCAGTAGTGCTTCAGTGCCGTTGCCTGACACATGCGCTACCAACGCGAGCGGGACGAAAAACACCGCAGCTTCAATACTGTTGGAGCCTGCACGTTCGGCGCGGCCGCCCATTGGCGTAGCTTCCGGCAGATCGTCCCTGTTCCCCAGTCCTGTCTTGAGGCCTTCCGGCGTCCACTCGCGATTCCGTAAAAACGCCCCGAGTAATACGGTGGCGAAGGTCAGCAGTGTGGTGTAGACGACAAGATTCAAGATCGGGTCCATGGCAGGGGCTCCTCAGTGCGGATTAGACGGTTCTTATGCTGGTTTTATGTCTGAGTCCGCAAGCTAACACAGAACCGATGTAGTGAAGTCTTTGCGGTGAGGGGCCCGCAGTGGGGGCGCATGGGGGCGGGGTTGCCGCCATACTAGTGGCCTCGACGTCCTGACTTCTCGCGCATGACATTGCGCACCATCTTGCCGAAGTCTTTGTCTCGTGCCCGGCGTTGCGCCACTGATTCGCTGTTGCGCCGCTCCTCTGCGGAGAGCTTTCGCCACCGTAGCAGCCGGGATTCGTCCAGCTCACCGGACTCGATAGCCCGCTGAACCGCACAGCCGGGTTCATTGGTGTGACCGCAGTCGGCGTACCGGCATTGGCTGGCGAGGGTCTCGAGCTGTTCGAACACTTCGCTGATCCCTGAGGCGACATCGGCAAGCTGGATTTCGCGCATCCCTGGCGTATCGATCAGCCAACCCCCTTGCTGGAGTCGGTGAAAGGCGCGGCCGGTGGTGGTGTGGCGCCCTTTCTGGTCGTCTTCACGGATGGCGCCGGTCGCTGCGGCATCACTGGCGGTCATTGAGTTCACCAGCGTGGACTTGCCAACCCCCGACGAACCCAGCAAGGCAAGGGTTTGCCCGGGTGAGCAAAACGGCGCGAGTTTCTCGACGTCGATGGGGTCAAGCGCATTGATGGTTTCGACCAGCAGCGATGGCAGCAGGGCCATAGCGCGCCGGGCGAAGTCCTCGGGAGCGTCACAGAGGTCAGTTTTGGTCAGTACGACAACTGGGAAGGCACCGGCTTCTTTCGCCAAGACGAGATAGCGTTCCAGCCTGGCTTCGTTGAAGTCGGCGTTGCAAGAGGACACGATGAAAACCGTATCGACATTGGCGGCGATGAGTTGTGTCTTACTGGCAGTGCCCGCCGCGCGCCGTTTGAACAGGCTTTGGCGAGCCAGCAGGCGTCCGAAGTGCAATGACTCGCGATCCAGCAGTAGCCAATCACCCACTGTAGGGTGGGCGTCTTCTTCGAGCGAATCCTCAAGTGCGGGGAGAGGTATCAGTCGGTCTAGATTGTCGCCTGCGATGCGAAGCCTGTCGCGGTGTACTTCCAGGACGCGCACCGGAATCCGTTCGACATCTTCGTCGATGCGCACTTGCTGGGCGAAGGTCCCTCGCCACCCCAGTGCTTGCAGGGATTGATCAGCGTGGTCGGACAAAG
>CAYZWL010000092.1:0-7691 GCA_964482195.1 uncultured Alteromonadaceae bacterium | reverse complement strand
AGCATAGCGGTGTTTCTGACAGCACCCAGCACCTGTTCCTGGAGGCTGCGTTCTTCGCGCCTGCGCCCATGGCGGGGCAGGCTCGCAGCTACGGTTTGCACACGGATGCGTCCCACCGTTATGAGCGCGGTGTCGACCCCGAACTGATGCGTTTGGGAATCGAGCGTGCAACGCAACTGTTCCTCGACATCGTCGGTGGCGAAGCGGGCCCGGTAACCGAAGCCGAAGCGCCCGAAAAGCTACCAAGCCACGAGCCAGTGACACTGCGTCCGCAGCGTATCGAGCGTCTGCTGGGCTTTGCCATGCCGGGTGAGCAGGTTGAACGTATTCTTGAGGGGCTGGGCTTTCAGGTCACGTCCGGCGACGACGGTTGGCAGTGCACCGCACCTTCCTGGCGCTTTGATGTCAGCCAGGAGGCAGACCTGATCGAGGAGTTGGCCCGTATTCATGGGTATAACAACCTGCCGGTGAGTCGCATTGACGCGCAGTTGAACCTGCAGCCACAGCCCGAAACAACCCGCTCACTTCGGGCGATCAAGCGCGAGTTGACCGCTCGCGGTTTCTTCGAGGCGATCACCTTTAGTTTTGTAGCCCCCGAACAACAGCAGTTGTTCGACCCGGAGCTGGCCTCAGTCTCCCTGCGCAACCCCATTTCTGCGGATTTGGCGGTCATGCGTACCAGCCTGATGCCAGGTTTGCTCAAGGTGCTCTCGCACAACGTCAAGCGTCAGCAGGGCCGGGTGCGGGTCTTTGAGGCCGGCCTGCGTTTCTTGCCGGGTGAGCAGTTGGAGCAGCGACCCACGATTGCGATAGCCATGACGGGTTCCCGCTATGCCGAGGGCTGGGCCAACGGCAGCGAGACGATCGATTTCTTCGATCTGAAGGCCGAGGTTGAGCAACTGTTGGCTCACGCCTCCGGGGCTGTCACTTTTCACGCCGCGGTCCGTCCCGGGCTGCATGATGGTCAGACAGCTGAGGTTCGGGTTGATGGTGTCTCGGTGGGTGTCTTGGGTGCATTGCATCCCAGCGCAGCTGATGCCCTCGACCTGCCTGCCGCGAGTTTGGTGGCTGAGTTGGACCTCGCGGCGGTGAGTGCCGCGGCGATTCCCGCTTATGTCGACATCTCCAAGTATCCCGAGGTCCGTCGTGACATTGCGGTCCTCGTGGACCGGGCCCTGCCGGCCGCCGATGTGGCCGCTACTGCCCGTGCTGCGGCCGGTGATTCTGTGAAGAACGTCACAATCTTTGACGTTTATGCAGGGCAGGGCGTGTCGGATACCCAGAAAAGCCTGGCTGTTGGTTTGACTTTCCAAAACGACGAGCGCACCCTTGGCGATTCGGAAGTTTCAGAAGTGATGGCGCAAGTCATTGATAGTCTGAAAGAAAAGTTAAACGCTGAACTCCGGAGCTGATGTCCGTCACATGTCTGCGCTGACCAAAAATGATATGGCCGAGAAGCTGTTTGAAGAGCTCGGCCTGAACAAGCGAGAGGCCAAAGAGCTGGTCGAACAGTTCTTCGAGGAGATTCGTATCTGCCTCGAGAACAACGAGCAGGTCAAACTCTCGGGCTTTGGTAATTTCGATCTGCGTGACAAGCGGCAGCGTCCGGGCCGAAACCCCAAGACCGGTGAGGAAATCCCGATTTCCGCACGTCGGGTCGTGACATTCCGACCGGGCCAGAAACTGAAGGCCAGGGTCGAGATGTTTGAAGGTGAGGAGGTAGCAGTCGATGCTTGAGCCCACCCATAACGCCGAACTACCCGAGATTCCCGGCAAGCGCTACTTCACCATTGGGGAGGTGAGCGATCTCTGTCTGGTGAAGCCCCACGTACTGCGCTACTGGGAGCAGGAGTTTCCGCAACTCAAGCCGGTCAAGCGGCGCGGGAACCGACGTTACTACCAGCGTGGCGACGTTGAGATGGTGCGAACCATTCGCAGTCTTCTCTACGAGCAGGGGTACACGATCGGTGGCGCTCGTCAGCGAATGAGCACCGAAGACGAGGCGCCCACGCCGATGGAACTCCAGACCATCATCAAGGAGTGCATCACCGAGCTCGAGGCCGCAAAAGCCCTGTTGGAGCCAGCAGTTTAAGGTTCACAAGGGCGTGGATTGTCTATACAATCGCGCACCTTCTTCGGACTATAGCGCAGCCTGGTAGCGCACTTCACTGGGGGTGAAGGGGTCGCAGGTTCAAATCCTGCTAGTCCGACCATCTATAAAAAGGCCGCCCAATGGGCGGCCTTTTGCTTTTTGGACCGACTTACTTCGGTGGCATGCGAATGCCGCCATCGAGGCGAATCACCTCGGCGTTCAGATATGGGTTTGTGATGCACTCCATCACGGCAAAGGCCAGTTCTTCGCCGCTGCCCAGGCGCTTCGGGAACAACACCGACTTGCCCAGATGCGCCTTGAATTGCTCGGCGTGCTCGCCCTCGCCGTAGATGGGCGTGTCGATGAGTCCGGGAGCGATGGTGTTCACGCGGATGCCCACCGCGCTGAGGTCACGGGCGATAGGCAGGGTCATACCCACAACACCACCTTTGGAGGCTGAATAAGAGGCCTGGCCGATCTGACCGTCGAAGGCCGCCGCTGACGCCATGTTGACGATGCAGCCCCGTGCACCATCGGCATCCATGGGCTCGCATTTGGCCATCGCTGCTGCGGCACGGCTCAACATGTTGAAGGTGCCAATCAGGTTGACCTGAATCACAAAGGTGAACTTCTCCAGCGGCAAGGGGGCGTTCTCGCGGTCAATGGTGCGGCCGGGATTGCCAATTCCTGCTGAGTTGACCACCGCGCGGAGCGGGCCCATCTCTGTAGCCGCGGCGATGGCGGCGTCGACATCATCGATCTTGGTGACATCACATTTCACAAACTGGCCACCCAGTTCCTCGGCGACGGCCTGACCACGGGCTTCGTTCAGATCTGCGATGACGACTTTGGATCCTGCGTCCGCCAGCTGGCGCGCGCAGGCTTCGCCGATACCGGACGCACCACCTGTGACGATGGATGAGCTGTTTTCCAGAGCGACTCTTGGCATGTTGGTTTTTCCTTGATTGGGGGTGGATGGACCACTGTCTTGGCATGACAAAACAGTGGACGGGATTTAGGCACCACAGTGACATTTTTTTGGCTCGCTGACGATGGGCCCTCGCCAGCAAAGCCGGAATTTGCGTATATTGGGCCATGCATCAACGACTCACCGATAATAAGACCCTATGGGTAGTGTTCGTAGCTTCTCTACTGATCACTTTCCTGTTTCCTGTGCTCGCGGCCCAGACGGGGCTCGTCTTTCTGGACGGCCTGTCGGACCCCGCCGATGCGAGGTCACTGATAAGCAGCTGGACGGACGAGCAGCGTGGTTTGCATGCGCTGATCACCGCCACGCTCGACGTACTGTATCCGCTGGTTTATGGCGCGTGGTTTGCCGGTTCGGCGCTCTGCTTCTATTCCCGCGCAGGGGTTTGGTTGGCATGGCTATTCGCTCTGCTGGTTGGCGTCGACCTGTTGGAAGGCGTCGTTCAGGTGCTCGCGCTGCTCGATATTGCCGATGTCTTGGCCGCCAAGCAGGTACTCACGCCCGCGAAGTTTTTGCTGTTTTTCGTAGGTTTGGCCGTGGTGGCTGGCGGCTGGATGCTCTGGTTCATCAAGCGTCTGCGAGGCAAACAGACCCACGACACCCCATGAAAAAGCCGCCCGTGGGCGGCTTGTTTCAGTCACCGACCAATCGTTCAGAATTGGTAGCTCAGTCGGGCAAACAGGTTTCGGCCCTGAGCCGGTAGCCGTTGCAGCATGCCGATATCAGGATTCATCACTCGGTTATAGCCACCGAGGTGGGGTGCGTATTCGCGATCGAAGAGGTTGTCAGCCCCCACAGCGAGTGACAACCCGTCACTGACTCGCCAGTTGGCAGAGAAGTTGACCACGCCGTAGCCCGGCGTCGTTTGCTCCCGGTTGGTCACACTGACGTTGCTTTGGTTGGCGTAAACCACACCCTCTAATGTCACTGCGACATCGCGCCAGCGGCGCGTCAGCCAGGCCGATGTGTTGGGTGGGGCGATGCGATAAAGGTCATCGCTGATATCCCGCCGCTCTCCGTACACCACGTTGACGATGCCGCCCAGATGCCAGTTCGCATTCAGGTGCCATTCCCAGTCCAGATCGATGCCATAGAGCTCAGCCTCGACGTTCTCGAAGCGCAGCGGTGCGGCGCGATTGGTGCCGTTCATCGCGTTCGACATGGCGACAAACATCAGAGCGGGATCGCCTGCCGGGGTGGGAACACCCTGGATGTAGTCGTCGATACGCTGGTAGAACAGCCTCGGCCGGAGTGAGAATTCGGTGCTCAGGTAATCAAAGCCCAGTTCGAACTGGTATGCCGTCTCGGCGTTCAGCTCGATGTTGCCGGTGTAAAGCTGGCCATCGGCCAGTCCCGCTGTGGCCTCGAGGGGTAACCAGAGATAACGCTCCTGATAAGACGGAGCGCGATCCTTCTTGGCCATACCCGCATAGAGTGCCAGGTGTTCGCTGGCTTGCCATGTCAGCTTTCCGAACACATCGACCAGAGTGTCCGACTGATCACGGTCACTGCCGTTGAAGCGGTCGCGCAGCGCCATAGCGGGAGGCATCATGATGGCGGGCGTGCCGTTGACCTCATCCGCATCAGTCTCAGCTCGATTGACCCTCACGCCCCACTCGCTACGCAGGTCATCCCCCAGGCTGAAATCTTGTTCGAGATAGGCACCCAGCACCTGCCGGCGCGCATCATTGAAGTTGACGACGAAGAACATTGGGTTGTTAGGATTATCGATGTTGGAATCATGGCTGGCCTCAAAGCCGTCCACACCAAAGCGCCACTCGGCGCCATCAGTGTTGAGCGAGCCCTGCAAACGGAATCCTGCGTTATCGGTCGTGGCAATGTTCTGGCGCCAGCGGCCAGGTGAAGCGGGCGCCGGTCGCATTTGATAGTTGGTCATTCCGTGATCGATCTCATTGCTGAACACGGTAGCGGAGAAGGCGAGATCGTCGCTGGCGTCGAAGCGATAGGTGACGTCGATCAGGTCACCGTCGAAGTAGCCAATGTCCATTGGCAGGGCAGGTGTGCCAGCTTCGCCCGTATCGATTCGTCCATAGTCGATTTGAACGCTGTGTCGACCCCAGCGGACGCCGTAGCCCAGGTCTACGCGAGTACGCTCGTAGGCGGTGGGTAGCAGCGTGCCTCCAGGGAACTCTGCGTCATCACCCGACTGATGCATCACCGCCAGTCGTACGCGCTGATGGGCATTGGCCGCCTGCACATTGCCATCCAATTGATAGCCGTCGTTCACCGTCTGTGCGCTGGTTTGCAGGCGTGCATCAACATTCCACCGGTCACTATCGGTAAAGTCCAGTCGACGGGTTTGAGCAACGATCACGCCACCCAGCGACTCCTGCGCGACACTGACCGGGGCAATACCCCGGTATACCTTGAGGGACTCCAGTTGCGCGGTTGCCGCATATGAAATGGGTGGGTCCATCCAGTTGGGGCCAGCCGGTGCCAGAAAAGTGTCATCGAGGGTGACTGCGATTCGCGGGCCGAACAGTCCCCGAATCTGGGGGATGCCAGTCAGTGGGCCATTGGCGACAACATTGGCTCCCGGTGCCTTGTAAAGCAGACGGGCGGGATCCGGCGCGACTGCGATGACGTCGACCAATTCGACGGTGCGGGCATCATGGCGTCCGGTGATAACGGTTTCTTCGAGAATGTGGTCGGCAGTTGCCTGCCCACTGGCAACAACAGCCAGCAAACCGCTCAGGATACGGTTCATAAGAAGTACTCCAAACTAAGTCACGGGTAGCCGCCGGAGCGCTGTCAACAAGTGCGCCGGGGCTGGGTTCGCAGGGCGCCTGGGACGGCGCGGTGACTAGACGGTTGGAGAGCGAACGGGTGGGCGCAGCCAGTGGCGCCGCTTAAACAGCGGTTCACCCAGCGGCAGCGTGTCAAAGTCGCTACTTGGCGCGACACCGAGAGGATCGGTGCTGACTGCAAACGCGACCGCTGTAGCGGCAGAAGCCAGCTCACATTCGGGTGATGCAGGATTGTGAGCACCGTGGTCAGTGGTCCCCTGATGGCTGACGGTGTGATCACCCGCAGCGTGCTCTGCATGGCCGGCGTGTAGGTGGGGGTCTGGGGTCGGTTCTCCCAGTAGATCGATCCAAACAGCGCTGCCACTGTCGCTTGGGCAAAAGGTAAATGCGCTGCCAGATGCCAGCGAGGTCGCCATATGACCGGCGGGGAGAATCGCCGTCGTCAAGACAAAACAGAACAACCCCAACAGCGCGATGGCGCGGCTAGCGGATCGTGGTTGGTTGTTGACGGTGATCAAGCTCGACGACTCCGGGGATGAGAAAGAAGGCTCATCTCGCTGGCGCGCAGGGTATCACAATGCAAATTACGCTGCGGTGGGTTCGGTGACTTTCGCCAGCACTTTAACCAGCGTTTCGGCGTCCTGTGCGCCAGGAACCAGGAAGCGCTCGTTGAAAATAAAGGTGGGTACTGCGTGAACGTTGCGCGACAGCCACAGCTTTTGTTCGGCGCGTACCGCAGACGCGTATCTGCCATCGTCCAAAACCGCGCGCGCCATCTCCGGGTCGAGACCAATGTCAGCGGCGGTGCTGACCAGCACCTCGACCCGACTGACATCCTTGCGTTCAGAGAAGAAGCCGTTGAAGAGCGCCAGTTTGAGCTCGGTTTGTTGGCCCAGAGTTCCCGCCCAATGGAGAAGCTGATGCGCGCGGAACGTGTTGACCATACGCATCTCATCGAAGTAGTCGAAGCGAAAGCCCAGTGAGTCACCGAGTTCAGTCAGTCTTGCCCGGGCGTCACGACTCTGTTCAGGCGTGGTCCCGTACTTGCCCGCGAGGTGCTCGCGCAGATTCTGGCCCTGCTCGGGCATTTGGGGATTGAGCTCAAACGGATGCCAGTGCAGCGCAAGCTCGATGTTCAGCGTTGATAGCTCAATCGCCTTGAGTAGCTGCCGGTAGCCAATAATGCACCAGGGGCAAACGACATCGCTGACGATATCGACTCTGAGGGTGTGATCCGCATGGGTAGCCATGACGCTTTGCTCCACTGGCAAGACGATTGAACGTTGCGGCAGGCGTCGTTCACTGACCGCTGAAGTTGCGAATTGCGTAGGATGCGACAGTTTGTGCGACCAGCGTACCGTTGCTGTCCTTGAGTTCGGTAGTCAGTTGGAAGTCGAACTTGCCGGTCTCGGCGAGCTTGCCGTTCATTTCGCTCGCTTGCGCCTGATCAAACCGGGTTGTCGCAGTGATGTCGGTCAGGGCTGGCGCCTTGAAGTCGATACTGACGTCGCGTACCACGGGCTGGAACTTCACGGGGTCGGCGATATGCCGCGCGGTCACCAGTCCGCCCATGAATTCACCCAATGCAAAGAGGGAGCCCGCGTGCATGATACCGATGTGATTGCCCGTATCGCTGTTGAGCGGAATGGTCGCTGAGAACAGGTCTCCGTCTACGGACAGCTGTTGCAGCCCGAGGAAAACATAGATGGGGCAGCTTTGCTTGGCTGAGTCTTCGAACGTGTCGATGTCGAACATGGCTGGGTTCCTTCTTGTTATTGGGGCTTATGCGCGACTGGGCTTGTCGAATGCGGCGACCAGCTGACGGCTGATGGCGATCAGTTCT
>CAYZWL010000091.1:0-7825 GCA_964482195.1 uncultured Alteromonadaceae bacterium | reverse complement strand
CGTGGTGGGCCTCAAACCTAGCCTACACAACCTATCTCCTCACCGCCGTCTTCGCGGCCTTGCTGTTGATCTGGCGCGTTCGCCAGAACATGAGGGACTCCAGAAACCGCGAGCTCGAACTCGCAGATCGAGTGCGCTCGCGTACCCATGCGCTTGAGGCCGCTAAGCGTGAGGCTGAAGAGGCCAATAAGGCAAAGTCGGAATTCTTGGCGGTGATGAGTCACGAGATCCGTACGCCGCTGCACGGCATGATCGGCATGAACGAGTTACTACTGAATACTCAGGTGTCGCCCCAGCAGGAGCGGTTTGCCAGGGCTGCGTTGAACAGTGGGCGTACCCTGCTTCACCTCATTAACGAAGTGTTGGACCTCGCCAAAATCGAAGCAGAGCGCATCGAGATTGATCGCACGCACTTTGACCTCATCAAACTCATAGACGAGGTTTGCTACCTTCAGGGAGAACCCGCGCAACGCAAAGGCTTGCGTCTCGATATCGTGCCCGAAGCGGGGCTGGCGAAGTTGTTCATTGGTGATGTGCAGAAGATCCGCCAGATCGTCACCAACCTTGTAGGTAACGCGATCAAGTTCACGGAATCGGGCAACATCGTTGTGCGGGTATTCCGCAGCATCAACGATGAAATTGTCATTAGCGTGAAAGACACGGGCATCGGTATCGATCCCGACGCCCGCGAGCGAATCTTTGAAAAGTTCACTCAGGTCGATGCCAGTACCACGCGAAAGTACGGCGGCACCGGGCTGGGCCTCACCATCTCACGCAACTTTGCGACGCTCATGGGTGGCCGTCTGGAGATCAGCGACACTCGTGACGGCAAGGGCACACTCATTCAGGTCAGCTTACCATTGGAGGAGATCGACCCCATTGACCTCACGCCGACCCATACCGCGGCCCTGCTGACCGACGACGATCAGCTGGCCGAGGGGCTCGTGGCACAGGCGCTTCGCCTCGGGTACACCGCGCGCCGTGTCAAAGATCTCAGCGAGCTCGGTGACGAGCGCATCGATGCCATCATCGCTGACGAAAACCTTTCGATGCAGGTGCTGGACAGCATCGAGTCCAATCACGATGTCACCCACCGAGTCCTACTGACCAACATTCGCAGCCTGAGCCCCCGTCTGGTTGGGCGCCGCTGGTACGGACTGCACAAACCCGTCACCTGCGCCAACTTGTTTGAGGCATTGAGCCACGATGATGCCGGCGCGGGCGATCGCCGTGAACGCCAGCGCTTTAGCGGCCGGGTGCTCTGCGTGGAAGACAACCCTGTCAACCAGCTGCTAGCGCGCGAGATGCTCGAGGGCCTGGGCCTAGAAGTCGTCATTTCAGAAGACGGCGCCAAGGCCGTGAATACCTTTATGAACGAGCATTTCGACTTGGTGCTGATGGACTGCGAAATGCCGATCATGGATGGCTTTGAGGCATCAAGGCTGATTCGCAAGTTTGAAAAAGATGCTCACAGGCTCGCCATACCCATCGTCGCGGCGACCGCGGCGAGTCAGTCGGGCGAGGCAGAGAAAGCCTACGCCGCTGGCATGACCGACTTTATGACCAAGCCGTATTCGGCACGAGAACTCGCCGGCCTGATCGGCCGTTATCTCGAGGGCGAAGTTATCGAACCAAGCGCAGAATCTGCGGATGAAGGACAGCGCCCGATGGAGCTGATCAGGGAAGAAGCCTTAAAGAACATTCTCAGCATCAGTGCCGATCGCGGGCCACAGCTGCTGGAGCGAGTCATAGAAACTTTCGCCAACCAGCTTCCTGGTGCACTCAGCGGGCTCGAAGACTGCATCGACAACGAAGACAGCGAGACACTGCGCAAGCGTGCGCATGCGCTGAAGTCCGCGGCACTGAACATTGGCGCCGACAAACTCGGGCAATCGCTGTCTGAACTCGAACGAGCCGCTCGCGAAGAGCAACACGTCTTGGGTGCCAGCGAATTTTCAGCACTGTCGGACCTGGCAAAAGACTCGCTGACGGAAGCACAGCGCGTATCGAGTGAACTGGCCGCCTGACTAGCGGCCAGTGAACTGCGGCACCCGCCCCTCACTGCGAGCCTGCAACCCCTCTCGAAAGTCTGCCGAGTCTGCACAGCGCGCCGCGAGCCTGTTCGCGTGATCCATATCGAAGCTACCGGTCTCAGCCTGCCGCATTAGTTCAAGCATGCTGCTGACCGCCAGTGGAGCGAGCCCCGCAAGCTGCCTTGCCAGCGTCAAACCGGTGTCGACGGCATCTTCTGGGGGTACGAGCCGGTCGACAATGCCACAACGCAACATCTCATCGGCAGGTAATTCTTCTGCGGCGACCAACACCCGCTTAGCCACCGTGACCCCCAGTCGACTCACCAGCCTGCGTATGCCATCGGGTGGATAACACAGCCCTAACGCTGCGGCAGGTACCCGCATACGTGTGCCGGCCACGCCAATACGGAAATCACAGCTGACACTCAGCTCCACCCCTCCCCCAAAAACATTGCCGTTGATCAACGCAATAGTTGGCACGGGGGCTGCCGCAATCCGGTTGGTCACCGACTGAAAACGATCCCCTGACAGCTCACCACTGTTGATCTGTGCCAGGTCAGCACCAGCACAAAAAGTCTTGTCGCCTGTCGCATGGAGCAATAAGACTCGAGTCTCGGGTGCAATGCCATCGATGGCGGCCTCTATAGCGGCAAGTTCGGCTTGCCCCAACGCGTTGTGCCGAGCCGGATTGTTAAAGACGAGACGGGCAACGCCATCAGCCTGCGAGAAAAGCACAGTCGGTTCCAATCGATCATCCTCCAGTAGAACGACCGCAGTTTTGCACAGCTGAGGACGGGCGTGTTGTCGCAGTTCCATGGACAGCGACAAAAAAAATACTTAAAGTTCAAATATTCGAACTTTGGGAATGCTGACCTAAGCCAACCCACTCAACGACAGCAGCGAGCGGTATCTCAACGCGGAATCAAGCGCTTGGAAAAGACTAAAAACGATACCAATTCACCGTTCAGCCGCGGCGTGCAGCACGAGGCCAAGCGAGGCGCGATCCTTTCCCGGGCAGCCAAGCTTTTCAACACCAAGGGTGCGCGCGCCACCACGCTAAGCGATGTGGCGGAGAAGCTCGGTCTGACCAAGACCAGCCTCTATTACTACGTGCGCACCAAGGAAGATCTCATCTTCCAGTGTTACGAGGCCACCATGGCCACGTCTCATGCAGCACTGGACGAAATCGAACGCCGTACCAACGACCCATTAGAGCGCACGCTTGGGTTCATGGAATGGCACATCGAGTCGATCCTCAAAGCACTGCGCGGCGAAGGCAATTACTACGCAGCACCGCTCGAACTGGCGTCGTTGCGCGATGACCACCGCAAAGTCCTGGTTGGCGAGTATCTACGGATGTTTGCCAGAGTGCGCGACTATCTGCGCGAGGGTATGCGGGAAGGCCTGATACGCGAAAGTCACTCAACGACGACAACCAGAGCCTTGATCGGCGCGCTGGATTGGTCCTTCTACTGGCTCTATGAGATGCCCGAAGAAGAAGCCGCGCGAGCCGCCGAATCGATGCGCGCTATCATCCGTGGTGGCGTGTTCGCTGATCGGGCCCAGTATGCTCCCGCAGCACACCCGCTGACGCCAGAGACCTCGGCACCCGCAAGAGGCTTCGACCGCGAAGCACAGAATCGCCTCAAGCAAGAGGCGTTCTTCAAGGCGGGCACCCGATTCTTCAATCGCAAGGGATTCAGCGGTACGTCACTCGACGAAATTGCCGAACACCTGCAGGTATCCAAAGGCGCGTTTTACTATCACTTCGCCAATAAAGAAGCCTTGTTAAAACAGTGCTACGACTACTCACTAGACCAACTCGACGCCATCTTTGCTGAGGTTTCGCAGGGCGCGGAAAGCCCGGCAGAAAAACTCGACCAGGCGTGCCGGCGCATTTTCCATGTGCAGAACTCGGACCTCGGGCCGTTGATTCGCTACAACACGATTACGGCGCTGCCGCCCCCCATCCGCCGCTCGGTGCTTGCTCGAACCAACGCCAACACCGACAACCTGGGCGGATACCTAAAGGACGGCATCAACACGGGTGAAATCAACGCCATTGATACCCACGTAGCACAGAATCTACTCATGGGGGCCATCAACGCCTCCATGGACATGTCACTGTGGCGCAAGGTCGACGACCTGGACGCCGCCGCAGTCGACTATTTTGATGTCTTTTACTTCGGGCTGGCAGCCAAGCCATCCTGATCTGATAGCGGAGCGGTAATGCAGTCATTCCCCGAGATTCTCGAGCTGATCAAACCCCAGCAAGTCGGCGACTATTGGTTCACAGGCACCAGCCCCACACCCCAGCTGCGAATTTTTGGGGGGCAAGTACTTGGGCAATGCCTGATGGCAGCCAATGCCACGGTGGACGAATCGCTGATGGCTCATTCGATGCACGCCTATTTTCTGCGCGCCGGCGACTCAAAAAGTCGCATCGAATTCGAAGTTGACCCCATTCGCAACGGACGTTCATTTTGCACCCGCCGGGTGGTGGCACGACAAAAAGGTGAGGCCATCTTCAATACCTCGGTGAGCTACCACCGGGTTGAACCAGGCGAGAGCCACATCATGGATTTTCCCGCGACTATCGATCCCTCCGAGTGCATCCGCGTTACCAATCCTGGTGCTACGTCGGTCAGCACCACCCCCCAGCCCAACCTGATGGACCTGTACGGTGTTGAGCGCTTGAGGGTGCCGGTACCCAAAGAGCGTCTGCGCGAACCCTTCCAGCAGTCTTGGCTACGCGTGAACGGCGCACCGGGCGATGACCCCAAGCTCCACCAGGTCGCCCTCGCCATGATTTCGGACTTCTCGCTATTGAGTACCGCCTTCCGACCACACGACGTCGACCAGCCCGACCGAGGGTTCATGGTCGCAAGCCTCGACCATTCAATCTGGTTCCACAACACGCCCAACGTCGACGACTACGTGCTCTACAACTGCGACAGCCCCTGGAGCGGGGGTGCCCGCGGATTCAGTCGTGGCACGCTCTGGACCCGGGATGGGCAGCTGTTGGCCTCAACCTGCCAGGAATCCCTGATGCGACCGGTCGAGCGCAAGCCCAAGGACCAGAAACCCGCCTGAGGGCTAGTTGACGATCGACTCCATCTGCTCGCCCAGCGAGACAAGCTCCAGCGCATCGCTACTCACGCGAAAATGATGAATCGAGCCGTTCGCCGGCCAGGCCTGAAGAACTTTGGCCTCACCGCTGACCGCAGCCAGCACCGCATTGATCACCAAGAAATGGGTAAAGACAACGGTCGGTGCCTGTAGCGCACGCAACTGCTCGATAATGCCATCGCGCCAGCCCCACAGGGATGCCGGCTGAGCATCCCACTGATCTGCCATAAAGCCACGCAACCACTGCTTGCGCTCACTAAGTGGCACTGGCGCCTGAATTTCGATGAAGGCGGCCGCTTCCCGTAGCGCCATCCCGCGGTCGCGGGCAAACGGCTCCCCGGTCTCTCTCGCGCGTGCCTTGGGACTGGTCAGCAACTGCGCTTCATTAGGCACTACCTCCTGCAACTGCGCCGCAGCGGCTCTCGCCTGTTGCTGGCCCAGTTCAGACAAGCCCGGGTCGGGAGACTGGTCCCAGCTGGCAGCGGCCTCGCCGTGGCGGACCAGCCACACGTCGATCATCGGTATGTCACCAGGGACTCACCGTGCTGTGCCGACAGCAACTGCAAGTGGCCCACATCGTTAAAGCTAGACAGGGAGATGCGCTCACCGCTGTAGATAAATCGTGTCACCGAACAGTTGAAAACAGGCTCATAGAAGCCATACACCTTCTCGGATGGCAGCCCCAGCACCAACCCCATCAGCGTTGCGATGGTACCGCCCGAGGTGAAGATCGCCGCGTTGCTACCGGCGCCTGCACCTCGCATCACTTCAACCAATGCGGTGCTCACACCATTCCGGTAATCGGTCCAAGACTGGATATCCTCGGCCTGGCAATCGGGGCTGACCCATGCATTGAACACAGCGTCGATGATCTTCTGATACCGCTTGGAATCGGAGTTGGCCGCGTCCATCAAAGCTGCCATCGCCGGATTCCGCTCACAGATCACAGGCCATAGCGCCTCGATCTGTTCCTCGTTGTTAATCTCGTTGAAGCGCACATCAGTGAGCAAAGAGACATCGCCAGCCTGGTGTGCCAGCACCCGCTCGCCGGTTTCCTGCTGGCGCGACAAATCGCCGGCGATTGCGTAATCGATGCGCAAACCTATCTCGCGGAAAAACTCGCCCGTGCGGTTCGCCTGTTGCTGACCCAAGGTCGACAACTGATCGTAATTCTTACTACCAAAAGACGCCTGGCCATGCCGGACGACGTAAATCGAAGCCATCAAACTACCTCTTTAAGCGCGGATTCCCTGTGCAGACGCATCTGTTGGGGATAAGGAAAGAAATCGTCGACGAAGCCGTTGCGCAACTTGTCCTGGAGGTCGGTCCAAAACTCGGCTTCATACAGGTCACTGTGCAAGGCATCGAAAGCCTTGCGAGCCCGGGCGTTACCCGAGAAGAACAAACGGAACTCCTCGGGAAAGACATCGTTCGGGCCCACCGAATACCAGGGCTGACCTGACATCTCTTCGTACTCGTCACGGGGCGGAGGGATACGGCGGAAGTTACATTCCAGCAACGGTTGAATCTCGTCGTAGTCGTAGAACACCACCCGTCCGTGGCGCGTCACGCCAAAGTTCTTGAGCAGCATGTCCCCGGGGAAGATATTCGCAGCCGCCAGCTCCTTGATCGCATTGCCGTAATCGAGCATCACCGCGTGCACCTGCTCGTCAGTGGCATCCTGCAGATACAGGTTGAGCGGTGTCATCCGCCGCTCAACATAGCAATGCTTGAGTATCAGCGCCTTGCCACTGATCTCAATCTGGGAAGGACAAGTCGCGTACAGCTCTTCCATCAATTCATCCGAGAACCGTGCGGCCTCAAGTACGAGATTCGTGAATTCCTGGGTATCGGCCATCCGGCCGGCGCGGTCCCAGCGCTTCACCAGCTGATACTTTTCTTTCACCTGCGCGTGGGTCACCTCCTTGGGCGGGGTGAACCGGTCTTTGATGATCTTGAACACGAACTCGTAAGAAGGCAGCGTAAACACCGCCATGACCATACCTTTGATTCCCGGGGCGACGATGAACTTGTCGTGGGTCGAGCGCATGTGACGATAGGCGCAGCGATAGTAGTAAGTCTTGCCGTGTCGATGGTGGCCAATACACGAGTAGATCTCTGACACCGCCTTCAGTGGCATCAATTGCTGAAGGAACAATACATACTGGGAAGGTATCGACGCGTCGACCATGAAATAGGAACGCGTAAAGCTGAACAGCAAACTGACCTGATCGGAGCCGTATAGGAAGGCGTCGATATAGACCGCAGGGTTCTCCACTGACTCGTTGTGCAGCATCGGCAGTACAAAGGGCATCTGCTGCCCACCGGAGTACAGCCTGCCAACGATGTATAGCGCCTTGTTTCGATAAAAATGGTGCTCGAGCAGCTGAAACTCGAGGTCATCCGCATCGAGCGAAAACTTTCCCTCAAGATGTGCCTGCATAGCGCCAACCACGGCCGTCACATCTCGATCGATATCTTCAAATGGTAAATACAGCGAATAGTCGAGCAGCACCTGGGTCACGGCATGCTGAAGATTGCCAGCAACACGATAGCGACGAATCACTGGGTTGGCATCGACGGGCGGCATGTCACCCTGGGGTGAGAACACGAACGCGTATTCATCGCGAATCTGGCGATGCCCCATGACCGCTGTGTAGATC
>CAYZWL010000090.1:0-7859 GCA_964482195.1 uncultured Alteromonadaceae bacterium | reverse complement strand
CCGATCATGACCAGCGGTACGACCTTGTCTGAACGATTCACCAGCTGGTCGTGGTCGTACTCTGCGCGATGTACTCGTTGTACTCCAGCCTCGCCATCATAAACTTTGAGTTCGGCGGGATTGACCAGAATCAGGTCTGCAGTATCGCCCTCATTGATGGTGCCGCCCTCGACGCCAAACAGGTCTGCCGCATCTTTGGTGAGTCGTTTCACCATGTACGCGACGTCGTGATCTCCACCCTGTGCGGCCAGCTTGAGGCAGCGCAGGTTGACGTCATAAAACGCCATGTTGGTGACGTGGGCGCCACTGTCGTTGAAACCGGGAATCAACAATGGGTCCATCAGCAATTTGCGCGTCGTCTCAGGGTCACGATTCGCGTTGATCGTGCTCCAGGATAGATCAGTGTCGAAACTGCGCAGCATTTGCAGCATGAAGTCACCTTCGTCGGCGACCCAGGCAAAGTCCTGCTGGATTAGGACAGTCTCATCGTCGCAGGGGGCATCGGGTTTGTGGCCGGCGATGACGCTGAGTACCCGTTCGTACACCGATTGCATATCGCGGCCTTGCCAGCATTCGAGCGGACAGACCTCGATGCGCATGTCGCTCAAGGTGCGGTTGAAGGCGTAGTCTTCGATACGCAACATGCGCTTCAGGCGGGCGATGGAGACACCGGATTTCCCTTTCAGCCACATGCGCTTGAACGCCTCGATGTAATCTGGGTCATGGAGGATTTTTTGTCGGGCGGCTCGATCTTCGAGGTCGGTCTCGTTGAGTGCCCGAAGTTCAGGGATCTCTTCAGCCAGCGGCGTGATGGCCCCATCCGCCCAGGTTTTGAAAGGCGCACCCAGCGCCTGCATGTGGAAGCTGCCCTTGAACAAGGGACCATTGAGAAGCCGCGTCAGGGTCAGAGCCTTGCGAATAATCGATCGATTACTTGCGACATCCAGTGCCGCGACGACGGTGGTGCGCAGCGCCTTGCCGTGCAGTCTCGCCGACGTCAGCAAGAAGGTTTTGATGGTGTCAACGATGCTGTCCTTCGGCGGGGTTGCCTGCCAAACCGCATCACGGGCTCGAACGACACCGGTGAGCGCCTTCAACTCTTCGTAGTTGGCGAACTGCGTGGGAATCGTCTTGTGACAATTGGGTTGATTGGCAAGATAGTGGAAGGGCAGGGCGTCAGTAGACAGGCCCAGGTAACCGTCAGCGATCGACTGATCGAGAACGGACTGCATCTCGGACAGTTCAGCTGGCGTGGGGTCCCGGTTGATGGATGGCTCGAAGCCCATGGCTTCAATGCGCAGCATTGAGTGGGGCATCAGTACACCCACATTGGGTCCAAGCGGTAGCTCATCCAGATGGGCAAGGTACTCAGTGGGAGTTTCCCAGCTGACTTTATCTGCGCAGGCGCGCAAGACCGGCTTGGGAATGTTTTCTACGCGTGCGTAGCAGTCGACGATCGGATCCGCACCGTCCTTACGCTGGGCACCGAATGAAAGACCCAGACTGCAGTTGGCAATAATCACCGACGTGGTGCCATGGCGCGTTGATTCAGGCAGCCCGGGCGACACCTCCAGTTCGAGATCATAGTGGGTGTGGATATCAAACAGGCCGGGCATGGCCCACTGCCCCTCAGCATCGATCACTTCGACCCCTTCTGGGCAGTCCAGATGCTTACCCCGTTTCTGAATACGGCCGTTGCTGATAGCGATATCTTCGATGACCGGAGCGAGTCCCGCATTGAAAATTTTGGCGTTTCGGATCAGCAGATCCGGCGCATGCTCAAGCGCGGTGTTGATGCTGTTCATGGGTCTGGCTCCGGATGTGTGAGGTGAAGTAGCTACTGAGTAACTCAGTGCCCAGCCGAATGACCTGGTCGCGATCGGCGAGTTCGGTATCGAAGAAGACATGGCGGTGCACCAGTCCTTCAGCCATGGCAAACAGGGTGAACGCCATGGCTTCAGGTTCGGGGACAGCAAACTGTTTGACGTAGGCCAGTACCCGCTGCTCCAGCGAGCGTTCGCCGGCATCAAGAATATTCGCGAGCTGCGGGTCAACGAAGCGGCGCTGTTCCAGCACAATGTGCAGATTCCGATCCCGCTGATGGAAGTCATAAATCATTGTTAGCACGGCTCCGAAGGCGTGCTCGACAGAGCGATTCTTCGCATCAGGCGTGCCCGTAACATTCGCCCGCAGAAACTCGAAGCGCTGCTCTGCAATGATGGCCAGCAGATCATCTTTATTATCGAAGTATTGGTAGAAGGAACCGGTCGCGACACCGGCCCGCTCAGCAATCGATTTAGCCGTGGTGCGCTCGTAACCCAGCTGCGCAAAACAGGCGGTTGCGGCAGCGATGAGCGCGGTGCGCTTCTGGATAGCGCGCTGTTGTGTGGGCAGTGGCTTCACCCAGTCGATCCCTCTCGAAGTGAACGCGGGTTCTCGGTACTCGAGCCAACGTTATTGGCAGGCTCACAGAACATGAACTAGACGTCAAGTTCTGCTTGTTGTTATGTTTTCGTTCCTCGTCGGCGCATGGCGACGAGGTACAGGTCCGTCAACGATCAAACCCAGGAGCGTGGTGTCGTTATGTCAGCGAGCAGTCAGTGGAATCTTGATAGCCTTGAAGCCTGGCGACACCAGGGTGAGTGGTTGGATGTGGATGGCAACCAGATCTTCACCATCGAGGCGGGTGACCCGAACAATGCCACGATCCTTATGGTTCATGGTTTTCCCACTTCCAGCTGGGATTTCATGGGTATGTGGGAGGATCTGGCGAAGGATTATCACTTGGTGGCGATGGACATGCTGGGTTTCGGATTTTCCGATAAGCCCAAGCGCAGGGATTACACGATCCATCAGCAGGCAGATGTTGTCGAAGCGGTAATCGCCGCCAAGTGCCTGGGTGACTACCACGTGCTGGCGCACGATTATGGTGACACCGTGGCCCAGGAGCTGGCGGCCCGCCAGCAGGGCGGCACCGGTATCGGGCAGTGGTTATCCGGCTGTTATCTGAACGGTGGCCTGTTCCCCGAAACCCATCACGCCCTGCCGGTACAACGTCTGCTGTTGAGCCCCATTGGCCCGCTGCTGAATCGATTCTCAGGCTTTGCCCAGTTCAGCAAGAGCTTCAGTCGAGTCTTTGGTGTTGACAATAAACCGGGTGAACCAGAGTTGCGCGCCTTGTGGTCGTTGATCAATGAGAAGGGCGGTAAGCACATCTTCCACAACCTGATCACCTACATGCGGGATCGCAAGATCCACCGAGAGCGCTGGTTGCAGGTGCTGCGTGATAGCCCCGTGCCGCTGGCGCTGATCAATGGCTCTTACGACCCTGTTTCCGGTGCCCATATGGTGGCGCGCTACAAGGAACTGGGGTGTCGGCTCGATTATCTGGCCGAGCTTGAACCGCTTGGGCACTATCCTCAAATGGAAGATCCTGCGGCAGTCTCGAGTCACTACCGCCGTTTTCTGGAGAGCATCGACTGTTGATCGGCTAACACACCCGTTTCGCATGACCGGAATGAGTTGTCATGGTTTTGTAGAGATTGACGCGTTATGTTGTTGCCAGATGAACCAGGTGAGGAGACTTGGTATGGCAGTCGAGCGCTTTCAAATCTCCGTTTTGATGGGGGTGCTTCTGTTGGCCGTGAGTGCTTGCGGTGGGGGCGGCGCTGGTCCTGAGCCCACCTCACCGGTTGTGACTCCACCCCCTGCCCCGACGCCGACTGGCCTCTGGATTCGCGGTGACGATGGTGTTGCACTCGCGCGCTTCAAGGCATCCGTTAATGGCCAGTCAGCCATGGGGCCCGAGCTCGATGCTGCTCCTCCCCCCGCATTGGGTGACGACAACGGCTACTCGGGCACCTACACCCTTGAGGCCAATATCGATGAACACGATATTCTGAAGTACAACGGCGAACTGCTCGCGAGTGTCGCTGGCGGATGTTGTGGCCCTGAACGGACTGCCCTGAGAGATCCAAGCAAGACGCTATTGCCTCCCGACGAGCAGCGACCGGTTAGGCTGTATCGCACCTTGCCCGATACCGGCAGCGCAGACTATTTGGCCGAGATCCCCGCTACGCCTGGGCTGCGGACCGAAGGCATTTACCTCGATGAGCAGCAGCTCCAGGTGATCAGCTCTACTGCCTGGTGGGGCGTTTTCGGCGATGCATTCACCACGCCTGACGTCTGGCAGTCCCAACAAGTGGTGTTGCAGGCCTGGGATCTCACACACCCCGACAGCCCTGAGCTGAACGGCTTGTTGGAGGTTGAAGGCGCTCTGCTGTTATCCCGGAAGCGAGGCAATGTCATTCACTTGGTCAGCCGTCATACGCCCCAGGTAGATGGCCTGATCTACTACCCGGGTGATGCGGAGTCGACACAGGCCAATGAGGCCCTGTTGGCGGATCTCGATGAAACCGTGCTGATGCCGCGCGTGACCTGGAATGAGCAACCGGTGACACTGCCCGACCCGGATCAATGCTTTCGCAGTGACCTGTCGCACCCATTGGCCGCCGACACGCCCGTTGAAGTCTCGGTCACGTTGTTATTGGACATCGATGCCAGTAGCGGTGACGTCCAGGCCGCGCGTTGTGTGATTGATCCGGTCCATGGCGTGACATTCAGCGAGGACGCGGTTTTGTTTACCGCCATTGAGCACGACGCCGAGCGACAGAGCACGCTGGTTCATGCGTTGGCACTTGAAGATGGCAGTTATCGAGGTTCCGCACGTGTCGATGGTTTGCTGTTCAGTGGCGGCAACAGCGATTTCCGAATCAATCAGTTCGAAGGTGTGATCCGCCTGGTGACCACCACTTGGACCAATGACGAGTCTGATCGCTTTCATCACCAGCTTTTCACACTTGCGCCGGCGGCCGACCGCCCCGAGCTTGAAGTGCTGGGTCATCTACCCGGCGCGAGCGAGCAACCACTGGGGAAACCTAACGAGGACCTCTACGGTGTTCGTTTTCAGGGGTCACGCGCCTATGTGGTGACCTTCGAGCGGATCGATCCATTGTATGCGATAGATCTCAGCGATCCGCGTGCGCCTGCGATCGAGGGCACCCTGGAAATCCCGGGCTTCTCTGACCTGTTGCACCCCATTGGTGACTCGTTATTGCTCGGGGTTGGGGCCGACGGGGAGGGCCATGCCAAGGTCGAGCTATTTGATGTCGACAACCTTGCCGCACCTGCCAGTCTGGGCAGCTTGGTGTTTATGGCCGATTACGACAGCAGTTACAGTCCCGCTCAGTACAACCGCTATACCTTCACAGTACTGCCGGGTGAGCTGCGTGATCGTTTCATCTTGCCTGTGTCGGCCTGGCGTCAGCGTGAAGAGCGATACGAGTCGGCAATGCAGATGGCGTTATTTTCGGTCAACCATGGGTCCACGAGTCTCATCGACTCGGGAGCGATCGATTTGTCAGAGCCCGGGAGCGGCGCTTACTGGTCGGTTGACCAGCTACGTAGCGTGTTGGAGGGTGATGCCATATACATTGCGACGCCCGAGGGGGTGCTGTCGGGACTCTGGAGCAATCCGGAAGCTGTGATACCGGTAAGCGTTTCACGGTGATTCCCTCAAGCCACCGACTCTGCTAAGTTTTTGACATGTATGACGTTGTAGTCCCACTGGGTTGGGATGAGGTCTCGTGATCGATGGCACGTATTAAACATCAGTCTCGCAATCTGGAACGCTATCTGCGCGGCCACCACGTGTTTGGACGCGACACCCACTATGCGGATATCACACTGGGTGATGCGCACTGCTCGCGGGTACACGCGGTGGTGGAGTGGGATGGCAAGCACTGGACACTCAAGGATGTCAGCCGCAATGGGACCTGGCTTAACGAGCGTCCTCTGGAATCTAATCTACCCGCGGTGCTGGATGTGGGTAGTCTGGTGCGTTTTGGTAGCCCCAGCGCAGACGCCTGGCGCGTGACTGACCTCGCACCTCCGGCGGATTTGTTGGTGGGTGAGACCGCAGACGCGGAGACAGTGAGCCTAGAGGACTATCTGTTGGTACCGGAGGAGAGCAACGCCTACACGCTGATTCACGACAGTGGTCGGGGTGGCTGGCTGCTCTATTCAGCCGACGCCGCAGAGGAACTGGGTGGTCCCTATGCACACGGTAATGAAATCGTGCTGGGTAACCATCGCTGGCGGATTTTTCAGGCGGATACCCACTCACCGACCGTCAATCAGCATCTACCTTTCGCGGCGCAGCCGGCGCTGCATTTGGTGGCACGCCTGAGTGGAGATGAAGAGAGCACCGAACTCACCGCAGTGTATGGCGCTGACAGTTACGAGTTGGGTGATCGCGCCCACCACTACCTGATCGCACACCTGGCGCGACTCAAGGCTCACGACCTCAGCACGGGGAATGACCCGTTGATTGCGGGTTGGGTCGAGAAAGACAGACTTTCCCGCGACCTTGGATTGAGCGCTACGCACCTCAATTTACATATCCATCGCGCCGAAAAGCACCTGCACCAGAAACTTCACGTGGACGCCGGTATTGCCCGTGGTCTCTTTGACAAGCAGCGCGGCCGGCTTCGGTTGGGCGCTGCGAGCTGTGAGGTTTACAAGGGCAGCCAACTGGTCGCTCAGCTGAACGCAGCCTGACTGTGACCAGTCCCCCCCGTTTCATCGCCCATTCTGATGGGCGGTTCCGTTTTATTCGCGCCTTGGGCCGCGGCGGCTATGCCGAGGTTTCGCTGGTTGAGGACTTGCTGCTGTCCCGGGAAGTCGCGGTCAAACAACTGCTTCCCCAGCGCTTGTCTGCCCAGACGGTGGACCAGGTAACTCAGGAAGCGCGCATTGCTGCGCGCATCTCGCATCCCAACGTCATTGCCACCCATGATGTCGTCATGATCGATGACATGCCCGCGCTGGTGATGGAGTACATCGACGGGCGCAGTTTGAAGATGGCAGCCGTCGACATGCCCTGGACGCTGGCCGACCGCCTTGAGGTGCTTGATCAGGTATGTGCGGGGGTTGGGGCGATCCACGGCGAAGGCGTGGCTCACGGCGATATCCGGCCCGAGAACGTGCTGATATCGAGTGATGGTCAGGCCAAGGTGACCGATTTCGGTATCAGCGCCTTGCGTGCCGCTTCCGGTAAGTCGGCGGTAGAGTCCCCGTCCGCCGGGTCCTTCAGCCTCGCTGACGATGTGACGGCACTGGTGGCGCTGGTGCGTTATGTGGTGCCACCCCGTTATCAGACGCCCTTTGCGCAATCGGTGATTGGGGATCTCGACACCTGTCGGAGCGTCGATGAACTGCGCGCTGCGCTGTTGTCGGTGCGGGACAACCTTACGCAGTTGGAGACCGCGGTCAATCCGGCGCCAACACGGGTGGTCAGCCGGCGCAGGCGATTGGTTTTTCATGGATTGTTGATCGCTGGGTTGTTGTTGGTTGCGAGTACGGTCTTGCTGGATTTTCATCGTCGCGGCCAGGCATCCGTCGGTGTTTTGCTCGATGAGCCCGTATTGTCAGGCACCGAGCGGTTGAGCGAGGCGCAGTTGCGTTACGTCAGTGACAGTGTGCGAACCGGACTCGAGAGCACCGTTCTTGCGGACCAAGGCCTGTATCTGTTCCGGCAACTTGCTGCTCCGAATGCAGATTCGGTAGATGCCGCTTACGCATGGCGTCTGCAGCCGCAGATTGAGTGCGATGCCAGCCGCTGCTTGATCCGCATTGAAAAGACGGCGCCCGGAGGACAAGCACGCGAAGTATCGCGCAGCCTCCCTTTCGCGCCTGATGGTGCCGCGACGGTTTTCAATGCCATGCCCAATCTTTTAGCTGAGCTGGGGCTGCTGACCAATACGACGCCCGCAAATAGCTCGCTCGATGATCAAGCGCTG
>CAYZWL010000089.1:0-8294 GCA_964482195.1 uncultured Alteromonadaceae bacterium | reverse complement strand
TCAGCCACTCGGCCACTTCTCCGGGTCGTCGCGAACGCGCTCTTGGCTGCGTCTTTGAACGAGGCGCGAAGCCTACCACAGCAGGCTCACGGGTGAAAAGATTCAGTGTAATTCTGGAACTATTCTGCTTTGTTGCCGTCTGATTTGGGGTTGGAGCTAGGATTGGATTTGCGTTCGCCCTTCGGACGACTGAGAACCTCTTCACGGTGTACGGCGACGTCGCGTGGGGCATTCACACCAATCCGCACCTGGTTGCCTTTAACACCCAGTACGGTAATGGTGACGTCGTCGCCAATCAGCAACGACTCCCCTACTCTTCTTGTCAGTATCAACATCGGCTTACGTCCCTGTGTCGATGTTCGCCCATCTCACCGACTGAGCCTCTTCAATCAACAGCTTACATTAAATGCTCAGCTGGCGGCCTGATCCTCGGGCTCATCTTCCAACTCAAAGGCAGAGTGTAGCGTCCGCACCGCCAATTCAAGAAATTTTTCTTCAATGATCACCGAGATCTTGATTTCCGAGGTGCTGATCATCTGCATGTTCACGCCCACTTCTGAGAGCGCCTTGAACATCTTGGCCGCCACTCCAGAGTGCGAGCGCATACCCACACCCACCACCGAGACCTTACAAATTTTGGAGTCGCTGCGAATCTCGTCAGCACCCAGTTCGGCGACGACCTCATTGAGGATCACTTCCGCCCTAGGGAGATCTCCCCGACCCACGGTAAAGGTGAAGTCAGTCTTACCTTCGCCACCGATGTTCTGCAGGATCACGTCGACTTCGATGTTGGCCTCGCCGATGGGCCCGAGAATCTGATACGCCACACCGGGAGTGTCGGGCACGCCGAGCACGGTCAGTTTGGCTTCATCGCGATTGAACGCGATTCCTGCAATGGTCGGCGCTTCCATGACGTCGTCCTCATCCATGGTGATGAGCGTTCCCGGCCCATCTTCAAAACTGCTCAGTACCCGCAGGGGCACCGAATACTTACCGGCAAACTCCACCGCGCGAATCTGCAGCACCTTGGAGCCCATGCTCGCCATTTCGAGCATTTCTTCGAAAGTGATTTTCTCCAGCCGGCGGGCACTGTTGTCGACCCGAGGGTCGGTGGTGTAGACCCCGTCGACATCGGTGTAGATCTGGCACTCGGCCGCGTTCAGTGCAGCGGCGACTGCTACCGCCGTGGTATCCGAACCACCGCGGCCCAATGTGGTGATGTTGCCGTGCTCATCAACGCCCTGGAATCCGGCGATAACAACCACGTTACCCTCAGCGAGATCCGAGCGAATGCGCGCGTCGTCGATCTCGCGGATACGCGCCTTGGTGTGGGCGCTGTCGGTAAGAATGCGCACCTGACCACCGTTGTAAGACTTGGCGCCGATTTTGCGCTTGTGCAACGCCATCGATAGCAGAGCGGTCGTGACCTGCTCGCCCGTCGACACCAGCACGTCCATTTCCCGCGGGGTTGGCTGGGGCAAAATTTCATTGGCGAGACCAATCAGGCGATTGGTCTCGCCGGACATCGCCGAAACCACCACGACGACATCGTGGCCCTCCCGACGAAAGCCGGCCACCTTGTCGGCCACCGCCTCGATGCGCTCTACCGAGCCCACCGAGGTGCCGCCAAATTTTTGCACAATGAGCGCCATGTCAGCCGGCGACCTGCGCTTCAACCCAAGCGGCCAGGCTGGCCAGTGCGTCGTTCAGCGCAGCAACATCGCTGCCGCCGCCTTGCGCCATATCCGGTCGACCACCGCCTTTACCGCCGAGGCGGGTGGCGTACTCACGCATGAGGTCACCGGCTTTGACCTTGTCGGTCAGATCTTTGGTCACACCTGACACCAGCGAAATCTTGTCGCCGTCGGCCGCTGCCAGCAGCACTACCGCCGAACCGAGCTTGTTTTTGCACTGGTCGAGCGTGTCACGCAGGGTGGGTACGTCGGCGCCATCGAGTCGCGCCGCAAGCACCTTAATGTCACCCACCGCCACCGCATTGCTGGTGAGGTCACCACCCGAGGAGGTCGCAAGCTTCTGCTTGAGCCGCGCTACTTCCTTTTCGAGACCGCGAGCTTCATCGCGCAGTGCCGCTACCTTCTCCACCACGTTGCTCGGCGTCGCCTTCACCACGCCCTGCACGTCGTGCACGGTCTGGAACGCCTCCCGAGCGTACTCCAGGGCGGCCTCACCAGTGATAGCCTCAATGCGGCGCACGCCGGAGGCCACGCCGGACTCTGAGGTGGTCAGGAACAGGCCAATATCACCGGTACGCGCCACGTGGGTACCGCCGCACAGTTCGACCGAGAATCGGTCCACTCCCATGGTCAATACGCGCACTTCATCGCCATACTTCTCGCCAAACAGCGCCATGGCGCCCGCGGCGACCGCGTCATCCATGGACATGTTCTCAGTGGTCACCGGCGTGTTGGCACGAATCTGCTCATTGACCATGCGCGTGATGGCGATCAGATCATCCGAGGTCAGCGCCTCACCGTGGGAAAAGTCAAAGCGTAGCCGCTCGCCGTCCACCAGCGAGCCCTTCTGGGTCACGTGCTCGCCCAGCACTTTGCGCAGCGCGGCGTGCATGAGGTGGGTCGCCGAGTGGTTCAGCCGAATTCGGCTGCGCAGTGCAGCGTCTACATCTGCCAACACGCTGTCGCCAACTTTGATAGCGCCTTCGGTCACACGTACATGGTGCAAATGGTGGCCCTGGGCCTTGGTGGTATCGCGCACTTCGAGCACGACGCCTTCGGCGCGCAGATAACCGCAATCACCCACCTGGCCACCGCTCTCACCGTAGAAAGGCGTTTGATCGAGCACAACGACACCAGACTCATCCGCCGCCAGTTGCTCAACAGGCTCGTTGTCACGCAGCACGGCAACAACCGTGCCGGTAGCTTCCGTGGACTCGTAGCCGAGGAAGGTCGTTTCACCATCGAGCTGCAGGCTGGCGTTGTAGTCCACCTTGAAGCTGCCGCCTTCCTGGGAGCGCTGGCGTTGCTCAGCCATGGCCGCTTCATACCCGTCGAGATCGAGGGTCAGGTCGCGCTCACGGGCAATGTCATTGGTCAGATCAACCGGGAAGCCGTAGGTGTCGTACAGCTTGAACACCACATCACCGGGGATCACGGTGCCGTCGAGGCCCGCGAGCGCGTCGTTAAGAATCGCCATCCCCTTGTCGAGGGTGCGGGCAAACTGCGCCTCTTCGCCGGCGAGCGCAGCGATAATCGCCTCGGCCTTGTCGGCCAGCTCCGGGTAACCGCCGCCCATCTGTTCCACCAGCGCGGGAACCAGGTCGGCAAAGAATGCGTCGCTGGCACCCAGCTTGTTACCGTGACGGATCGCCCGGCGGATAATGCGACGCAACACATAACCGCGGCCCTCATTGCCCGGCAGCACGCCGTCGTTGATCAGGAAGGCAGCTGACCGTAGGTGGTCTGCGATCACTCGCAAGGACTTTTCTTCCAGGTCGGTCACACCCAGTTTGGCCGCCGTGGCCTTGATGAGTGCATCGAACAAGTCGATCTCGTAGTTGGAGTGCACATGCTGCAGCACTGCGGCAATACGCTCGAGGCCCATGCCGGTATCCACCGAGGGCGCGGGCAGCGGGTTCATGGTCCCGTCGCTGTCGCGATTGAACTGCATGAACACCAGATTCCAGATCTCGATGTAACGATCGAGGTCATCATCGGGGCTTCCGGGTGGGCCGCCGGGCACATCGGGGCCGTGGTCGTAGAACACCTCGGAACACGGACCACAGGGGCCGGTGTCACCCATCTGCCAGAAGTTGTCTTCATCCAGCCGCGAGATGCGCTCAGCGGGGAAGCCAATGTCGTTGATCCAGATCTGCTCGGCTTCATCATCACTGATGTGCACCGTGACCCACAGCCGTTCCTTGGGTAGCTTGAGGACCTCGGTCAGGAACTCCCAGCAGAAGCGGATCGCGTCGCGCTTGAAGTAATCCCCGAAGCTGAAGTTACCCAGCATCTCGAAGAAAGTGTGGTGACGGGCGGTGTACCCCACGTTCTCGAGGTCATTGTGCTTACCGCCGGCACGCACGCACTTCTGTGCGGTGGTCGCCCGGTTGTAGGGGCGTTGTTCCAGGCCCAGAAAAGTGTCCTTGAACTGGTTCATGCCCGCGTTGGTGAACAGCAGGGTCGGGTCGTCATGGGGCACCAGGCTGCTGGAAGGCACCCGGGTGTGGCCCTGTGACTCGAAGTAGGACAGGAACGCTTCGCGTATCTCAGCGGTTTTCATGTGCGGCGTCTCTTGAGTTGCGACGCGAATGCGTCGCGTCGGGAGTGTTTCAGTTCAGGGCCTGGGCCAGTTCGGACTCGCTCATTTCACGGCCAGCCAACAAATGCAGGTGCAAGTGGAAAACGGTCTGACCGCCATCCGCACCGTTATTCACCACCAGTCGGAAGCCCTCGTCGACACCCAGTTTGCGCGCCATCGTGCCTGCCACCAGCATCAGGTGGCCCAGCAGCGCCTGGTCTTCATCCGTCGCGTCCGCCAGTTTGGGGATGGGCTTACGGGGAATGATCAACAAGTGGGTCGGCGCCTGGGGGTGGATGTCCTTGATGACCACACACTGCTCATCCTCATAGAGGAAGTCGGTGGGTATCTCTCCCCGGGTGATCTTGCCGAAAATGGTGTCTTCCATGGCTCGCCCTCAGCGCAGCTTCTCGTCGGCGGTGAGTACACGCGCCTCGCTTTCGAGCATGACCGGGATATCATCACGAACCGGATAGGCCAGACCCGAAGCCCGGCAGATCAGTTCGTTTTTCTCCGCGTCATATTCCAGTGGCGCTTTGCTCACGGGACAGACGAGAATGCTCAGCAGTTTCTGGTCCAGCAACGGGACCTCCGATCAGTCACAACAATTCAACGCGCGAGGATATACGATCAGACGGCGGCAAGCATCATCTGTCCGAATGACCGTTATGAAAAAATCACCCAGAAACAATAGCTAGGAGTACAAAATGACAGCCCCAACCCTGGTGATTGGCAATTACAACTACTCGAGCTGGTCAATGCGACCCTGGCTGCTGCTGACCGCCTTTGGCATTGAATTTCGCACCGAGCAGGAATCACTACGCCACCTGGGCAGCGACGACCTCACCAACCGCCTGCGGGCCTGGTCGCCCAGCGCCCGGGTACCGGTATTGATCGACAAGGGCATCACCCTCTGGGATTCGCTGGCGATCTGTGAGTACGTCTCAGAGAGGCTACTCGACGGCAAGGGATGGCCGGCGGACACGGAGGCCCGTGCGTACGCCCGCTGCGTTGCGGCCGAGATGCATTCAGGGCTGTCAGACCTGCGCAATGAAATGCCTATGAACATTCGCGCGCGGCGCCGGGTGGAGCCCAGTGACGGCTGTCTGCGCGATATAGAACGGGTGATGACCATTTGGGGTGAGGGACAGGAACGCTTCGGCAGCCAGGGTCCCTGGCTAGCCGGAGAGTTTTCGATCGCCGACTGCATGTATGCCCCGGTGGTGATGCGCTTCAGGACCTATGGCGTCGGCCTCGATGACGCAGCGGCCGCCTACGCCGCGCGCCTGGGTCAGCACCCTGCAGTCACTGCCTGGATGGCATTGGCAGCCCAGGAAACTGAAATCGTCGATGAGGACGAGGCCGGCGACCCCATTCACTGAAAGCGGGCGCTATCTCGACCGCGCAGCGTTCGCAGCGCTTACTGTCCGGCGCCCGACATGGGCGGCACCAGCAACTGCGGGTCGATGCGCTCGTTCATCCAACTCATGCGCCAGTCGAGGTGCGGGCCTGTTGCCCGCCCGGTGGCGCCGACCGCGCCGAGTGGATCCCCCGGTTGCAACTCATCTCCCACCGCCACATCGATCCGGCTCATGTGCAGGAAGGACGACGAAAACCCATAACCGTGATCCAGGATGACCGTGCCACCGGAATAGAAGAGGTCGGGTTCGGCCAGCGTCACAATACCCGGCGCCGGCGCGCGCACCGGCGTACCGGTAGGCACAGCCACATCGACCCCATAATGCGGGTTGCCCGGCTTGCCGTTGTACACCCGCTGGCTGCCATAGACCCCGCTAATAGGGCCGGTCACCGGCCAAATCATGCCCTGTTGCACTGACGCGAACCACTCGGGGCGCAGGTAGCGTTTGGCCTTCGCCGCCCGCACCAGCGCACTCTCCCTGCGAATGCGTTCCAACTGCTCTGGCGGCGGTGTCACCGTGCGCTGGGGCACCCCGTTGACACGCTGAATGCGGTACTCCCGCTGATCAACGCGCAGGTCTTGCACACAATTGAGCTCACCCTCAAAAGTCAGGGCTTGGTTGGCGGGGGCGTCACGACCCAAACCGAGCAAAAACTGGCCATCTTCGAGCACAGGCACCGGCTGCTCGCCCATTGAGACCCGCGTGCCTACGGGCACCTGGCCAAACAGTAAACCACCCTGGGTGGCGTCACCTGTCAGGCTGACGCAGTCATCGGCGATGGCGGAAGCCGCGAGGCTCATCGTTATCAACCCCGCCGCCAACCCCAGCAGATATTGTGATTTCAGGCTGTTTTCTCCGCGTCCCATTTGTTGCCCCCCAGTCCGTCGGCTTTAGCCTATCAGGCTGCGGCGACTGGGGGAGTTGCCAGTAGCCGCTGCGCTTACCTAGACTCGCCGCATGCCCAGATACCGCCCCCCCAGACCCAAAGGCTCGCCCTACATCACCCCTGAGGGTGAGGCGACTTTACGCGCCGAACTACACCAGTTGTGGAAAGTGGAACGGCCTGAAGTCACCGCTGTAGTTTCGGCAGCGGCCGCCAACGGTGACCGCTCGGAAAACGGCGATTACATTTACGGCAAAAAGCGCCTGCGCGAGATCGACAGCCGGGTGCGGTTTCTGCGTAAACGACTCGACGCCCTGAAGGTCGTTGACCACCCGCCCACCGACCCGAACAAGGTCTGGTTTGGCGCCTGGGTGACCCTCGAAGATGAGAACGGTGACACCGTCGAATGGCGCATTGTCGGGCCCGATGAATTCGACCTGAGCCAGCAAAAACTCAGCTGTGACTCGCCGTTGGCGCAAGCGCTGCTGGGTAAAGGGCTGGATGCGGAAATCGAACTGGAGAGCCCAGCCGGCCCCCAGTACTGGTGCGTCACCGGGATCCGCTACGAACACTGAGCGGGACTGCTTTCGGCATTAGTGCCAACGGCCCGTGTCACCCCGCCGGGTAAATTGTTGCCGCCCGGTGACATTGTTAGAATGCCGCGCTTTTCCGGGCCTATAAGCCCGTTCTCTCTCGCTGCCAGACTTCCCTGGGGGGTTAATGAGCACTACCGATTCTGTTGTATCCAACGACCCAAGCCAGTTCGTTAACCGTCACATCGGCCCGACCAGCCAGCAACAACAGGAGATGGTTGAAGCCATTGGCTACGCCAGCCTCAATGCGCTGATCGACGCGACCGTCCCCGACAAGATCCGCCGCGAGGGTCTCGACCTGCCGCCGGCATTGTCCGAGCAGGATGCGCTGACCAAGCTGCGCGGTTACGCAGACCAAAATGTCGTCATGCGTTCGCTGATCGGCATGGGCTACTACGACACTTACACGCCTGGTGTTATCCAGCGCAACGTGCTCGAAAACCCCGGTTGGTACACCGCTTACACCCCCTACCAGCCCGAAATTTCCCAGGGCCGCCTGGAAGTGCTGCTGACTTACCAGCAAGTGGTCATGGACCTCACTGGCATGGAGCTCGCTAATGCTTCACTGCTCGATGAGGCTACCGCCGCCGCGGAGGCCATGACCCTGATCCAACGGGTCAACCGCAAAAGCAAATCGATGCGCTTCGCGGTCGCCTCCGACTGCCACCCACAGACCATCGCTTTGCTGCGCACCCGCGCCGAACCGCTGGATATCCAGATCGATGTCGTTGAGCCCAAATCGCTGGACCACGTCGAAGACGCCTTTGGCATCTTGGTGCAGTATCCGGGCACGTATGGCCGCGTGCGCGACCTCAGCGACCTGTGCGAAACCGCGCACAGCAAGAACCAACTGGTGTGTGTTGCCACCGACCTGCTCGCGCTGACCATGCTCAAAAGCCCTGGCGCCCAGGGCGCCGATGTGGTCGTCGGTACCAGCCAGCGCTTCGGTGTGCCCATGGGCTTTGGCGGACCCCACGCCGCGTTCTTTGCGACCCGAGATGCCTACAAGCGCTCCACGCCGGGCCGCATTATTGGCGTCTCGGTTGACCGCCACGGCAACCAGGCCCTGCGCATGGCCATGCAGACCCGCGAGCAACACATCCGTCGGGAAAAAGCCACCAG
>CAYZWL010000088.1:0-8352 GCA_964482195.1 uncultured Alteromonadaceae bacterium | reverse complement strand
TCAGGAACCAGATGTGTGCGACTGGGCTGGCCAGTTCGATGTGGCCCATGCGCTCGCGACGGACCTTGGCCAGTGCAACTTCAACGCCACACTTCTCACAGATCACGCCACGATGCTTGAGACGCTTGTACTTACCGCACAGACACTCGTAGTCCTTGACCGGACCAAAGATCTTGGCGCAGAACAGGCCATCACGCTCGGGCTTGAACGTCCGATAGTTGATGGTCTCCGGCTTCTTGACCTCACCGTAAGACCACGAACGGATCATCTCGGGGGACGCCAGACCGATACGGATCGCATCGAAGTCTTCGTTTTTCTCCCTGCTAAGCAGGTTCAGCAAATCTTTCACGTCCTACCTCCCTCAGAATCCTGACGACTCAGACTCGAGATCGATATCGATACCGAGCGAGCGGATTTCTTTGATCAACACGTTGAAGGACTCGGGCATACCCGGCTCCATGTGGTGATCCCCATCGACGATGTTCTTGTACATCTTGGTACGTCCAGTCACATCATCGGACTTGACGGTGAGCATCTCCTGCAGGGTGTACGCCGCGCCATAAGCCTCAAGCGCCCACACCTCCATCTCACCGAAGCGCTGGCCACCAAACTGTGCCTTACCACCCAGCGGCTGCTGGGTAACGAGGCTGTAGGAGCCGGTAGAACGCGCGTGCATCTTGTCGTCCACCAGGTGGTTCAGCTTGAGCATGTACATGTAGCCCACAGTCACCGGACGATCGAAGTGATCACCGGTACGACCATCGGACAGCACCAACTGACCACTGTCGGGGATGTCGGCCAGTCGCAGCAGCTCTTTGATAGAAGCCTCTGCAGCACCGTCGAACACTGGCGTCGCCATCGGCACGCCCTTGCGCAGGTTCTCGGCCATCGCCAGCAGTTCCTCGTCACCGAGGCTGTCGATGTCCGCGTCGCGACGCTTGTCAGTGGCGTGTGCGTAGATCTCCTTGAGGAAATCACGCAGTTGCTTGATCTTGACCTGCTGCTCGAGCATTTCGTTGATCTTGACGCCGAGACCACGGGCCGCCATGCCGAGGTGGGTCTCGAGAATCTGACCCACGTTCATACGCGACGGTACACCCAGCGGGTTCAGCACGATGTCAATTGGCTCGCCATGCTCATCGTAGGGCATGTCTTCCACCGGCATGATGACCGAGATCACACCCTTGTTACCGTGACGTCCGGCCATCTTGTCACCCGGCTGGATGCGTCGCTTGACCGCAAGGTAGACCTTGACGATTTTGAGCACACCAGGGGCGAGATCATCACCGCTCTGGAGCTTCTCTTTCTTGATCTCGTAGCGCTCTTCGAGCAGCGTGTTCTGCTCTTCAAGCAGACGCTGTGCGGCCACCAGTTGCTCGGTGAGCTCTTTGTCCGCCAACTTGAGCTTGAACCACTGCTCGCGGTCGAGCTCGGCCAAAACTGCATCAGTCAGTTCGGTGCCCTTGGAGAGGCCACCACCGGAAACGGTCTTCTGGCCTTTGATCAGCTCTGCGAGACGCGCAAAGGTCGCCTCTTCGTAGATGCGGAATTCTTCCTTCAGATCCTTGCGGTAATCAGCCAACTGAGCCGCTTCGATCTGCTTGGCACGCGGGTCCTTCTCAAGACCATCGCGGGTGAAGACCTGCACGTCGATGACAGTACCTTTGTAGCTCGACGGTACACGCAGTGACGTGTCCTTAACGTCGGACGCCTTCTCCCCGAAGATCGCACGGAGCAGCTTCTCTTCCGGCGTGAGCTGGGTTTCGCCCTTCGGCGTCACCTTACCGACCAGGATGTCACCGGCGTCGACTTCAGCACCGATGTAGACAATGCCGGAATCGTCCAGCTTGCCGAGGGCGCCTTCACCGACGTTAGGGATATCTGCGGTGATCTCTTCAGAACCCAGCTTGGTATCGCGGGCGATACAGGTCAGCTCCTGAATGTGGATCGTGGTAAAGCGGTCTTCCTGAACCACACGCTCAGATACGAGGATGGAATCCTCAAAGTTGTAGCCGTTCCAAGGCATGAACGCGATGCGCATGTTCTGGCCCAGCGCCAATTCACCCAGGTCGACCGAAGGACCGTCGGCGAGAATATCGCCGCGCTCAACGCGGTCACCCGGATTCACGATCGGGCGCTGGTTGATACAGGTGTTCTGGTTTGAACGCTTGTACTTGGTCAGGTTGTAGATGTCGACCGGTGCTTCGTCACCCGCGACGCTGTCAGCGTCGATGCGGACAACAATGCGGCTCGCATCTACCGAGTCGATCACACCGCCGCGACGGGCGACCACACAGACGCCGGAATCGGCGGCCACATAGCGCTCCATACCGGTGCCGACCAGCGGCTTGTCAGCCTTCAGGGTCGGTACGGCCTGACGTTGCATGTTGGAACCCATCAACGCGCGGTTCGCATCATCGTGCTCGAGGAACGGAATCAACGCAGCAGCGATCGACACCACCTGCTTGGGCGAGACGTCCATGTAATCGACTTCACTCGCGGGCTTCACGGTGAATTCGTTCTGGTGACGCACGTTAATCAGCTCTTCAACGAACTGGTTGTTGTCATCCAGCGGCGCGGACGCCTGTGCGATCACGTGATTGGCTTCGTTGATCGCAGACAAGTACTCGATGTCATCGGAGACCACGCCATCGACTACACGACGATACGGCGACTCGAGGAAGCCATACTCGTTGGTGCGAGCGTAGGTCGCGAGGCTGTTAATCAGACCGATGTTCGGACCTTCAGGGGTCTCGATCGGGCAAACACGACCGTAGTGGGTCGGGTGCACGTCGCGCACCTCAAACCCGGCGCGTTCGCGGGTCAGACCACCCGGGCCGAGCGCAGAGACACGACGCTTGTGAGTCACCTCGGACAGCGGGTTGTTCTGGTCCATGAACTGGGACAGCTGGCTCGAACCGAAGAACTCCTTCACTGCCGCCGAAACCGGCTTGGCGTTGATGAGGTCCTGCGGCATCAAACCTTCGCTTTCAGCCATGGAGAGACGTTCCTTGACGGCGCGCTCAACACGCACCAGACCAACGCGGAACTGGTTCTCGGCCATCTCACCCACAGAGCGGATACGGCGGTTACCCAGGTGGTCAATGTCATCGACCACGCCTTTACCGTTGCGGATATCGACCAGCGCACGCAGCACATCGACGATATCTTCCTTGTCCAGGGTGCCGATGCCTTCGGAGGTATCGCGACCCAGGCGACGGTTGAACTTCATGCGGCCAACCGAGGACAGATCGTAACGGTCGGCAGAGAAGAACAGGTTCTGGAACAGGTTCTCTGCAGACTCTTTGGTCGGCGGTTCGCCCGGACGCATCATGCGGTAGATTTCAACCAGCGCCTCAAGTTCGGTGCGCGTGGAATCCGTCGCGAGGGTGTCAGACACGAACGGACCGTTGTCGATCTCGTTGGTGTAGATGGTTTCGATGGACTCGGTACCGTTCTCACGCAGCTTGACCAGCAGCTCTTCGGTAATTTCCGCATTGCACTCGGCGAGAACTTCGCCGGTCGAAGTGTCGATGACGTTCTTCGCCAGACGACGGCCGTGCAGGTATTCTTCGGGCACCGACAGCGCTTCAACACCAGCATCATCGAGCTGACGAATGTGGCGCGCAGTGATACGGCGACCACGCTCAACAATCAGGTCATCACCGGCCATGATGTCGAATGCCGCCATGTCACCTTGCAGGCGCTTGGGCACCAGGGTCATGGTCGCAGAGTGCTCGTCACCCAGCTGGAAAGTGGTGTTCTCAAAGAACATGCCGAGGATTTCCTCGGAGTCGTAGCCGAGTGCACGCAGCAGCACCGTGGCCGGCAGCTTGCGGCGACGGTCGATACGGGCGTAGACCAGATCCTTGGGGTCAAACTCGAAGTCCAACCATGAACCACGGTAGGGAATCACACGGGCGCTGTAGAGCAGCTTGCCTGACGAGTGGGTTTTACCCTTGTCGTGATCGAAGAATACACCGGGAGACCGGTGCAGCTGGGAGACGATTACTCGCTCGGTACCGTTAATGATGAAGGTACCGTTTTCGGTCATCAGGGGGATCTCCCCCATGTAGACGTCCTGCTCCTTGATGTCCTTGATGGACTTCGAGGAGGATTCCTTATCGTAAATGATCAACCGGACTTTAACGCGGAGCGCGCAGGCATAAGTCGTGCCGCGCAGCACACATTCGTCAACGTCGAACACCGGCTTGCCCAGGGAGTAATCAACATACTCAAGGGCGGCATTGCCGCTGTAGCTGACGATGGGAAAAACCGATTTGAAAGCGGCGTGCAGACCGTAGTCGCCGCGCTCTTCAACCGGGACACCGTCCTGGGTGAACTTACGGTAGGAGTCCAGCTGGATCGCCAGCAGGTAAGGAATGTCCATTACCTTCGGCAGCGACCCGAAATCTTTGCGGATGCGTTTCTTCTCAGTGTATGAGTAAGCCATCAATACTCCCCAGCGAGTTGCTGTCGGATTGTTCCGACAATGACCGACCACGAGGCCGGACGTTTTCCGGTTCTAGAACCGGGAAAAGGCCGGAGCGCGTCAGCGCCCCAGCCCCAGTGGTTCCCGCACGGTGCGGGCAACCATCTCTTACTTGAGCTCGACGCTGCCGCCGGCTTCTTCGACTTGCTTCTGGATGTCTTCAGCTTCGTCTTTGGCAACACCTTCCTTGATCGGAGAGGGAGCGCCATCAACAAGTGCCTTGGCTTCCTTCAGGCCCAGACCGGTCACTGCGCGAACAACCTTGATCACGTTGACCTTCTTATCGCCTGCAGAAGTCAGAACGACATCGAAGTCGGTCTTCTCTTCAGCTGCAGCGCCAGCGTCGCCGCCAGCTGCTGCCGGTGCTGCTGCAACAGCTGCTGCTGCGGTTACACCGAACTTCTCTTCCATCGCCTCGATCAGGCTGACGATGTCCATGACGCTCATCTCAGCAATCGCGTCGAGGATTTCTTCCTTTGAAATTGCCATTGTTGCTTCTCCTGAAAATAAAGTTTGGGTCGGAAACAAACAGCCTTAGGCCGCCTGCTCCTTCTGGTCGCGAACTGCGGCCAAAGTACGAACCAGCTTCCCGGGTACCTCGTTCATGGTCTGTACAAGCTTGGTGGTGGGCGCCTTCATAACGCTCATCAGCATCGACAGCGCTTGATCGCGCGTCGGCAACTTCGCAAGTACATCCAATTGGTCGGCACCGAGCAGCGTTCCGCTGACGGACAGTGCTTTCACCTCGAACGCATCGTTCTCTTTGGCGAAATCCTTAAACAGTCGAGCAGCTGCACCCGGATCTTCCATGGAAAATCCAAAGATGGACGGGCCGACAAGTGTCTCGTTGACACACTCGTAGTCCGTTCCTTCCAGAGCACGCTTAGCCAGAGTGTTACGCACAACGCGCAAGGTAATCTGGTTATCGCGCGCCGACTGGCGCAGAGCTGTCATGTCACTTACGGTAACGCCACGTGCGTCGGCAACCACAAGTGAAAGGGCACTGGCAGCGGTCTCGTTGACTTCAGCGACAATCGCTTTCTTTTCCTCGAGTCCAATAGCCACTGGTTAACTCCTGGAGTTCAAGTTTTGGCCGGCATACCGCACCGACCGCCCATTGGTGAACCTAGTCACCATCTGCGTAGGCAAGTTCGCGGGAAGTGCAAAAACCACCACACAACCCTGGAAACCATTAAGCAAACCCATCTTCTGTCAGGGCTTACACCTACGGTCTTTGACAGCCTTAAGGTTCAGTGAGGGCTGGACCCAAACTTCATCCAAAGACTTCAAAGCTGACGCCCGGGACGCAGCGTCCCTGACGTCTTCGGTGCCACAAAATGCAGCACCGAATCCCTGCGCCCAAGGGCGCAAATTTCTTACACGTCGATCGCGCTGTGATCGATCGTGACGCCGGGACCCATAGTGGTGGAGAGGGTCACCTTGCGGAAGTAGACACCTTTGGCGGCAGCCGGCTTGGCCTTCTTGAGGTCAGCCAGAACAGCCATCAAATTGCCCTTGATGGCGTCAGCGTCGAAATCGACCTTGCCAATGCCACCGTGGATGATGCCGTTTTTGTCGGTACGGAATCGCATCTGACCCGCCTTGGCGTTGTTAACCGCACCCTCAATATCCGGGGTTACAGTGCCAGTCTTGGGGTTGGGCATCAGGCCACGGGGACCGAGGATCTGACCCAACTGACCGACAACGCGCATGGCGTCGGGGCTGGCTACGACCACATCAAAGTCCATCATGCCGCCCTTCACCTGCTCGGCAAGGTCATCCATGCCGACAAAGTCAGCACCGGCAGCCTTGGCCTTCTCGGCGTTGTCGCCCTGGGTGAATACAGCAACGCGGACAACACTACCGGTACCGTGTGGCAGCGTGGTTGCACCGCGAACGCCCTGGTCGGATTTACGTGCATCAACACCCAGGTTGACGGCAACTTCGATCGTCTCGTTGAACTTGGCAGTGCCGAATTCTTTCAGCAGTGCAATGGCTTCATCCAGCGGGTAGCTGGTGTTGGCATCGACCTTCTCGCGGAAGGCACGTACGCGCTTAGACAGCTTGGCCATCAGTTAACCCCCTCTGTATCAATACCGGCGGAACGGGCGCTGCCAGCAATAGTGCGCACAGCGGCATCCATGTCAGCGGCGGTCAGATCCGGCCACTTCTGCTGGGCAACTTCTTCCAGCTGAGCGCGGTTAACCTTGGCGACCTTGTCGGTATTGGGGCGGCTGGAGCCCTTCTTGATGCCAGCGACCTTGCGCAGCAGCACGGAGGCCGGCGGGGTCTTCTTAACAAAAGTGAAGGACTTGTCGTTGTAGACGGTGATCACGACGGGAATCGGCAGACCCGGTTCCATGCCCTGCGTCTCGGCGTTGAACGCCTTGCAGAACTCCATGATGTTCACGCCTTTCTGGCCCAGTGCAGGACCGACGGGCGGGCTAGGGTTAGCCTGACCGGCAGGAATCTGCAGCTTGATGTAGCCGTCGATTTTCTTTGCCATTTTTCTCTCCCGGGTACAAACGCCGTTGGCAACTCAATGAGTCCCGCGGGCTCCCCACCAGGCCCAGCACCGTCAACACACGACGCCAGGCGTTTTGTTTGCAGTCAAAACCTGTGACTAGGCCTGACTGCGCCAGTCGTCAAGCCTTTTCGACCTGACCGAATTCCAGTTCTACGGGCGTCGAGCGACCGAAGATCAACACCGCCACATTGAGACGGTTCTTTTCGTAGTTGACGTCCTCGACCACACCGTTGAAGTCGTTAAAGGGACCATCAATAACCCGGACCATCTCACCAGGCTCGAACATCGTCTTCGGCTTGGGCGCGTCGACGCCAGCCTCCACTCGCTGCAGAATGGCGTTGGCCTCTGCCTCGGTGATGGGCGCCGGCTGATCCGCCTTACCGCCGATAAAACCCAGCACTCGCGGGGTTTCTTTAACCAGGTGCCAGGTCTCGTCGTCGAGCTCCATCTGCACCAGCACGTAACCCGGGAAGAATTTGCGCTCACTTTTGCGCTTCTGCCCGTTGCGAATCTCGACCACCTCTTCGGTAGGCACGATGATGTCGCCAAAGCGATCACCCATGCCGTGGCGCTCAACGCGCTCCTTGAGTGATGTCGCTACCTTTTTCTCGTACTGAGAAAAGGCGTGTACCACATACCAACGCAATGCCATGACGCTTCCTCAGCCCAAAATCAGGGACGCAGCCCAGCCCAGCAGGCTGTCCAGCGCCCAAAGAATGAGTGCCATCACAAACACGAACACCACCACAATCATCGTGGTCTGGGTGGTTTCCTGCCGGGTCGGCCAGACCACCTTGCGAATTTCAGTGCGGGAACCTTTAACCAGGTTCCAGAATGCACCGCCGCGCACGGTTGTCGATGCGACCCACCCTGCCGCCGCAGCCAGCACCAACATCGCCAGCACACGGTACAGGAGCGACTCGTCGCCGTAGTAGCTGTTACCTACTACGCCGGCAGCCACCAGCGCCACGACGACAATCCACTTGAGCGGATCGAGACGGCTGGTTGCAGCTTCACTCATGTCTTCTGTCCCTTAGGCACGGTTCTCACCGCCCTTCTTCATGCCAACCACCCCGCAGGGAGGATGGCAGGCCAGGAGGGAATCGAACCCCCAACCTGCGGATTTGGAATCCGCTGCTCTGCCAATTGAGCTACTGGCCTGTAACTGTTAATGGCCATCTCACGGCCATTCCGCCAGAGACGACGAAGCCGAACTGCCATTCAGGCGGTTCGGCTCGGCGCAGCGTGTGGCGCAAAGTGCGCCACACACGGTCAATCGATCACTCGATGATCTTGGCGACGACGCCAGCGCCAACGGTGCGGCCACCTTCGC
>CAYZWL010000087.1:0-8413 GCA_964482195.1 uncultured Alteromonadaceae bacterium | reverse complement strand
AGCAGTGTGCCCGCAATCTTCCGCAACTGAATCTCATCCGACCCTTCGGTGATTCGGTAGCGCCGATGATGACGATAGTGATGCTCGAACTGTTTGTGGCGTGAGTAGCCCATACCGCCGTGGATCTGAATCGCTGCATCCGCGGCCTCACAGGCCAGTTTGTTAGCCCGGTAGTTACACATCGCCACCTTGTCCGAGAGCTGCTGGGCGACTTCCCGCTTGCTCATGGTGTCGATGGCGGCCGCCACCTCAAAAGTCAGGGACTTGATGAGTTCGTAGTCGGTGTGCAGCTCTGCCAACCGGAACTGAATCGATTGGTTGACCGCCAGCGGCCTACCAAAAGTCTTGCGCTCGCGCACATGATTGACCGATTCGCTGATGCAGTAACGCGCTGTCCCCAGGCTGGATGCCGCCTGACGGATACGATTCTCGTGCACAAAGTGTTGGGCAATCGCCAGTCCCTTATCCACTTCACCCAGAATGGCGTCGGCGGGCAGCCACACCTGGTCAAGTCGGATACGAGGATGGTCGGTGGGCATGTTGAAGGTCCACAACCACTCCTCCACCGTGTATCCCGCAGCATCAATTGGCATCAGAAACGCCGTGATACCTCGGGCGTCACCGGCATCACCAGAGGTGCGCGCAAATACCAGCAGATGCGACGCAATATCTGCCCCGGTGGTCCACATCTTTTCTCCGCTGAGCACCCAACCTTCAACACCATCGCGCGAGTCTGCCGTCGCGGTCATTTCCATCCAGGTGGCGTCCGAACCGTGCTCGGGCTCGGTAAGGGCAAAAGCGATGGCAACCGAACCGTCGATGCTGCCGGGGATCAGGGACTGCCGCTGCGCCTCTGTACCAAAATCGCGTACCGCCAGCGTTGTCGGGTAGTTACCGACGATCGAGTGCTCGTTCTGCAGATCACAGTGCAAGCCGATTCCCTTGGCGGCAAGGTGCTCGCGCACCACAGCCATGGCGTAGTTGCTGGCATCGCCACCACCAAACTCTTCAGGCAGGGCATAGGCCAGGAAGCCTGCCTCGCGGGCGAGCTCGCGTGCTTGCTCCAGCAGCGCCATCCAGTCCTCACTGGGCCGACCGTCATTGTCCCAGTCGGTACGCGCGTGTTCGCGACGATGGTCAAAGAATCGCTGGTTGTCGTCGCTCGCCTCAAGTGGCGCCAACCGAGCCTCAATAAAGCGATCAAGCTGTCCCAGAAAGTCCTGCAGTACCTCGTCCTGACTCACCACGCCTCTCCTACTCTTCTTCCCATCGTCGTTTTGCTTCTGTGAGTCCTGCGTAGCGCGGATTGTCGACGCCTAGTCGCAGTATGGTGCGCTGCTTCAACAAGCTCAGCAGCGTGGCAGTCGGTTGAAGACTGCGATCACGTAATGCGCGCGACACCGCCTGAGCCGGCGTTGCCGTGTCGTCCGTCAACGCAAACTCGGCCAATTGCTTCTCGCACTCCGCCAGTGCATCGGCGGCAGCAAGCTCGCGCTGTGCGATGGCAATGGCGTTGGCCGCCACCCGCACACCGAAGGCGTCGAAGCCATCTAGCTTGGGCATCACCTCTTCGCGTAAATGACTACGCACCGCCGCCAACAACGCATCCATGGAAGTCTCACTCACGCCATTGCCCCCAATTCTTCCAGCAACAACAGGATGTCGACCTCAGACTCTGATAAACGCCGTCCAACCGCAGCCCGCTCGAGGCGTGGATCTTGCCCGCTGTCATAAATGGCAACCATTGTCTGGGTCACCAGCCCCCAGTTCAGTGCAGCCACCAACTCCCAGTGCTTGAGCGCTTCGAGTGTTGGTGCCTCGCCGGCCACCGAGCGATAACCCTCGAGTAGCGGTTCGTAGTCGCCAAAACCACCGGCAGGCAAATCGTAGCGCCCAAAACGCCAGACGTTGGCACAGAAATACCCGAGGTCCTCCCAGGGGTGGCCGACGTGTGCAAGCTCCCAGTCCAGCACTGCGCTGAGACCGGTCTCATCGACCAACAAATTGCCGTTACGAAAATCGCCATGAACAAGCGCCATTGGCCGCTCGGCGGGCGGATGATCCGCCAGGTAATTCAGCCCCAATTGATGCACCGGAGAAGTGTTACCGAAGCGGTCCAACAACGTTTGAAAGTGTGCGAGCTGTTGCGAATAGCTGCGTCGCGGAACAACCTCGGGGACCGAGCTGACGGGCACCTGATGGATGCGAGCCATGGTCGCACCACAGGCATATGGCATCGCTTCTCTGGCCGAGGCAAATCGGGGGTCCGCCAATAGCTTCTGGGGCAAGGCCTCACCCCGCTCCCGACTCATAATGAAGCCCCGGCCCAGACCATCACATTCGGCAAGCACATGGATGACTTCGGGGGTTGGCACTCGCCTGGAGGATGCCAACCGAATCAGTTGAGCTTCTACTTCGATCGGCACCTCGCCCACCATAGCGTCAGTGGCCGCGACCTGGTCACCCTCCGGCTGACGACGCAAAATCAACGCGCGGGGTTCGCCATCGACCTCAGCCGTAAAAGACCAGGTCTCCATGTTGGCACCACCGGACAGGCGCTCAAGGTTTGATACTTCGCGTGTGGCGAGCACGGCGGCCAAGCCGCCGGCTAGTACATCGGTCATTCGTACCACTCAACTCACTGGGGGTAACTGCAGCGTACCAGAGCCGGCATGCCCGTCAGTATCATCGAGATCGAAACGCGACAGCTCGGCCTGTAAATCCTCAGCGAGGTGTACGAAGTCACCGCTAATGCGAGCATTGGCATCAGAGACCTGCGCGTTCTGCTGGGCAATCTGATCCAACGAACTGAGGCCCGTCTGGACCTGTGAGATTCCCAAACTCTGCTCGGCACTGGCACTGGCGATCTCCGCAAACACCTGGGTCACCTGAGCAACCGCATCCTGAATTTCATCGAGCGACTGCTGGGCACTCGCCACTCTCACACTGCCACTCTCGACGTATTCCCGCGCGGTCTCCACCATGGCCTGAATTTCGCGGGCCGCCTCAGAAGATCGGGTAGCAAGGCTGCGGACTTCTTCCGCAACAACCGCAAAACCCCGACCTTCCGCACCTGCCCGGGCCGCTTCTACCGAGGCGTTAAGCGCCAATAAATTGGTTTGGAACGCGATGTCGTCAACTACCTTGGTAACCTGCGCGATAGCAGCGCTCGACTCCGTAATATCCGCCATGGATTGGGTCATTGCCGCAACGCTGGCCGCCCCTTTAGAAGCCTGCTCCTGAACATTACCCGCCAGTACGTTGGCGCGGTCCGCGTTCTCGGCGTTCTTCTGTGTCTGCGACTCAATCTGCGTCACCGTGGAGGTGATCTGTTGCAGCGCTGCCGCCTGATCAGTCGCCGCCTGGGACAACTTCCCGCTACTTGAGGAGACCTCCCCGGCACCATCAGCAATGCTTCGACCGGTGTTAGACACGCGACCCAACGCGATATTGAGACTGACGATCATTCGATTGATGGCCTCCAACAGCTGGCCGATTTCATCACGCCGATCCACATCGATCTCGTGGGACAAGTCTCCATCTGCCACCAACGCTACTGACTCCGCGGCGCTTTGAATCGCATCAGAAATCGAATTGGCGGTCCGGTAGGCGATCGCAATGATCGCGATCAACAGCAGCAGCCCGACGCACAGCGTCATCCAGAAAAACAGTGTTGCCCGATCATTAAACGCATTGGTTGAATCAATCAGCCTGCTGGAGATGAAGTCTTCCACCGCCTTGACCTTATTGATCTTGACGGTGATCAACTGGAACCACCGTTCAGGGTCCTGTCCCAGGCTGCCGCCCAACACCAGTCGCCCCAGTGCTTCCACCGCCGGACCGTCATCGACATCGACCTGCGCATCGATATCCTCAGCGTGCACACCCTGATCCAACAATTCAGCCACTCGCGCCAGTGCGTCGCGATAAATAATCATCGTCGACTCGAGTACATTGAGATCCGCCATATCGGCCTCAGAGATATAGGGGATTGCCTTGTAGGCTTCGACCGCGTCGTGCATGGCATCGAAGTCTTGCAAAAAGCGCTCGCTCTCCTCGAAGCCGCGCCCGAGCTCGAAGTTCTTGAACTCCTGAATCAAACCACCGTAGCCAATCAAAGGCGCCAATGCCGCGCCCGCAGACACCTTGTCGTCATAGGTTTGTGCGACACCCTCTAATCGGCGGACCTCGTCGACTTCGGGCCCCGATACGGTCTGACGATAAAACGCCTTGACCTCGTCGGCAGCTGACAAAAGAAACAAGCCCTCGAAGGTGCTCTGCAGCGTCAGCAGGGTCTGGAAGCGGGAAAACAATGCGGGGGTGAAGCGGTCCGCAGCGAAAGCCGCGCTACCCACGGCGCGCTCGATGCCCATGCGCTCCTTCATTTGCACGTAGTTGAAAAAGGACGACACCATCGGGGTTTGACGTGAATCTGGCAGCAGCTCCTTGAGCGCTTCGATGGAACTTAGGTAATCGCCATTAAGCCCGGTATAAAAACCCAGCGCTTCACCCAGCGGAATGTCGAGCGCACTGACACGTGTGCGCACATCGACAATGCCATCGATCGCCGACTCACCCCGATCTATGGCCTGCAAAAAACCCAGCTCGTGCCACGCGTCAGGTAAGGCTGCGACGGCTGCGCGCAGATCAGTACGACGCTGATCTGTCAGTTTGCGCTGCTCGAGAATCTGACCTTGGAACTTGCCACCACCGGAATTGATAAACCCGGCGGTCATCCCCCGTTCTTTTTGCAATTCGTGGACGAGATGACTCGCCTTGACCGCAATGGCCGCCAGTCGACTGACCTGGGAAGCCCGACTCATATCGGTGTAGCTGCTGATCGCCGTACTGATCAGGTAGAACAGCAACGCCGCAGCTGGCACAAAAACCACCAATGCCAGCCGGGCTCGAATTCCCATCGATGTTCGAGGCATGACGACTCCTTAACCGAGGTTCAAGGGGGTAGTCCTTCTCCCCTTTTACATGACCCCGGCCTGTTCGTCAGGCCCCTTTTTTACTTAGTCATCGAGATTCAGCGCATCGATATCTGCAGCACTGTGGCGTTCAGGCAATTGTCGTTCCTCATCGCCCCACACGCGATTGACGACGACACCGCGTTTTACCGCCGACCGTGCGTTGATTTCCTGTGTCCAGCGCTGCACATGCTCGTAGCTTTGAACCTGCAGGAACTCACCCGCCTCGTACAGCAGGCCCTTACAGAGCGCGCCGTACCAAGGCCAGGCCGCCATATCGGCAATCGTGTATTCGTTACCGCCGAGGAACTGGTGGTCGGCAAGCTCACGATTGAGCACGTCGAGCTGGCGCTTGACCTCCATGGTGTAGCGGTCAATCGGGTACTCCCATTTCTCGGGTGCATAGGCATAGAAATGACCAAACCCACCGCCCAGGAACGGCGCTGAACCCTGCACCCAGAACAACCAATTCATGACCTCGGCGCGGGCAGCCCGGTCTTTCGGCAAGAAGGCGTCAAACTCTTCGGCCAGATACAGCATGATCGACGCGGACTCAAACAAGCGTGTGCCGGTGCGCGTATCCAGCAGCGCCGGGATCTTGGAATTGGGATTGATATCCACGAATCCGCTGCCGAACTGGTCACCCGACATGATGTTGGTCGTCCAGGCATCGTACTCAGCACCACTGAATCCAGCAGCCAGTAGTTCTTCGAGCATGACGGTGACTTTGACGCCATTGGGCGTTGCCAATGAATACAACTGGAAGGGGTGCTCCCCAACCGGCAATGCCTTTTCACTGGTTGGACCCGCAATGGGGCGATTGATGTTGGCGAAGCGGCCGCCACTTTCTGCATCCCAGGTCCAGACTTTGGGTGGGGTATAGGCGTTATCGGTCATAGGGGATTCTCACCGTCGATGAAGTCAATGTGATCATTCTAGGACAGTCTGATGAAAGAGTGTCGGCCGGTTGGAGACTGTTGTTGTAAGCGTCACGGCTTCACGGAGGAAGCAACAATGAAAACGACTGTTCTAAAGCTCACCGGTGTGGTGGTGATCATGGCTTGGTTATCTCTACTACCGGGCTATTACCTCGTCGATGGCAAAACCCAGTGGATCATTTGGGCAACCGCTGTCGCGCTGATCACGGAAGCCGGATTATGGATAGCGGCGGCGACCATGGGTGTTGCGGTCTTCGAAGCGCGGCGCCGCATCTGGGCGCGCATCACCGGTAAAGCCACCCGCATCAGCGACTGAGTAGCGAGGGAACCACACCCCCGGCGCCGCGGTCGAACAGCACTCGAATGGCGGATCGGCCGTGAGTGCACGATTTTGATTTCAGTACTGAGCCCAGTCCCGCCCGTCCCCTGAGACGGGCTTTTGCGGTTGCGCTGGCACTCTCGGTTTGCCTGCATATCGCTGTGGTTCCGCAGCTGGAGCTATTTATCCGCCCAAAGTTGGTCACGCCTCCCCTTGCGAGCGTCAAACTGATATTGACCGCCGCGAAGCCACCTGCACCGAGCGATCCACCTGCCGACGCCATCACGAATACACCTGCCGGTACCGAGGCTCCTGCATCCTCGCCCGCTCCCGACACCGGCACAGTACCCGAGATACGTGATACCCCGCCCACGTCACCGCCCGAGGCGAAAAGAACCGAGGCGACGGCAACCATTGCAGCCCCCCTGCCTCGAATCAGCCGCGAGGCCCTGAGCGCGATCGCCGCTGAATCGATTAGTGACGAACAGGGCGCTTCCCCACCAACCATGAATGGCACCATCGCCGACCCACGCCTACGCGACAAGCTTGCGCAAATACGTGCACAACAATCGCCGCTGGACTTGGTGACTCAACCTGAAGCAGCGGCCAGTTTTGACGGGGCAGGTTGGTCTGAGTTTGTGCAGATGGGATCTCGCTGTTTCCGGGTCGTCGCAGCGGATCCGCTGACGCCAGGTTCAACAGAGATGTGGTATCGCGAGAAATGCCCTGGCTAACATCGGCATGAGCTAGATCAAGCCAGAAAGCTTCTGGATGCGTTCGCAGGCTAGTCGACCCACCAAAATCTGACGCACCGAATAGATGAGTCCAACGATGACGAAAACCGTGGTACCCACCAGGGTTAACTGCCCATCGGGTCGATCCAGCATGCCTGGATCTGCGAGAACCACCACCATCAAAAAACCCTCAGCCAAGAGACTGACAAAGAGGCCATACCAGCCGCGGCGGTAACGTCTTCGCTCCAGACCATAAAGCCCGGCCAGTTGAATGGCGACAGGCTCAATCAAACCACGGCGATCCCGGCGTCGATCATCGAGAACCAGAAGTAGAGAGGTACCAGCGAACACCATGGCCGCGCACCCGATCACCAGCTCGCCCTGCCACACGGCCCAGCACCCAAACGCGGTGCCCATGACCGCAACAGCGATTTCTAGCAAGCTCATCAGTCTCATCCTGGCTAACGAACGCTGCACTCGCAGCTCAGGATCATCAATCTCTGGAGCAGTTTCCTCGCGCCAGGTCGCCGCCAGGTCACCGAACAGATCATCTTTTTCCAGATCATTCATGGCAGTTCCTCGAGGGTTTCCCGCAATGCCTTCTTGGCACGCGTGAGCTTGATGGATACGGCGTTTGCATTGGTACCCAGCACTTCGGCAATGTCCTTGGGGCTCATGTCCTCCAATGCCAGAGTTGTCACCTGACGCAACGGCAGTGGCAAGCGCGCGACCGCGCGCCGCAGACGCCCAACATCTGAGTGCGCTTCGGCAGTCGCATCAGGTTCCGGTTGAGCCGATACCAGATCGTCCGAAAGCGGATCACGACCGGGCCGCGATACTTCCCGACTGACATGAGTGATGCATCGATTCTGCGCGATTCTGGCGAGGTAGGTCTTAATACTGGCGTCGCCAGCAAACTTTGGCATCGCACGCCAGACAGCGACAAGCACCTCTTGGTAAAGGTCGCGACGCAGCTCAGGGTCAAGCTCGTAGCTCACCACAATGCGCCACAGCATACCGCCGTGGGTATCAACCAATTCCCGAAATGTATCGCGTGCTTCAGGCACCTGGCTTACTCATCAACGACCCATCGATTGAAACCACCCCATACAGTCTCTAAACACACAGAATCCTTTCACAATCCCTGACATGTTTTGATGCGCCATCAGTGTGAAAGAGTAGTGACTATGGAGGGACTGTTGTCATGAACGGTAACAGGAGCAACCCATGGAAAATTCATCCACCATAGAGAGCCTGGTTGTTGGACTGGTGTTTGTCTGTGTTTTTGGTGTGCAAGGCTTGGCTGAGTCGAACCACGAAGCCCCTGCAAGCACACCCGCTATCGCAGCGGACGCCAGTGGTGTCCAACTCAGCGTTGGCGCCGTGAACCTGATCGTTCAGGTCGCTTCAGAGTGAACCGCCGTTGAGTCGCTGAACCAGGCTGCTCAT
>CAYZWL010000086.1:0-8493 GCA_964482195.1 uncultured Alteromonadaceae bacterium | reverse complement strand
TTGGGAACGACCCTCTCTGAGCGCCTGACCGAGGTAGGCCTGTAATTCAGCACCAGTAACATCGACCAGGCATGATCCGGGGCGACCTTCGTATCTCTCTGCATGCCACAGTGCCAATCGGCGGAGATCACTGCGATAAGCAGCAAGCGTATTGTTGCTGACTCCGCGTTCGAGCCAGAGAGCATTCAAAAAAGCTTCGATGTGCCTCTGTGCGCTCTCAGACAGCGTTTCAGTCGATTTCAACTTTAGTGAAGTGATCCAGCACCGCGTCTCCGGTCACATAAGCTCGGACGTCATTGCCCTCGCAGCGACCTTCGATCACAAACAAACCTTCATCGCTTTTGGCCCACTGAAACTCCGCCTTATTCGCCAGGAATCCGGGGCATCGCTGAGACACGATCTGCATCACCTCGGCGGGTACTTCTGCCACCGCAATCACTCCCGGTTCCGGCATATTGCTGTCAACCGCCGCGGTAGCACGCGTCGCGAAAACCAAAATCAGAAGTGCAAAAAACCGCAGAACTTTATAGTACGAGCTCATGATTATTCCTCCCAATTGTCTTCACCAGCACCGATAGCGCCGTTGCCGTCTTTATCCCAGAAGCGTTGCCCAGTGTTGCTGATTCGAACAAAGCCATCACCATCGGCAGGTCCACCGGAAACCGGCGTCGCCGTTATGGAAAACGTAGACGCATCTGAAGCAATCGCAAGGGTATATACCGCGGTACCGTCCTTGGGAGACTGTGCAACGAAAGGTGGGGAACTCGACAAACCGGCGTAGCTTAGGCGTGTTGAAAAGACCTGCTCGGTTGCCTGCGCCGCAGCCAGTACATCGGCCATTGCTTGTGATCGATAGCCGCGAACCACCGACGACTGATAGCTTGGAATGACAATGACCAGTAGCAAGCCGATAATGGCGACAACGATCATGAGCTCAATCAATGTAACACCAGCCTGCGCTCGCAATTTCACGCCTCTCATTGATCTTGTCTCCAGTAGGTACGGTTAATCTGTTCGCCAATTGGCAGTTCGAACTGCTCGGGCCCAACGAAGACGTCACAGCCATCCTCGGTACATATGATGACCGGTTCGTCGACAATGCTGGAAGTAGACAAATCGGTGTAACGCTCGGCCGTTGGCGACGGTGGTGTCGGTGTCACGTCACCAATCAGATCGAGTGCTGCGGTGGCGTCAGTCAAGCTAACCACATAGGCTCTTGAAGTTCCCGCCTTTGGGGTACAAGAGTCAGGGTCATTGACCGGCTCATACGTGGCGAACAGAACGCTGTCACGGGCACTTAATGGTGTGGAAAGCACCTTCTCACCGGCCCGCTCAAATCGAATCTGCCATCCTGCGGCATTCGCCAACAACAAGCGCTCAGCGGCCACCTCGGCCACGGTGCCCGTCTGGATCAGGTTGTCTGTGGCGTCATAAAACCCAGAAGTCTCCGTAGCCGGCGTGCTGGTGTCGTCACCATCAAAGATGGGCACATAGGCAGACGGAGGGCCAAACACGGCATCCTGAAAGATGGCATAAAAGCGGTCTTCTACTGCGGTACTCAGCGGTGATGGACGTGATCCGGAACCAATAGTCACCGCCAGTTTCATGGCGCCATTGACCTCGACCAATGCGACGTCAGGTGAGTGGTAAAAACGTCGATTTTGCGAGGCTAACATCTCGCCCCCCGCACCCAGTCTCGCGATTACACCGCCGGTCACCAGTGTGGCGGGCGCAGCACCCTGGTTGAAGTCAAAACGCCACACCTGCCCGCCGACATCACCCACAAACATACCATCATCCAAGCCATCGCTGTTGACATCGTAGGCTGAAACCGTCGCGGGAATGGCATGGGTCATCGCACTCTGAACAAGCTCGTGTCCCGACCCGCTGCCAACCGACCAAATCTTGGCACCCGTGAGTGCGTCGACAATGTAGATCGCATTACCCATCGAATCCGGTGTAGTGCTGCGAGTCGTTTCATTATCGTTGATGGGGTCGTAGCCGCCTGAGAGGTACAGCACATCCCGCTCGGTGCCACTGACACGTAAGCGACCGGGGATCGCTCGCGGCCAGGTTTCACCAAGGTCAGCGTAATCACCAGTACCACCTTGAATCTTCCACAACAAACGCGGGGAATTGCGATCGGTAACATCGATCGCATAAAAATTACGCCCGCCTCTGCGTTGTCCGATGTACAGAATGACCCGATCACCCTCTGCAGTGCTAATGGCATTTGACCCCTGGTTAATTGTCCAAACTGAAGCACTGCCATCCAGCCCATAGTAATGCGCCGTGCTGCCATCGTTGGCACGGATATCGGCCTGCAATTCCAACAATTCTTGCGGGATATAGGTAAATATCTCTTCACCCGTATTCGCATTGATCGCATGCAAATTACCCGCATTGGTGCCGAAGAAAATGGTGACATCTGGATCGGGTTGTCCATCCCCATCGAAATCGCTGGTAAGACCGTAAGTAATCGCCACCGGGCGGGAATGCAGTGGGTCGTTGAGCGCGTAGCGGTCCTCGCTGGTCGTACCGTCACCGTCTTCGTCCTCGGTATCCATACCGCGAATCCAGTTAATCAGCCCCTCGCGATCCGCAGATGCGACACCCAACATTGCTGCGGTCAAGTTGCTGTTACCAGAAACGACCGCATTGGAACTTGCGGTGAGCGTGCCCGTCGTGCCGGTATCAGTGAAGACATTACGACTGGCGTACCCGGGTACTTGTTCGCCGGCGCCGCCTGCCGTCACCTCGGTGCCGTCTACCCCCGAACTCCAGTAACTCTGTGCACTGCCACTGAAGAACCCAGTGTTCGGATCGAGTGCAGGGTTGTCGTTCGCGTCGAGCAACACATTCGTCCGGTCACCAGATTGACCCAGCCTGTAGCGCTTTAGATTGCCGGCCCACGCCGGTACCGCGTCGGGTTTGAAGACAGCGAAGTAAACTGAGTCCAGGTTGGTGAGCCGGTTGAACTGGTTAATCGCGGCAACCGGCGCTACAAATGAAGTATCTGTCTTCAGTACCTCGGCGATGATGGCCCGAAACTCTTCAACCAATCCGTCCAGACTATCAGCAGTCGCATAGACACCATCGCCTGCGGCAGCAATGTTTTCCAACCAAGCCTCGTCAAAGTCAAAGCCAACCATGTGGGTCACTACCCGCTGGTCGCCCTCTAACAGCGGATTCATGTCGTTATTGGCCATGTATTCAGCCAGTTCAACAACACAGGCCTGGGAGCGGTTGGAACTGGAGGGACAACTGCCAACACCGATCTCACTTTGAATCAGACTCTCGGAGTGTGGCTCGTTGGCCGCTCCATCCGTCAGGAAAACGATATGGCTCTCGAACTGACATTGGTTGTTGATAGGAGTCCGATAAATCGGGTTTCCGGCCAAGTACTCGCCTTCAGGCTGCCCAGAGCCATTCGGATCATCACAGGACGTGCTACTCAAGTTACTGTCTGTGCAACCCGCTGGTCGCACAACACCACCCCAAGATTCAGGTGTCACGGATTCCTGCACCGACACTCGCGTATACCAGAATGGTTCAGCATCAACGCCCTCGTTCGCGACATTGATGCGATTACCCGCCGGATCATGCCCTCCCCGAAACTTTCCCCATGTGACTGGATTGCCAGCGTAGTACTGATACGCCTCAAACATCGTATCTTGGATGGGCGTGAAGCCCTCGGCAGACAGCGAATCTACAGCGGTAACGAACTCAGTCCTTGCGGTATTGAATGCATCGTTACCTGCACTCTGGAATGTGACTTCAAGCCGAGGGGCATAGATCGGATTACGGTCAAATGAAGATATGTTTCGGGTGGTCCCCGACGCGCGATCGACTCGCAGGGTGATAGCGTTACCGGCTACAAAACCACTGGATAACGCTGTATTGATCAGTCCGCTGATGTCAGGAGAACGATACTCACGCCTATCAACCCAGGAGTTGGAACCACCGATCGACCATGGAACGCTCCCAGACCATGTCCGACCGCCGGGACCGCCACTGATGTTTAAGGGCTCCGAATCCGCCGTCGATTCAACCGAAATATTCATGACACCACTGTTTGTGGTGGATCCATAAGCTGTGAGGTACAGGTGGGCACTACTGACTACCGCGTCAGCCGGCATCTGAAATCCATCAAACCTGAATGCACCCCAATCGTCGTTACGAATCCTCATCCGCGCTTGATTGGTTCGGTAACTGGATGCCGCCGGGTTGAAGGCCACAACATCGTCTGCAGAGCGCGCAACCCTGGCTGACTGCTGGCCCTCGATACATGTGTTCCCGGGAACAATGCTGTCTGCGTCGTAAGTCACCCGTAAAACCGGTGTTTCCCCCGAAAGACCGTCATAAGAGACCCATTCCATCAGATCCCCAGGTGCGGACAGCAAAAACGAGAGATCTCGTCCACCACACCAGCCAGACTGTCCTGTGCGTGCCGCGACCATACTGGTGACATCAATTGAGACACCGCTGCCCGCTGTCCAGCCGGCAACCGGGAAGGACTGCGATGACACAGCACCGAGACGTGCTGCCAAAGATCCGGTGGTGTCACTGAATTGCGCCGGCGAACTACTGGCCTCTAATCCGATCTCAAGTACCTGGGGCCCACTCAGCGTATTGCGGGGCATCAACTCCAAAGTCGCTGAAGTGATGGTGGCATTTCTGGGCACGTTGACTGCCGGGAAACGAACCCCTGAGGCGAAACTGAAAGTTGTCGAAGAGGTGCCGCTCGGGATGTACTCTACCGACAGGGTTGTTGACCCGGGCTGCAGATCGTAAGACTCAAAAAGCCGACGCGCGTTGGTGTCTGATGAAGGCAACTGCGTCATTAACAACGCTATGTCATTCTCGTTAAAGCCGCCTGCGAGCCAGTCGGGAGAATCAATGATCTCCTGAATAATCGGTGAAATGTCCGGCGATGTCAGAACGGTGCCAGACGTCGGCAGTGCACCGCTTGGCGTATTCATCGTCCAGACTTGTGTATTGGCAGTCTGAGCCCTTTCACCTGGCCCATCGGCCCCTGGTGAGTCAAAATCCGCTGCAGGCGGTGGATCACCGGCGATGACCACATCCAATGAGCCAACGTTGTTACTGTCCCATGGGTGTGCGGTCAGAGAGACATTAGCTCGGGTGACACGTGCACCGATAGGAATTTCAGCTTCACCAAAACGCACACCCAACATGGTATTTACCCCGTAGAGATAGAGGTAGTTCTGGTAGGGCTGGTTCAATGTCCCGGTATTGCCGTACGTATCGTCATCATCTTTCTCGACGCGAAAATTCTCAGCAACGACCAGAGCGCCACCACCGGCCGCTCCAGTCGGACGGGTCAGCGTCACTTCACCGGTATCCAGTACTTCTGTGGCGTCGTCAGAAACGCCAGCCGGCCGAGAAATGACCGTTTGCGCCCCCGTGCCAAAATTGCTGATCTCGGCGTCAATGTCCGTCACGGCGTAAAGCACTGGCCCACCGGGATTGGAGAAGCGCATAAGCCCTACGTTCACACCAGTCATTTCGTTGGCCAACTGACGCAGGGCTTCTTGAACAATCTGGATCTTTGGTGTCGGATTCGATGCATTCGGCCGGCCGCGCATGGATCCCGATGTATCCATCACGAAAAGCACATTGGGTTGCACCCCGCCCCCATCAAAATTGCCGAAGAAAATCTCAGTATCATCGCCCCACACAGGTGCCGAGACCCAGAGGGTTCCGATCATGGCCATTACCATGACTCGCGACTTCAGATAGCAGTTTTCGAGCATGTCAGTCACCCTGTTAGTTCACGCGTGGCGCTTCGATGTAAACGCCTTGCGTCAGCGCAGCCAAAGTAGAAATCGATCCATCAGTCTGAGCGACGGCAGAAACGTCGTAATGAAAGGTCTGAAATCCGCCTCCGCCCTTTCGGATTGAGTTACCAACTGTCGCAGCCTCACGGCGAAAGCGCGTTAATCCGCTGGTTGTCACACTGACATCGTCCGCAACTGCCGCTGTGTCACGTCCACGAATCAAAAACGACGGTACTCTGTTGGAGCCGAGGCAAGTTGCGTCACCGCCGAGTGCCGTCATTGAACACTCCCCGCCTGCGCCCAATTCCTGAGCATTGAAGTTATTGGTTGACGTAGACATCGTTTCAATCGCCGATTCGGCGGCCTGGAAAGTGGCCGTTTTAACTTCCTGGGCAACGGCGATGCGCATGTTGGTCGTGCTCGATCGCGCCGCCGCAAAGGTCACCAACGTCACCAACAACAGACAAATCAGTGTCACAATCAGCACGGCACCGCGCTGTTTGCCAACCCCCATGGTTTGCAGCTTGTCAGTTGCCATAGTCTGTATTCCTGATGACCTGCGAACTCGTATAAACCCGGCGAACGTACCGCCCGCCTGCATGACTCACGGTCCCGGTTGCAGGTACCGTTGTGTTCAACAGCTGATAGGTAGTGCCATCGTCGGTACGCGTCACAGCGTCAAAACTCCGCACCAATAACGCGATGCGCAATGATTCGACGGTATCCCAATCAATTCCGGGTGTTCCGGGCGTGACGTAGCGCATACCACCGCCATTTCTCAACCCGACCTCTACGCGCATGAATTCAACGCCTTCGACCATCTCCTCGGCAGCACCAATCGCTTGGTTACTAGCGAGCCTGAAGAGGGCATAAACGGGCACGCCATTGACAACTCTCCCGGTGTCCGCGACATACCATATGAACTGCAAATACCGAGCGACATCACTACCCTCACCGTATTGGAAGGTAGGAGCAGGCACAATTTGCCCATTGTCACCGGCATTAATGGTGAGTGTATTGCTGGCACAACTGCTGGTGCTATCGGACGCCGAGCTCACTTCAAAAAGATGCGTGGTCAAGCAATTTGAGAGCAGCACGAGGTCGCCAGTGGCCAGCTCGCACTCGCGACTTTCATCAGGCGCTTCCTGATCGTCCAATTGAATCGTCGAATCGAGCGCCTGAAACGAATCCGCCGCCGCAATTAAATCGTCACCTAGATAATCGGCATAATCGAGTACAAGTACGTCAGTACCGCGTCGTGCAACGCCATTCACAACGGCGGCGACATCTCCAGTTGGATCGGGGGACAAGCCCGCCGCGGTCGCCGAATAAGCCAGTAATCGCTGAGCGGTAATGCCATCGGCGAGTACGTCGACGCTGCCACCGATACTGGTGCAGCCAATGTAACCCGCTCGACGAATATCTTTATTAATAAGTTCTATCGCAGCTCGACCTGACTGTTGAACTTGCGAGAGTGCACGCTCCACCGCGGCTGTACGGCTATTGCCAATGAAGACATTGACCACACCCAACGAGAGTAAAGCACCCAGCGCGAGCGCAATCAGCAGTTCGACCAGCGATAGACCACGAATATGATTGATCGACTTCACAGGCAAGCACTCATATTAACCGCGCCTCTGGTGCCATCGGGCTGGCGCCAACTCACCGTCACGTCATACTTCAATGTGCCCGGACAAACACCGGCTGCGTCAACGGCGTCGGCGTCTCCAGTACCAACAGCATCCGGGAGTCCTGCAATAAAATCGGGCAGCGCCGTCACAAAGTTTCTGGCCCACTCCCTGACATCTTTGGTCGCCTGCTCCTCAGCATTGCATCCGGCTACAGCGATACAACTCACTGACGCTGGAGTACTACTGGCACTATTGAAGGATAGGTTGTTGTAACGACCATTCCTCAGCGCAACTGGATTCCCTCGTGCCCGATCGATCAGGTCCTCAGCAATGACCGTGGCCTGATTTCGATACAAGGCATTTCTGTTCTCCTGGAAACTTGAAAAGTGGAGTTGCGCGACGCCCAATAATCCCACCATCAGCAGAAACATGGCGACCAGGACCTCAATCAGCGTGAAGCCGCCATCCTGAACCAATGGGTGAACAGAATGACCGATCATGACGCGGGGCATGTGACATTCGCTCCCGTATGAGAATCAACGATAGTGCCGGACCCATCGTCGTCAACGGCTATTCTTGACAAGCCGGACACACTGATAACAACAGCTTGAGCCTCGTCTGCGCCGTCGTCATCACAGACGACAAGCGTGCCGCCGGAGGCGATCGTTCCGTCCAAGGCAAAGGTCACTGAGCTCGGCTGTGCAAACCCAATTGCACGAACCGTAACGCCATCTGGCGCCTTGCCCCACACCTGAATGACGGTTCCACCCTGACGCACAAGAATGCCCCGCTCCCAGGCGTTACTGCCTGAGCAACTGGGCACCACGGCTCCTGGATCATTTGTGGCGCACAACGTCACGCCAACCCCACGAGTCACTGCTTCGACTCTCGCAGTCGCGATGGCATCAACTAAAGAGGAAAACGCCGAATCTCGGCGGGAAGCGGAAATGAGGGACTGAAAGCTTGGTGCCGCGATGGAAACCAGTACGGCCGCGATGGCAATGGTGACCATCAGTTCGAGGATGGTGAAGCCACGTTGTCCGGGCGCAGGAATCCCACCG
>CAYZWL010000085.1:0-8688 GCA_964482195.1 uncultured Alteromonadaceae bacterium | reverse complement strand
GGCCCATCAGATGGGTGATTGGCCGCACACTCCCGCCAATCTGGCAGTGATCTTACGAGTCACTCGACCGCGTCCGAAGCATCTGCACATGTGCTTTGGCCGCTGCTCGACTTGAGGCGGCTTTCGCTGCCGCTATTCGTTGGTGGCACGTTGCCAGGGTGTCTGCATCGAGTTGCGGCGTTCTGTGGGCCCTGATGTAGGCGAGGTAGCCACTGTCCGTAAAGACGTTGGCAGGTAACGCCGACTTCAGTTTGGCTTTACCTGTGAATACAACGATCGAGAAGACCGATTCCGCAGGCAGTCCCATCAGTGCTTGCACAGCCTTGGTATGGGCGTAATTCTGGTGCAGCGGGTTCTGGAATCGATATCGCCGCCCCCCCAGGGTTTGCGTCCAGGTCGGCTGATGTTCGCTGCCAAAGATCCAGCCCGCATAGTGCTTGGTTTCAATCACAAACACACCGAACGGCGAGAGCACGATGTGGTCGACCTGGGTGGTGCCTGAGGGTGTTGGCAGTAACACATTGTGGAATACGCAATAGACCTGCCGCCTCAAACCCAGTCGCAACTTGAGGTTGACCATTGCTTCCCCCAGCCAGCCTTTGAACCTGGGCGATTGCAGCAACCAGGTGATCATCGCCAGCCCGGCAATCAAGGGCAGGTGGGGTGTGAGGGCGTTGAGGATGACATCTGCCATCGTCGGGTGAGTCCTTGCGCATGTCTGGGGTGGAGTAGCGACAATATCCCTAAGCGTTGCGCGTTGCTGTAGGAATCATCCTGTAATGGTTGCGGGATGATAATGCCCAGTGAAACGTCCATGGCGCACCCGGCGGGCAAAGCAGTGGCGCAACCAAGCGAAAGTCACTCGGCGAAAGCCAATAAGCAGGAATCGCTAAGCGAAACGCTTATTTCATGCTCGGGTCCAGCAGGACAGGCTTCAATCTGCAAGTCGCTGATGAGGTTGGTATCAGATCATGCGTTGGTGGTTCACAGTGCTCTGGATTTTCGCGGTCTCGGGGACTCTGGGTAGCGAGGACTTGGCCGAGGCGGTATCGGCCCGGGTGGTTGACCCCCATGACGGTTCGCGGCGCTTCACATGGAGCCGGACAAGCAGTAGCTACTCAACGTTTCTGGTGACGTCTGTGAATGGTGTCTGCCAGGTGCCAGAGCCAGAGCTTGTCATCGGTTCGGTTCCCGAAAGTGTGACCTCGAGGATGGCGTGGTTATTGGACGACACGGTGTGTATGCCGTCAAAGAGCAGTGGCTCAATTGAAGAACACGCCGAGGTGCCGCAGCAGCTGTTCTTTCGCTTGTTGCGCACCAAAGATATTTCGTTGGATCGGGCGCCTCATCGATATCCCAAAGATCTCGCGAGGTTTAAGACCACCCTGCGCGAGGTCCCGACCTCTGATTCGTTGGTGCGAGGTCTACGTTTCTGTGCCGATGCCCAATGCCACGCAATTTCAGTGGCCGTCATGATGTTCTCGCTGGCCAACTTCCTGGATACCAACGACGACGCCATGGACGCCGCGACGTGGCGCATTGAAGCTATGCGCTGGGTGATGCGCAGCGACGGATTTATCGAGGCATTCCGCGAGGAACTGCTCTTCCAGAGTATGGCGCTCTACGACTACGCGGAGTCGGCGCGGGATCTTGGGCTCGCCCGCAAGGCACTCGCGCTGCTGCGCCGGCTCGGCGAGACTGGGCCGCGATTATCTGCACTGCAGGCACGGGTAGATGCCTGGCAACCCGGCTACACGCGACTGGCTACCGAGCAAGGCGTGTCGTTTGCGTTGAGCGAAAATACGGCGCTCTCGGGGCGGCGATCCGCAGCGCAGCAGTTTCTGAGTACAGGTCGTTTCCGTCTCGAGGTCCTGTCGGGGCACGTCGAATCGGTATTCCTCGATTGTGAAGATCCCAGTCAGGCGGACTGGAAGGAGTATCGCCTGGGCAGGCAATTGCAATTGGCGGTTGCTGGCGAGACGACCTGGTCGACGCCACCGCTGTGGCAAGACTGCGCGCTGTTGGTCTTTGGGGGCGATGACGCACGCCTCAGGCTTTGGGAGTTCCCGGTCGGTCAGCCACCGAGCACGCCTTCGACGCCATAGCGCGCCCGTGTGGGCTTGCCCTCGTACGCCCATGCCTCAGTGAAAGCTTTAGCGACGCCGCGTCTCATCTGGGTTTAACTGTCACTTGGACCTTTCCCGGTCAGAAAGCCGAACCTGCTTCACGTACTGAGAGATGAGGGCAGCCTGCCATGCGAGCATTGAGCGGACTCAGCGATGAGGACATGAGGCTTCTTCGAAAAGCCTATCGTCAGGACTATGCAGTGTCGGGATGGTTGTTGGGCATTACTGTTTTAACGCCGTTTATCGTCACCCTGGTCTTGCCTCAAACCGATCTTAACGACGTGTTGGGTATCGATGAATTGGCGTTTGCCGAAGGCATGCTGTTGGGCATTCTTGTCACGGCAGCAACGCTACGTCTTGAATGCAGGCGCAAACAGACGCGACTGCTCAAGCGGCTTATCGATCGCGACGCCGAGCTGGTCGACGCTATGGCCTGGCGTGAATCCCTGCCGGAGCTTTCCTCGCGGCCGCGCTAGGCGGCACTCATACTCCGGCCCCAGCCGTGTTGCTCCGGCGTCTCCACCTTCGCCCGGCTTGCTGCACAAACCGAATCTCACTGATCCGGTCCGTCGGTGGGTCTTCAGCGGGGTGCAGGGCCGCTCAGCAGATTTGCTCCCGACCTAAAGGCTTGGTTTACTTCGGCGGATAGCAATGCAGTCTGCCAGCGCGGGCAAGCCTTGCATTCTTTTACTCATCCTGGGGGGGGTGAATCCATGAATATGTTTGCCAAATTGGTAGGTCAATCTGCCGAAGGTAGTCTCAAAGATGTCGATCGACTGGAGAGTCTTGAGACGGCGTTACAACAAGCACAAGCAGAGCTAGACGCCAGTAACAGCTCGTTTGCCCGGATCAGCTTCAAACCGGACGGCACGATCCTGGAAGCCAACGAATTGTTCCTGAACGTGATGGGTTACACCGCGGAAGAGGTGGTCGGCCGACACCACAAAATCTTTGTGCCATCGGATGTCGCCTCGAGTGAGGCCTATAGCGCGTTTTGGCAGTCATTGCGCGATGGGCGCGCCCAGGAAAGTCGCTTCCGACGGATCGCCAAAGACGGTAGCGACGTGTTTATTCAGGCGTCTTACATGCCCGTGCGTGATGCTGGCGGTGAAGTGGTCAAGATCGTCAAGTACGCGACCGACGTGACCGCGCAGGTGATCCAGGCCGCCTTCGATCACGCCAAACTGGACGCTATTAGCAAATCCCAGGCGGTTATCGAGTTTGATATTGACGGCAATGTGATCACCGCCAATGACAACTTCCTCAAAACGATGGGCTACACCCTGGCCGAGATTCAGGGCCAGCACCACCGGCTTTTTGCGTCGAGCGAATATGCCAGTTCCCCCGATTATCGCCGTTTTTGGGAGTCGCTCAAGGCGGGCGAATTCGTGAACGGGCAGGTTGAGCGTGTGGCCAAAGGGGGCGCGCCTGTGTGGCTGGAAGCCATTTATCAGCCCGTGGCTGACTTTGAAGGGCGGCTCACTGGATTCGTGAAGATTGCCTCCGACGTGACCGACGCGGTAAAGGTTCGTTCGCATTCCAATGAGGTCGGTCTCTCGGTGGCGGACAGCGTCACTCAGATGGGCGAAACCATCGCTGAGATTTCCTCCAACCTGAACCGCACTGCGGCCCTGGCCAAGACGGCGGACCAGCTGTCCGACGGTACTAATCAGTCTGCCCGCCAACTGAAGGCGCGCAGCGAGGTCATTGAGAATATTGTCGATGCCATTCGCGGACTGGCTGACCAAACCCATTTGTTGGCTTTGAATGCGACCATTGAATCTGCGCGTGCGGGTGAGGCGGGTAAAGGCTTTGCCGTGGTCGCGAGCGAGGTGAAGGATCTCGCGCGTCAGACCTCCGAGGCGACAGGCAATATTGTGGGGTCGGTCGAGGAAATCAGGACGAGTATCAACGAAGTTTTGGAATCCGCGGCGCAGATCAGCGATAGCATCGGTGAGGTCAGTGCCAATATGAACAACATCGCCGCAGCGGTCGAGGAGCAATCAGTGACCACCGCTGACATGAAGCGAACGGCTAACGAACTGGTCGACTATCTTCGTTAAATGGTGTGCGGCGTCGTGGGCAGTAGCCTGCCTGCGACGTCCGGTCGTATTTTTGTCATAGCACATTCACAAGACTGACAAGGTTTCTTCACATAGCGAGCGCAGTGTTTCTGGGTTACCCCAAACCCAATTCCAGAAAGGAAACACCATGACTCGCAACAAGCTGTTCGCCGCAGTTGGCGCAATCACTCTTACTTTTGGTCTGGCTGCCTGTGAGGGCGACGATGGACGCGATGGCACCAATGGCGCCGCGGGCGCGCCGGGTGCCGATGGCGCACCGGGTGCCGACGGCAACGACGGTGCTGACGGTCAGGATGCCAACGCTGCTATTCAACTGTCGTTTCTGGGCCGCACGCCGGCGCTGGCCGACAACTTCGACGAGTCAGCGGCAGAAATCGTTGCCTATGATCCCGCGACTGCCAGCGCCTTCGTGGTCAACGCGCGTAGCGGTGCGATCGATGTGATTGACCTGAGTGCGCCGACCCTGCCGACTATCACCGGCTCGATCGACGTGGCTGCCGATGTTGAGGCTGCAGTGGCTGGTGTCGATATGGGCGATGTCAACAGCGTCGCGGTATCGGGCAACACCATGGCCGTGGCCGTGGCAGCCGATACCAAGCAAGACAACGGCTACATCGCCTTCTACCAGACCGATGGCACTTTCCTGTCGGCGGTTGAGGTCGGTGCCTTGCCTGACATGGTTGGCTTCACTCCCGACGGCAACACCGTACTGAATGCCAACGAGGGCGAACCCAACGGCGACTACAGTGTCGATCCCGAGGGCTCAATCAGCGTAATCGATGTGTCGGGCGGCTTTACTGGGCTGACTGCGCAAACCGCGGATTTCACCGCTTTCAATGCCGGTGGCAGCCGCAGCCTCAATGGTCCGGTCCGTGTCAGCGCCAAGGCGGTCAGCGTCGCGGCCGATCTAGAGCCCGAATATCTCGCGTTCTCTGCTGACTCCAGCCTGGCTTTTGCTGCGCTCCAGGAGAACAACGCCGTTGCGGTGATCGATGTGGCCGCCGCCGAAGTTGTGTCGGTTAACGGTATCGGCTTCAAGAACTACGGTATTCCCGGTAACGAGATCGACGCCAGTAATCGCGATGGCGGCGTCAACATCCGCAGTTGGAGTGTTTTCGGTACCTACATGCCCGATGCGATCGCGTCTTACACCGTGAACGGCAATACCTATCTGGTGACTGCCAACGAAGGGGATGGTCGCGAGTACCTGACCGATGCCGACGATGCTGCTGCCTGTACGGCCGCCGGCGGCTTCGACTTTGATGACGGCGACTGCTTCCATTATCTCGATGAAATTCGTATCAAAGACATCGCAGATACCGGTGCGACTTTTGACCCCGATCTTGTCGCCCGCCTCGGTGCAGACTTCGAAGAAGACGAGAACCTCGGTCGACTCAAAGTCATGACTGACCTCGGTGTCACCGGCGCCTGTGCAAGCCTTGCGACGACCGGGCAACCCGGTGCAGATTGTGTCTACGAGGACCTCTACAGCTTTGGCGCGCGATCTTTCACCATTTGGGATGTGGCAACGTTGCGACCCGTGTTCGACAGCGGCAATGACTTCGAGGTTATTACGGCCAACCAGTTGGGCGAGAACTTCAACGCCAGCAACGATGATAACGACGGTGATGATCGTTCTGACGACAAGGGCCCAGAACCCGAAGCGGTGGAGATCGCCGAGATCAACGGCAATCTTTATGCCTTTATCGGCCTCGAGCGTGTGGGTGGTGTGATGGTCTACAACGTCAGCAACCCCAGCAATGCGAGTTTTGTTCAGTACATCAATCCGCGCGATTTCAGCGTCGATGCTGAAGACGATATCGAGGTGGTGGGTGATCTGGGTCCTGAAGACATCGTCTTTGTTCCGGCAACCGACAGCCCCTCAGGTGAGCCCCTGCTGCTGGTGAGTAACGAGGTTTCCGGCACGCTTGCCGTCTTCTCAGTAACCGCACTCTGAGACGACGCAATAAACTCCGCCCATCATGCCCACACTGTGTTGACCCGGGTGGGCGGAGTCCCTATACTCTCGCGCCTCTGATCGAGACAGCGTGATTGTCTCGAGTGACCACCTGCAAAGACCCGGGGTTTTTGCAAATCAGGGGCGGTCACGAAAAGTATTGATGCGGGGTGGAGCAGCCTGGTAGCTCGTCGGGCTCATAACCCGAAGGTCGTCGGTTCAAATCCGGCCCCCGCTACCAATTGACGGTGAATACTGCTCACTTCACTGTCGCTCGAAAGCCCCTGAATGGGGCTTTTTTGTACCTGCGTTTTTTGTAGGCAGCACGAGAATCGAGTCGATGGCGGGAAAGGAAACACAGCTGACCGAGTTGCTGGCGCCCACCGTGGAGTCGCTTGGCTTTGAGCTGTGGGGCATCGAGCTGGTGTCTCCTCAGCGCCGACCAACGCTGCGTCTTTATATCGAACGCGAGGCCGGCGTCAGCGTTGACGACTGCGCCAAGGTCAGTCGCCATGTCAGCGGTGTGTTGGATGTGGAAGACCCCATTAGTGGCGAATACACCCTCGAGGTGTCTTCGCCGGGCATTGACCGGTTGTTGTTCAGGCCGGAGCAGTACGCCGCCTATGTTGGCGAGCCTATCGAGGTCCGTTTGCGCATGCCCTACGAGGGGCGTCGCAAGTTTCGCGGCTGGCTGATGGGCGTTGAAGACGAAGACGTGGTTGTGCGAGTAGATGACCACGAGTATTTGTTGCCCCTGCGATCTGTGGATCGCGCACGGGTGGAACCGCGGCTGGAGATTGGCCGCGGTGGTGACAAGGACTGATTGACCCGAACGAGCGCGATGCGCTCAGGTTGAGAGACAGCGATGAACAAAGAAATCCTGATGGTTGCTGAAGCAGTGTCCAACGAGAAGGGGGTGTCGGAAGACATCATCTTCGAGGCCATTGAGCTCGCCCTGGCGACTGCTACCAAGAAGCGCTACGACGAAGAAGCGGAGATCGACGTGAAGATCGACCGCGAGAGCGGCGACTACGTCACCAAGCGACGTTGGCTGGTCATGCCTGACACCGAGCTCGCAGCGCTGGGTACGGAGTTCACCACCGAAGAAGCGGCCGAGAAGGACCCGTCATTGCAACCGGGCGACATCTACGAGGAAGTCGTCGAGAACGTCGATTTTGGGCGTATTGCGGCCCAGACTGCCAAGCAAGTCATCGTGCAGCGGGTTCGCGATGCCGAGCGCGCACAAATTGTCGACCTCTACCGCGACCGTGTTGGCGAACTGCTTGCCGGAATCGTCAAGAAGGTCACTCGCGACAACGTCATCGTCGACCTGGGCAACAATGCCGAAGGTTTGCTGCCCCGCGGTGAACTGGTCGGTCGTGAGACCTTCCGTATCAACGATCGCGTGCGCGCCATTCTGACCGACATCAACACCGAGTCGCGCGGCCCACAGTTGATTTTGTCGCGCGCCTGCAAAGAAATGCTCATCGAGCTCTTCAAGATCGAAGTGCCCGAAATCTCCGAAGGCGTGATCCAGATTCGCGCTGCCGCTCGCGACCCGGGTTCTCGTGCCAAGATTGCTGTAAAGACCGGCGACCAGCGCATCGACCCGGTCGGCGCTTGTGTTGGTATGCGCGGTTCTCGCGTGCAAGCAGTCTCCAACGAGCTCGACAATGAGCGTGTCGATATCATCCTCTGGGACGACAATCCCGCCCAACTGGTGATCAACGCGATGTCTCCCGCCGAGGTGGAGTCGATCGTTGTCGACGAAGACAGCGACACCATGGAAGTGGCCGTTGCCGAGGACAACCTCGCGCAGGCGATTGGCCGCGGTGGCCAGAATGTACGTCTGGCCTCTGAACTCACCGGTTGGACCATTAACGTGATGAGCGTTGATGAGGCCATCGAGCGCCAGGAGGCCGAGGCGGGCCAGGTGATGGAGACCTTCATGGAGGCGCTCGACGTCGACGAAGATGTGGCCGCAGTGCTGGTCGAAGAAGGCTTCACCTCGCTCGAAGAAGTGGCCTACGTGCCGCTGGAAGAGATGATGGCTATCGAAGGTTTCGACGAAGAAATCGCCGAGGAGCTGCGCGCCCGTGCCAAGGACGCGCTGCTGACGCTGGCGATCGCCTCAGAAGAACAGCTGGGTGCCAACGAGCCCGCTGAAGACCTACTCACGATGGATGGCATGGACCGACATCTCGCTTTCGTTCTGGCGAGCAAGGGCATTGTCACCATGGAAGATCTGGCAGAACAGAGCGTTGACGATCTTGTCGACATTGAAGAAATGACCGAAGAGCGGGCGGCGGAGTTGATCATGACCGCACGCGCACCGTGGTTTGCTGAGGAAGAGTCCACCGCTGGTTGATTCAGCGCGGACCATCGATCAGCAGGCAGACCAATCGGGCAGGGAGAAAGGAATGGCACAAGTGACAGTTGAGCAGTTGGCAAAAACGGTAGGTGCTACCGTTGACCGGCTGCTGTCACAAATGAAAGACGCGGGGCTTCCCCACAGCGATGC
>CAYZWL010000084.1:0-9008 GCA_964482195.1 uncultured Alteromonadaceae bacterium | reverse complement strand
GACTCGATACGCTGGATCATCGCGGCGTCGTTGGGAGTCTCGCCTCTGAAGCCTCTGACCTGCGCCAGACCGGTAATACCTGGCTTGATGTGGTGACGGGCGAAATAGTCGCTAATCCGCGCCGAATACTCCTGATCGTGCTGTACGGCATGCGGACGCGGCCCCACCAGCGACATATCCCCCCTGAAGACATTGAACAGCTGCGGCAGCTCGTCGAGGCTCGTCCGGCGAATAAACCGTCCCACGGGCGTGATGCGAGGATCATCCTTGGTCGCCTGCTTGAGTTGCTCGGGGTCGGGCTCATGCACATACATGCTGCGAAACTTCCAAATGCTGAAATTGCGGCCATTCCAGCCGGCGCGCTGCTGCCGGAAAATCACGGGACCGTCGCTGGTGAACTTGACCGCGGCGGCGACCGCCAGCAACACCGGCGAGAACGCAAGAATCAGTAACGCGGAAAGGATCTTGTCCTCGAGCGACTTCAGAAAACGACGCGTACCCGTGAGCGGCGTCTCAGAGAGCGTCAATACCGGGATGCCCGCGATTTCATTCACACTGTGGTTAACCAGGCGCAGGGAGAAGATATCCGGCACCCAGTGCACCGCCACGTTCTGGTCCAGCAGCTTGAAGTAGACATCCTCAAGGACCTTGGACGCTTCCAGCGGTGTCACCAGATACACCACACGAATGTTGTTGTCCTCGATGATCCGCTCGAGTTGCGACACACTGCCCAGCAGCGGCACGCGATGCTCGCCCTCGCGGGCCATGTCTTCCTCTTTAAGCACGACCTTGCCGACCAGGCGCTGGCCCAACCAGGGGTTGTGGCTCACTTTGTCGCTCAGATAGGCAGCCAGGTCCCCATGACCGACCACCAAGGCATTATCAAAATCCGTGCGGCTGGCCAGCATGGATCGTCGATACAAGTAAAAGGCCAGATGCAGCATGGTGTGCGCGCCCACACCCAGCACATAAAGCTGACCCATCAACAAACGGGAAAAATACTCGCCCTGCTGGGTGAGGAAGCCCACCAGCGTGAGCCCCAGAAAAGCCAGGCTCCAGCACTGCACCAGCACCAGCGCCTTCTGGGTGAAGCTACGATTGGTGCGATACAACGCCATCTGATCGAAGATCACCGCGAGCATACCCAGCAGCATCAACAGCATGATCAGGTAGTCGGCGGTGACCACACCAATGTGGTAGTTGATCAACCCCCACGCGATACCGATCACAGCGATGCCATCGAGCCCCGCTTGTACGGTACTGGAAACACGACTACGACGGCGCAGAACCGAACGATTCGCGCCGGAAAGTACTGTGGTATTCATATCAGCTCGCTGCGACCAAACCACCCATGTACAGGCGCACAGCCTGGGATCGCGCACTCACGCCCAGCTTACTGAACACCCGTTTCAGGTGATTCTTGACCGTGTTGTGGCTGATGTCGAGGATCAAGCCGATTTCTTCGTTGGATTTGCCCTGACTGACCCAGTGCAGGACCTCGCGTTCACGGTTCGACAACGCCTGAAGACTCGCCGCCCGGGCAATCTGCTCAGCAGTGGCGTGGGGAGCAAAACACTCCACCCGACGCAATGAAGCGTCGACGTGCTTGACCAGTACATCCAAGGCCTGCGGGTCGATCTGCGCTGACGCATCTGTCAGGCTGAAAATATACAAGCAGTCCTCGCTGCCGCGATTACAGCGCAGCCCGCAGATCAGTACCGCCTCTACGTTATTGCCAAAGCGCTGGAACAGGCTGCTCTCGGTGCTGATACCGAGCTTGGTGGCGAGCGCGCGGAAATCATGGACGATGCGCCAATTTTGCTCGCTGGACTGTATCAGCTGCCACAGCGCATACATGGCGTGGTCCAGGCAGTCACCGCGAACTGCATCCAAGCGGGCAGTATTGACACCCTGCACGCTCGAAGCGAGATCGTAGTGGAACTCCCCCGAGGTGAAATCGCCCCACACCGCGGCCAGCGTTTCATGCGGCACGAAGTTCTGCATGTCACGCTGCAGCCACAAGTAAAAATCGTAGTGGGTACTGATGTCCGACGCCGCCGTCAGCGCATCAAACAGGGCCTCGTAACTGAACAGCATCGCTGAGAGCGATTTTTCCGCCGTTCCCGTCATATCCATTGCTTCTGCTGCCTTACTCACGATCCCTACCCCGCGATTCACCATTACCCGAATGGGCTATGCATGAATCCAACCTAGCGCCCTCCCATGGCCATTACCAACGCAATGATTGAAACTGTGATCGGACTCGCAAACTCTTTTTTGCAGTTGTACCAAAGTCCCATATGCCAGCAATCATCAGGCCGCGAGCCGCCCAAAACCCACGTCACGGCTGGCATTATTTCCAACTGAGTCAGTCAGTTAGACAGGCGGCCCCACGAAAAACCGCCATTCAGACTCGCTGGATTTGCGGCTGTGCGGGCTCAAGGCTAAGGTGCCACGCTATTGTGACGACTATGGCACGCAGGTGGGAACACGAATCATGAAATTGCTGGTCACCGGCGGACTGGGCTACATCGGCTCCCATACGGTCCGGGCGCTCAAGTCCGCGGGCCACGAGGTCACCATTCTCGACAACCTCTCGACCGGCCACCGCTGGGCAGCCCAGGAATGCGAGGTGCTGGAGGTCGATCTCATGGACCGGGTGGGGCTCACCTCAGCGCTCAGGGGTCGGACGCTAGATGGGGTCATCCACTTTGCCGCCAAGTCACTGGTCGGAGAGTCCAAGCAGTTCCCAGTGCGCTATTACCAAAACAACGTCGCCGGAACGGCCAACCTGGTCGAAGCCATGCTTGCTGCGCAGATCCCCAGGCTCGTGTTCTCGTCCACCGCGGCCATCTTTGGCAATCCGGTCACCGACCAGATCGACGAACAGCACCCCAAAGCCCCCATTAATGTCTACGGGCAGACCAAGCTGGTGATCGAACAGATGCTCGAGGCTACCAGCAGCGCCCACCCATTCAGTGCCGTGTGCTTGCGGTATTTCAATGCGGCCGGTGCCGCTGCGGACGCCACCTTGGGCGAATGGCACGAACCGGAGACCCACCTCATACCGAACGCACTGCGAGCAGCCTCCGGCGCGGGACCTGCACTGACCATTTTCGGTGACGACTACCCGACCCCTGACGGCACCTGCATCCGCGATTATGTCCATGTAGAAGATCTCGCCGACGCCCACCTACGAGCCATCAGTCAGATGACCGAACAGGGCTTCGCCGCCTATAACCTGGGCAATGGGGCCGGCTTTTCGGTTCGTCAGATTCTTGCCGCCTGTGAAGCCGCGGTCGGCAGGACCATCCCCCATAGCATTGGTCCCCGTCGCGAAGGAGACCCCGCCACGCTGGTGGCCACTAGCGCAAGCGCTCAATCGGTGCTTGGCTGGACCCCTGTCCACACCGACATCGACCATATTGTCGACAGCGCCTGGCGCTGGGAGCAGTACCGACTCGCCAAGTTGAGTTGATCACTCTACGCGGGCCACAAAAAAACGCCCGGTGATCCTCCGTGATCACCGGGCGTCTGACCGCTGCAACAACGCAACCTTTCTCATCCTTGGCGGGCTGCGTCACCGTTACTGCGCTTTAGTCCGCCATCTCAGGCCTTAGCCAATCGCGACATGGCGTCGAGGTAGCTGACGAAGGCGGTGCGTCCTACCTGCGTCATGACTGCCTCGGTCATGGGTTTTTTACCCACGAAGGACTTTTCGATTTCGATGTAACCGGCATCTTCCAGCTTTCGGAGATGCACCGAGAGGTTGCCGTCGGTGGTCTCGAGTTCGCTGGCAATGGTTTTGAAAGGAGCGCGTTCTGCGCCAATCAAATAGGCCATGATGCCGAGCCGAATCCGACCATGAATCACATCGTCGATCTCATTGATATTGAACCCAGCCACGGATCAAACCGCCTTACCGCCGACCCGCATCAGGTAGATGCCCGGCAGCAGCGCGCACACCACCAGCGCACAGGTATAGGCCAGCCAAACGAACTGGGTTCCCACAGCCAGTGCCACTGGCGCCGTGGAAGCGAAGCTCAGCAAGGCCAAGGTGCGCATCCACACCGCACCGGTCACGGTGCCAATGGCCCACCAGAGAATGCCGTAAATCACCAAGACGGCCAGCGAGATCGTGTTAAGTACCTCGACGCTTTCAAGCTGCATGGCCATCAGCGCCGTCGCCGCCCAAAAGGTAAAGATGCCAAAACCCGCACCGCTCCAGGCGCCGTTGATCACCTTGTTGTGGCCTGGCTGGCCCACCGCGCAATCCCGGCGGATCAACAGGTACATGCTGGCACCAAAACCAAGCGCGGCTACGATCCAAACCCAACCGATAGCGGAGGCCGGCAGTCCCAGCACGCCCATTTGCATCAGCGCCAGGGTCAGGCTCGCGCCACCAAACCACAGCCCTCCTGCTGCAAGATAAGGCCCCATTTGCAGGGGTGCATTCTTGCCAGACTCAGCCAAAGCCTTGAGCCAGGCGACGTCGACTTCCTTCATTTGTTCCGTGTTTGTCATGTCAGTACTCCTCCTTGAGATCGGGGCTTTGTTAACGGCCATCACCCCAGTGCAGAGTACTTTATTTTTTAAAGCTCTTTGTGTCAACTCTTTTTCAACCCAAATCATGGGCCGCCGTCCAGTAAATGTCGGACATTAGCCCCAGAGTCGGCGGCGCCATTGTTCTGGACGCGTCCCCCCTGTAAATTGGCGCGCCTTCGTTTTGAAAACTGCCCAAACCCGGCGGATAACGCCGGTGCCATAAGGAGCGCCACGTGAGCAACTACTTCAACACCCTCCCCCTTCGTGTCCAGCTCGAGGAGCTTGGCAAGTGCCGATTCATGGACTCCGATGAGTTCGCCGATGGCGTCGCACCGCTGGTGGGCAAGAAGCTGGTCATCGTCGGCTGTGGTGCCCAGGGCCTGAACCAGGGACTGAACCTGCGTGACTCCGGGCTTGATGTGTCTTTTGCACTGCGCGAAAGCGCAATCACCGAACAGCGGGCGTCCTTCCTGCGCGCCACCGAGAACAATTTTGAGGTGGGCACCTACGAACAGATGATCCCCAGCGCCGACATGGTGCTGAACCTCACCCCCGACAAGCAGCATAGTGCTGTGGTCAAGGCGGTGATGCCGTTGATGAAGGAAGGCGCCTGCCTGTCGTATTCACACGGCTTCAACATCGTCGAGGAAGGCATGCAAGTCCGTGATGACCTGACAGTCATCATGGTCGCTCCCAAGTGCCCCGGTACCGAAGTCCGCGAGGAGTACCTGCGTGGATTCGGCGTGCCAACGCTGATTGCCGTGCACCGCGAGAACGACCCCAAGGGTGAGGGCATGACCCTGGCCAAGGCCTATGCGGCCGGCACCGGCGGTCATCGCGCAGGTGTTCTGGAGTCGTCCTTCATTGCTGAGGTGAAATCCGACCTGATGGGTGAGCAGACCATTCTTTGCGGCATGCTTCAGACCGGCTCGCTACTCTGCTTTGACCGTATGGTCGAACTCGGCGTGGAGCCCGGCTATGCCGCCAAGCTTGTCCAATACGGCTGGGAAACCACCACTGAAGCACTCAAGCATGGCGGCATTACCAACATGATGGATCGCCTCTCCAACCCCGCCAAGGTAAAGGCCTTCGAAATGGCCGAGGAGATGAAGCTGATCCTGCGTCCACTTTTCGAAAAGCACCAGGACGACATCATGGATGGCACTTTCTCTCGGGTGATGATGGAAGATTGGGGCAACGACGACGTCAACCTGCTGAGCTGGCGCGCTCAAACCAACGCGACCCCCTTCGAAGAGCAACCCCTCACTGATGAAGACATCGATGAGCAGACCTATTTTGACCAGGGCATCTTGATGGTGGCCATGGTCAAGGCCGGGGTTGAGCTCGCCTTCGAAACCATGGTGTCAGCGGGCATCATCGAGGAATCGGCTTACTATGAGTCGCTCCACGAAACGCCGCTCATCGCCAATACTATCGCCCGCAAGAAGCTCTATGAGATGAACGTGGTGATCAGTGATACCGCAGAATACGGTTGCTATCTGTTCGACCAGGCCGCTCGCCCAATGCTCAAGGACTATGTGGCAGGCCTGGGGCTCGATGTTATTGGCGAAGGCCTCGGCGGTAACAACCAGGTCGACAACCAGTTGCTGATTGCCGTCAATGACGCCATCCGCAATCACCCGGTAGAGATCATTGGTGAAGAGCTGCGTGGCTTTATGACTGACATGAAGGCTATCAGCTAAGCCACAGAGTGTTATTCTCGAGGTCTTGTCGATCAACGGTTGGGGAACCGCAATGACAGACCTCGCAGACAGCGACATCCAGGCACTTATCAATCTCGATGCCACTCGGGCCCAGGGGCTCGCCGGCGATATCGCCGCCGCTCCTGGCTTCCCTCACTTTTGCATCGACGACTTTCTTAATCCCGATTTCGCCCACGAGATCTCCGACAGCTATCCAACCTTCGAAGACGCGGCGAAGGTCGGCCGAAGTTTCAACGCCCATTATGAAAAGCGCAAGATTCAGGTCACGGACAGCAGCGTATTCCCCGACCCTGTCAAGAAGCTGAACGATATCTTTGCCAGCGAGTACTTCCGAAAACTGGTCAGCGACATGACTGGTATCGACGAACTGCTTTACGACGAGCAACTGGCGGGTGGGGGCATGCACCTCACGCACGGTGGCGGCCGGCTGGACGTGCACGTGGACTTCAACTTTGTAGAAGACCGCCAGTGGTACCGCCGAGTAAATCTACTGCTTTACCTGAACGAGCAGTGGAACCGGGAATGGGGCGGCGAACTCGAGCTATGGGATGCAGACGTCAAAAACTGCCTGAATAGCTTCGAACCCAAATTCAATCGCCTCTGCGGCTTCGTGACCAGCGAGATCAGCTTCCACGGCGTGACGCCGGTGAACAGTCCCGATGCAGTGCCGCGCAAGTCTTTCGCCACGTACTACTACACTGCCGACCGCCCGGACACCATCAGTCCTGAACACCACACCACCATCTTCCGCCCTCGTCCGGATGAAGCCATGCGCGACACTCTGGTCCGCCCGGTGAGCGACCTGCAACGAAAGGCAGGCAAACTAGCTTCCCGCGCAGCGAAGAAGCTGGGTTTGTAACCCACCAGCTGAGCGAAAAAAAAGGCCGGCGATTAGCCGGCCTTTTTGTGTCTGCACGCGACAAGTCAGTCGATCAAGGTGAGGACGTCTTCAGGCGGCCTACCAAGCACGGCTCGATCACCGCGAATGACAATCGGGCGCTCGATCAGCTTGGGATGCTCGGCCATGGCCTTGATCACCGCCGCATCACTGCTATCCGCCGTCAGGCCGGTCTCCTTGAACTCAGCTTCTTTGCGACGCAGTAATTCCCAGGGCCGAATCCCGAGCTTGGCCACCACATCCTTGAGTGTCTTCTGGGTTGGTGCAGTCTCTAGGTAGCGGAATACCTCAGGTTCAATGCCACGCTCCTCAAGCAAGGCCAAGGTCTGTCGCGATTTACTGCAGCGCGGATTATGCCAAATGATGTACTCACTCATGGGCTCAGCACCTTTTCCCCACGGGCCATACCGGCGACACCGGAACGAACCACTTCGATCACCTCAGTTTCCCCCAGAGCGCGGACGAAGCTATCCAGCTTATCGGTTGGCCCGGTGAGTTGGACGATATAGGTGCTTGGCCCAACATCGATAATCTGCCCACGGAAGATATCGGTGGTGCGCTTGACCTCATCACGGGCCTGACCTTCCGCGCGAACCTTGACTAGGAGCATGTCGCGCTCAACGTGGGCACCCTCGGTAAGATCGACCACCTTGACCACGTCAACAATCTTGTTGAGGTGTTTGGTGATCTGCTCGACCTTCATGTCATCGACTGTCGTTGTCAGGGTCACTCGGGATAGCGAGTCGTCATCAGTCGGTGCCACATTCAGCGATTCGATGTTGTAACCGCGCTGGGAGAACAACCCAACAACCCTCGACAGTGCGCCGGGCTCGTTTTCCAGCAGTATCGATAAAATCCGTCGCATCTCAGGTTCGCTCCGTCTTGCTGAGCCACATGTCTTTCATCGCCCCATTGGGCGCCACATGCATGGGATAAACGTGCTCGTGAGGATCAATAAAGATATCAAGGAAGACCAGCTTATCCTTGTGGGAGAAGGCCTCTCGCATTGCCGCATCGAGGTCAGCTGGGTCTTTGACCTCGATACCGACGTGCCCATAAGCCTCCACCAGCTTCATGAAGTCAGGCAGTGAGCTCGCGTAGTGGCTTTCGGAGTAGCGACCGTCGTACTGCATGTCCTGCCACTGTTTGACCATGCCCAGATAGTTGTTGCGCAAGTTGATGATCTTGACCGGGATGTCGTATTGGGCGCAGGTGGACAGCTCCTGGATGTTCATCTGAATAGACCCTTCGCCAGTGACGCAGGCAACGTCTGCATCAGGGAAGGCCAGTTTGACGCCCATGGCCGCAGGCAACCCAAAGCCCATGGTTCCCAAGCCGCCGGAGTTAATCCAGCGCCGTGGCAAATCGTACTTGTAATACTGGGCCGCAAACATCTGGTGCTGACCCACATCCGAGGTCACGTAAGCCTCGCCGTTGGTGGCATCGTAGAGCGAACGGATCGCGTCCTGCGGCATAATTTGATCACTGGTCGCATAGCGACGACCGGTCCACAGACCGTGTGCTGCACGCCAGCTATCGATCTGCTCCCACCAACCCGCCAAGGCCTCACGATCGGGCACCGGGCGCTCCTGGCTCTCGATTTGGGCATCGATCTGGGCAGTGAGCTCCGTCAGTACAGAGTGCACAGGGCCGACAATGGGAATATCCACGGGAACGATCTTTGCGATAGAAGCCGGGTCCACATCAATGTGAATGATCTTGGCTCCGGGGCAAAACTTGCTCACCGTATTGGTGACCCGGTCATCGAAGCGTGCACCCACCGCGAGAATCACGTCGGAGTGATGCATCGCCATGTTCGCCTCGTAAAAGCCATGCATGCC
>CAYZWL010000083.1:0-9261 GCA_964482195.1 uncultured Alteromonadaceae bacterium | reverse complement strand
AAGCGGTCGGTTATCAGTCGACGATCGACACCTTGAGCCAAGAGCAAGCTCGACTCATTGCCGCGAATAATGAAGCGCAGTCCGTGTTTGATCGCGAGATGGATGCTGCACGGACCGAGCTGTCCCAGGCCAAGCAACAGATCGCCGCTTTTGAGCAGCGGGTGGACGATTATGATCAGCGCTGTGCCGAGTATGAGGCCCATGCAGCCGCACACGTGGCCAGCATCGACGATCTCACTGAGCGCTGCCGGCAGTATGATCAGCGCTGTGAACAATACGAACAGTTGTTGGGCGAGGCACGACAGGCCTATGCCTCAGCGAATGAGCAAATCAACACCTTGAATGCGCTGGCAGAGACCCTGCAACGCGAAAAGCAGGATCTTGAAGCCCAGTGGGGGCTGCGTCTGCAGCGCAGGATCCAACGGTTTGGAGGAAAGTCATGACCGGGCGCACTTGTGCCTTTACCAGCATTGCCGCGAACTACATTCCCAAGGCACGGGTTCTCGCGGCTTCCATGAAGCGGGTTTCCCCCGATACCCGGTTCTATCTGATGCTGGTCGACAACCCGCCAGCGGACTTCGATCTCGACAAGGAACCTTTTGACGCCGTCATCACGGTAGCTGACCTCGATATCGACGACGCAAAGGGCTGGTGTTTCGCGCACTCCGTGGTTGAGCTGTGTACCGCGGTTAAAGGCATGGCTGCCTGTTACCTGCTCGATCAGCCGGATATCGATAAAGTCTTTTACTTCGACCCGGATATGGTCGTGTTCGGCCGCATGGATGACCTCAAAGCAGATCTCGACACGGCTAGCATTCTGTTGACGCCGCATCAGTCTGAGCCCGAGCAGAGCGTTGAGGCCATCATGGACAACGAGATGGCCAGTCTGAAACACGGGGTATTCAATCTCGGTTTCGTCGGCATTCGCGACGACCAGGAAGGTCGGCGCTTTGCCGCCTGGTGGGCTGATCGCCTCAAGCAGTTTTGTCTCGATGACATTGGCCGTGGCCTCTTCACTGACCAGAAGTGGGCCAACCTCGTGCCGTGCTTCTTCGACAATTACCGGGTATTGCGTTCTCCGGCTTATAACGTTGCCACCTGGAATATCTCGACCCGGGACGTGCAGGGAAGTTTCGATGACGGCTTTACCGTGAACGGTGAACCGCTAGGCTTCTATCACTTCAGCGGTTTCGACAGCGGTGACCAAGCAATCATGCTCAACAAGTATGGTGCCGATTCCAAAGCACTGCAGGCGCTGCGTGCGTGGTACATCGCTGAGTGTGAGGTTTTGGGGCAAGGTGATTTTGGGTCGCTGCCCTATGGCTACGCGAGTTATGAAGATGGCGAGCGGGTATTGCCCGAGCATCGCAACCTGTATCGCGTGCGTGGAGATGTGCAGCAGGCGTTTCCGGATCCCTTCCTGCGTTCCCCGCATGGCGGATTCCTCGGCTGGTACCTGGCGAATGTAGCGGTTGATGGCGGCAGTGAACCCAAAGGCGTTGTTCTTGACGCCGAGACGCCTACTGCAACCGCCATCGAGCAATTTGCCGATTGGCTGACTCAACGAGCGCATCTGCATGGCTCAGGCCCGAAGAGGGCGGCGCTGGGCGGTCTTGCTCGATTGTTGCGATTTGGTCGCAGTCTGGCGGGCTGATTTTGTCCCAGCCTGACGCACTGCCTTTGGTTCTGGTCGCGCTCGGGGACGAAGCGGTCAGTGCGCTGGAAGCTGGCTTAGCGGAGGTCGCGACTCAACCCCGGGACCTGGTGGTGCTGTCGGATCAAGCGCCACCAGACGCCTTCGATCCTATACTGGCGTCGCATACCCTCTGGATTGAGGCGCAAGGTTGTCCCGCACCCGAGCACTACTGGTGTTGGTTGGTGGCCAGCCTGCCCGTTGACCTGGGGCGCGTACTGGTCTGGCGCGCGGGTACCGTATTACCGCCGAATGGATTGGCCAGGCTGGAAAGCGCCGCGTTGCAGAGCGCTGCGATGGTGTTTCCACTGAGCGCGCGACATTGGTTGTCGCGGGCTTTTCTTGAGGAGAATGCCAGCCCAACCTTGGACGCTCAGAACGTAGATCGTTGGTGTAATCGCTACCACCAGCAGTTACATCTGGAGCTGCCACTCACCGCGGGCTATTCAGCAGCGATTGATCTGCAGGCTTGTCGGGCGATAACCGCCACTGACGACACGGCATTGGCGACGGGCCTGCGTTTGCAGGGTGCAACACTGGCACTGAGCGATGCAGTCTATGTCGATGACTCAGCGCACCCGCCCGCCGAGACGCGCAAGGGACTGCCCCCCGCTGTACTTGAGGCCTTCGATACCCGACACCCCCTGACTGCCCTGCGACACCCCTTGTCTGAGCTCGATAGTCGCGCTGAAAAACCCGATGCCACGGTTCCTTTTTCTCAGGCCGCCATATTGCATATTTCCCATAGTTGGGGCGGTGGGCTGGCGCGCTGGATCGAAGACTTCGCTGCCGGTGATCACAAGAGAACCCACTGGGTGCTGCGTTCGATTGGCGATTGGGACGCGGCGAGCAAATCGCTGGCACTGTTCCGCGTGGGCGCGGACAGCGTGCCCGTCAAGCGCTGGACCCTGACCACGCCGATTGTCTCGACGGCGGTGGGGCATGGTGAGTACCGTCAAATTCTGGGGGAAATCGCCGCTCACCTGCCGTTGAGTCGAGTGGTGGTCTCGACCCTGATTGGCCACTCCATGGATCTCTATGATCTACCGCTGCCGGTGATGCAGGTGCTGCATGATTTCTACCCGTGGTGTCCGCCGCTCTACGCGACCTGGGGCAGCCCATGTAACCATTGTGATCGTGCCCGACTCAATCAATGTCTGACTGGCAACCCCGCCCATCGATTTTTCCGCGACGAGAGTCCCGGGTGGTTGGCGAGTATGCGTGAGGCATTTGTCGCCCATGTCATCAGGCGTGAGATACCTCTCGTAGTGCCCAGCGCGTCGGTGCGTCAACGCTGGCATCAGTTGGCGCCAGCACTCGCCGAGCATCCAATGGCAGTCATCGGGCACGGTCTCGACGTCGGCATGCTGAAGGCCTTTGCGGAACACCGTAGCGCACCGATTGCGGAACAACAGCGGCCATTGCAACTGCTGGTGCTGGGTAGCGCCGCGCCGCACAAAGGCGGCGATTTGCTGGAAGCGGCGATGCCTGAACTGCTGGCTCTGGGCGAAGTCACGTTGTTGGGTTGTGGCACCGAGGACATGCCCGTTACGGAGCGCGACGGGGTGCGGTTCATTGCCAGCTACAACCGCGAGGAACTGCCAGCTATCTTGGCGTCGCTGCAACCCGATGTGGCACTCCTGTTATCAGTGGTGCCCGAGACCTTCAGCTACACACTGAGTGAGCTACAGGCTGCAGCCGTACCCACCGTTGCCACCCGGATAGGCGCCTTCGCGGATCGGATTGAGTCGGGCCGAACCGGTTGGTTGATTGAACCCAACGCAGTATCGCTGACGGCTCAGTTGCGTGCATTGAGCGAGGATCGCGCATGCATCGCGACAGTCCGCGCTCAACTGGCGGACTTACCGACCCGCAGCCTTGAGCACATGGTGGCCGATTACGATGCGCTGCTCCCTCACGCGCCGACGGCTCAGTTCCGACCGCGATGGCCGCTTCCCGGCGAGCAACGCCTCGACACCCCCACCAGGCTGCACGTGCATCACGAGGCGACCTATGGCCAGGCCCTGGGTAGTTTTATGGACTTCACCCTCGAGCGCTTGGCACAAACGCCGCGAGTTGCAGGATCTACGCGACGGTTGCTAACGGGTCTGTTGTCTTGGCTTCGCCAAAGACTACCGGACTGATCTGCCGATGACTCAGCTGCAGATCGTACCGCCAGGCGAGTTCCCATCCGGTACTCGAGTGTCGGCGCTGTCGGCTGCACCGGCCTCGGGCAGTTGGAGGCTGCAACTAGCCGAAGCCAGTGATCTTCGCCCCAGTCCGGCCAGCTGGTCCGGTGAGGGTGACCGGCAACGCTACGACCGGTATACCCGGCAGCATACGGCGCTGGACTTACTCGCATTGGAAGATGCGACGGTGTTCGGTTTGGGGCAGGTCGCGGTGGCCGAGCGGGTCTTACCTCGGGCATTACGCGCGGGAGATGAGGTACTGTCGCTCAATCACGAACTGCAGCGCAAAACAGAGGCCTACGAAGTCGACCACGATGCGAGAGTGGTCAGGCTCAATCCCGATCTCAAACCCATCCAGCCGGCCAGTCACGGGTTGTTGCTCGCCCAACCGGGCTTTCGTTCCTATGGACACTTCCTGCTCGATGTACTGCCCAAGCTGTCGGTAGTCCCACTGTGCGAGGCTCCGCTCAAGCTGGTGTTTCATTATCAACCTGAGCCCTGGCAAGAGACCCTGCTGGGCTACCTCGGGTTCACTCGCGAGCAGATGCTGATCTACAACCCGCGCCGGCAGCGGCTTCGGTTTCGCAAGCTCTTTGTCTGCAGCCAGCATCGGCATGTTTACTGCCTGCATCCCGGCGCCAATGCGATGTATGAGCAACTGCGTGCAGCGGTACTGTCCGATGCCAAACCGGACGACACGTTGCCGCGCAAACTTTATTGCGCGCCCCCGCGAACCAGTGACACATCGAGGCTGTTGAATGCAGCGGCGGTGCAGACCTTTCTGGAGGCGCGAGGCTTCTTCACCATCCGTCCTGACGAGCTGTCATTCGAGCGTCAGGTGCAAATGTTTGACCAGGCACAATGGGTGGTCGGTGCTGCGGGGTCGGCCTTGCACAATACGGTGTTTTCACCCAAGGGTACCCGGGTGTTGGTGCTTATGAGCGATCACCCCGAAGCGCAGCGTTTTGCTCAGGCGGGTATTGGTGCCGTGCGACAGCAACCGACTGGATTCCTGTTTGGCGCTTATGCCGAAGAGCAGGATTTGGCACAGACGGGGCGTGTGTTCTCAATTTGCCTCTCTGCCCTCGAAGGAGCGCTCGATGAGTTATCGCAAGCATCTGGATGAGATCTTCAGCGGCCAGCCACTGAGGCCGTTGAGCGAGTCTGAGGGAGCGGCCTTGTCAGGATTGCGCGGTTTCGCTGTGCTGTATTCCAACCGCTCGGGTTCTACGCTGTTAACCGAAAAGCTCTATCAGGCTGGCGTGGCGACGCCACCACAAACCGAGGTCTGGGAGCCGCGCGAAGTCGCGCGGACGGTGGCGGGCAAGCCGGGCGTGACTTTCACCGACTACTATTTATCAACGGTCTTGGGGTGGGGCGAGGGCGGACACTGCGGCTTCAAGTTTTCTGCCGAGCAGCTGGAGTACCTGATCGACGCGGGTTACTTACAGGCGTTTGCGGATTTTCGTGCGGTCGTCATTAGCCGTGAAGATCGGATTGCCCAGGCGGTATCACTGTACTTCGCCCGGGTGACCGATGCCTGGACCTCGCATCTAGAGAATGAGGGCGCGCGGGGCGACGTGCCTTACGATGCCGATGCCATTACGGCGGCCCTCGATAGCGTCATTGCCATGGAGGCTGCCAATGAGCGCTTTCTGGCCTTGCGCGGGGTCCCTGCTTTTCGGGTAAGTCACGAGGGTTTGTCCAGCACCAGCGATACCACGATTCGCGCTGTTTGCCAGTTTTTGGGTTGCGAATGGCACCCCAGGGGCGATGACAGCTTGGTGCCGATTGCGCCGCAGCGCTCCCCGCTCAAGACTGAGTACGCGCAGCGCTATCGCGAACAGTACGCGCTTCCTCAGGCTCCCTGATCGGCGCGATCGTCGTCGGTGGACGGCGCAATGACTTCGTGCAGATCAATTTGCGCCAGATATTCGCGGACGAACCGCTCCCGATACGCTTTGTTCAATCCCGAACCCTGCTTGCGCATCTTCAATCTTTGTGGATCCACAGTCTCAGCTGGTGCACCGAGGGCTCGAGCGATCTCCAGTGTGTGAACCTCCGGGGCGGTGATGAAGTCTTCGTAAGCGACATCCTGATAGGGCAGGCCGTGAAGGTTGAGTAAGCGACGGGTTTTTTCGTAGCGCATCGACAGTTCGTGGAGAAACAGGATGATCTGATCTGGGTCGAAGTCGGGCTCGCGTCCATTGCTGGCCTCAAAGCTTTGCCAGCTTTCGGTCTGGGCGGCGACTGAAAAGGAAACCGCTTGCGCGACCAGATCGCGACGATAGATGTGTAGCCAGTTCACGTTTTTGAAGATTCGCGGGATGGCGCCGCTGCGAAGCAGCAATACCACCTGGTCCAGGGACAGTTTGAGGCCGAACTGAGTCCCCGGACGCGCGACATTGTCCATGAGCCAGCGCAAGTAGTCTTCCAGGGTATAGAGCTTGTGTTCTGTTGCGCGGGCGATAACCAGTTGGTGACTCAGAGGCTCCCCGAATCCTGAAAAACAGCCGGTGGCGCGCAGGTACTCACCCAGCAGGGAGGAACCACTGCGGTTGGTGAACAGCATAATGGTCACTGGTTGCTCTACGACAAAGCGACTGTCGCTGCAGTCGATATGGGTCAGTGCCTCGAGCAGGGCGAGTTCGTGCTCGCCAGGCTGGTAAAGATCTGCAGGCAGGGCGCGGGCGAGCGGTGCGGGAGGTGCTTTGGGTGCGTCTGACATGATGTTCGCTGGCTGTTTTCACCGATCGCGAAGAATATCTGCCTTGGGGTGCGGTGTCGCCTGCCACTATCAGTTAAGTTAAGGCTCTAGCCATGTTCGGAACTCCCTTTCACGCCACATGTCGGTTACTGATCTGCCTCGCCTGACTCGTCTTTTCATTTGTGTATTCACGGGCTTTGCCTCGGGGCTGCCCTTGTATCTGCTGATACAGCTGGTACCTGCCTGGTTGCGCGACAGCGGCGTCTCATTGGCAGAGATTGGGCTATTTGCTCTCGTGGGCCTGCCCTACACCTGGAAATTCATCTGGGCGCCCTTGATGGACCGCTGGGTCTTGCCGCTGGGTTTGCGGCGCGGGTGGATGCTGGTCACCCAACTCTGCCTGTTTTTGGCCATTGGCACGATGGGCTCTCTCGATCCGTTAGGCGACACACGGGTGATCGCCGCTATGGCGGCGCTGGTGGCCTTTTTGAGTGCGTCCCAGGATGTGGCTATTGATGCCTACCGTCGTGAACTGCTGCCCGATCCCGAACTCGGTCTGGGCAATTCCATTCACGTGCAGGCCTATCGCATTTCCAGTCTGATACCCGGCTCGCTGTCACTCATACTGGCCGACCACTTGCCCTGGTCGCTGGTGTTCTGGATCACGGCCGGGTTCATGGCGCTCGGTCTGGGTATGACGCTATTGGTCAGCGAACCTACCCATGATGCGGCGCGACCACGCTCACTCGGCGACGCAGTGGTAGCGCCATTTCGGGAGTATGTTCAACGACGTGGATTCGGGCCTTTGCTGCTGGCACTGGCTTTCATGGTGCTCTACAAGATCGGCGATAACATGGCGACAGCACTCGCGACGCCGTTCTATCTGGACCTCGGCTTCACCAAGACCCAGATCGGCTTGGTGGCCAAGCACGCTGCCCTGTGGCCGGCAATTTTCGGTGGCCTGGTGGGTGGACTGCTGATGCTGCGGCTGGGCATCAATCGGTCGCTCTGGCTTTTTGGCGCGGTGCAGATGGCAAGCATTTTTGGCTACGCGGTCCTCGCTGCGAGCGGCCCGATCCTGTGGTTACTGGCGGCGGTTATTGCCTTTGAGTATCTGGGGGTCGGGTTGGGGACCGCGGCGTTTACCGGTTTTATTGCCCGGGAGTCGAGCCGGACCTTTGCTGCGACTCAGTTTGCGCTGTTTACCGCTTTGGCGGCACTGCCGCGTTCGCTGGCTAATGCCACCACAGGTTTTATGGTCGAAAGCATGGGCTGGGTGAGCTTCTTCCTGTTGTGCGCGACGGCTGCGATCCCTGGCATGTTACTGCTGTTTTGGGTGGCTCCATGGGGGCCGGATCCTGATGGCACGAAGCCCGCAGTAACGGAGGCTTGAGATGGGCTGGATACTGTTGATTTACCCCTGGTTAGAGCTGCTCAGCCTGATTCAGTTGGGCGTTGAGACCAATGCGCTGTTTGCCCTCGGCTGGGTATTCGCCATGTTTTTCCTCGGTGGCGCGCTGCTGCGCCACGCCGGTACTGCCAGTGTGATGCGACTGCGCGAAGCCCAAGCGGGTGGACTACTGCACGAGCAGGTGCTGGTGGACGACGCGGTGGTGGCATTGGCCGGTGTGCTGTTGGTGATTCCCGGTCTGGTCTCTGATTTTTTTGCACTGATCGTGCTGATTGGGCCTTTGCGCAGGGCGCTCGCGCGGTTATTGGGGTTGCGAACTGGCAGCGGAAGACGGCCCACTGGCGGCAACTCGAGTGAAAAAAACAGCCATGGCCCCGTCACGCTGGAGGGTGAGTTCACCCAGCTCGATGACCAAGAAAACGATTCTGGACGGTGACTTAGCGTTTGTTACTTGATGCTTGGTCTAGGTGATGTCCAGAAAGGTTACATATTTATCGCCAACTAGTATGAATTATTCCTAGACGCAAACGAAAAGTGTGACTAGGATCACAGTTCAAACAGATTAAAGGCAAACTCGCTGAAAAGCGGGGACGCAAAGCCACCGGTCTAACAGTAGTGTCGCACTACTCATGACAGCGGGGTTGCCGGTAAGCCCAACCGTCGGGCATATCGTGAGGACGCGTTTTGATGTTGGTTTGCCTTCCATTCCCTACTGGGGTTGTAAAGGCGAGGACATCAACGTGGCACATCCGTCATCCATCGAGAACTCTTCTCGAAGCGTTATCCAGAACCGTCAAATTCTCCGACTCTCTGCTGCGATTGCAGCGGCGACAGGCCTGTTTGTCTCAGCACAAGCATCGGCTATCGAATCCAGCCTTGAGGCGATTGATCCCTCATCTGGCATCGCGTACTCAGTGACCGAGGACGAGTCGATCACTGTCCGCGCCGCACTCGGTTCGGTTGGTATTCGCACGACGCCGCCGAGCGGCATCAACACTGCCCGCATCATGGCAGACCGCGGCAACCCTGCGGCCTGTGCGTCTCTGCGCGAGACCGAGAACCGCTTCCCCGCAGAATACTCCATCGAAGCCGCGCCCGAGGGCACCGAGTGCAACTACCGCATCGTGTACTGGAGCGGTAACTGGAACTGGCAGGGTCGTGATGACATCACCATCGCCTGGGCCGAGGAAGGCGGTATCGGTTTTGAAGAAGCCGATGAACCTGCCGACGACAACAATAACCAAGCTGGTGGCGGTTCACC
>CAYZWL010000082.1:7866-9544 GCA_964482195.1 uncultured Alteromonadaceae bacterium | reverse complement strand
CGCCACCTGGCGAAACGCTTTGTCGCATTGACCGCATGACTGACCAAACTCAGGTCGTTACCGCAACTTTTACTGAAGTAGACCCGGACACGCTCATCAGAGACCACCTCGTCGGCACTTGGGACATCTACCACGACGGCGCTTATCGCATTGGTGGTCCGTATGAGAACAACACCTATGGCATTTGCCCCTACTCAGTGCCGGGTGTCAGCTTCTCCAATTACTTTTATCCAGAGGAAACGCTGGTTAACTTGAATGTCTCCACTCGGCCGGAGCACCGAATAACCCTTAACGCAGACGGCACCGGCACATTCCGTTTCTACAATTTCGACTCCAGTAACCCAGATCCTGTCGGGAACTGCGCGCTCGTATTGGATGAAGATGCGCAGAGCATCCGATGGTCAGTGCGGAACGGCGTGGTCAACTGGGCCGGCAGACGCGGTCATCTGACCGTCGAGCGTATCGAGGAGAAAGGGCCGAACGGTTCCTACATGAGTATCGACGACTGGGATTTTGCCACGGGGACCCGCGACATCACGGACCGATACCGCTGGGAACGGCTGCCCGATTGAACAAAACATCAACTGTCTCAGGACCGCTGATTTTCCGTGCCCGAAGTTTCATGTCCAACGCGCGTTGACGTCCAGCGGTTTTGGCCAGACGGGCGCTACCACCCCAAGCAGACTTAGTATCCAATTTCCAGTTCAGACAAGCCGATCTGTGCCCCCGCCTCCGCCGACAACCGGAATGCACATCCCAGCGGGAGCTCCAAACCGCCACACCGATACCATTCAAAGAGTGTCGCTACTGAAGGCTTGCCCTTGTTGTCGAGTTTGCTTGCATTACCCTTGGGCAGGTACTTTAACTGCACATCAGAGGTAAACCGCCGCGGTACACAGCGGGAGGAACTATGTTCAAACTGATTAGTCTGGTTTTAGTCGGCGCCATGATCAGCGCCTGTTCAGCCCAGCAGGGTTCACGCCCCAGTGTGCTCGATACCCTCGAGGAGCGAGCGCCCAGTCGGGGACTGAGCACGCCAAGCCCCAGAGCCGATCATGGTCTCGATACAACCGCTGTCGAGCAAGGGCGATATCTGGTGGACCTGATGGGCTGCGCCAGCTGTCATACCGACGGCGCCATGGTCGGCGCACCCAACGCCGCACTGGCATTGGCGGGCTCCCGTACCGGCATTGCTTTCACCAATCCACTCGATAGCGATGAGCCACCAGGGGTGATCTACCCACCCAATCTGACCCCCGACCCCAAAACAGGGCTCGGCGAATGGTCCGTGACCGACATCGCCGCCTTTTTGAGAACAGGCATGAACCGCCATGGCACACCGGCAATGACCGTGATGCCCTGGCCGGCCTACGCCAAGCTAAAAGAGGCTGACGCGCTAGCGATCGGCACCTACCTGAAAAGCCTCACACCAGTGCAGCACGCGGCGCCCAAACGCGTCCCGCCGGGTGTTCGCGCCAAGTACCCGTTCGTTTACTTTTCGGTTTACACCAGCAAGAGCAATTGAAAAGCCTGCTAAAGCAGGACTTTTCGGGTGCGCTCTTGCGCGCACCCTAAGCAGCAACACCCCCTAAGTCCATCGAAGAAAAACAGTAATCAGGAATCCCGTGATGAGTGATCTAGAGCAGTTTCGATCCGAAGCGCGCAGCTGGCTGGAGGA
>CAYZWL010000082.1:5377-7766 GCA_964482195.1 uncultured Alteromonadaceae bacterium | reverse complement strand
CCGTGATGAGTGATCTAGAGCAGTTTCGATCCGAAGCGCGCAGCTGGCTGGAGGACAACTGCCCTCCCGCCATGCGCACGCCAATGCCACCCGCCGAGGCGGTGTGGGGCGGACGCAACGCCACGTTTGTAAACCCAGACTCCAAAGTGTGGCTGGAGCGCATGGCCGAGAAAGGCTGGACCGCACCTACATGGCCCACCGAATACGGCGGTGGTGGCCTCAGCAAGGAGCAGGCGAAGGTACTGTCGGAAGAATTGCGGCGCATCAATGCGCGCCCGCCGCTGCTGAGTTTTGGTCTGTGGATGATCGGACCAGTGCTGCTCGAATACGGCACTGAAGCCCAACGGCAGGAACACCTGCCACCCATCATTCGCGGTGAAATCTGGTGGTGCCAGGGCTACTCGGAACCTAACGCTGGCTCAGACCTCGCAAGTCTGCAAACCCGCGCCGAAGACAAAGGCGACCACTTTTTGGTCAACGGACAAAAAGTCTGGACGTCCAATGCGGACAAATCTGACTGGATCTATGCACTGGTACGCACCGACAACTCGGTCAAGCATGCGGGCATCACCATGCTCATTTTCGACATGGAATCCCCCGGTGTTTCCACCAGCCCCATCAAGCTGATCTCGGGTCGATCACCTTTCTGTGAGACGTTCTTTGACAACGTCAAAGTCGACAAATCGGCCGTGGTCGGCGAAATCAACGGTGGCTGGGAAGTCTCCAACCGGTTACTGCAGTTTGAGCGGGAAAACATCTCTGCTGATGTGTTCGCCAAGGAAAGCCCGCTGGACCTTGGCGCACTCACCAAGCACTACCTCGGAGAAGACGAAGGCAAGATTGCAGACCCAGTACTGCGCCACGAACTCGCGCGCCTGAAAATGCGTGAGAAGAGTCTGCAACTCACCGCCAAACGTATTTTTGCTGAAGCCAAGGCGGGCACATCAACGGGGGCGGCGTCTTCTATCCTCAAGTTCCTCGGCGCCGAACTGAACAAGGATCGCTACGAGTACTTTCTGGAAATCATGGGGCAATCCGGGCTGGGCTGGGAGGGTGACGAGTTCACTGACCTGGAACTGGCGACCTGTCGCGACTGGCTTCGCTCCAAGGCGAATTCGATCGAGGGGGGCACCACTGAAATCAACCTCAACATTGTTGCCAAGCGCGTGCTTGGTCTGGGCGTCAGCTAAGGAAGCGTTTCATGTCAATTGTATTGAACGAAGAACAGGTCCTGCTCAAGGACATGGCCAAGGCCTTCTTTACTGAGAAAGCCCCGCTGACGCTACACCGCTCACTTAGGGAAGATGCCAATCAGGGCTACAGCGAATCGCTGTGGCGAGAAATGGTGGACCTCGGCTGGGCAGGCATCAATGTGCCCGAGCAGTTTGGTGGTCTCGAGTTTGGTTTCCGGGGCGTGAGTCTGGTCATGGAAGAGGCCGGGCGTACGCTGGCAGCCTCTCCGCTGCTGTCTACCGTGGTCCTCGGTGCCAGTGCGCTGGAGCTAGGTGGCAGCCCCGAACAAAAGGAAACCCTGCTGCCGCAGGTGGTGAACGGCATGCTGATGCTCGCGCTGGCGGTCGATGAGGGCCCGCATCACAACCCCGCTGCAACAGCACTCAGCGCCGAGAAGAGCGTGCGTGGTTATGTGCTCAACGGCAGCAAGCACTTTGTGATTGATGGCAACGTAGCCGACAAGCTGATAGTTGCCGTACGAACCGCAGAAGCCACCGACTCGACTGATGGTATCTCGCTGCTGCTGGTGGACAGCAATGCCGATGGCGTGTCGATCAAGCCTCGTGCCATGGTGGACCACCGTAACTCAGCCTCCATTACCTTCACTGATGTCACCGTTGCAGAGGACGCACTGTTAGGTGAAGCGAATCAAGGGGGACAACTGCTTGAGCAGGTGCTCGATCGTGGGCGCGTGGCACTCGCGGCGGAAATGCTGGGCTCAATGCAGCAAACCTTTGAGAACATCCTCAGCTATCTCAAGGAGCGCAAACAGTTCGGCCAAACCATTGGCACTTTTCAGGCCCTGCAGCATCGTGCCGCGAAGATGTTCAGCGATGTGGAGGAGTGCAAGTCGATTGTCTCAGAGGCCGTGCAGGCTATCGAAGAGGACCGAGACGACGTTCCTCAACTCGCCAGCATGGCCAAGGCCATGGTGAATCGTGCCTTCCATAACGCATCCTCTGAGGGCATCCAGATGTACGGTGGCATGGGCATGACCGACGAGTGCGACATGGGCTTCTATCTCAAGCGTGCACGGGTTGCAGAACAGAGCCTGGGGACTGCGAGCTACCACGAAGCACGCTATGCCTCAGCGCTCGGCTTCTGAACAAGCCGCCCAGAAGCGCAACAAAAAAAGCCGCCTCATGGCGGCTTTTTT
>CAYZWL010000082.1:0-5277 GCA_964482195.1 uncultured Alteromonadaceae bacterium | reverse complement strand
TTGTGAATCGGCAACATTGCCTTCCCCTGCAGATCGATATGCGCCTGCACACTTTCCTCGGGCATCATGTGCACAAAGCGCCAGGCCTCGTTGTAGGCGCCGTTCTCGATCATGGTGACGTCGAAGGGTCCATACCGCTCACCGATCTCCCGGAAACCATCGAAGTATCCCGAGTCACCGCTGAAGAACAGATTGGCCCCCTCCCCTTGAATCACCCAACTGGCCCAGAGGGTCTCGTTGCGGTCAGAGAGTGAGCGCCCGGAAAAATGCTGGGCCGGCGTCGCGACAAATTTGAGCGCACCCAACTCGGCACTCTGCCACCAGTCCAACTCCACAATCGCTGCCTCGGCAACACCCCACTGGCGCAGGTGCTTACCAACGCCCAGCGGGACCAGGAAAGTCCCGACCTTGGGCGCGAGCTGTTTAATCGCCCGCTTGTCCAGATGGTCGTAATGATCATGGCTGATCACGACGGCGGCGATATCAGGGAGCTCAGTGACATCCAGTGGTACCGGATGAAACCGCTTGGGTCCCATCCACTGGACAGGTGAAGCACGCTTGCTGAACACCGGGTCAACCAGCACAAACTGCCCGGCCAGCTTGATCAGCATTGACGAGTGACCAAGCCGGTAAATTATCGGCCCCTTTGCCTCGCGCAACGCATGCATGTCGATGGTTTCCAGCGGCAAGGTATCCGCTGGGGTTCGCTCTTCACGAGGTGCAAACAGCACCTCCTTCATGCCCCGAAAGAAGCTCATTTGGTACTTCCCCGTTGTATTGATGAACTCTCCGCCCTGTTGTTCTGCACCCATTTTTGGCTGGGGGCCGGGCTCGGGCTCGGCGACTGTCATCGAACTCAACAGCGCGGCAACCCACAAAATCGCGAAGATTCTCATCGTTAAATCAAAGCTCACTTAAAGATTCCAGGTCTCGCCAACCAGTGCCTCACTGCGTCGCCAAAGCTCCGCCGCTGCTTCCATATCCTGGCCCTGCTTGGCCATGCGCGCATTGCCAACGGGGCCACGGGTGTCCATCAACTTGACCGGTCCGTAGAAACCGCCCGACTGCGCCTCGTTGCCCGCCACTGCCAGCACGGTGGGGATTGCACCTTTATACGAGGGCTGCGCCCAGACCCGATTGGTAAAGCGATAGATGCCTAATAACAGGCCACTGGGTCCTGTGGATTGCAGATTGGTCGCTGAATAGCCTGGGTGGCAGATGTTGGCCATCACAGAACTTCCCGACGCTTCCAGACGACGGGCGAGCTCGCGACCATAGAGCAGATTCGCGAGCTTGCTCTGCCCGTAGGCCTTGCTGGGCTCGTAGCCCGACTCGAGCATCAGGTCATCAAAGTGCATTTGGCCGAACTTGTGGGCGATGCTACTCACCACGGTAATTCGACCGGACGCGGCCTCGACGAGGTCCAGCAACAGCGCATTCAAAAGAAAGTGTCCCAGGTGATTGGTACCCAGCTGCAGCTCGAAGCCGTCCTCGGTCCGCGTCTCCGGGGTCTGCATGATGCCCGCGTTGTTAACCAGTCCATCCAGTTGGTCAAAGCGCGCGCGAACGTCAGCGGCAGCGGCCCGCACCGACGCCATCGACGCCAAATCCAACTTAACACTGGCGACTTCACCACCGCCTACCGCCTCAATCTCTGCGACAGCGGCTTGGGCCTTCTGCGGGTTGCGACAGGCGATCACAATATCAGCGCCCTTGCTCGCCAGTATCTTGGCAGCTTCCAGGCCGATACCGGAGTTGCCACCAGTGATCAAATAACGCTTGTTCGCCAACGAGGGCAGCTGCTCCGGCTGCCAGTCTCTGATGTTGTTCATTGCTCTCTCCTGCTGCTGTCTGAGACCAGACAATATGTAAACTATACGGTGTAGTTTACTCAGAAAATTGAAAATGTAAACCCGCTGGTGTAGTTTTTGTTTTATGAACTCAGAAACTGGCAAAACCACCCTGACGCAACGCAAGCGCGCAGCCGTGCTCACCGCCGCGCGCGAGGAATTTCTTGAATCGGGATTTAGCAGCACCAGCATGGACCGGGTGGCAGAGCGCGCGCAGGTCAGCAAGCGCACGGTCTATAACCACTTCCCCAGCAAGGAAGCACTGTTCAAGGCCATCACTGGTGAGTTCATCGAGGCAATGCGCCAGGCGATCAGTGTGCGCTATGACCCCGAGCAGACGCTGGAAGCCCAGCTCACTGATATCGCCGAGCGGGAAGTGGCGCAAGTGACGCGCCCCGATTACATCGCCATGTTTCGGGTGTTCTTGGCCGAAGCCAGCCAGTTTGAAGCGGTGTTCAACGAGATCCTGGAGGAGTCAGGTTCGGGGCACGACCCCATTGAAACCTGGATCGAAGCCGCCGTCGCAGATGGTCGGCTCGCCGTTGATAGTGTGGCCATGGCCGCGGGGCAATTCACCGCACTGATCAAAGGCGCGCTGTTCTGGCCGCGAATTGCAGGCTACGGGGAACCGCTAACCCGCGCCGAACAGCAAGTGTTTATCGATGGTGCGGTCGCGATGTTTTTGAGTCACTACGCCAAACAGTAGCCACGCCACCATCAAGACTGGGCGAGTCGTTCCCGCTGTACGCGCTGCATATCCATAATCGCCCGCTCACCCCAGATTGCCCCCAGGGTCACATCTGAAATCGCAAGATAAGTAATCGCGCCAATCTCCCGGTACACCGTGACCCTTTGGTTGGCCAGATCTTGCTCCGCCCCCTGCGTGGTTGCCGAATACAGTGCAACGCAGTCGTTCAGAAAGTCGCGCAGATACCAGCGCTTGCTTCTGCTCGCGCGCTCCCGGTTGTCGAGCAACTCGCGAGCAATCAACCCTGCATCCAAAGGCCAGTCATCGCCATGCGCCAAAAAGCGCGAAAACAAATACTGCCAGCGCTGCTCGGCAGAACCCTCATAGAGGCGGACGTCATCGATGATCGCACCATAGCGCTCCGCGAGCGCCGAAAGCACCTCGGCATACAACGCCTTCTTGTTCTTGAAGTGGTAAATGATCGCCTGCTTGGTCAGCCCGACCTCGCTGGCAATATCCGAGAGCGAGACCGCTTCAAAGCCCCGCTGGGAAAACATTTCATACGCCGTGTGTACCAGCCGATCGCGTGCTGACATTGATGCTTGTGGATGGGTCGCAGTCATGGGCAGGCCTCCTCAATATTGACAAGCTTACCGATCGTAAAGTAGCTTGGCCAGCACTGAATACTCACGCGAGGAAAACAGCATGGATCGCGCGACTGAAATCGCCATGATGGAAGAACTGCTTGAGCTTAAGCAGGAAAATTCGTTCTTCATGAAGGAATCGACCAGCAGAGTGCCGGTGACTCACTACACGTCCGCCGAGCGTTTTGCCGCTGAACAATCGCAGTTGTTCCGCGTTCTGCCGCTCGTTGCCGCGCAAAGCGGCGAAATTGCCAACAGCGGTGATTTCGTGACTCGCAATATCGCCGGAATGCCGGTACTGCTCACCCGCGGTGCTGATGGCGTCGCGCGGGCCTTCATCAATGTCTGCAGACACCGTGGTGCTGAACTGGTCGGGCAAGAGAAAGGCTGCAAGCGGATGTTCTCTTGCCCCTACCACGCTTGGACCTACGGCAACGACGGCGAGTTGAAGGCGGCGCCCCACCTGACCGAAGGCTTCCCAGACCTGATCCAGAGCGACTACAACCTCAAAACCCTGCCCATGCTCGAGCGCGCCGGTCTGATTTGGGTCGTCGCGGACCCACAATCTGCTTTCGACATCGAAGCGTTTGTGGCGCCGCTGGTCGATGGCATCGAGTGGAGCGGTATGCCCGGGTTGGCCCCAGCCATTTCCGAGACTTTCAATTTGAAGGCTAACTGGAAAATCCTGGTCGAAGGCGGTATCGAGGCGTACCACTTCAAGGTGGTGCATCGAAAAACCATTGGTCCGCACTTCCTCGACAACCTCTCGAATTACCGCATGCTTGGCGACCACAGTGTCAATGTGCTCGCCAAGAATTCTCTGGCAACCTTACGCGAGGTTCCGCAGGAAAACTGGCATGTGCGCGAACACAGCAACGTCATTTTTTCGTCGTTCCCGCTAGACTCATTCCTGCTCATGGAAGACCACCTGACCTGGATCCATATGCGCCCCATCTCCGCCGGAGAGACCGAGATTCGGCTGACCCTGCTGGCGCCCGCCGATGAAATCAATGACGAGCGCATGCCCCACTGGCAACAGAACCACGCCATCACCAAAACAACCCTGATGGAAGACTGGGAGCTCAACGAGAGTATTCAGCGAGGGGCAGAAAGTGGCGCCAACAGCCATTACACTCTGGGTCGCTTCGAAAGCGCACTGGAGAGCTTCAACACCCAGATCAATCACTATCTCGAAGCGTGCTGAAACCGGGGCCCCCGCCCTGTTTGAATCATAGTCCGGCGTGACCTCCTCACGTCGCACTCGCTGTTGTGGAGCACCCCCGAAATGCAACCCGATGAATTTTTCCGCCAGATCGATGAGGCCCCCGACCTCAGTCAGTTACAGATGACAGTTGCCGAAGACTGGACCCAGGGACGTACTGTCTTCGGTGGTTTGTCCGCCGGCCTGGCCTATCAAGTTCTTAAAAACGTTGTGGCGCCCGGTCGCGTACTGCGGTCGATCACGTTCAATTTTGTCGGCCCGCTCGCCGCAAATGTGCCTTTCTCGTTCACCTGGCAAGTCCTTCGCGAGGGCAAAAGCGCGACGCAAATCAGCGCCAATATTGTTCAGGACGGGCAAGTATGCCTCGCCGCACTGGGCTGCTTTTCGGCCGACCGGGACTCAGATGTACGAGTGGACCCCGGGTTGAAGTCACTGCCCACACCACCGACAGATTCTGGCGCCCCGCGGCGTCCACCCGGCGCACCGGGTTTCACGCGCCATATCGAGCTCGCCATCGACGGCGGCGACGCGCCCTTTAGCGGCAGCGAAAACTCATCCTTCACCGGATGGGTTCGTTTTGCCAATGCACCGGCGGAGATTACCGAAGCGCACATCATCACCTTGATCGATGCCTGGCCACCGACCGTATTGCAGATGTTCTCTGCCCCGGCACCGGCCAGCACCATGAGCTGGAATCTGGAGTTGGTGCATCCCCATGGCAAGCTGGAACCCGATGGCTGGCTCGCCTACGAAGCCAACACGGTGCAGGCCAACGGTGGCTACGCGCACAGCGAGGCACAAGTGCATAACGAGGCCGGAGAACTGATCGCCATCAGCCGTCAGCTGGTCGCCGCATTCGACAAGCCCAGTCGC
>CAYZWL010000081.1:0-9871 GCA_964482195.1 uncultured Alteromonadaceae bacterium | reverse complement strand
TGAGTATTCGCACCCGGTGCTCAGCGGCCGACGGCTCAAGCCTCTCGCCGTAGCTCCTCAATGTCGCGCAGCGTGTCTTCGAGTTTCGATAGCGTGAGTGGCTTGGCGAGGACTCTATCCGCACCTGCCGCCATGAGCTCCGCGCGTTCGTTGCCGATGGTCGCAGCGGTCAAACCAATGATGGGCATCGTCCAGCCCGAGGCGCGTAATCTGGTCACCATTTCCACGCCGTCCATCTCCGGCATGAGCATGTCGGTAATCACGAGCGATGGCTGAAGTTCCGCGATTTTTTCCAAAGCCTCTTTGCCGTTGACGGCGGTGTGCACGGGCAGGTCCAAGTGCTTCTCCAATAGCCGGCGACTGGCTGTCCTGAGCAAATCGTCATCCTCTACGAGTAGTACTGCATGACCGCTCAGCGCAAGGTTGGGCTCGCTCTCAGGGCGGTCGACTTCGCCCGAGGTCTCGATGGATTGAATCGAGACTGGCACGGTGATGGTGAACTGGGCACCACCCAGAGAGCTGGGTTGGAACTCCAGTGAGCCGCCCATGTGCTCGGCCCAGGTTCGAGAGATGTACAGCCCGACGCCGGTGCCGCCCGCATTGGTACGGCCGCGTACGAAGGGTTGAAAGAGTGCTTCTGCTTCGTCGATGGAAATGCCGCAGCCATCGTCGTCGACCCGCAGGCTCAGGGTGGCACTGCGGCCATCAGCGTTTGATTCACACTCATGGGAAATGACCACAGTTTTTCCCTGGCTGTGATACGCGGCATTGCGCAACAGGTTGGTCAATACGGTTCGCAGTCGATAGGCGTCACCTTGCAAGCGCTGTTTAAACGGCCGCTGGGGTAACTGTAGCGACAGCCCTCGCTGATCATAAAGATGTCGCACCTGCCGCTCGGCCTCATTGAGTAGCTGGTCGAGGGAAAAATCTACCGAGTCGGGTTGAATGTCGGCCTCAATGTTGACTGCCAGTCGCAGGTCGTCGATGACATTAAGCAGGTGTTCAACGGCCGCGACGAGTTCTTTTTTGAGTGATTGTGAGTCGCTCAATTCGCCAATCATCATGTGGATGGCCGATGTCGGCGTGCGCAGCTCGTGGGCAATGATTTTGAACATCGAGGACTGCTGGTCAGCCACGCGTCGCAGCTCGACGTTCCGATTGTGTAACTCGGTGATATCGGCAACCAGTGCCCGGATGGTGTTGGTCGATGTCGAACGGTCGCGGGTTTGCTGCGCGGTCAGCTGGTAGTGATTCTTGCTGCCGTCCTCAGTTTCGAACTCATACTCCCAAACGGTGGGGCCTGAAGTGTGGTCGAGAGCGGCGAGGCGGTCGTTGATGTCGGGCCAGTTCAGGGTCGGCAACCGGGTTTGGAGTTCATCCAGTGTCGAGGGAAAGGGTCCATGCTTCGACAGACCATGCATTTCAACAAAGGTGGCGTTACAAAATAGTGAGCGATCAACGGTGTCGATTTCGATCAAGCCGAGCCTTCCGAAAGCCATAGCGTCTTCAAGTCTGTCCAGGGCAATGACCAATTGCCTGTCTTTCTTGAAGATGAGCCTGCGGCTGTTGAGATTGAGCCAAAGTGCTGCGGCGAATAAGGCGTAGGCGACGATCGCCATCAATCCAATCAGTTTCCCACTGGTACCGCGGGTAAGCAGGGCTTCGTGCAGCGTTGGCCACGGTAGAAAAATGATCGACGTCGCCCAAATCGAGTTCATAGCGCGAATTTGTTCAACGTCGGCGGCATGCGCGCGAAAGACATACACACCATCTGCAGCGGCAACGCTACCTTGAAAACGGGACCGCATGGCCGCCCAGACATCAGGGTGCATATCAGGAAACTTTGCGTGTTCGAGGCCGAGATCAGCGCCGTAGACGAGGTGGGAATAGCGACTACCGCCGATGGCGAACGTGCCGTCTGCGCCGACACGATAATAATCAGAGACCGGTGGGTTCTCGGCCACCAAGGTCGCGCTGCGGAACAGGCGGTCCAAGCCATACATGGCGAATACCCGCAGCGATTCCCCCGTCCCGGCGACGTGAATGCGCGCCACGCCGTTGACGGCTGGCTTGATGGGAGTGAGTGTCTGCCCGAACTGCTTGGCTACCGCTGGCGGGTACAACTGGAATGTGTTGTCGGCCCCTTCTCTGGATAGATCAAACAAACCCTGATTACGCCGTGCCATGATGTAGGGTTTGTCTGTCTCTAGCCGGTTGGCACCGGTAATGAACTTGCCGGAACCGTCGTAGATTTCGATGGCGAGGAATTCGACGGTTGATTCCATGGCAGACGCGACGTGGCAGTCCAGGTCACCATGGCTGCAAACTCCACTGCTTACCGTTGACGAAGGTTCCGCGAGTGCGCCGCCGAGTCGTTCACTGATGGCACTGAAGGCAGCGAAAGCATCCTCCGCTCCCAGCACCGACAGCGCGAAAATCGCCTCTAGTTTCGCCTGCTCGATCTGAATTCTTGCATCGATACGTTGCGACTCGTAGCGGGTTGCCATGGCGTAGAGCAGGGCGCAGATCGCGAGCAGCGCAGCCACTGCGCCGATGAGAAATCGTCGCTGAAACTGACGATCCTCAGCCGACGGCATGGTTGCCCGGTGGTTTGTTCGGTCTACCTGCATGACGGTCAGCTCGGAGACTGGAGGCTCGATTAGTTAACCCTAGTCGCCACGATACCCAACCGCGTGGGAATTCCAAGCGTCGTGATTAAACGTTCAAGCGCGCGAGCCGGCCTGCATAAACTCAGCCCAGGCGGCTCGACCCTGTTCGTTGTAGTCCACCATCTGTGCGACGAGCTGCTGTCTCGCGCCGGTATCGACCATCTGTGCGGGTAGCAGTGGGTCTGCATTGATGCAACGAATAACAGCTTCGCCGATGAGGAACGTCTCTCGCGCCGCGGTGGCGGCGTCAAGACCACTGAGCCGATTCAAGCTGCTGGTCATGGCCGCTTTGTGTTCGCGGTAGTTGGCCTCGATGACCTTGCGGGGCCACAGGGCAAAGAGGTCATTCGCATCGACCCCGGGAAAAGCGGCGACCTGCATGATCACCGCGGTAGCTTCCAGGCCAAGCGACAGTAGCCTCTGGCGCGTGAGTTCCAGCGTTTGCGCAAAGTTGTCCGGCCGGCACCATAAGCCTGGAACCAACTCAGCAAAGCCGGTCAGTCGAAATGCCCGCTCGCGAGCGCGAAGCGCAGTTTTGTCGGTCCGTCCCAGGTGGGCGGTGTGAACGACGATCCAGCCGCCGAGCCAGGGCTTGGTGCGACGCTCAACCTGAGCCCACTGGCTCGCGGTTTGGGCGATGAGACTGCCCTCTGGGCCAATGCTGTAAACCCCCCGTGCGACGGCGCTGATCAACCCCTGCTTTGCCAACCGTCCTACAGCAACGCGGGTGGCCGCAGGTTCAATATCGAAGAGCGTGCCCCAGCGAACCAGCGCACTGACCTCGATCGTCTGCAAGCTGGGCGCGCTCAGCAGTGACAGGATGAGCCGTTTAGCGTTGGGCCGAGTGCTCAATGGTGTACGTCCTCAGGATAGCGTTGAAGGCCAAAAATATAACATCAGTTGACCGCATAAGAAAAATAAAGTTATAAAATGCCCTAAGTTCAGAGGACATCCCCATGCAAGCAAAAACGATGAAGGCAAAAGACTTTCTTTCTGGCGATGAGTTGCTGGAGTTCACCCGGCGCAGTGATCTACAGGGCGTGTGGTTGGTAGCGCTGAATTGGCTGTTTATTGTGGCGATATTCGTGGGTGTTGTGCTTTGGACGAATGTGTTTTCGGTGCTGCTGGCCGTCGTGCTGCTGGGTGGTCGTCAGATGGGACTGGCCGTCTTGATGCACGAAGCGGGGCATACGAACCTGTTTAAGAGCAAGGTGCTCAACCGCAGTGTAGGACAGTGGTTGTGCGCATATCCGATCCTGGGTGATTGCGACGCCTATGGCGCATCGCATCAAGAGCATCACCGTAAGGCAGGCACCCATGACGACCCCGACTTGCCCAACTATCGAAACTATCCGATCTCGCGGGCCAGTTTTCTGCGCAAGATAAAACGTGACCTCACTGGTCAAACGGGCTTGAAGTTACTGGCCGTACTGCGCGGCGGTGTAGGTCGAAGCATCATGCTACGTGAAGGGGAGGCGAACAACGCGGTCAACAGGGGCTTGCTAGTCAACCTTGTGATGTTTCTGGTGATGCTTGCAGCAGGCGCGCCGGCGCTTTACCTGTTGTGGGTGGCAGCTTATCTGACCACGTATCCTTTGATTGCCCGTATTCGGCAGATTGCCGAGCATGCCAATGTGCCCGATCTCTACGACCTGGATCCAAGACTGAATACCCGGACCACACTCCCGCGCTGGTACGAGCGGGTGCTGCTGTGTCCGAACAGTGTTAACTACCACGTGGAACACCACCTGCTGGCAGGTGTGCCTTGCTACAAGCTAAAGGCGCTGCACCATCGCCTGCGTGAGAAGGGCTTTTATGCGGGTTACGAAGACACCTTGGCGCGAGGTTACGCAGATGTGATCCGTCGAGTGCTGTTGCCAGATTCGAGAGCGCCGGCGAGCGTCGGCTGAGTTTCTCGGGTAACGAGCAGCTTGCTTCTTTACCCCACGGTCCCTGCGACTTCAGTCGTCCCATCCAGGATCTCTCCAGTCAGCACTAGCACTCGTGCAAGCCGTTTATCAGCACTTCGCGCTTGGGCCCAATCGCTCCCTCAGTTCTTCGCACAACCTTTCCGCACCCTGTGCGTCACCGCCTTGTCGGAACACCTGTGCGAGGCCCCGAGTGGCTTCGATATGCAGCGGAGTGTGTTCCAAAACCCGTCGATACCATCCTTCTGAAGCGGCCCAATCCCCGCGGGTATGGTATCGCTGCGCGATACCGACGCCCATTTCGGCGAGCCACGGTCTGATTCGCACGCTTTGGTCGTCATACCTGCTCTCCATCGCGGCATAAGCCTGTTCGAAGTAGGGCAGAGCTGCTTCGCCACGCCCCGTGATCTCCAATATGTCACCTGTATTGATCAGCGCCCCCCACGTGTTGCGGTCCAGTTCAATCGCGCGCTCATAGGCGATCAGGGCGTCTTCAAACCTCCCTTGCGCACTGATGGCAAAACCCAGTGCCTTATGCGCGCCGGCCTGCCCTGGTGCCAGCGTCACTGCGCGGGCTGCTAATTGCTCTGCCCGCTGCAGTTGCCGGATGGCGTGGTCCTGCCGAAGGTGCCCTGCGTCAAGTGCCTCTCCCAATGATGAAAATGATGTATCGCTACCCGCAGGGTATCGGAAGGTGCGCTGGGTGAGTGCATTTGAAAGTCCGGCAAGCGCGATCGGATCATTGGGTTGGATGCTCAAAACCCGACTGTAAAGGTCGATGGCGGCTTCGTTATCGGCTCGTGAAAACTGAAAATATGCATCTCCTGCCCGCTGCAATAGCTCCCCTACTTGCGTGACTGTCTCGATAGGCTCTGGATCCGGCTGTTGAAAGCCCCCGCGCCACCAAACGAGCGTCAATAGGAGTAGCGCCAACAGCGCGGCCACTTGCAGGTATCGCCACGGTGTTGCTAATACCCGACGGTCCGCTCGCCGTGTCTCCAGCGGTTTGACCGGCACGAGCAGGCGATAACCGCGCTTGGATATCGTCTCGATGTATTCGGGGTGCCGGGCATCGTCGCCCAGCGCGTGACGCAGTTTCGAGACGAGTCGGGCCAGCGAGTCATCCCCGACGATTGTCTCCCCCCAGATTTGCTGCATGAGCATTTCTCGCGAAACCACCTCATTGGCACGGCTGGCGAGTATCCGGACCAAAATCAGGACCTTGGGTTCCAGTCGGGCGCTGCCAGAGGGGCCATTGATGTCTCCGGTGGCCATATCTAATCGCCAGTCGCCCAAAACCACTATCCCTTTGATTGGGCGGGAGAAATTTTCTGATTCAGTGTTGTTCATCGCTTGATCATGAAATCTGGAGGGTTTGATCATGGGGTTTTGGCAACAGGCGAGATATCACGACCATCAGACCAGTCAACGAAGTCATCCACCAAGAGGATAAACCATGCGACGAACGCAACTGCTTTGTCTGCTCGCCTTGCTCGTTCCGAGCATAAGCCTGAGTTCAGCGTACGACGAGGCCACCTGGTCACCAGAAGCTGTTCAGGCCGATTTTGAATCACTGTACCGGACGCTTCGCGAGTCGCATTTCGATCTGTATGCAAACCGCTCGAAGCCGGCCTATGAGGCGCTGTACAAGACAACGCGGGACGGTTTTCAGCAGCCGATGCCCCTGACGGATATCCAGAGTGCGTTTCAACGTTTTGTGGCCTTTGGCAATGTTGCCCACGCGCGCATAGACCCACCGGTTGCAGCCTGGGAGAAGTTTCGCCAAGCGGGTGGCAAAGCCTTCCCGCTATTCTTGCGGGTTTGCAACGAACGAGTGTTTGTTCAAGAAACGCTGGGTGAGGCGGGTGTTACCCCAGGGCAAGAGGTGCTCAGCATCGACGGTGTACCGGCGTTGAAGTGGCTTGGGCGTCTTCGCAAGCATGTTTCGGCCGACAGCGACTATCTGGCCTTTACGGTGATGGAAAACTCACTGCCCTTGTTGGTCTGGCTGGAATTTGGGGAGCTGGCGTCGGTGGCGCTAGAGGTATCTGTTGAAGGCGCTGCAGTCACAACATTGGAGGTCCCCACCCTCAGCCGGGCTGACCTGGAGGAAATCGACAATCCGTCCAGCCAGCGGTTTACCCTTGATTGGAATCGTCGAGAAGCCAGATTTGTCGCTGAGCAAGTCGCTTATCTGCGACCGGGTCCCTTCTACGACAATCGACCTGAAGCGGCACACCCTTGGGACCCCACTGATTTTCAAAGCTTTATTGATGATGCTTTCACACAATTCAATCAAGCAGGTGCGACTCAGCTACTGATTGATTTACGCAACAACCCTGGCGGTAGCAATGGATTCAGTGATCATTTGCTGGCTTGGTTTGCTGATCGTCCCTTCCGGTTTAGTGATCGATTTGAGATCCGGGTGAGTGAGGCTGCGGTTGCCGCCAATCGAGAGCGTCTTTCCCAGCAAGCTCGGGGAGCTGACGCCATCTCGCGCCGGTTGGATGACGTCTACGCTAACCACCGAATCGGCTCGGTTGTAGAGTTTCCGGTCAATTGGATCGAGCCCCGTCCGGGGGCTCGCTTTAGGGGGCGAGTCTATATTCTCGTCAATCGACATACCTACTCTAATGCGGTGTCGGTCGCGGCTATTGCACAGGATTATGGGTTCGGTGAGGTATTGGGTGAGACCACGGCAGATCTCGTCAATACCTATGGGGGAATGGAGCATTTCTCGCTGCCGATTACCGGCATCCGGGTGGGTTTTCCAAAAGCCAGAATTTTGAGGCCCAACGGCAATGAAGATGCAGATGTTGTAGTGCCTGACTTCGAGATCTCTGTGGACATCGCGCCAAGCCATGACGCGATGTTAGAGCAAGCTATGGCTATACTCGCTGCACATTCCTAAAGGACACAGCTGCGGTGAAAAAAACAATAGTGCTGATCGCTGTGGTGGCCGTCGTCGCCGTCACATTTTTCCTGAAGCCAGACTCAACAGCGCCAACCCCCACACCTGATCCCGCCACCGTTCGAACAACGGCTGAAGGCGACGTGGTTGGCTTCACCACGCAGACCGGTGCTCACGCCTGGTTGGGCATTCCCTTTGCCGCGCCACCGACGGGCGACTTGCGCTGGCGCGCACCGCGTCCGGCATTGGCCCGCAGCGAGCCGCTCAGTGCGTTGCAGAGCGGCGCCCCCTGCGTACAGATTGGCGGCCCGCTGGGTGGCGTTAGTGAAGATCAGTACGGCGAAATCGTCGGCAGCGAAGACTGCCTGTTCCTCAACATATGGGCGCCAGCATCCGTACCCGCGGAGGGACTGCCAGTGATGGTTTGGATTCATGGCGGCGGGAACACCATTGGTCAGGCTGCGGACTACGATGGCCAATACCTCGCGACTCAAGAGAATGTGGTGGTGGTTGCGGTCAACTACCGGCTGGGGATCTTCGGTTGGCTGACCCACCCGAAGTTGCATGAGGGAGGCAGCGATCCCCTCGATGCTTCCGGTAACTTCGGCACCCTCGACAACATCGCAGCACTGCGTTGGGTCAAAGACAATATCGCAGCCTTCGGTGGCGATGCGGCGAACGTCACAGTATTTGGCGAGTCAGCCGGTGGCCGCAACGTACTGGCGCTACTGACTTCCCCAGAAGCTGCGGGACTCTTTCAGCGGGCCATTTCCCAGAGCGGCATGGCGCTTGGGGTCACCGTTGAAGAGGCGATTGCGCACCCCGATGAGGGCGGTGACGCCAACGGCAGTACCGCACTGTTGGCCCGTTGGCTGGTGGCAGCGGGGCATGCGACGAGTGAGAACGAGGCGCGGACCATGCTGGCTTCGCCCGGCGGCAATCTGTCAGAGATGCTCAGAGCCCTCGACAGTCGCTCGATGATGGCTGGTTTCCCCGATGCCCTAGGCGGTATGTTCCAGGCACCCCAATTGTTCGAAGATGGCATTGTGTTACCCGCCATGCCCCTGTTTCAGGCGTTTGCTACCCCGGGCGCCATCAATGATGTGCCCGTCATGCTGGGAACCAACCGCGACGAAATGAAGCTTTTCCTGGCTCAGTCACCGCGCTATTCGAAACGAAACTTCGGCCTGTTCATTGAGCAGATTAATGTCGGTGACTTCGAGCTTGAGTCGGCCTATCGTTCTCGTTACTGGAAGGCGCTGGGCGTCGATGAGCTCGCTCGGGCAATGAATGCGACGGGTAAAACTGATGTCTACGCCTATCGTTTTGACTGGGACGAGGGTGCCGATACGATCTTTGCGGATATGAGCTCGCTGCTGGGCGCCGCCCACGGGTTGGAGATCCCTTTTGTGTTCGGTGATTTCTCAGATTTCTTCGGCAATACGCTGATTTTTGATGATGACAACGCGGCATCCCGACTGCCCCTGTCGAAAGCCATGATGCGTTACTGGGCGAACTTCGCAGCAGATGGCTCGCCGGGTGGCGATGGCAATGCTCTGGCTGCATGGACACCGTGGTCGCAGGGCGGCGGACAGTTCATGGTGCTTGATAGTGCGGATGATGGTGGCGTCAGAATGTCTGACGACAGCGAGTCGGTGATGGCGTTGTTGGCCGAATTGACCGCGGAAACGGGCTTTTCTGACGACGCCACACTGTGTCGAATCTATGCCGTGAACAATTATGGAACGCCCTGGTGGAACGAACAGGCGTATCAAGGGCTTGGCAAGAGTGGTTGTGCCGCCTATCCAGCCGACAAACAACCGCGTTTCTGAATCGACGCCAGGGTGCGCAGCTGCCCTGTGACTGAGGTACCTCATGAAGTCAGTGTGTGTTTTTACCGGGTCCTCCTTCGGGCAGGACCCAGCCTTTCAGGCTGCCGCAGAAACCCTGGGCGCTGAAATTGCCCGTCGTGGTCTGCGGCTGGTCTATGGTGGGGCGACCGTGGGTCTGATGGGAGCCGTGGCCGATGCGGCGCTTGCGGCGGGCGCTGAAGTCATGGGTGTGCTACCGCGCGCGTTGGCCGAGCTCGAAATCGCCCACGAGGGCCTGACCGAGTTACGCATCGTGGACAGTATGCACGAGCGTAAAATGACCATGGCCGACGCTGCCGACGCCTTTGTAGCGATGCCGGGTGGCATTGGTACGCTCGAGGAAACCTTCGAAGTTTGGACCTGGACCCAGTTGGGTGTGCACGCCAAACCTCTGGGTTTTCTCAATGTAGCGGGCTACTACGATTCGTTATTCACCTTCCTCGACAGCACGGTGACATCGGGTTTCGTGAAGCAACGTCACCGCGATCTCGC
>CAYZWL010000080.1:0-10197 GCA_964482195.1 uncultured Alteromonadaceae bacterium | reverse complement strand
CGTGAGTCCGCGATCGCCACGGCTCACCACCACTTGCAAGTCACCGCGAGTGCGATACCATCATTCGTAATTGTTCTATGCTTATACTTTTTAAATATAACTACTGGATAAGCGATAACAGGGAGGGCACGCCATGCCTGCAGATAACGCAATCATTTCCTGGAAGGTGGCGGGCATCGCCCTGGGTTTGTTATTGACCCTGGCGACTGCGCTCGTCAAACCACTCGGGGTTTCAACCCAGTTCGTCGTCACCGACGCCATTGTGGCGCACCAGGTGGCGCCAGAAGCCGCAGAGGGCAACGCGTATCTCGCCCAGTACGGTGAGGCACAGGACTGGGGCATCGGCTATGGCTGGATGCTGGTGTTTGGCATGTTCGCCGGCGGGCTCGTCACTTCACGACTGCTACGCGGCCGGCAGCCCGAGGCCGACAAGTCCTCAATGCCTGACATGTGGCGTCAGGTATTCGGCGGCTCGCGCAACAAGCGCTTCGCCTATGCGTTTTTTGGCGGTGTGCTGTTGCTGTTTGGTGCGCGCTTGGCGGGGGGCTGTACCAGTGGACACATGATCAGCGGCATCTCCCAACTGGCACTCAGCTCGTTCATTTTCGGCGTCTGCACCTTTGGCGCTGCCATTGGTATGGCCCACTTCCTCTACCGCAAGCGGGGTTAAAGCGATGTCGACTCTCATCATCGGGTTTTTCATCGGCTGTGCCTTTGGTGCCATCCTGTTCATGGGGGGTGCTACCAGCTATCGCCGCATCATGGGCACGCTGTTGCTCAAGGACATGTGGATTATCAAACTCATGTGCACGGCCATCGGTGTGGGCACCCTCGGCATCTACCTGCTGGACATGAACGGCCTCGCCAACATGAGTATCAAACCGGCGTATATCGGCGGCGTCGCGGTTGGCGGGCTGATTTTTGGCATCGGCTGGGCGGTCGCCGGCTATTGCCCCGGGACCTGCGTGGTGGGCGCCGCAGAGGGCAAAGGCGATGCCATCTTTACCGTGCTAGGCGGCCTGGTCGGCGCGCTGTTGTTCTCGCTGGCTTTCCCCACGCTAGAGGCGCTGCTGATCGAACCATTCAACTTCGGCAGAGTCACGCTGGAGTCCCTGACCGGCATCAGTGGCATCTATCTGGCCGCGCCTTTCAGTGCCATGCTGCTTGGGCTGGCCTTTTTTGTGCTCAAGGACCGCTACGACTAGCCCGCCAACCCCGTCACATTATCCCGCTGCTGAGGTAGTCAGCAGCGGTCTTTATGGTCACAATCGCGCGCTCGCAGCCACGGTTTTTGCCCCCATATTGAGCGTGGTCATATTTCAGTAACATGGCGCCAACATTATTGCCGCTGGCCACAGTGATCCCACCCCATGACCGCGTTCTTCACCGACAAGCTAAATCTTTTCTTTAGCCTTTTGCTGCTGTCTTCACTCGGCGCGTTTTCACTCTGGGGGCTCGACTACATCGGCTACCAGCAGGTGGTCATCTTCATGCTCGCGACACTGTTCGGCATGTTCATGGCCTTCAATATTGGCGGCAACGACGTCGCCAACTCATTTGGTACGTCGGTGGGCGCAGGCACCCTGACCATCAAGCAGGCGTTGCTGGTAGCGGCTATCTTCGAGGTCAGCGGCGCCATGATCGCGGGCGGCGCCGTCACCGATACCATCCGCAAAGGTATCGTCGACCTGGCTCCGCTGTCGGTCGATGGCAGCTTCGATCCGATGGACTTCGTGTTCATCATGATGTCCGCGCTGTTGTCAGCAGCGCTCTGGCTGCTGATCGCGACGCGCCGGGGCTGGCCGGTTTCCACCACCCACTCGATTATCGGCGGCATCGTCGGCGCGTCCATCACCCTCGCCTTCCTGCTGCTCGGTGGAGAAAACGCATTTGGCCTGGTGAAATGGAACCAAATCGGCCTGATTGCGCTCTCCTGGGTCCTGTCGCCACTGCTCGGTGGACTGATGTCTTACATCATGTTCGGCTACATCAAGACCCACGTGCTGACCTACAACGAACGTGCCGCGGTGGCACTGCAAGACATCAGCACCCGGCGCAAGTCTATTCGTGAAGAGTACCGCGTGCGCTTCAACGATATGGCCAGTGAACGACAAGCTCATGAAACCGCCGCCATGGCGCGTGACGCGGCGTACGCCAACAGCGTCGAAGATATCAACCCCGATGACTACGAGTCCGATCTCTATCGTGACCTGCACCACATCGACGCCGAACGACTCGGTGTCGATGCCCACCGAGCACTGCTCAACTATGTGCCGGTGATCGCCGCTGGCGGCTCAATCGTCATCACCGCGATGCTGCTGTTCAAAGGTCTCAAGCAGGTCGACCTGAACCTGTCCTCCCTTGAAAACATGATGATCATCATGATGGTCGGCGCCGCCGTCTGGATGACGATCTACATTCTGGCTCGCGGCCTTCGCTCGGTCTCACTTGAGCGCTCCACCTTCTTGCTGTTCTCCTGGATGCAGGTGTTCACAGCGGCGGGCTTTGCGTTCTCCCACGGGTCAAACGACATCGCTAACGCCATCGGCCCCTTTGCGGCGGTGCTCGATGTGCTCGCCAGCGGCGAAGTGAACTCCAAGGCGCCGGTCCCACCCGCCGCGATGCTCGCCTTCGGGATCGCCATGGTGGTCGGCCTGTGGTTTATCGGTAAAGAAGTCATTCGCACAGTGGGCACCGAGTTGACCCGCATGCACCCGGCGTCGGGATTCACCGCCGAACTGTCAGCGGCCACCGTGGTATTGGTCGCCTCGACACTGGGTATTCCGGTCTCCAGCACCCATATTCTTGTCGGTGCCGTACTCGGGATTGGCGTGGTCAACCGCTCGACCAACTGGTCGCTCATGAAGCCAATCGCTGCAGCCTGGGTCATTACTCTGCCCAGTGCGGCCCTGTTGGCGGCACTGACCCTGGTAGCCCTGCGCGCCCTTTTCTGACCCTCAGGGGGTCGCGCTGATCATCTCGTCGAGGTCTTGCAAGACCTCCAGCAAAGCGGCAATCGGCAGCTGGCGGCCGCGCAGGCTCTCCTCGGCCATCGGTGCAATCACACAGCTCTCGGGGAGCGGCTCGCCGCGCTCGAGCAATGCGTAAACCTTCGGCAGGAACACATACTGCAACCACTCGCTGAAATCGAGCGTATCGACGGCGAAAGGCTGCTGGGATACCAACGCCTCAGGCGCGGGTGCACGATCAGACCAAAGGCCGAGCTGACGCAGCTGCGCCTCGAGATCGATCAATCGCTCGGCGATGGCACAGCGCTCAGCAGGCAGGTTTTCCATCGGCAATTCTCCCGAATCATGGCGTGCTAGGACGCCGCTGACAGCTCAAATCGATAGCGTGGCAGGGAATTCAGAATGTCGCGACCATAGCGACGGTCAACAACCCGGCGATCCAGCAGGGTAATCTGGCCGCTGTCGGCTTCGGTGCGCTGCAGCCGACCACAGGCCTGGGTCAGCTTCAGCGCCGCATCGGGCACGCTGATCGCCATGAACGCATTGCCTCCCTCGGCCTCGACCCGTTCGGCGTGGGCGGCCTCCAAGGGGTCGTCAGGTACGGCAAACGGCAGCTTGGCGATCACCACGTGCTGGCAGTAATCGCCAGGCAAGTCGATGCCCTCAGCGAAACTCGCCAAACCGAAAATCACCGAACGTTCGCCATCGTCCACCAACCCGCGGTGTCGGTTGAGCAATTCAGCCTTGCCGAGCGTGTCTTGCATCAACAATTCATGAGGCAAATCACCGCAGACCTGCTCGGCAACCGCTTCCATCTGGCGACGGGAGCTGAACAACACCAAAACACCGCGGTCATCAGCGATGAGGCCGGGTAAGAGCGCACAGATCTCATTGGTGTGGGCCTCGGCGTCAGTGGGCTGCGAGTGCATTTTGGGCACCACAAACGCCACCTTGGAAGGGTCAAAGGGGCTGACCACCTGCTGCATGCGAGCGCCGTCGGGAATTCCCGCCCGCGTCGCGAAGCGGTCGAACCGCCCCAATGCAGACAAGGTTGCCGAACTGATCACCACACCGGCGGCGCGCGACCACAAGTGCTTGGCCAGCAATTCGCTGGCGAGGATCGGGCTCGCATACCACTCGGCACGCCGATCATTCCCGGCGACCTTGATCCAGCGGGCCCAATCGGGCACCGCGTCACTGGCATCTGCAGCGGCCGCAAAACCCGCCCACAGGGCGAGCTGGGCATCGGCGCGACTCACCATGGCCTGGGCGTTAGCCAACCAGGCTTCGAAGGTCTCCCGGTCACCGGCATCAGCCTCACTGACCAACCGCTCACAGCTCGCCTCCAGGCGGTTGGACTGATCGAGATGGTGACGCCAGGCAGCGGCCAAGTCCTCGGCAAGCGCGGCTATCCTGCCTGGCACAACACCGCGTTCAAAGCGATGCTCTTCCTCATCACCTCCCTGCTCGGCCAGCCATTGCAGGGTTTCCGCCTCGGCGTCGACGGTGAGTTGCTGCAGATCCTCGCAGCTGCGCTGCAACTGCGCGACCAGCTCCGCACTCCCCAGCGCCTCGAACATGGCCTGCTCGCTGCCCATCAGCCACCCCAGCAGGTCATTCAAGGCCTGTTCGGTCGTACCAGCCCGCACCTGCAAAACGAAGTGGCTCAGGCATTTTTCAGGCAGACGGTGGCCTTCATCGAACACAAACAGGCAGTCCTCGGGTGGCGGCAGGATGGCCCCCCCACCGAGTTTGAGATCGGAGAGCACCAGGTCGTGGTTGGTCACGATCACATCGACTTCGGCCAAACCGTCCCGAGCGCGAAAAAAGCTGCACTGGGCGATATGTGGACATCGCCGTCCACTGCACTGAAAAGTATCCGAGGTGACCTGACGACGCTCGCGACCCGTCAAAGCTACCGGCCAGGCATCGAGGTCACCATCCCATTCACCGGTACCCAGCACGTTCAGCATCGATTCCATCAGCGCTGTGTCACCAGCATCGGCCCCTTCGAACTCATCGGGGTAGAGCGGGATCAACGTTGGTGTGGCCGTGCCCGCCAACCCCTGATCCAGCTTTTGCAGGCAGACATAGCGGCCCCGGCCCTTGGCGATCTGCAACGAGAAATCGAGACCGCTGTGCTTGAGAATGTCGGGCAGGTCTTTGAGCAGCAGTTGTTCCTGCAGTGCCACCGTCGCCGTGGCGATCACCAGGTGCTTGCCGCGGGCTTTCGCCACCGGGACTGCCGCCAGGGTGTAGGCGATGGTTTTGCCGGTGCCAGTGCCAGCCTCTACCACCGCGATCGGCTCGGGCGCCTCGGGGTCACCCAGGGCATTGGCAACTTCGGCAATCATCTGCCGCTGGCCCAAACGGGGCTTGAGCCCGCGCGCCTCTACCAGGGACTGGTACGCCGTACGGATTTCGTCTTTCAGCGACTCATCCAGCAATCGAAACGGGCTCCTGTGACTGCTGGCGGGCCTCGAGGGCGGCGCTAACGGGATTGGCGTACATCGCCAGCAAATACGGTCGGTGGGCCTCGGGACAGTCTTGAACCCGCTGCTCGAAGGTGCTGCGATCCACCACACCGCGACGACGGGGCAAATCTGCGGGCACCGATTGCCCGTGCAACATCTCCCAGGCCCACAGATTGGTGGGGAAGAGCGCATAGAGCTCGGTCACCTGGCGGTTGATGTCAGCGACCACGCCATCGACGTCAAGGCTGCTGTCGACAATCGGTCGACCAAAGGCCAGATGCACACAGCCCTTGTAGCCGGAGATGCCAAGACCAATCGACGCCACATCCTCAAACTCAGCCTTCTGGTAATCGCTGCCGGCCGCCAGTTCAGCGGCTTTGCGCCCGTCACAGGGATCCAACTCATAGGCAATCGCCATCGGCACGATCCTGAGTGCTGCCAGGGCGTCGCCGTTGGTCTCGGTCTTGCGATCCCGCGACAGGGACAACATCTTGATCACCGCGGCCTCGGTGGCATCACGGCCATCTTTGGCGCGCCCTTCGCGCTGGGCGATCCAGGCGGGCCCCTCGTTGTTCTCAACCACATGACGAATATAAGCCGACAACTGTTTCGAGGCCGCAAGCAACTCACGGGGCCCGGTGATGTCACGCCGGACAATAAAACTCTTGTTGAGACGCATGAGATCAGCGACCCATGGCTTCTTGAGCAGATTGCTGCCGATCGCAATGCTGAGTGTGCGGTGCCCTGCCCGGTGCAGGGTGTAATTGGCATAGGCCGGGTCCATCGCGATGTCGCGATGATTGCTGATAAACAGGTGGGACGCCTCGGGATCAATCTCCCCGAGGCCGCTGCTGGTGAAGGTGGATGTGTCTGCAATCACCCGTTCCAGATGCGGCTTGATGAACATCTGCAGGTCTTCGACCGTGTGCAGGGAGCCGAGTTGGGCACGCAACCAGCGCCCCACTACGGCTCTGGCCAACCAGGGCAGCCAGCCCGACAAACGAGGTAGTCGCAGGCGCGCCAGCGCGTCTACAAGCTCAGAATCTCTAGCCAGCCGCTCAAGGACAGCCGGAGCCTCCGCGTTGTTATAGGGGCGAATCTCGGCATAGGGGTCGGTTTTGGTTGCTGTCTCAGTCATCACTTCATTTCTGGAATTACACTGGCTAGGGCTTTTGCACCACCAAGTTTCTGGTAACCTTCGCCGCCGACGCGAAACCTACATTCCGGAAACCTGATATGGAAGCTTCGAACGCATTTTTGATGGTACTTGGTGCCGCAGCACTGCTCACCAGCTGGGTACTGCTACTCATCGCCTCATGGAAAGAGGACCAAGCCTGGGGCATGTTCTCATTTCTGCTGCCTCCCGTGGGCTACCTCTACGGGTTGTTCCGTCTGGACAAGGCCGGCCAGGCCATTGGCGTTGCACTGTTGGGCTGGGTCCTCATCTGGCTCAGCTTCTGAGGCACCGTGTTGACAGGGCGCCGCGGTTCTAGGATGATTGCGCGCCTTTTTTAGACCCCTCGGAGAATCACTGTGGCCAATTCACCACAAGCTCGCAAGCGCGCTCGCCAGAACGACAAGCGTCGTGCCCACAACGCCAGCCTTCGTTCGCTGGTACGCACCAAGATCAAGCAGGTTATTGCCGCCGTTCGCAGTGGCGACGCTGAAGCTGCTCGTACTGCCTTTGATAGTGCAGTGCCGGTCATCGACCGCATGGCAGGCCGCGGCATCATCAAGAAGAACAAGGCCGCTCGCCACAAGAGCCGCCTGAACGCCAAGGTCAAGGCGCTCGCCAGCTAAATACCGCTGTCCAAGCCCTCAGGCGCCCAAACGGGCGTCCAGATGGCGATTGATCTCCGCCTCCAACTGCCGCCGAAACGGGCGAGCCAGTAAGCCCAGCTTGATCTGGCCGGAGGCAAGGCCCGGCTCGATGCAGACGTTGCCGTCGAAGCCGGGGCCCGAAAAGCCCAGCCGCCCGCCACGTCGCGTGACCCGCGCCGCAAACTCTGCAGTCAGGTAGGCCTCCAATTCGTCGAGCGCATCGTCACACGCCTGCTGATCAAGGTCGTGGACACGTTCAATGGTTACTGTGCTCAGTGTGCTGCCTCCATTCTGCCGGATGACTTGCTTCGCAGGATGCCGCGTGACAAACCCAGCACGGATATAATCACAGCATGGCAGCCACCTCCACAGCCGACATCAGCACCCGTTTCCTGTTCAGCGACGCCGACATTCGCGGCGAGCTCGTGCGCCTCGGACCGGCCTATCGGGAAATGCTGGGTGAGCACGGCTATTCGACCGCCGTGGCGACACTGCTCGGGGAATTCGTTGTCGCTGCGGTCCTGATCAGTAACAACCTCAAGTACAACGGACGCATCGTTTTACAGGCCCGTGGCGAAGGTCCTCTCTCGCTGCTGATGGTCGAATGCTCCAGCGATCGGGAGATTCGCGGCATAGCACGAGGTGATACTCATTATCAGGCCGAGCGGCCAATGGACCTGATTCAAGACGGTCAGCTGGCCCTCACCATCGAGCGCGACGGCGGTCAGCGCTACCAGGGCATTGTTGCCCTGGACGGGGGCAGCCTGGCCGCCGCACTGAACGAGTACTTCCTGCAATCTGAGCAACTGCACACCGAATTTGTACTGACCGCCGATGGTCACGACGCCGCCGGTCTGATGCTGCAGCAACTGCCCGCACAGATCGCCCAACAAGCGTCAGATAGGGAGGATCAGTGGCAAACAGCGCGTATCCTCGCCGAAACACTCGAAAACAATGAGCTGCTCAACCTGGCGCCCGGGCCGATCCTGCACCGCCTTTATCACGAGCAGGACCTGCAGGTATTTCCGCCAGAGACCATCAGCTTCCGCTGCCGCTGCACCCGCCAGCGCAGCCTCGATGCGCTGTCCCTGCTGCCCCCCGAAGAACTTGAGGCGGCGCTGGAGGACACCGGCGAAATCAGCATGACCTGCGAGATGTGTGGCGTGGTCTACAGTTTCGAGCGCTCGGCACTGCCAACCCTCGCGGATGACCGCATACTGCATTAGAATGCGGTCCCAAATTTTCAAGCCTATTCAGCCCCCTAAGTTGGAATATCCCATCCTATGAGCACAGAAACTGACGTGTCGGCGGTTCAGAAGTTCTCCGATCTGAGCCATGCCCAGTTGATCGAAACTGCCATTGCCCGCGGCGAAGGCGTCCTCTCTGACACGGGCGCCCTGCGCGTGGAAACTGGCAAGCGTACTGGCCGATCTCCGGCAGACCGCTTTATCGTGCGCGAACCCTCCAGCGAGGACGCGATCGGTTGGGGCAGCGTCAACAAGCCCTTCGACGCCGACAAGTTTGATGCGCTTTGGGACCGCGTGAAAGCCCACGTCAACCAAGGGGATACCTTCGTCCAGCACCTGCACGTGGGTGCCGACAGTGACCACTACCTGCCGGTCAAGGTCACGACGCCCTGGGCATGGCTGTCGCTCTTCGCCCGTAACATGTTTATTCGCCCCGAGCAGTACAACCCGGCCAACAAGCCCGAGTGGAAGGTACTCAACGTGCCTACCTTCGTCTGCGACCCCGAGCGCGACGGCACCAACTCTGACGCCACCGTGATCGTCAACTTTGGTCAACGCAAGGTACTGATCGCCGGCATGCGCTACGCCGGTGAAATGAAGAAATCGATGTTCTCGGTGCAGAACTTCCTGCTGCCAGAGAAAGACGTGATGCCGATGCACTGCTCGGCCAACGTTGGCGACGACGGCCAGACCACACTGTTCTTCGGCCTGTCCGGCACCGGTAAGACCACGCTGTCTGCTGACCCCGAGCGCTACCTCATCGGTGATGACGAGCACGGCTGGACCAAGGGTGCTGTCTTCAACCTCGAGGGCGGTTGCTACGCCAAGACCATCAACCTGAGCCAGAAGAACGAGCCCATCATCTGGGACGCGATTCGTTTCGGCGCCATCATCGAGAACGTGGTCCTCGACGAGAAGGGTCACGCGGACTACGACGACACCAGCCTCACCGAAAACGGCCGCTGCTGCTACCCACTCGAGCACGTCGAGAAGCGCACCGAAGCCAACGCGGGCGGTGAGCCCAAGTGCGTCATCTTCCTGACCTGCGACGTCTCGGGCGTTTTGCCACCGGTATCGATCCTCTCCAAGGAAGCGGCAGCATTCCACTTCCTGTCGGGTTACACCGCACGGGTTGGATCCACCGAGGTCGGTGCGGAAGCGGGTGTGCACCCGACCTTCTCCACCTGCTTTGGCGCACCGTTCATGCCACGCCCTGCCGGCGACTACGCCGAACTGCTGATGAAGCGCATCGAAGACTTCGGCAGCCAGGTATACCTGATCAACACCGGCTGGACCGGCGGTTCGGGTGCACCGGGCGGTACCGGCTCACGCTTCCCAATCCCGGTCACCCGCGCGATCGTGCACGCGGCTCAAAGCGGCGCATTGCTCAACGCCGAGACCAAGCATATCGATACGCTCAACCTCGACTTCCCGGTTGAGATTCCTGGCGTCGACCCCAAGTACGTGGACCCCCGTGCAGGATGGGGCAATGACGCCGCCTACGACGAACAGGCCAGCAAGCTGGCGACCCTGTTCCAGGAAAACATCAAGAACTTCGACATCAGCGATGCCATCATCGCCGCGGGCCCCAAGGCCGCCTGAAGTTCCACCCCATGAAAAAGCCCCGCATAGCGGGGCTTTTTTTTGCCTGCGATGTTTGGATTGCCGGATCAATGAGTCGTGTCG
>CAYZWL010000079.1:0-10350 GCA_964482195.1 uncultured Alteromonadaceae bacterium | reverse complement strand
TCATCAGGCCGATGTTGCCTTCCTGGATGAGGTCAAGGAACTGCAGGCCGCGGTTGGTGTACTTCTTGGCGATGGAGATCACCAGGCGCAGGTTGGCCTCGACCATTTCCTTTTTGGCGCGGCGGGCACGGGCTTCACCCATGCTCATGCGGCGGTTGATCTCTTTGATCTCGGTCGTGGTCAGGCCGGTGCCTTCCTCGATAGCCGCGATGGCACGCTGCAGGCGCTGGATCTCATCTTTGTGGTTGTTGATGCGGGCGCCGACGTCTTTCTTGCGTGCTACGCGGGATACCCAGCGCATATCGCTCTCGGAACCCTGGAAACTCTTGATGAACTCCTTGCGATCCATACGGCAGTCGCGAACAGCGATACGCATGATTTCACGCTCACATTCGCGCAGGCCGGCGAGGGCCACTCGCGGCTCCTCAATCAGCGGATCGAATACGCGCGGCGTCAGCTTGAAGAACTTGAACAACTCACCGAGTTTTTCCATCTCGCCCTGGGCCTGCTTGCTATCGCGGCCGTTAGCAACAATGGATTTCTCGGTTTTGGTGCACTGGCGCTTGAGCGCGGTGAAACGCTTCTTCGCCTCGACGGGGTCCGGACCGTTGTCCGTGTTGTCGTCGTCGTCGTCATCCTTGCCTTTGTTGGCGTTGGCCTCGGCAATTTCCTGGGCAGACGGTACATGCTCCGCCGGGTCGAGATAGCCCACGAGGATGTCGGAGAGTTTGCGCTCTTCCTTGGCGACCAGGTCGTACTCGTCGCTCAGTTTGCGCACCACGCCTGGGTACCAGGCCAGTGCTGCCATGAGTTCGCGAATGCCTTCCTCGATGCGCTTGGCGATCACGATCTCGCCTTCGCGGGTCAGCAGTTCTACGGTGCCCATCTCGCGCATGTACATACGCACGGGGTCAGTGGTGCGGCCGGCTTCGTTCTCCACCGCGGCCAGTGCGGCGGCGGCCTCGGCGGCAGCAATGTCGTCGGCGGATTGGTCGCCTTCGGTCATGATCAGTTCATCGGCGTCCGGTGCCTGTTCAAACACTTGGATGCCCATGTCGTTGATCATCTGGATGATGTCTTCGACCTGATCCGGTTCGGAAATGTCTTGTGGGAGATGGTCGTTCACCTCAGCGTAGGTGAGGTAACCCTGTTCCTTGCCTTTGGCGATCAGGGCTTTCAGACGTGACTGTTGATGCACGCGGTCGGACATGCGGGGACCTGTGATGACGTGGTGAGAAAGGATAGCCCTATATTATAACCGGGCTATCGGATCCATGCCATCAAAACGACCCTATGTGTCGGATTTTGCGGCATTTTCCTAGATTGCCCGTGCGGGCGGGTGCAAAGGGCGCAAACCGGCTCATTTCTTGCCTGTCAAACGCCGTAATTCCCCGGTGAGTTCGAGCATTTCGCGTTTTTCAGCATCGTTGAGAGCGGCGTAGTCCTTGCTGCGCAATTCCATCAGACGGTGTCGGGTGCGCGACACCGAATCAACCGCGCAGAGTTTGCCCCACAGGGCCTTGGCGAGTTCACCGAGACCCTGCTCGTCCTCGAGCAACTCGCGCCCCGCCAGCTCCGCCAAAAACTCGCCTTCTGGTGTGCCGTACCAGTAGCCAAGCAGGGCCGCTGTGGTGATGTCTTGCTGTTCCCTGGACTGCTTGAGCAGGGCGTTGAGCAGATTCATCGCCGGACTCTCGCCTACGGAGCCTGCGTCGGTGGGAGGTGGCTCGGCCTGCAAATCCAGGGCCAACTGCGGTTTGAGCACGACCAGTCCGATCAATCGGTGTACCGGGTCGCGGGGTGAAAAAACCAGCGTGTTGTATGGCTCGTCGGCAAAGTCAGGCTCTGGCTCCCCGTAGGGAATGTCCTCGTAGTCCGGTGGGGGCAGATCTTCGTACTCGGGCGGTGCATGGCTCCCATCCATCGCATCAAGGGGTTGCGAGGCTGGTGGTGCTGGGGGCTCTACAGGGTCGGGCTCGGCAGGCTGCAAGCGCTTGAGCCCCTCAATCTCGATACCAGATCGGTCGGCCAGCGACTTCATCATGAGGTCGCGGAACAGCCCGTCGGGCAGCTTAAACAGATACGGCATGGTCAGTTTTGCCCAACGTGTCCTGCCCTGGGTCGAGTCTGTGTCGAGGCCCTCAGCAGTGTGTGCAAACAGGAAGTCTTCGAGCGGTGTACCGTGGTCGAGCAAGTTCTCGAAATAGTCCTGGCCTTTCTCGCGCACCAGTGTGTCAGGGTCCTCACCCTCGGGCAGGAACAGAAAACGTGCTTGTCGTCCATCCTGCATAGCGGGCAGCGCGGCCTCCAGCGCGCGGAAGGCGGCTTTGCGGCCGGCTTCGTCGCCATCGAAGCAGAACACCACCTCGGGGGTCATTCGATACAGGCGCTCAAGATGCGCTTCGCTGGTTGCTGTGCCCAGCGTCGCCACTGCATAGGTGACACCATATTGGGCGAGGGCGATGACATCCATGTATCCCTCGACGACCACCACCCGGTCCAGGCTACGGTTGCTGCGTCTGGCTTGGTACAGGCCATACAGCTCTCGGGACTTGGCGAACACTGGTGTCTCAGGTGAGTTCAGGTACTTGGGCTTGTCGTCACCGAGGACCCGGCCGCCAAAAGCAATCACTCGACCACGTTGGTCGACGATCGGAAACATGATGCGGTCGCGGAAGCGGTCGTAGGTGCGGCCCTTGTCATTTTTCACCAGCATGCCAGTGGTCATCAGTCGTTTGCGGGCGTTTTCGTCCTTGCCGAGGTTGGACAGCAGGTTATCCCAGCCTGGCGGTGCAAACCCCAGGCGGTAAGTCTTCGCAATTTCACCGGTCAGGCCGCGCTGCTTCAGATAGGTGACTGCGCGCTTGGCATCTGGATGCTTGCGCAGCGAGTATTCGAAGAACTGTGCCGCATGCTCGAGGGACTCGTGCAGGGGTTTGTTGCTGTCGCTGCGCTGCTCCTGCCCGGGTCGGGTCTCCTCTTTGGGAACCTCGAGGCCGACGCTCTGGGCGAGGCTTTCAACCGCTTCGGGAAACTCGAGGCGCTCGTAATCCATCACGAAGCCGATGGCGTTGCCGCCCGCCCCGCAACCAAAGCAGTAATAGAACTGTTTTTCGGGGTTGACGCTGAACGAGGGCGTTTTTTCATCGTGAAAGGGGCAGCAGGCTGAGTAGTTTTTGCCCGTTTTCTTGAGTTTGACCCGCCGGTCCACGACTTCAACCACGTCCAGGCGGTCGAGCAGGTCGTCGATGAATTTCTGGGGAATGCGAGCCATGCGCTCATTCTACTGCGCTTGGCGCGCCGGGTGCGTCGGAGTTTGCTGGAGCATTGGGGGCGAGCCCCCAATGAGTGGTCAGGCGTTCAGCTTGGCCTTAACGAGCTTTGAGACTTCGCCCATGTCGGCGCGGCCCGCAAGCTTTGGCTTGAGCTGGCCCATCAGCGGGCCCATGGCGGCCATGCCGGTCGCGTCGATGCCGGCGAGGGCCTCGTCGATCATGGCGCTGATTTCGTCGGCTGACAGCTGTTCAGGCAGAAAGCCCTGAATCACTTCAATTTCCGCCTGCTCGATCGCGGCCAGTTCTTCGCGGCCTGCATCGAGGTATTGGGTGGCTGAATCGCGGCGCTGCTTGACCATTTTGTCGAGAATGGTCAGTGCGCGGGCGTCATCGATTTCAATGCGCTCGTCAACTTCGACGCGCTTGAACTCGGCCTGAATCAGACGGATGGTGGCGAGGCGCTCTTTTTGCTTGGCCTTCATGGCGGCTTTCATTTCCGCCTTGACTGCCGCCACCAGGGCAGCGGTATCGCTCATCGTGCGATCAGTACAGACGCTGACGCTTGCGGTTTTCGCGAGCGAGCTTCTTCAGGTGGCGCTTGACGGCAGCCGCGGCGGCGCGCTTGCGTACAGTGGTGGGCTTCTCGTAGTGCTCACGCTTGCGTACTTCGGCGAGAACGCCAGCTTTTTCGCAGGAGCGCTTGAAGCGGCGCAGCGCCACGTCGAAGGGCTCGTTTTCCTTGACCTTAACTTGAGGCATTAAACGGTTCCTGTTGGTTCGGCAGCTGCGCCCATGCGCAGTCGCCAGATAAAGGGGCGCGAAGTATATGCGCGCTGCTTTTCAATTGCAAAGGGCTACTATTCCTCAATGATGGGGCGGGCCGCCCGGTGGCTGCCGGGCTTTTCCGGTGCGGCTGTTCGCGCGATCATTGCCCCCCTTTTTGAATCAGTCTGGACATTGCGGAAAGCCATGTTGGTATTGGGAATTGAGACGTCTTGCGACGAAACCGGTATCGCCCTGTACGACACAGAGCGCGGTCTCGTTGCGGATGCGCTGTATTCACAGGTCGCTGTGCATGCCGAATACGGCGGTGTGGTGCCAGAGCTGGCCTCGCGTGATCATATTCGTAAAACACTGCCGCTGATCGAGCAGGTGCTCGACGAGGCAGGCCATGCAAAGTCCGATATCGACGCCGTGGCTTATACGGCAGGCCCGGGTTTGATTGGTGCATTGATGGTCGGGGCCACGCTGGCTCGGTCACTCGCCTTCAGTCTCGGTGTGCCCAGTCTGGGTGTTCACCATATGGAGGGGCACTTGTTGGCGCCGTTATTGGCTGACGATCCCCCCGCCTATCCTTTTGTCGCCTTGTTGGTGTCTGGGGGGCATAGCCAGTTGGTCCGGGTGGATGGTCTTGGCCAATACCGCTTATTGGGTGAGTCCCTTGATGATGCGGCCGGGGAGGCCTTCGACAAGACCGCCAAGATGCTGGACTTGCCCTATCCCGGCGGCCCCCATGTCGCGGCCCTCGCAGAACAGGGGGATCCGGAGCGGTTTCAGTTTCCGCGGCCCATGGTCAAGCACCCGGGCCTGGATATGAGTTTCAGTGGCCTCAAGACCCACACCCTGACCACTGTGCGGCAGTGTCAGCGCGAGACGGGGTTGAGTGATCAGGATCGTGCCGATATCGCCCGAGCCTTCGAACTGGCCGTTGTGGATACGCTGATGATCAAGTGCCGCCGCGCGCTCAAACAGGAGGGCTTATCCCGTCTGGTGATGGCGGGCGGGGTGAGTGCCAATAAGCGTCTGCGAGCCGTGTTGGCCGACAAGCTGGAGAAAGAAGGGGCAAAGGTGTACTACCCTGCGCTGCGCCTCTGTACCGACAACGGCGCGATGATCGCTTTCGCAGGTGCCCAGCGCTTGCTGGCAGGCGAGCGCGATGGGTCCGAAGCCGAGGTTCGCGCGCGCTGGCCCATGACCGAATTGTCTGCCCCGCAGGCCACCGCGAGTACCCATGGATAAGGTGTTCATCAGTGGGCTGCGCGCTGACTCGGTGATCGGTGCTTACGACTGGGAGCGTGAGATTCGCCAGCAGTTGGTGATCGATCTCGAACTCAGCTGCGATACCCGCAAGGCGAGGGAGAGCGATGCCCTCGAAGACGCTCTGGACTACGCCGAGGTGTCGCGCCGCGTGGTCGAGCAAGTCGAGGCGTCGTCTTTTCAATTATTGGAGGCGCTGGCCGAGCACCTAGCGCAATTGATACTGCGGGAGTTTGCGGTGGCGACCCTGACGTTATCGTTGACCAAGCCGGGGGCGGTTCCCCAGGCGGATGCGGTCGGTGTCCGTATCACCCGCGGTGCGGTGCCCGACTGATATCAGTGGTGGGTGGTTGCCCCCTGGCTGGGCCCTGCCACATTGATCTGTCTCAGATCGTGAATCTGCATGAGCTGCGCGAGCCGAGCGATTTGCTCGGCCTTGATGGCGGCACCCAGCGCCGGACCCTCAATGCCTTGGGCGATGAATGGGGCGGATGTTACGCCCAGTAATGCGCTTCGCGCGGCCAACAAGAAGGTCCCCAGCGCATGCTGGTCAGTTGGCACACCGTCGAGTGCTGCCAGGGTCTGGGCAAAGTCATCGAGCAGCGTAGGCTTGCGGGCCACTTTTAGGCCGGTAATGGCCTCGTGAATGCTGGCTGGGGATTGCAAATCCACCTGACGCAACCAGCCGGCGAGGTGCCTTGCAAACTCGCTGTAACTCTTGGGTAGTTTGAGGCTGCTGGCGATGTGCTCGAGCTGCAGCATTGGCACGGTGGCCATCAACGCACCCCAGCGCTGCCGGGGCCCTGAGACCAGCGGTGTGACACGCTCCAGTAGCCATAGCGCATCTTCGACGCCCGGGAATATCGGCGCCAGCGCATCGCAGCGCTGCAGCGTTTGGAAGTAAATCGCTGGGTCAGGACCGGCCAGCGCGCGCTCGGTTTCGGTCCAGATGCGCTCGGGCGACAGATACTCGAGCTCCCCTTGGTGCACGATCTCCGACATGAGCGCCAGGGTCTCGGGGGCCACGGTAAATCCCAGGTGGTGATAGCGCGCAGCGAACCTGGCGACCCTGAAGACTCGCAGGGGGTCTTCGGTGAATGCCGGTGATACGTGGCGCAGTACCCGTGACCTAAGATCCGCTTGGCCGTGATGTGGGTCGATGATGGTGCCCGCTGCATCCATGGCCATGGCATTGATGCTCAAGTCCCGGCGGGTGAGGTCCTGCTCGAGAGTCACCGAAGGGTCGGCGTGCAAGGCGAAGCCATGGTAGCCGTGCCCGGATTTTCGTTCGGTGCGTGCCAGCGCATATTCTTCTTGGCTGGCGGGGTGCAGAAACACCGGAAAGTCCTTGCCGACCTGCCGAAAACCTCTCGACAACATATCGGCTGATGTCGCGCCAACAACCACCCAATCGGTCTCTTGGCTCGGATAATCGAGCAAAAGATCTCGAACGGCACCCCCGACCTTGTAGACCTCGAGATCCAGTGCAAATCCAGAGGCAGGTGAGTCGCCGCTCATGGCGCGGTTGGCCCGCAGCGGTGCTGCCAGCGCTGCCCGCTATTGATATCGAGCAGTGTGAGCGCGCCTCCCCAGACGCAGCCGGTATCCAGGCCTTCGAGGTCATCGCGGTGGGTTTGTCCGTCCAGCGAAGCCCAGTGCCCAAAAATCACCCGCACGCCGTCGGGCTGACGCTGCTCGAACCAGGGGTTGAGCGGTTCGCCATTGAGGGTGGCATCCAGCGCTTGCGGGGCCCCCTTGTGCTTGAAGTCCAGCCAGCCACTGGGCGTACAAAAACGCATGCGCGTGAGGCTGTTAGTGATGGCGCGCAGCCGCGCCATACCGCGTAACTGTGGGCTCAGGCGGCGAGGTTCGTTGCCATACATGTGGTGGTAAAAGTGCGCCGCGCTATTGCTGCGCAATACGGCTGAAACCTCCGCCGCATACCGCTCTGCGTCGTCGGCGCTCCAGTCGGGTGGCAGTCCCGCGTGGGTGAGGATGGTATTCCCCTCCCTATAAAGCAGCGGCTGCTGGGCGAGCCATTCCAACAATACCTGCCGGTCGGGAGCCTCAAGCACATCCTCGAGGTTGTCTGATTTGCCCAGCTTCTTGGCGCCGGCTGCGGCGGCGAGCAGGTGGAGATCGTGGTTGCCGAGTACGACACGGACGCAGTCCTGATGAGCATGGAACCAGCGCAGGGTGCTGAGATTGTCCGGGCCACGATTGACCAGATCCCCCACTGACCACAGGCAGTCTTTGGCTGGGTTAAATGCCACTTTATCGAGCAGCGCCTGAAAAGCGCCAAAACAACCCTGGATGTCGCCGATGGCATAGGTGGTCACGGTGACATCAGCCGATTCGCAAGTGCGACGTAGGTTTCGAGGCTCAGCGTTTCTGCCCTGGCACTTGGGTCTACGCCCAGTGCTTCTAACTGGTCATCCTCAAATACGCCCTTGAGATTGTTGCGCAGGGTCTTGCGGCGTTGCGCAAATGCCATTTGTACGACCTTGGCTAGGTTGCTGCGATCGCAGTCCAGGCGTGAGTCCGTGGGGCGGGGTACGAGTCGGACGATGGCCGAGTCTACCTTGGGCGGTGGGAAAAACGCCTCTGGCGGCACATCGAATAGATGACTGACCTCGCAATCGAATTGGGCCATGATCCCCAGCCGGCCCCAATCCTTACCGCCGGGTCCGGCAGCCAGGCGTTCCACGACCTCCTTCTGCAGCATAAAGTGCATGTCCTGAACGAGATCTGTGAGCTCGAGCAGCTTGAAAATCAACGGTGTCGAAATGTTGTAGGGCAGGTTGCCCACAATGCGCAGCTTCTCGCCCGGGGCCGCCAGCGCGCGGAAGTCGAACTTGAGCGCGTCAGCGCTGTGGAGCTTGAAACCTTTGTAGATGCTAAATGACGCCAGGAGACGGGTGATCAGATCCCGATCCAATTCAATGGCGTCCAGTCGACACTCGGCAGCGAGCAGCGCCGCCGTCAGTACACCCTCTCCGGGCCCGATCTCTACAAGATGGTCGTCGGCCACCGGCGAAACGGCGCGAGCGATACCCTGGATGACTGCATCATCCCGCAGAAAGTTTTGGCCAAACCGTTTGCGTGGCTGGTGTCCTATTTTGATGGGGCTCAAGATTGCCTACCGGTTGAGGAGATTGGGAGTGGTATGATGCGCTACCCGCGCTTCTCGGGAAACCGCGAAGTGTTGGCAGACCGGATCGTTTTCCATCACCCACGGGTGATGTGCTACCTGTAAAGGCTCGCGCTTGTCTTTCTCCCGCTACTTACTACTTATTGATACCCTCGCACGGTTCGCGCTGAAGGCCGACGCGCGCCGTTATTTCTTTGGCTATTTCTGGTGGGTGCTCGAGCCGCTGCTCTATGTGTCGGTGTTTTACCTGGTCTTCTATCAGCTGTTGGGCACCCAGCAACCGGACTTCCTGGCCTTTTTGGTGGTTGGGAAGCTGGCTTTTATCTGGTTCTCGAAAAGTGTGAATCAGGCCGCCAGCAGTCTGGTGGTTGCCCGGGGCTTGATCGGTCAGCGCGATATGCCGAAATTGATATTCCCCATGGCTGTCGTCCAGGAGGGCTTTTACAAGCAGTCAGCGGTGTTTCTCCTGATGCTTGGGTATCTGGCGCTCAATGGCCATACGCCGCAAGCGAGCTGGCTTTGGCTACTGCCCGTCATTCTTGTGCAGTCGTTATTGATTACCTTTTGTGCGGCAGTGGGTGCGTTGCTGGTCTGCCTGAAGCGCGATTTTGTCATCATGATTAATCTGGGCATGGTGTTGTTGTTGTTTGTTTCAGGGGTGTTCTGGGACATCGGCAGTATTCCCAATACCAAAGCCGCCGACTGGTTGTTGCTGTTAAACCCGCTGGCATTTTTGCTTGAGGCGTATCGCGCGATCTTACTGGCCGGTGAGGTGCCCGATGCACTTCATTTGGGCGTGCTGGGTGCCAGTCTGTTGGTCGCGACACTGGTGGTGTTTGCCGTGTATCAACGGCTTAATTTCTGGATTGCCCGCCGAGTGGTGACCATGTGAGCTATTTGTTGCGACTCAGTAACGTGCGCATGAGCTATGCGATGGCCAGTGACCACGAAGGTGGCAGCCATGAAGTGCTGCGCGGAGTCGATATCGAGCTGGCCCCGGGTGAACGACTGGGGTTGATCGGCAGTAATGGTGCTGGCAAATCAACGTTGCTGCGGGTGATGGCGAAGATCTTCGCGCCGCTCTCCGGCGATGTTGATTGGTCGGATGGTGCGACGGTCTCGCTGTTGAGTCTGGGGCTGGGTTTTCGCGATGACCTCACCGGGCGCGAAAACGCTTATCTGTCGGCGGTGCTACAGGGCTTTGGTCGGTCCGAATCTGCGGCGCTACTGCGAGATATCGAAGCCTTCTGCGAGCTGGGTGATTTTTTTGACGAGCCGGTGAAAAGCTATTCTTCGGGTATGCGAGCGCGGCTCGGATTTGCGACGGCCTTGTTGAATAAGGCCCGGGTGTTACTCGTGGACGAAGTCTTGGGTGTTGGCGACGCGCCATTTCGACTGAAGGCGCGCAAGGCGCTGGTGGAACAGTTCGACGATCAACGGGGAGTGGTGATCGTCAGCCATGTTGAACAGCAGATTAAAAACTTGTGCACCCGCGTCGTGTGGCTCGATCAGGGCACCATTCGAATGAATGGTAACCCTGAAGACGTGCTTGCCGCCTACAACGAAGCAAACGGCGGTAATCGCTGATTACTTAATCAGGCATTTCTCCAGCGAGCCGCCGGATTCGACAAACTCACGGAATACCACTGGCATACGGCCGCGACCAGTCCAGCGAATGGTCTCGCCGTTGGCTTTAATTTCATACTTGGGCGCAACTTTGCTTGCTGCTTTTTTCTTGCCAGGCTTGCGGCCGCGCTTCTTGGGTGCGTTACCCGAGAGCTTGGCGAGGTCGGCCGCGGACAGTCCCATTTCCGACATCATGCTTTGCAGCTTTTTCATGGCTGCGGCTTTCTTTTTTTCTTCTTTCGCAGCTTCGCGTTTTTTAGC
>CAYZWL010000078.1:0-10397 GCA_964482195.1 uncultured Alteromonadaceae bacterium | reverse complement strand
ATTCACGGCGCCAACGTGTGCCCTCGGGACTGTCTTCAAGCACGATGCCGGCAGCACTGAGCTCATCGCGTATCTCGTCCGACCGGGCGAAATCACGGTTAACCTTGGCGGCGGCGCGTTCTGCGACCAGCGCTTCGATAGCATCGGCGTCGAGATCCCCCTCCGCGCCAGCCGTGCACCAGACCTCGGGGTCTTCACCCAGCAGTCCCAGAATGGCACCCGCGGCGAGCACCGCGGATTTTGCCGCAGCCTGCTCCTCGGGGGCCGCCTTGTTAAGGGCCTTGACCAAGGCATGCAACTCAGCGATCGCCTGAGGCGTATTGATGTCATCGAGTAACGCCTCGAACACGGGTGACCCAGACACATCACCCTCGGGCGCCTGCACATGCTGCACGGCCCGCAGCGCACTGTAGAAGCCATCAAGCGTCGCCTTGGCGGCATCCAACAATTCGCCGGAAAAATTCAGCGGCGAACGATAGTGGGCGGATAACAGCGCAAAACGCAGGACTTCACCCCGGTAGCTCTGCAGCAGCTCGCGCACGGTGCGCACGTTCCCCAATGACTTGGACATCTTTTCGCCGTCCATGTCGATGTAGGCGTTGTGCACCCAGTAGCGAACGAAGTCGCCACCGTAGCCACAACAACTCTGCGCTATCTCGTTCTCATGATGCGGAAAGATCAGGTCTCGGCCACCACCGTGAATGTCGATGGCATCACCGAGGTGAGCCTTAATCATCGCCGAACACTCTAGATGCCAGCCCGGACGACCACGCCCCCATGGGCTGTCCCAGCCGGGCTCGTCGCTGCTGGAGGGTTTCCAGAGGACGAAGTCTCCCGGATGACGTTTGTAGTCCGCCACCTCGACACGGGCGCCGGCCAGCATGTCGTCCAACTGCCTGCCGGACAAACGGCCGTACTCCGCCATGGACTGCACTGAAAACAGCACATGCCCCTCAGCCGCATAGGCATGATCGCCATCGATCAGACGCTGCATCAGCTCGATCATGGGGACAATGTTTTCTGTGGCGTGCGGCTCCAGGTCGGGGGCCAGGGTGTTGAGCGCGCCCATATCCTCGCGATACTTGAGGGTGAACTCGGTGCTGATCGCATCGATGCCCACGCCCTGTTCCCGCGCTGCCACCATGATCTTGTCGTCAATATCTGTGATATTGCGTGCATAGACGACGGTGGGATAGAGCTCGCGCAGTACACGATTCAATACGTCAAATACGACCACAGGCCGGGCATTGCCGATATGCGCGAGGTTGTAAACCGTCGGTCCACACACATACATGGTGACGCGGTCCGGGTTGATCGGTTCGAAGCGCTGCTTCTCGCCACCCAGTGTATTGGTTAGCCAAAGCTCAGCCATTCGATTGACTCCAGGTGTCCCTGAGACCAATGGTCATATTGAAAACCGGTCGTGCTGCACTGTGGTCAAAACGATCCGCCACGAAGTAGCCCTCCCGCTCGAACTGGAACACTGTCTCGGGCGCTGCCTCCAGTAGGGAGGGTTCCACCACGGCCGTCTCTATTATGGTCAGTGAAGACGGATTCACCGCCGCCAATACATCCTCGGCGCGGCCGGGATTTTCTTCATTGAAAAGACGATCGTAGCGACGCACTTCGGCGGTCACCCCTTGGGCTGCGTCGACCCAGTGGATCACGCCTTTGGGCTTGACACCGTCCTCCGGGTCTTCACCGAGCGTGCCTGGGATGACCCTGGCATGAATCAATGTGATATTCCCATCCGCGTCTTTGTCGCAGCTCTCCGCCTCGATCACATAGGCACCACGCAGACGTACTCGCTTACCCAGCACCAGTCGCTTGTACTTTTTGTTGGCCTCTTCGCGGAAGTCTTCCGCATCGATCCAGAGCTCCGCGCCAAAGGGGACCTCGCGCGTGCCAAGCGAATCATCGCTGGGATGGTTGGGTAGCGTTAGCACCTCTGCCTCGCTGACATTGCTCAAACTGACCTTGACCGGATTCAACACTGCCATAGCTCGGGGCGCGTTTTCGTTGAGGTGATTCCGTACAGCGCTTTCCAGCATGGCGACGTCGACCACACTGTCGGAGCGCGAGGTGCCCACTTCTTCACAGAAATGGCGGATCGCTGCCGGCGGATAGCCGCGCCGGCGTAGACCTGCAATCGTGGGCATACGCGGATCGTCCCATCCCGCGACGGTACCCGAATCAACCAACTGCTTGAGCTTGCGCTTACTGGTCACGGTGTAGCTGGTGTTCAAGCGGGCAAACTCGATCTGCTGTGGCTTGGCGGGCACCGGCAAGTGCTCGATCAACCATTCGTACAACGGACGGTGGTCCTCGAATTCAAGTGTGCAAATCGAGTGCGTGATGCCCTCGATAGCGTCTTCCTGGCCATGGGCAAAGTCGTAAGTCGGGTAGATTGGCCATTCATCGCCGGTTTGGTGATGACTCACCTTGCGAATCCGATACAAGATGGGATCGCGCAGATTGATATTGGGGGACGCCATATCGATCTTGGCGCGCAATACGCGTGCGCCCTCCTCGAACTCCCCAGCGCGCATTCGCTCGAGCAGATCGCGGTTATCCGCGACACTGCGATCTCGATAGGGGCTGTCGCGACCGGGCTCGGTGAGACTCCCGCGATACTCTCTGGCCTGCTCGGCACTGAGGTCGCAGACATAGGCAAGACCAGCATCCACCAGGAAAAGTGCCCACTCGTAAAGCTGCTGGAAATAGCTGGAGGCAAAACGAACATCCCCGTGCCACTCATAGCCAAGCCAGCGGACGTCTTCCTGGATCGAATCGATATATTCCTGGCTCTCCTTCTCAGGATTGGTGTCATCGAAACGCAGATGACACTGCCCGCCAAACTGTGTGGCCAAGCCAAAGTTGACGGTAATCGACTTGGCGTGACCGATATGCAGATAGCCGTTGGGCTCCGGCGGGAACCGGGTGACAACGCCGTCGACGGCACCAGACTCCAGGTCTTGTGCGACCCGGGTACGAAGGAAATTGCTGCGCAGTGGGGATTCCATGGACTCACCTAAAAAACCAAGCCGCGCAGTCTATCAAGCGCACCAAGCGGCGTCAGGATGGCAGGTTTCACAAGCTTGGGCAGGTCTCCACCAGGCCAAAAACAGTTCGGGTACTATTCTGTACCCAATCGTCGGTAAAACAGGGTAGGATTCGCCCCCCCGAGCGAACCACCCAAAAGAAAGGAAGTCCTATGTCCGCGACACGCGTTCTGATGAAAACCACCTTCGGCGACATCACCCTCGAGCTGGACGGCGAGAAGGCGCCCAAGACGGTTGAGAACTTCCTCAGCTACGCCAAGAACGGCTTTTACGACGGCACCATTTTCCATCGCGTCATCGACAACTTCATGATTCAAGGCGGCGGTTTTGACGCCGATATGGGCCAAAAGCCCACCGAGGCGCCGATCGAGAACGAGGCCGACAATGGTCTCGCCAACGATCGCGGCACTATCGCCATGGCGCGCACCATGGATCCCCACTCCGCCACTGCCCAGTTCTTCATCAACGTGAAGGACAACGATTTCCTCAACCACAGCGGCAAGAACATGCAGGGCTGGGGATACGCAGTATTTGGTCGTGTCGTTGAAGGCGACAATGTGGTCGACAAAATCCGCGCCGTACAGACCGGCTCCAGCGCCGGCCACCAGGATGTGCCGGTCGACCCCGTGGTCATCGAGTCGGTCACCGTGCTCGAAGACTGAGCACCGGAATCCCACTTGTCCGATACGCTGTTCATCAGCGATCTGCATCTGAGTGATGCAACGCCAGCCATCGAGGCTGGCTTCCACGCCCTGCTCGATCGCGAGCGGGGTGCAGCGGCGCTCTACATCCTTGGCGATTTCTTCGAAGCCTGGGTGGGAGATGACGACGACGGTCCGCTGACCCAACGAATCCGAACAGCGCTCGCCGAGGTGTCCAGCCGTGGGACTGCGGTATATCTCATGCGTGGTAACCGAGATTTTATGCTCGGTGAACGCTTTGCGCGTGATACCGGCGCCACACTACTGGGCGACAGTGTGACCATCGACCTCTGCGGGTCACCAACCCTGCTGATGCATGGCGATACGCTGTGCACCGATGACGTCGACTATCTGGGCTTCCGCGCCATGGTCCATAACCCCACCTGGCAGGCGGAAATGATGGCCAAGCCCCTCGACGAACGACGTGAGCTGGCCCGACAGTTACGGGCCATGAGCATCGATGCGGCCAGCAACAAAGCCGAAGACATCATGGACGTCAATGCTGGCGCAGTCGCACAGGCCATGAGCGACGCAGGCGTCGAGCGGCTCGTCCACGGGCACACCCACCGCCCGGCGCGCCATGCGCTGGCGCAGGGCGAGCGCATCGTGCTCGGCGATTGGCACAATACCGGCTGGTGCTTGCGGGCGAACGACAAGCAGCTGACACTTGAGGAATTCTCGCTGACCTGATTTCGTAGGAGCATCGACATGGCTCGATACCGCCACTTGGCTTCCATTCTTGCACTGTTCACCCTGACGGGGGTTGCCCAGGCCGACACGGACAAGATGGCGGTGATGGCATCTCTGGACCGGGATGCTCCGCACTATCAGGCAATTGCCAGCACCCTGTTCAACGAACCCGAACTTGGCTATCTGGAAACCCAAAGCGCGGCGCTCTTGGCTGATACGCTGGCGCAGGAAGGTTTTGAAATCGAGTCAGGCGTCGCCGGTATCCCGACCGCCTTCGTGGCGACCTATGGCAGCGGCACACCCGTGATCGGCATTCTCGGGGAATACGACGCTTTACCGGGCATGTCCCAGGCACCTGTGCCCCATGAACAACCCGCGCAGGCAGGGGCGCCGGGGCAGGCCTGTGGGCACCATTTGTTCGGTACCGCGTCGATGGCGGCCGCCATTGAGGCCAAGCGTTGGCTCGATCGATCGGGGGCCTCCGGCACCATCCGTTTTTACGGCACACCGGCTGAGGAAGGCGGCTCTGGCAAGGTATACATGGTCCGGGCCGGATTGTTTGAGGATGTCGATGCGGTGATCAGCTGGCACTCAGACGGCGCCAATACCGCCAACCCCGGCACCAACCTCGCCACCATTTCCGGCAAGTTTCGTTTCAGCGGACAGTCCGCCCACGCCGCAGCCGCACCCGAACGAGGTCGCTCCGCGCTGGACGGGGTTGAGGCGATGAACCATATGGTTAACCTCTTGCGTGAGCACACCACCGAACCGACCCGAATTCACTATGTAATCACCGACGGCGGCAGCGCGCCCAATATCGTTCCGAGAACCGCAGAGGTCTATTACGTGGTGCGCCACGAGCTGGTCAGTGAAGTACGCAGTGTTTGGGACCGCGTGGTGAACATTGCCCGGGGCGCCGCGCTCGGCACCGAGACAGAAATGAGCTTTGAGATTATTGGTGGCACCTACCCCCGACTGCCCAACGAAACGCTCGCAGGCGTTCTCCATGCGAATCTGACCAAAGTCGGCGGCGTGACCTACAACGAGGCCGAGACAGAATTTGCCCGCAAAATCCAGGCGACCCTCGGTGGCGAGCTGCCTCCCATTGAGTCAGCAGCCGAGGTACAGCCCATGACTTTCACCCGAGGCAAGGCGTCTGCCGACACCGGAGATGTCAGTTGGACCGTTCCCATGGCAGCCATGCGTGCAGCAACCTGGGTGCCGGGTACTCCGGCCCACAGCTGGCAGGCGACAGCAGCGGGCGGCATGAGTATCGGCTACAAAGGCATGATGGTTGCCGCCAAAACCCTCGCCAATACGGCCATCGATCTCTTTGAGCAGCCCACATTGATCGCGAGCGCCCGCGCCGAGTACCAACGGCGAATCGGGCCTGATTTTGAATACGAGGCGCTACTGGGCGACCGAGAGCCGGCGCTCGATTACCGTCGCTGACGCGCGTATTGACAGGCCAAGCAACGACGTCGCCTCGTCGGTGTCAAAAATGGTCAGCGATTGATAAAGGGATAACTGAGATCTAGCGCCTGCCAGTCGGGGAACAGCGTTTTGAGTTCAAGATAGTCCTTGGTGAACTCGGCCTCCAACGCGCGAATAACCTCAGCGGAAAACTCGGGCCGTTTCGTAATCTGCAATCGGCTTTTCACTGCCTGGCGCAGGCGCTGGGGGACCAGGGTTCGGCGCAACACTGTCATCAGTCGGCTTTCAATCAGCATGCCGTATAGCGGGAAGCGCCGGATACGCTCAGCCGACGCATTGAGGCGAGCACTTTCGTCGAACCACTCAAAGGGCCCCTCTACGCCCAAAAACTCGCCGATTCGCGCCAGTTCAGCTTCCTTGCGAGTACTGAGGGTTTCCAGGCTGGTCATCAGTATCTGGTCAACGCCGAACGCTTCGATGTAAGGCTTGAGTTGCATGGCATACCGGCCGTAGTCGACCATGACCGGGTGTTTCTTTAACGCCGCCTCAGGATCACCGCCCATCACGCCCATGGTCCACTCATGCATGTAGTGTGACTTGGCGCGTTCGACAGGATTGCGGATCAAATAAATCAGCTTTGGTCGGCCAAGCGCTTGCTCGATACGTTCGACGCAGTGGGGATAGGTGGGCAGCTTCGTGTAGTGCGTACTGGACTCTCCGAGCAAATCCCCAGGTTCTGCCGTATCGAACAGGCTTTCATACCAACCAATGCCCTTGGCAAAAATATCCTCATCACTGAAGTAATTGGGCTCTTCGGGGGTGGTCATGAAGATCCCGCGCTGGGACTTGAGTTGTTCCTGCAGAGTACTGGTACCGCACTTCATAGAGCCGATCACCAGAAAAGTGGGCAATCCCATCAATCCGTATCCTTTGCATGATCCGTTGCATGGTCTGGGCCCATCGGATCCCAGAAGTTAGTCCAGATGTCGCGCGCCTCGCCCACATTGGCAGGTGGCGTGGGCGAGCCGAACACTGCCCGCAATCGCGCGAGCCCCCTGCCCAGCAACCAAAGCACATTGGCAGCCAGCAGCCCCCACCGACCATGTGCCCGGTTCAGGAAACGTGTGCGCGACGCGTAATAGTAACGGGGAAGCCGGGCGCGGGACGACAACAGCTTTTTGACCGGCCCACTTTTCCCGCTGAAATGGGTGACCTTCGCCGTAGGCGCATAGTGTGAACGCCACCCTTTCTGCTCAGCGCGCCAGCAGTAGTCCACATCTTCGAAGTAGAGAAAGTAGCCTTCATCCATGGGGCCCACATCGGCCACCAATCGATGCGACACCAGGACTGCCGAAAAACTCACCCATTCGATGGCTGCGACGTCCCGATTACCGTCAATCGCCACTTGTTTGCGCGCGAGCCTGCGGGAGATCAATCCCGTCTGCGCCGCGCGACTTAACTCACTCCAGGGGTTGGGATACCGAAACACACTGTTCCTGATCCGGCCTGCGCCATCATCGATTTCGGGCGCGATGAACCCGCAGTCGGGGTGCCGATAGGCCGCGGACAGCAACGCCGATAAAGCCCCCGAATGCACCAGCGTGTCCGAGTTGAGGATCAGATAATACTCGGCGGGAAACGCGGCGATCACCTGATTGTGCCCCCCTGCAAAACCGCTATTGCGCGCAGAACACAGCAAATGAAAACGCCCTGCCAGTGCTTCGGTTTGCAACGCCTCGCGCAACATTTGCACAGAGTCATCAGCGGAGGCGTTATCGATCACTACCACCTGGCCCTGGATGTCGCCCATGTCGGCAAGCACTGAACGCACACAGTCCAACGTCAGCTCGGGGGTTCGAAAATTGATAATTGAGACGGTGAGCTGCAATGGATTAAGCGCCGCGGGCGGTCAGTCGATGCGGGTCAGATTAGGCGTTTCGTTTTCGATTGTCGATTTCGACGGCAACGACTGACGGTTTCACGCAACTGTCACTGAATCGACACGTCGCTTTAAACAACAGGTCATTCAATGTGCGCGCCCGGGTCCGGGTATTTCCCCCCAAATTTCCCCAAGAGGTACTCACATGTTCAACAAACAGCTATTGGCTGCCGCAGTCGCGGTCGCCATTGCACCGGCAGTTACGGCTCAAACCGCCACCGAGACACCAGTCGAGGTCGTGATGGTCACCGCCGAGCGAGTGGAAAAGTCGATTCTCGACATCACCACCACGACCAACATCCTCGATGCTGAATTTATCGAGCGTGAGAACTTGCGGGAACTTAATCAAATCGCCAATTTCCTGCCCAACGTGCTGATTCAGGAGCAGGCAGTGAGCGGCCAGAGCTTCACGATACGTGGACTGGGTGACGAAGACGGTGAGCAGAAACTCGGCTCGTTCTTCAATGGGCTCAACGTCACTGATCGCAACTTTTCCGGCCAGTTCATGCACGACGTGGAGCGGGTTGAAGTACTGAAAGGCCCACAAACCACCGCTTTCGGCTCTTTTGCCGTCAACGGTGCCATCAACGTGGTCTCAAAGCGTGCCGACTTTGACCAACTCGAAGGCAGCATTGGCGCCGGTGTTGGCTCATTCAATGAAACTCGGTTTGAAGGCGTCATCAATGTTCCCGTGACCGATTGGCTCGCCGTACGCCTCGCCGGTTTTACCGTGGACAAGGACGGCTACTCAGAAAACCTGAACGGCGAGGACCAGAACGCCCGTGTTGGCGACAATCTGCGATTTACCGCCTCTACCCAGTTTGACCGGTTTCAAGGCGATCTGATCGTCGCCTGGGAAGACAACGACGGTCCCGGCATCGGCTTCAAGAACAAGTATTTTTTACCCGAGGGCGGCAGTGCCTCCGCCTCTGACCCGCTGGACTTTGGTGGTACGCCGACCACGATTCAGCGAGAGATGATGCTGACGCAGTTGAAAACCCGTTACGACTTCACCGACTCACTGAGCCTCAGTTACAACTTCTATTACAACGACGGTGACCTGTACGAGTACTACGAGGTCGACGGTGGGCCTGGCCATGTCGACGAACGCGATTACGCCTACCAGTCAGAGTTTACGGGCAACGAGCTGTTCCTCACCTACGACAGCGAGCGCTTCAATGTGCTGATCGGCTACAACGACCTGCAAAGCGAACAGGTCTACGACTACTTCCGTTTTTATGCGGACCTCCAGGACCGCACAGCCTTTGAACTCGCTAACGGACAGGTCGTCGGCACCACACCGTTCGACAGCCTGAGTGACGACAACGTTTACCCGGCCGGCTTCCCCATCCAGGACCTGCGCCAGCAGGTGGCTGACACCTACAACCAGTTGCGTCCACTGACCGTGGACCCCGTAGGTATCTTTGTACCCGCCGGCGCTCCGATTCCGCCCGGCGTGCGACTGCTGTTTGATGCCAGTGCAGCGCTGCAGCCGCTGGACAATACAACCAATGGCTACTTCATCAACGTGGAGTTCGATGTCACCGACCAGCTCACCGTCAACGCCGGCGTACGCGACGAGCAAACCGAGTCCAATGGTGTCGAGGACGACTCCGCCGAGGCCCTTTGGAAGTTTGGTGCCAACTACGCCGTGAACGAGAACCTGTCGGTCTATTACTCCTACGCCGAGGGAGCAACGCCTGCACGCGGTACCGTGCTGGCCGGCCAGAGCCTACAGCGCGAGACCATCGAATCCCATGACATTGGCCTCTACTGGGTGGCGGGTGATTTCCAGTTCCAGGCGGCTTACTTCACTTACGACTACGACAATCTGGTGGTCGGTATCGACGATCCGGTGACCAGTCTGCCGACGTCGATCAACTACGGTGAAGCCGGTATCTCGGGATTTGAGTTGCAGGGGGATTACCAGATCAACACCCACTGGGGCGTGTTTGGTTCCTTTGGCAGCAACGACGCCGAGTACGGACGTGCGCTGGGTATCAGTGAGAACATCAACTACGAAGGTAATCAGTATCGGAATTCACCCGAGATCGCCTACTCGCTGGGCTTGCGCTTTAACATGAACGCGCTGCGCTCCACCCTCAGTTGGACCTGGCAGGACGATGTGTTCTTCGAAGCCTCGAACGATCCCGACACCCTGCAGGAAGCCTTCGGACTGCTAAACCTCAACGTCGAGTATGACGTGAGTGATGCACTGACTCTCGGCCTCTATGGCAAGAACATCCTGGACAAGGAGTACATTATCGACGCCGGCAATACGTCAGGCTCGACTGGCTTCCCGAGCCTGATCCAGGGCACACCGGCCAACTGGCTGGCAACAGTCCGCTACAAGTTCTGAATCCCGACGAACCTACCCTCGTCCTCGAGGCCCGGTGGCGCTTGCGCACCGGGCCTTTTTTTTCGGTGGTACCACAAAGCCGCGCCCAGCTACCGGAACCGCGCTCCCGGACACCGTCGTGAGTCAGTGGCACCACGCGTCCGCGCCCAGCCAGCGGAAACGTCGTCCCAGACACGCTCTAGCCATCCTTGGACGCTCTGCTTTGGCCATCC
>CAYZWL010000077.1:0-10939 GCA_964482195.1 uncultured Alteromonadaceae bacterium | reverse complement strand
CACTGAGAGGTAGTTAGGCTGGGGCGTCAATTCCTTCGGTGGAGATTATGATTCCGCGAACGCCCCAGCGTTATCTTCTTTGAGGCTAACGACAGCGTCCTCACTGTCATCATTTGTAAGCACCAAAGCATCTGGCGTAGCAGCCTCAATGACAGGCTCAGCCTGATAACTCGCAAGTTTGAATAACTGATTCCAACCCGTGACCGTCAGGAAAAATCCAGCTTCATCAGAACCTGAGAATACGTAATCACGCTGCTCGCCGTCAGCTAACTCTATCGATATAGAAACGACCGGCGACCGTTCAGATTTATGGTTTGAATCGACCGCCAAGTCATCGAATCTGAGCTTTGCTAGAAGCGAAACCAGCTCCGCAGCAGCCGTCACATCGATGCTGCTCCCCGGATCGAGGCTCTCGGAAAGCCACAGCGTGTCTGCCTCTGAATCATTGTCCCCGGACGCATCCTCGGAGCGAGAAATCCTCAGGCCATCAACCTCAAGGGCTGCGATGTCTTCAGCATCGACAGTGAGCACCGATTTGTCGATCCAGTCTTTTGCCGCACTGGGGACGTCGTAGGTTGCGAGATCAACGGCATAGATACCGTCGCTGGCAGCATCACGTAAATGCACTCTGCGCATGCCCGGCGAGGTTCCCAGTAGTAACACCTGCTCACCCTCTGCCGAGGTCAACGTTAGTTTCCGCTCAAAGCTATTAACACCGACTTTGAAACGGGCTTGCGCATCGCGGCTATCGGCAACCGGGTTGGCCACTTCGAGGCTAACAATTCTGTCCAAAAGACGATCCACGCGAGAGGTATCGGCAGGAAATTTAACCGGCTGGGTGATTTGCCAGCTTGAACCCTCCAGCGTGAGCCTGACCTCGGCCCCATCAGGACCTGCAATCTCCAACCCGTCAACAACCTCTGTGTCGAGCGTTATCAAATCACGGCTCTCAGCTCTAGAGAGCCCCCCATCGCCCATCATATTAAAACCGGCGACTAGCAATAGCTGCACAATCAATACGACCGCCAGCACCTTGATCGTAGAACTCATGACTTAAACCTCCGCAAGAATTTGCTGGTAGCGATGCGCGTCGGCGCGTCGGGTGTGAGTGCGCCAACCCCATACAATCAGCAGACCAAGCATTACCGCGATGTAATTCACTGTTTCCCACACTTGCTGGGCACCCTGGGATAGCGGGTAAAGCGTACGCGCAAGCTGGGTTTTGCCGCGGAGCGCGAGCAGTGACTCATCCTCAAGCGACCAATCGATGGCGTTCTGCATAAAATCAATCGGCTTGGTGTACATCGTACCTACGCCTTGCGAAGCCAGGTCAATCGAAGCGTCTGAAGCGAAGCTGTTACTTGCCACCACGATCAATCGCGCAGACTCAGGAGAGCGTTCTATAACACTGGTTACAAAAGGCTCTGTATCCACGTCACTTGTTGCGGTGTCCGATTCCTCCTCAGAGCTCGGCTCTCCATCGGCGAGTGCCTGCGCCAAAGGCGACTCTTGTCCCGCAAAATATGACTCAAATACCCCCTCTACAGCCACAGCCACAAGTTGCTGACCGCGCTCTTCAGACTCTATGAAACCCGATTCAGGATAGAGCTGATAATTGGGCAACAAGTCGGTGCTGTCTGAGGTCCAACTAGCCTCCGAGCTGTAGACAAGGTCCGTGACCTGACGACCCGCATTCAGGTCCGCATCAACGAGAATGGGCGACGCCCAATTCATGGTGACTTGATCCAACGCACTCGTGATCGGGCTTTCCTCACTCAGACCATCGGCACGGATATCCGGGAAGTGCGGATAGGGCAGCATCCGATACTCCTGCAGTGCGATACCCCCGATGTAACGCTCTACCGGAACAGGCAACGCAGCATTGACTGGGTCAAGCACCATGCTCTGTTCGATGTCGACACCATGGTGGGCTAACCAATCGCTCAGACCGGAACGCTTGGCCGATGATGAGATCGTGGACGACACCTGCACATCAAAGGGTGACGTTGCCATGACCACACTGCCGCCCTTCATGAGGAACTGATCGATCGCAAACTGCTGCAGCTCGTTGAGGTCAGAGGGTGCCAGCACCAAGAGCAGATCAGCCTCGACAGGCACATAACCCGTGTCCAGCTGCGTTTCGCGAATGCGTACATTTTCGCCCAGCATCTCCTCCAGATAGGTATAGCGGGGCACCTCAGGCCCATATCCTGCCGGCTTGACCACGGCCACCGTCTTCATGGCGCCAGGCGTCAAACGCTGCAAAGCAGATTCGAGTGAACGTTCCAGCGCTGCGCTATCCAATGTCTCAGGGAGCGGCACCTGGAGTTTTGCTCCTTCTGATTCCAACATCAGGTAGAACCAGAACGGCTGGGGGTCCAGCAGGCTGGCTATTTGAGGCCCGAATCCAAATTGCTCGGAAAGCTCAGTTGCAACGGCACCATCATTGGCATCAGGATCAATGAACTCTGCAGAGAACTTGCCCGACGAGCGTTCGGACATCTCAGCGCTAAGCGACTCCAGATCGTGCTTCAGCTCCTCAAGAATCGGCGGCAGCACAGATCCTGGCGATACATAGGCTTTTAGTGTGACTGGTGTCTCAAGTGATGCCAGAGCATCGCCGTCAGCGCGGAATGCGCTCGCCACCTTTCGAATAGCACCGGTAATCGCATACTCAGGATTTTTGAGAACAACATCGATGTCGCCCTCTCCTCGTGCCTTTACTTCGATCAAGTCTCGAAATCCAAGTTTTGAGTACTGATCACCGTAAGCGATCACCAGGTCGAAGTATGAGCTGACCACTGCCGACTGGTATCGATCAGCCGTTTGAAAGGGCACGGGACGAATGCCATATAGACTGGCCGCCTCCTCCTCCGCATCGCGGTCTTCCGTGGGGTCGATAAACTCCACCGTTACTCGATCACCGCCAGCGACCGCATACTCCTCGAGTAGATCTTCGATCTTGGGTACGAGCGGAGTAAGCAGTGGATGCGTCTTGGCAGAGAAGTAGCCGCGGATCGTCAAGGGTTCAGTGAGCTTGCTTAACTGCGCGTCAGTAGCATCGGACAATGAATACTGCTGGTTTTCTGTAATGTCAGCTCGAATCCAACCGATGGGACTCAACCAAAGATTCGCCACCACAAAATTCAGTGCGGTCAAGCCAATGCAGAGACGCCACATTCGGTGACGTTGGGTAGCTGGGTTACCAGCCCAACGCAGACCCTCTAGTGACAAGAGGTTAAGGCTCAAGAAAATGCCGACGATAGAGACGTAGTAGTACAGATCTCGAAAATCGAGCACTCCTCGGGTAATGGACTCAAACCGAGTACCCGTACCTATCGATGCAAGCATGCCCCCTAGTTCATGACCGAATAGATTAGTAAGGGTGCTCGATCCCACCAGGTAGAAAATGCCACAGACAAGCGCAGTTGTGATGAGTGCAACGATGGGATTGTCGGTGCGCGAACTCATGAAGAGCCCTATCGCTATGTATGCAGACGACAGGAAGAGAGTGGCGACATAACCACCAATGACCGGTCCCCAATCCAGGTCTCCAATGAAGGAGACTGATATGGGCAACGGCGCAGTCAACAACAATGCCAAGGCGATGAGCTGCAGGGTGCCAGTAAACTTACCGACAACCAGCTGCAGACTGCTGATCGGCGCGGTAATGAGACTTTCCAGCGTCCCGCTTCTTCGCTCCTCGGACCAGGATCGCATCGTCAACGCTGCCACAAGGAAAATCAGCAACACTGGCAGCCATTGGAACATTGGCCGCACATCGGCGATGTTCCGGGCGAAAAACGTCTCCACCCAAAAGACCACGAATAAAGTGGTCGTAAGAAATCCTCCTAAAAAGAGATACGCGGCCGGCGTTGCAAAAAAGCTCTTGAACTCTTTGCCAGCCACCTGTCTAGTCGTTGCCATCCAATCAGCCATGCCGCACCTCCTGGTTCACCTCGGCAAAAACAGATTCCAGATCCTGGCGTTCCGTGCGAAGTTCAAATAGCGGTAGTCCAGCAGAGACCACAGCCTGCGCCACTCTTGGCGCAGAATTGGGCGCAGCGCGCAATCGGTATCGCCGTTGGTCCTTCTCCACACCCAACGCTTCGACGTGCTCGACACTGTCAAGCTGTTGCAACGCATCCTCAGCCTCACCCCCAACGGCGACTAAGATTGCCCCGTCCTGTTGCAGGTCTTGCACCGTGGAATCGATCACTAGCTCACCGGAACGCATGATCAGCACACGCTCACACACCGCCTGCACTTCCTGCAGGATATGCGTCGATACAATTACGGTTGAGGTTTTGGCCAGTTCTCGAATAAGGTCACGCATGTGTCTGATCTGGGTTGGGTCGAGACCGTTGGTCGGCTCATCCAGGATCACGATGCTCGGGTCATGCAGGATCGCCTGGGCGACTCCTACTCGCTGTCGATAACCGCGGGAGAGGGTCTGGATAGGGGCGGTTGCCTTCTCCTGTAGTGATGTCCTCCGAATCGCTTTGGCAACAGCACCGCGTCGAGCAGCCAATGGCACGTCGTGTAAACCCGCTTTGTACTCCAGAAAATCGATGACCGTCATCTCGGGCCATACGGGCGCATTCTCCGGCAAATAGCCAATCTTCGCTTGAATAGCAGCAGTGCTTTCTCCCATCAATAAACCGTCGATTTCGATCCGGCCTCCTGTCGGCTCCAGGTAGCCCGTGAGCATTTTCATGATGGATGTCTTGCCAGCCCCGTTGTGCCCGAGCAGCCCAACAATCTCGCCCCGCTGGATTGTAAAATTCACATCGTCAACCGCTGTGAAATCGCCATAGCGGCGCGTCAGGTTACTCACCCGAATCATGGAGATTCCTCCTCTCATTGTTTTTTTGGATAGCCAGAACAGTTGTTCCGACAGCGCTTTGCGAACGTACCTACACACACGGCGTTCAGGCGGCCTGACCGAGAGAGTGCTTTATTCACACTCCCCGGGCGGCAGAACGCGAGCCACGCCACCGCTTTATGTATCTTTGTGATGGCATGACTCACGCGAACCTTCATGGACAGTGTCGGGTTGAAGGGACCCAAACTGTCCATGAAGGGTGCTGCAGAAGGGCTAGAAACCGCCCATCTCAGGCATTGCAGGCGCTGCCGGTGCGTCGTCTTTGGGCGCATCAGCCACCATGACCTCGGTGGTCAGCATTAGCCCTGCAATAGAGCCCGCGTTCTGAAGCGCAGAACGCGTCACCTTGGCAGGATCAATGATGCCCATCTCGATCATGTCTCCGTAGCCACCCGTCTGGGCGTTATAGCCAAGGTGGCCTTCCTGTGCGCGGACCTTCTCGAGCACCACACTCGCTTCCTCGCCAGCGTTGGACACGATCTGCCTGAAAGGCTCTTCCATGGCGCGCAGCGCTATCTTCGCGCCGACAAACTGGTCCTCATTGGCCAAGTTCAATTCACCGAGCGAGATAGCATCTGCAATACGCACGAGACAGGTACCACCACCCGTGACGATGCCCTCCTCCACTGCCGCGCGCGTGGCGTGAAAAGCGTCATCAACCAAGTCCTTTTTCTCCTTCATCTCGACTTCGGTTGCTGCACCAACTTTGATGACCGCAACGCCGCCCGCGAGTTTGGCCACTCGCTCTTGCAGCTTCTCTTTGTCATAGTCAGAGCTGGATGCGTCGATCTCCGCTCGAATCTGGCTGACCCGCGCCTCAATATCAGCCTCAGCGCCAGCACCATCCACAACGGTAGTCGTGTCTTTGTTAATTACCACGCGCTTGGCCGTACCTAATTGGCTGATCTCAGCATTTTCCAGCGATAGGCCCACCTCTTCTGAGATCACGGTGCCACCAGTCAGAATGGCGAGATCCTGCAGCATCGCTTTGCGGCGATCACCGAAACCAGGCGCCTTCACAGCGGCGACTTTTAAGACACCGCGGAGTTGGTTCACGACTAGCGTCGACAAGGCCTCGCCTTCAATATCCTCAGCAACCAAAACGAGTGGTCGTCCTTCCTTGGATACGGCCTCAAGAATAGGAATAAGATCACGGATCGATGAGATCTTCTTGTCGAAGAGCAGGATGAAGGGATTATCGAGCTCCGCCTGCATCTTTTCCTGGTTACTGATGAAGTAAGGCGAAAGGTAACCGCGATCGAACTGCATGCCCTCGACGACTTCGAGCTCGTTCTCGAGTGACTTGCCCTCCTCGACAGTGATGACACCGTCCCTGCCTACCTTTTCCATGGCTTCGGCAATAATGTCACCGATATCCGTGTTCCAATTGGCTGAGACTGTGGCGACCTGACCGATGGACTTGGTGTCGCTGCATGGCTTCGCGATGTTGTGAAGCTGCTCAGTCGCTGCCTTCACCACGGCGTCGATGCCGCGCTTGAGATCCATCGGATTCATGCCAGCAGCGATGCCCTTGTGACCCTCCCTGATCAAGGCTTGCGCTAGCACCGTCGCGGTGGTCGTTCCGTCACCCGCGGTATCAGCAGTTTTCGAGGCCACCTCTTTAACCATCTGAGCGCCCATATTCTGGAACTTGTCCTCGAGCTCAATTTCTTTTGCGACCGACACACCATCCTTGGTGACTCGGGGGGCTCCAAAGCTCTTGTCGAGTACGACATTGCGGCCCTTTGGGCCCAGAGTGGCCTTGACTGCGTCTGCAAGAATATTCACGCCTGCGAGCATTTGCTCACGCGCTGAGTCAGAAAATACGATGGCTTTGGCACTCATGCTGCCTCCTCCTGAACTGCATCAACAACAATGGTCGCGAGTACGTCGGTTTCCTTGAGCACGACGAATGTCTCGCCGTCTACCGAGACCTCGGTACCGCCATACTGGGTGAAGAGAATGTGGTCGCCTACGTTGATCGCGAGAGGTCGCAGCTCGCCGGACTGGGTAACTGCTCCCTCGCCGACTGCAATGACCTCACCACGCGTAGGTTTTTGCGCAGCCTGATCCGGAATAATGATGCCCGACTCGGTTGTTTTTTCGGCCTCTAATCGGCGAACAACAACCCGGTCGTAGAGAGGTTGGATAGTCATAACTCCTCCATACATGATTGTTGACCATCAAAAATGGCGTCAGCATGTCACTGACAAAATCCGAACTAGGGTCACCCAAATTCAGTTTCAAGGCCTCTCGAAAAATTTTTTTTCTGTGATGTCAAAAGGGGGCAGTGCCTTGAAATCGGCTGGGATCGAAGTAACTTTAAAAACGTGTGGTTATTGCAGAGGTGCGGCATGACGGGTCGTATTAGCCAGCAACCAATGGGTGAATTTGTTAAGGACAAAATCGCCGAGCAATCAAAGCGGCATTCGCAGTTCGAACAGCCGGAAACACTCTGGTATGCGGGAAACGTGCTGGTACAGTTTCTGGAAAACACCAGTTTCCACGCAAACTGTGGAGACACACGGGTACCCGTGCTCGCCGAGCTCTTTGGCAAAGCCACTCAGGCCAAAAGCCGCTCGGAGAGGGCGTTGTGGTTAAGACGGCTGGGTGACACCGCCCTCTTTCTTGGAGCCCTCTTCCCAGAGAACTTTGAGAGGCGTGGTATCAGGGCTGACTATCTGGTGGGTATGGGGGGCGGCGCGTACAGCGCACTGGCAACCAGCTCACCACCACAGACTGGGGTCTACCAGGAGCTTGCAAGCAAGTTCCCGAGGGTCATGAAGATTTTGGCTGAAGTCTGCGAGAAAGAATCTTTGTTTGACGCAAGTGATGTTGTGGCTTTGTACGAACGCTGGAACGCGACGAGGGACCCACTGACCAAGGCACAACTTTGCTCCCTGGGTATTACACCGATAAGCACTTCCAGCCGGGCGCACTAGGGAGTTCAATCAAGTGATGAAATTGGTGGAGCCAGGCGGGATCGAACCGCCGACCTCAACACTGCCAGTGTTGCGCTCTCCCAGCTGAGCTATGGCCCCAAACAGGTGCTGTTGACGTGAATCATCAACGAGGCGCGGATACTAAGAACCCGCTCACCCGCTGTCAAGTTCTGGAAGCATTTTTCGGACAGAATCGATGCCACGTGGGGAAGCGATTCGGTTGAGTCCCCCGCCCCTTTAGTCTAGCTTCACGGTTAAAACCATAGGGGGTACAACATGGCTGGTCAGGGTTCAGGCGGCAACGTCATCGCCGCAATCTGTTCATTCTTCATTCCAGGGCTGGGGCAACTCGTCCAAGGGCGCCTGATGATGGCGATCTTCTTTTTCCTCGCGGTGAGCATTTGCTACGCGCTCTCTGCAACGGTCATCCTGATCTTCATGTGGCTGCCCGGTGCGCTGATGCACCTGTGGGCCATCATCGACGCCGCCCGCTTCCGGGCCTGACGGAACCACACCATGACATCTTTGAAAACGCTGGCCGCGGCCCTGCTTGCCGGGGCGCTGTTAAGCGGTTGTGAGTCCACCTACTACTCGGCAATGGAAAAAGTCGGCTACGAGAAGCGCGACATCCTCGTCGACCGGGTGGAGTCCGCGCGGGACGCGCAAGAAGAGGCTCAAGAGGAATTCGCGTCGGCACTCGAGCAATTCAGCACGCTCGTGAACTTCGACGGCGGTGAACTACAGGATATGTACGAGTCTCTCAATGACGAGTACGAATCCGCCGCAGATGCCGCCGAGCAGGTCAGCGATCGGATTGACGCCATTGAGGACGTCAGTGAAGACTTGTTCGAGGAATGGCGCGTTGAACTGAATCAGTACGACAGCGATCGCCTGCGTCGCGACAGCGAGAAAAAGCTCAAGGACACCGAGCGTCGGGCCAATCGGCTTGTTTCCTCGATGCGCCGCGCCGAGAAACGCATGGCACCCGTGCTGGCCGCACTGCGCGACAACGTGCTGTACCTCAAGCACAACCTGAATGCCTCCGCCATCGGCGCGCTGCAGGGTGAGCTCGGTAACATCGAAAGCGACGTCAATCAGTTGATTAGCGAGATGAACGCCGCGATTGCTGAATCGAACGCGTTTATCGACAGCATGCAGGGGTAGGTCAGGGAGCGAACTTCATGGAGCGATTTGCACGCTTATTGCTCGGTATCTCCGGCGCCATTTTCATGGGCTATGGTGTCATCTGCTGGCTGGACCCGGAAAAGCCCGCCGAACTCGCCGGACTGTTCGTCGCCACCCATAACGGCTACGCCGAGATGGCCGCCATGTACGGCGGGCTGCAGCTCGGCTTTGGCTCGATTCTGTTTGTCTCAGCATTCATGAAGAGTTATTTGCGGCCAGGCCTTTGGCTCATCGCCATCTGCATAGGCAATCTGGCGGTGGCCCGAGGCAGTGTTGCGTTTCGTGGCGTCGACCCCACGTTTGACCTTGCCGCCGGGCGAGTCGGTATCACCATGAGCTCGGGCTTTACCGCCTACACCTGGGCTGCCCTCGCTTTCGAGGCCTTCATTGTCCTGGGCGCTATCGTCGCACTCATTAGCTTACCGAAAAGTAGCTAGCCCACATGATCAAGCTGATGACACCGCTGGTGGTCGCCACGACCTTGGCGGTCATACTATTGGGTATTGCTCGCCTGCTGGTGATTCCCGAGAGCTGGCCGATCAGCCTGCTAGGCATGCTGTTTCTGCCACTGGCACTGAGTGGCCTGGTGTGGCGCGCGCGCCGCAAGCGTCCCGATCAGCCGATCAAGGCCCCAGCGACCCTGCGCGCTGCCCTGGTCGGTGCCGGCATGGTCCTGGCCATGGCGATGCTCGAATCCATGGCCGAATTCAAAGGTCTGCTCACAGATGAAGACGGCACCCTTGGCACGCTGCTGGTGTTGGGCCCCGCCTTAATCGCCGCCTGGGCCGACGTGTTGGGCGCACGCCTTGAGAAAAAGGCCGCTCAAGAGGACCGCGACTCGGAAGACTAAATGGCGCGCAGCCATCGCCGCACGCCTACCCTGCGCGCATCACGACAGATTCGCGTACTCTTTCTCCAGCCGTTTGGCGGCTTTCTTGGAGACACCACCGAGTACGTCGATGGCACGACGCAACCGAGCACGACTCATATCAGGGCCGAGAATCGCCATCGAGTCAGGCATCGAGTAAGCCGCGTTACTGCCGGCAATCGCGAGAAACAACGGCGCAAACAGTGCCTTGGGTTTCAGCTCAAGCGCATCTGCCAGCCCCTTGAGCTCGGCAAAGATGGCATCACGCTGCCAGTCATTGAGGGCCTCGAGGCGCCACAGCACAAACTGCAAACGACGAACCGTCTCCTCGACAGGCTCTGGCAGGGCTTCAAACTGAGACGCCTCAATATTCAACTCACCCGACGCCAGATAAGCCGACAGCGGTACGAAGTCTGACAGCGTTTCCATTCTGCCCTGAGCGTGGGGCAGGACCTTGTGCAGCATGTCCTTGTTGAGCGCCCACTCCACCAACCGCTCCGCCAGCTGTTCGACGTTGAGGTCCTCGCGCAGCCAGAGGCCGTTCAGCCACTTGAGCTTTTCGACATCGAAGATCGGCCCGCCCAGAGAAACCCGCTGGATATCGAAAGCGGCCTGCATGTCGACCAGCGAGAACTTTTCACGCTCATCGGGCATGGACCAGCCCATGCGGCCCAGATAGTTGACCAGCGCTTCGGGCAGGAAGCCCATACGCTGGTAATAGAGGATGCTGGTGGGATTCTTGCGCTTGCTGAGCTTGGATTTATCGGGGTTTCGCAGCAGCGGCAGGTGGCACAGTACGGGCATCTCCCAGCCAAAGTACTGGTACAGCAGCTGGTGCTTGGGTGCTGAATTCAACCACTCCTCGCCGCGAATCACATGGGTGATGCCCATCAAATGATCATCGACCACGTTGGCAAGGTGATAGGTCGGCATACCATCCGATTTGAGCAGAATCTGCGCATCGACCATGCCCCAGTCGAGGGAGACGGTGCCACGCAACATATCTTCGACATCACAGGCACCCTCTTCCTCCGGGACCATCATGCGGATGACATAAGG
>CAYZWL010000076.1:0-11072 GCA_964482195.1 uncultured Alteromonadaceae bacterium | reverse complement strand
AGCACCATGTTGTCGCCGAAGCCACGCCTGAAGATGTTCTCCATGACCCGGTTTCTGGGTCCGGGCACCAGATGGTAGAGCGCAGTCATACCAATGGCGCTCTGCTCGGTCAGTGCAATCACGTCGTCGGTATGTGCGTGGTAGTCCTGAACATCCAACAAGATCTTGGCAAGCCGTGCATTCCCCGCGGCCCTCGCACCCGCTTCCATCGTTTGCACAATGGGCATCGACAGCGCGTCGGTAAGCAGCAGGTCCACGTCACGGGTCATCTCTCGCAGTCGATCCGTCACAATCGTGTCTCCGGTAACAACAACCGAGCGTCCCTTGTAATCAAAGCGGTAGCTCACAGCGGGTTCGACGGGACTGTGATCGGCCGCAAAGGCCGTCACCGTGAGCGCACCCAGCGTCATGGTGTATTCGCGGGGAATCTCTACCGCCCGCATCACCCCGGTGGCGCGCGGCATCAGGTCGGCGCCGTGGTGGGTCTCGCGGTAGATGCGGTCCTGGGCCATCGCGAGATTGAATCCCTCGACGACCTGCTGCACACCTGGTGGTCCGTAGATGCTGAGCGGGCCCGCGTGGCCGGTCGCCCAGGCCATCACATTGATCGTCGGCAGATCCACGATGTGGTCGGAGTGAAAATGCGTCAGCAACACACCGTCGAGCTGGTCAGCAGGCAGGCCCGCGAGGCCGAGATTATTGGCTGACCCCGAACCCGCATCGATCACGAAGTAATGCTCGGGGGTGACGATGGCGACGCAGGCCTGGGCACGCTCCGGCGCTGGTATGGGTGCCGCCGTACCGCAGAGGTAAACACTGATGCCATCGAGCCTCGCCGCTGGTGGTTGCAGCATGTTGCGCGCAGCGCGCTCAAGCAGCATGTCCTGCCCCGTCACGGTATTCGTCATGAACTGGAACAAGCCACCAACAGTACCGAGCAGCACCAGCAGAATGATCAGGATTCGCTTCATGGGTTCCCCCTCTGCGTTGGGTGAGGCGAGCAACACAAGCCTCTATCTTCGCCAGCCAAAAGAATAATGCGTTGCATTAAATAATACAATGCATTAACTTTCGCCCCATGAGTCGACCCGGCCACACCTCCGACGCCACCCACACGCGTGAGCAGCTGCTAGACGCCGCCGAGGCGCTGTTCGTGGCCGAGGGACCGGCGAATGTCTCGCTCCGGGCAATTCTTCGCGAAGCCGGGCAGAAAAATCAGTCCGCCATGCAGTACCACTTTGGCAACCGCGCAGGCCTGATGGCGGCGATTCGTGAACGCCGTCTGATGCAAATCGAGGCTCGGCGCGCCGAGCTGCTCAAAACCGACCTGGACCTCAACAACCAACCCAGTCCACGCGCTTGCTGCGCGCTGTTGATTCGAGCCCCTTTTATGCTTTGTAACGAGCGCAGGGACTTCAAGGCGATTCTCGGCGCGATGGGTTCACAACTGCTGTTTTCAGAGGAGGGGCTGCTCCATCAAGAAATCAACGAGGCATTCCCAAGTCTTTGGCGAATCGGTGAGTACCTCTTGAACGCGCTGGAGCCAATCCACCCCACACTTTGGCGCCTGCGCCTTGAAAACACCCAGGGGGCTGCGTTGCTCGCCATCGCCCGACGGGCACGAGCCGGGCAATCGTTCAAAGGCCGGCAAGCCGAACTCTTTTTCAACAATCTTGTCGACCAACTCACCGCCATGCTCGTGGTACCGGCCTCTCAAGCCACTGAAGATGCGCTCGGCCAATCCACAGGAATCCGGACACGTGCTGCCACGTAAATGGCTGATCGGCTTGATCGTCGTCTCGGCTGTAGCCGTGGGTGCCTGGCAATATCGGCAGGAATTGGCGCTGACACTGGTAGGGGTTGCTGCAGAGCGCCGCATGGAAGTGGAAGAGAACCAAGAGGTTCCGTGGGCTTCCGCCATGGTGAAGGATCAGACCGACACCCGTCATCGCCCACCCAATATCGTGCTGATTCTCGCTGATGACCTCGGCTGGAATGACATTTCACTGAACGGCGGGCTCGCGGGCGGCACGGTGACCACGCCCAACATCGACGCCATCGCCGAGCAGGGTGTGACCTTCACCCGGGGGTATGCCGCCAACGCGACCTGCGCGCCATCTCGCGCGGCCATCATGTCCGGGCGCTACGGCACCCGATTCGGCTTCGAGTTCACACCCACACCGCCGGGAATGACCCGCATGGTTTCCCTGCAGCCCCAATGGGATGAGCGACTGCGCGTACCGCTGCTTCGAGAGGGCCGGGAAGTGGATTATGACAAGATGGGCATGCCCGCTTCGGAAATCACCATTGCCGAACTACTCGCCGCGCAGGACTACCACACGGTACATATCGGCAAGTGGCATCTCGGGCGAGCACCTGGCATGCGCCCCGAGGACCAAGGATTTAAAGAGAGTCTGCTGATGGGCAGCGGGCTGTATTTACCCGAAGACGATCCAGCCGCCGTGAATGCGAAGCAGGACTTCGACCCAATTGACCGATTTCTGTGGGCAGCCATGCGCTACGCGGTCGGCTGGGGAGGACGGTTCTTCGAGCCCGAAGGGTACTTGACCGACTACTTCACGCAACAGGCGGTCAAGGTCATTGAAAACAATCGCGATCGCCCCTTTTTTCTCTATCTTGCACACTGGGCACCGCATACCCCCCTGCAAGCACTGCGCGCAGACTACGATGCGCTGTCCCACATCGAGGATCATCGCGAACGGGTCTACGCCGCCATGGTGCGCAGCCTCGATCGCGGCGTCGGTAAAGTCATGCAGGCGCTTGAGGACAATGGCATAGCAGACAATACGCTCGTGCTGTTCACCTCGGACAATGGGGGCGCAGGCTATGTCGGACTACCGAATATCAACGCGCCCTACCGGGGCTGGAAGATCACCCTGTTCGAAGGCGGCATCCACGTGCCATTCCTCGCCAGGTGGCCCGCGCAGATCCCGCCGGGGTCAAGCTACGATCAACCCGTTCAGCACTTTGACCTCTACGCCACCGCCGTCGCAGCAGGAGGCGCCGCGCCACCCAACGACCGAATCATCGACGGCGTGGATCTGCTGCCCTATGTCACCGGTACAAACCCGGGCACGCCGCATCGCGCATTGTTCTGGCGCAGCGGTGATTCGCAGTCGGCTTTGATTGATGGCTGGAAACTGACCCAAAGCACCCCGCCTGGTCGCAGCTGGTTGTTTGATCTCAACAAAGACCCCACCGAGCAACACGACCTGTCGGCAATACACCCGGAGAAGGTGAAAGCCCTACAAGCTGCACTGGCGAAACACAATGCAGCCCAGGCACCACCCGCATGGCCGAGCCGGGTATCGCTACCCGTCAATATCGACAAGGATCTCAGCCAGCCCGATAGCCCAGCGGATGACTACATCTATTGGTCAAACTGACGCGGCTGTGCCGCGACAACTACTGGTTTGGGCCGGCTTGCGGGAGCGTGTCCAATATCGACAGAACCACACTCCCACCAACCGCGACCCAGAGCACTAGGAACCCGGCAATACCAGACCAGCGGCCAAATCGAGCACTTGCTGGCGGTCTGCACCGGACAATTGCCAATGCCCAGAGTGACCCGCCTGAACAAATCGATATCCGTCACCGCTCTGAACCAGCCAGCTGTCTGCCCGTCCAAGTGGTGTGGCTTCCACGCCTGCACCCTCAGCGCGAAGCGGTTCGATCCAGTCAATTCCGGCACGTTCCCAGGGATGCTGGCTGATCCAACGCAACTCAACGCGCTGCCCATCCTCTTGCTCTGCGGCGGCAATCAGATTACTTGGCCAGGTTTGCTGAAAGTCGACGACACGCCAGGCCTCGGGCATTGCCCACTCAATGCCTTGGATAGCGTCGGTGAAGCGATCTACTGTCGCAGTGGGTACGGGGGCACCCGAGGGGAAGCGTCGTTCGATGCCATCTCCGCCCCGCCAGGCGACAACGCGTGCATCGATTTGTCCGAACATCTGCATTGAGGCACCGGCGTTGAGCGTACCCAGCCCGTCCTCGAGCCCTGTCCAAACAAACGCGAATCGGGCGGCATCAGCCGCACCTGCAGAAGGAATGGCGGCATCCAGCGCCAACCATTCGTTACCAATGAGCACTTCAGTCCAGGCGTGGCCTGCGAACATACCGTGGGCATAAACATAGCCCTGTACGTAACGTGCGGGGATGCCGGCCGCGCGCGAAAGTGCCGTCAAGAGTACTGCAAACTCAGTGCAGGTTCCCTGGCGATTGACGAGCACCTCGCTCGACGGCGCCAGTACCACACCGGCGTCGAAGGACATGTTATCGCTTACCCAGCGACGTAAAGCCAAAGCCGCCTGCCAGGGGTCTGCCGCATCAGCAGTGAGCGACTTGGCAAGCGTTAGCAGTTCGGGCTGGGCAGACTGCAGGATCGCGTTTGCACCCAGGAACGTGTTCACGTCCAACCCGCTACTGGCCGCGATCGCCACGCTTTGACCGGGATGCCTCCGCTCGACCGCAAGCAACACGGTATCGTCTGTTTGTGACAGCACCTTTTGGTGGGCGCTATCGAGTACCGGCCAACCCAGCTTGGGATTACGATGCTTGAGCTCCAGTTCCAGATACTCAATCTCGCGCGGCTTCGGTAGCCGGACCCCGGTCTTGAGGATTGTGTCCTCGAAAACCTCATCGGGTAGCTCGCCACCGACTTGTGCCAGCGTTGCCGCTGTCTGATCGGCGAGTACGGTCTCGGTCAGGCCAAATGGCCCGGGCATCCGTGTGATGACGTTGCGCCCACGGTCATCCACCAGACGCACCATTGGCACCGGTACACCGGGTAGATGCTCTTCGATCACTTTGAGTGACTGCTGATCAACTCGCTCATAGCCCACCAGCTCAGCACGGATCTCTCCGGGCTGCATGGTGGTTGGCACGAACGCGTGATAGCCCACCGAATCACCGGGCTTATCGAGCTCAGCGAACAACCGCGCCACCGCTTGAGGACCGACAAGAGGCTCCGTCAATGGCCGCAGCTGATCGGGCACGCCCGGCGTATTGGACCGAGTAATCCATTGGTCACCTTCTCTGAAACCAACGACTTCCATCGCCTGCGCCGATGATTGCACCAACAAGTCGACGCGAGTCAGTTCGCCACTCACCGACTCATGGCTCGTCACCACCATGCCGGTCTCAATGCGCGAACCCATCCGGTTTAACACCATGACCATGGTTTCTGTTGTCGTGGTAAGGCTTTCTTCCTCTCGGACAGCTTCGTGGGTTGATCCGACGGCCGTACCGTCGATAGACATGACATGCCAGCGGTCCGATGGTGAGTCTGCGAAGACCGGGTGTGGCCCAATCGTCATTGAGAAAGAGAACAACGCAGTAGCGGCAAGCTGTTTGAGCTTCATGGTGACTTCCTATGTCAGAACCAGATAGCTCTCGTAGTCTTGCTAGCAAAGAAATCCTTTCGTCACGCTTGATCGCCGGTCAGTGACATGGCATTGAAACAGGTTAAAAAAGCGGCCAACCAAGGAAGCCCACCATGATCACCAGGCTCATTGACTCCAAACAGGCCCCGCTGTGGATCGGACTCTTCGCGGGCTTGTTCGCGATTGCTGTGGCCTACGTCGTTGCGGCTGATGATTCGGAGTGGGCGCTACTCGCTGCACGTTGGACCGCCCGGGCCGCCCTACCCGTCTTTCTGGTGACGTATCTCGCCAGCTCTTTGGTCAGGCTCAATCCCAGCGATCTCACCAAAGCACTCATGCGGCGGCGGCGACAATGGGGCTTGGGATTTGCTCTCGCCCACTCTATTCACCTGGCGGCGCTGCTGGTGAACATCCTGGTTTACCGGCCAAGACCACTGGATTCACTGATCGCAGGGGGGCTCGCCTACACGATCATTTATGTGATGGCGCTGACTTCGACCAACGCCGCACAGCGGAGGCTGGGGCAATGGTGGAAGCGCATCCATAAGGTGGGCATCCATTACATCTGGTTCATCTTTACTGCGAGCTACACCTTGAGCGCGATCGGTGATGATCCTCAGTACTTTCTGGCAAGTCGGTCGCTGATGACCGTGATGTTGCTGGCGCTCGCAGTTCGATTGCTTGCTGCCTGGCGGAAACGCCGCACTTAAGCGGCGCGCTGCCCAAAGGGCACCGGGAAGGTCGGCAAGCCCAAGATTGCCGCAGCCTGCTCGGGAGTCGCCACCTCCCGACCGCAGGTCTCGGCCAGGGCGACCACTTCCTGCACCAACTCAACATTGGTCGGTTTACGATCACCACCATAGGGCTCAAGTCCCACCTGCACGTGCCCGCCGCGGCGGATGGCCTCCTCCGCCAGTCCACAGCCCACGCAGTCGTCACCAAAGGCTGACACTGACCAGGGCACATTCCAGTCCCCCAGCATGTCCAGGTAGGCATCGAGACTGGCGCGGGTAGGCAACAAGCCGAAGGGCAAATCCTCGCTCGCAAAGTACAGCTTGATCATGCTGCCGGCAGGCAAGGTGCCCGAACGCCGATAAGCCATGATGAACTTCAAAAACCCGGGCTCGAAAATCGAGATGCTCATACCGATGTTCAACGCCCGACAGGTCTCTACGTAGTAGTGGGAATCCTGGGTGTCGTTGCGATAGACATAAGTCGTGGGTGCGAACAGTCCATCGGGGCCACGCAAAGTGATGTTGAAGGAGCCGGGGTCACAGAGCCCCTGAGCCAGCAGCCCCTCCTCTGCCATTTCACGAATGTGTTGATAGCGAGTCTCGACACTCACACCCTCCTGACCGACGGGCATAGTCGGCGTGAGAATGGCATTGGGGCGGTGGCGCAATAGTTCCCGCCAGGGTCGCGCATAACGCTCGGTATCGAGCCGACCACTACCGCCGAAGATGCCCTCGTCGGTGTGGTTGTGTATCAATGCTGCGCCCGCATCCATGCAGGCAATCGCGTCACTGACGATCTCTTCATCGCTGTAAGGCACGGCGGGGTTGTGATCCTTACTCGCCGAACCATTGAGCGAGGCCTCAATGATCAGTGGGGAAAAGCCATTGGTGGACATAAGCGTGACCTTGGTCGTTGTTGTTATCTTTTAGCCACTCATCTGAATGGGCAAACCGGCGATGAAAGTATAGGCCAGCGACGAGGCAACTGAGCATGCTTGGAAATTCGAAACCAAACGCATGGAAAAACATTTAGTGTGCCCAGTCATGTCCTCGGCTAGTTTGCACCTACCCCACACACCCCGGAATCACACTATGTCGGTCACCTCACTGCTCTCTCGTGCGCTCGTCATTCTTATCGCTGGATTCATAGCACACACATACGCAGGTGATCATTCCTTGTATGAGCTGACCGGTAGCAAATCCGACAACACGGGATCCCATGGGGCTTGGGATGTGGTCACTCTCAGTGGCGACCGCCGGGCCACTCACCGCGCCATGCAAGTGAAGGTTGGCGACGTGCTGACCATGCCAATTCCCGGACACAGGGATGTCGCCTTCACCATCACCCGGCGCAGCCGCAGCTACAATCGAAACACGGTGCTGCGAGGCTATGACGATGAGGGTCGCTCCCTGTCGCTGGTCATCAGCAGCAGCGACGTACTGCAGGGGACGTTCTTCACCCCTGCAGGCAGTTTTCGCCTGCAACTCAAGGGCGACCTGGGTCAGTTAACATCGATCGATCAGTCAAAACACCATCAGCGCCGGGTTGATCGTGGTGTCTATCGCCCGCATGAGCGGCGCGGCGGGACCAAGGTTGAGCAGGCGCAGGGCATTCAGGCACCGCGCCCGATGATTCCGCACAGCAAGTCCTCTGTGTCTGCGCCCAAGTTTTTCACAGGGCAGAGCGTGCTCGACGTGCTCTTCTACGTCGACGATAGCTTTGAGGGTTACGAGGCCGCCCTTGACGAGGCGTTTGAGCTGCTCAACGTTGTGCTGGAGAACAACAACCTCGGCATCACCGCCCGCATCGCCGATATCGTGTTTGTCGATATCGACGAGACCGAGACCGCGCTAGCAACCATCGACAAAATGGATTCCGCCAGCTTTCCGTTTGAGGACATCGAAGCCGATCGCGCGCGCACCTCCCCCGATCTGATCCATGTATTCCGGGAACCACCCCCGACCGATTTCGATACCTGTGGTATCGCCGCCTTAGGACTTTTCGATGGTTTTTTGGCGAGCAATCTCTTTGCCGTCACCGGAGTTACCATCTGGGATCCGCCGGTCGGTAACGGTCCATACTGCCCGATCAGCACGCTCGCCCATGAGGTCGGCCATAATTTTGGGCTGCAACATGACCGGGGCGACCTTGTGGATATGCCTGGCAGGCCAGACGCTGCTGCACCGTATAGCTTCGGCTACGTGGGCGACGGCAGTATTGCCACGGTGATGGGTGTCACGGCATTCATCGGCGCCACCGAGTACATAACGTTTTCTGATCCGGATCGGCGCTGCCCCCCTCTCGAGGCCTGTGGCGTACCGGCCGATCAACCCAATTCAGCCAATAACGTGCTGGCCATGAACAACGTCAAACATATGATTACCGGGCGCAGCGATGGTTTCTCGCCGGAGTTTGTCCAGGTCTTCAAGGAAACCACACCGGACTTCGACTGCGCCGATGGATCGACTTCCACGCTTTACGCCGTTGGCATCTCAAACGGGTCGCAACAGCCCATCCAACTGGTCTCTACGACCTACCTCAATGCACAAGGACAGGTGGTTTTCGAGGGCACGCGAAACGAGGTCCTGGCCCCTGGCTTCGTGACCTCGGGGGGATACTGTGCCAGCAGCAACGTGATTGGCTCCAATATTACCGCCGCCTATTGGACCTACATCGACCCCGACGTCGACGAATTTCGGCGCACGGCCGCCGTGCTTTGGGAGCCCGGCCGACTTGGCGACGACAACCTGGTGGTGCGTATCGCCACCTCAGATGGGGGCTCGGTTGTCGGTCAACCCGAACGCGCCGGATATGCGGGCGACGTGCTCGAGGTCTCCTTTTTGCCATTGACGGGAAACCGGCTCGATAGCGTCACCAGCACCTGTGGCGGGCAACTGAATGGCAATACCTACACCACCGAGCCTCTGGCTTATGACTGCCGCCTCGAAGCTTCGTTTAAAAGTCTCAGTGCGCCGACTACGCTGTTCCGGCATGCGCTTGAAGAACCCGTTACTGATCAAACCCACATGGGTGTGGGCAATCTACGCGGCTGGGCACTGGCCGACGAGGGGATCGCAAGAATCGAGGTCTATATCGATGGTGCCTACGCCTTCGATGCCCCCTACGGTGGCCAGCGTAACGACGTAGGCTCAGCATTCCCCGATGTGTCAGGCTCGAACCTGTCGGGCTACTCGCTCGCCTTCAACTACAGCGATCTATCCCCTGGCAATCATGAAATCACCGCAGTCGCGATATCCGGCACCGGCAATACACTGGAGGCGAGTGCGCAGTTTCAGGTCACGGGCTTTGATCAGAATTTCATCCCACCTTCAGCGATGATCGATCTCAACGGCGTGCAGTGCATCGCAGAAACGGATTCGCTGACGCTACTTGATGCGCTGATCGGCGAGCGGCGTTATGACCTGGTTGTTGAATGGCGCACGTCTGAACAGGGCTTCGAAATCATCGATATCCGCTGAGCACTAGCCCCGCGCAACCGGTTGCCGGCATTCGCACGCAGCGCTGCGCTGCTTGCTAATGCCGTCGAACCGCAGTTATAAGAAAAGGGCTCTTTTATCCCGGTGATGTATGCAGTCAATCAGTGAACAGGTGCTCGTCGATAGCGGGCAAGTCACATCGAAGTACCCGCAGCGCTATCCAACGCTGGAGGGCTTCGACCTTGCCAACCCGTCTTCGTGGACCAAAGGCCAGCCCTTCGACTACTACAAGCAGATGCGCGAGCAGGCGCCGGTCATGTGGACCCCACCCATGCGCAAGCATCGGCAGCTCAATGGGTTCTGGTCGATCACCCGCTACGCGGACATCAAGCAGGTAGAGCTCGCTCCCCAGATATTCTCCTCCCAGCGCGGCAGCATGCAGCTTGCGCTGGCACCCCGCGAGGAGTGGAAGCCCCGCCAGTTGATCGACGCATCGGTGAACAGCCTGATCAATATGGACGCTCCACTTCATACCAGTCTGCGCACCCAGCAGTCGTCGTTCTTTTTCCCTGCTTATGTGGAAACCCTGAAAGAACGCGTGAGGCACAAGGTCGATCAGCTACTCGACAACATGGAGGCCCAAGGCCCGGTGGTCGATTTCGCCAAGCTGTTCTCCACCGAGCTGCCGCTGTTTACGCTCTGCGAAATGCTGGGCATCGATGAGGCTGACCGCCCCAAAGTCGTCAAGTGGATGCACTATCTGGAAGCCGCCGCGCAATACCTGACCAATCCGTTTCAGGCGTTCCTCGCGGAGCCCACGCTGCCCTTGCGCTTCAACTCGGTACTCAAAGAGATGTTTGCCTACGGTGCCGCGGTCATGGCCGATCGACGCAAAAATCCCCGTGACGATCTATTGACCACCATCGCCCACGCCGAGCTTGAAGGCGAGCAGCTGTCGCAGGACTTCCTCGATGGTTCGTGGCTGTTGATCATCTTTGCCGGTAATGACACCACGCGTAACTCACTGTCCGGCACCATGCGCCTGATGACCGAATTTCCCGAGCAGCGCCAGCGTATTCTCGACGACCCATCACTGATACCGCGAATGTCACAGGAGGCCCTGCGCATGGTGTCACCGGTGATGCAGATGCGACGTACCGCGACCGAAGATACCGAGATCGGCGGCCAGGAAATCGCCAAGGATGAGAAGGTGCTGATGTGGTACGGCGCGGGCAACCGCGACCCGGAGGTCTTCCCGGACCCAGACACTTTCGATCTGGATCGACCCAACGTCGACAAACACATCGCTTTTGGCCACGGCGTGCACAAGTGCCTCGGCAGCCGTGTGGCACAGATGCAGTTGTCGATCGCCTACGAGCGGATCTTTGACCGTTTCCCCAATATCCAGTGGACCGGCAAGCAGAAAATTTCGCCGGTGGTGCTGGTGCATGCCATTGCGAGTCTGCCTGTGGATCTCTACGGCGGGCGGCGTTGA
>CAYZWL010000075.1:0-11576 GCA_964482195.1 uncultured Alteromonadaceae bacterium | reverse complement strand
CGAATAAAAATATAAGGAAGCGCCATGCGCAGAGTCACCGCCCTCCTGCTGCTTTCACTGGCTGCCTGCGGGGGTGACCCTGCAGTGGAAGATCGGACCATCAAAACCGTCGCCGCAGGCTCAGGCCTGGGCGCTGAACTGTTCACCACGGTCTGCGCCACCTGTCACGAGGTTGACGGCGGCGGCAAGCAGGCCGTCGGCGCACCAGCAATCGCCAATTTGCCCGCCTGGTATATCACCCGCCAGTTAACGCATTTCCGCGACGGAGTGCGCGGCGCGCATCCCGATGACAGCGAGGGCGCAATGATGGCTGTGAACGCCCAGCCACTCGATGATGAACAAATCGCCGCTGTCGCGGCTTACATCGACACGCTGCCCACCGCTGATCCCGCCGCCACACTCAGTGGGGATGCCGGTCGGGGCAAGGATCACTACAGCAATATTTGTAGCGCCTGCCATGGCTCCGACGGCCTGGGTAATGAGGCACTGAGTTCACCTCCACTGGTCGGTCTCAACGATTGGTACCTTGTCCGTCAGTACCAGAAGTTCGCTGCTGGTACCCGCGGGGCACACGCGCAAGACCAGTGGGGTGCGCAAATGATGCGTATCGCGCCGGTCTTGGCGGACGATGCGGTCCTGCGGGACGTCGTGGTCTGGATCGCGAGCCAGGACATCGACGGCTAAGCCAGCCAACATGGAACGACGACACTACCGGCTATCCGCAAGCCTTGGGATCGTGACGGCTTGTTTGGCATTGATGGCCACACTGGGTGCAGCGACCACCGCGGCCGACCCCCCGGACTTCGTCCTCAGTGACACCTGCCCCGCCAGTTTCATGCTCACCAGCGCAGGCACCTGCACCTTGCAATCGCTGTACCTGCACTACGACTCTCCGCACGATCAGGGCGTCGGCGGACTGAAAACCGGCTTACCCGCACTGCGGCAGGGGTTCACACCCCAGCAGATCGATCTCGGCCGCTACCTGTTTTTTGACCCACTGCTCTCGGGTGATGGCAGCGTGGCGTGTAGCTCCTGTCACGATCCTGCATTGGGTTTTGCCGACGGACGCGCGCAGGCATTCGGCGTGGGCAAGGCCCTCACCGATCGCTCGGCGCCGAGCCTGTGGAACGTCGGGTTCCTGGCCAGCCTGCGCTGGGACAGCGCCGCTCATAGCCTCGAAGAACAAATGCAGGGCCCGCTCTACGCCGACAACGAAATGGCGAATGAGCCGGGAAAATTGCTCGCCGCCCTCCAGGGCAATGCCACCTATCGCGCGCTGTTTAGTACCGCGTTTGGGGCTGACGTGATTGGCTTGGATGAGGTTTACACCGCAATCGCCGCCTTCGAGAGTTCGCTCATCTCGCTCAACAGCCGCTACGATCTGTATGCCCACGGTATCCACAACGCGCTCAGCGAAGACGAGATCACAGGTATGAACGTGTTCCGCTCCTTTGTCGCTCGCTGCGCCGAATGCCATACCCCACCGCTTTTCACGAATCAGCAATTGGCGGTACTCGGTGTGCCCGAACGCGATGGCCGACCTCTTGATCCCGGCGCGCAGGCGGTCAGTGGGGATGCCACCCAGCGGGCGGCGTTCAAGGTCCCCAGTCTGCGCAACATCACCCGCACCGCCCCCTATATGCATGCTGGCAATTTCAGCACCTTGCGTGAAACAGTGGCTTTTTACACCGGCGGACGCGGACACGCGGTACCCGAGGGCGAGAAGTTAATGATCCACTGGCATATCTGGACCCCCGAGCTGAGCGACGAAGAGCTCGACCGGCTGGTGGACTTCCTCGGTGCGCTCACCGACGAGGGGTTTATGCCTGCGATCCCGAAACGTGTACCCTCGGGTCTACAACCCGGCAGCGCGCTTACCGCGGAGGCCGGCAAAACCACACTCCAATAAGAAAAGGTGGTCACAGATGGGGCGAATTCAGGTCATTCTCGTAGCAACACTGCTGCTCGCGAGTCAGCAGGCAGCCGCGGCGCTACACAAAGTGCAGGACGGTGAGTCGATTCAGGCAGCGGTTAAAGCTGCGTCCGCCGGTGACACCATCGAAGTCTATCCGGGCACCTACCGCGAAACCGTCTATGTGGACAAAGACGACATCACCCTGCGCGGTGTGGTCGTCGATGGGGAGTGGCCCAATCTGGAGGGAGACAAGACCCTCAATGACGCCATCCTTTATTCAGGCAACGGTTTCAGCGTCGAGTGGTTCAAGATCACCCATTACAAGGGCAACGCGATCATGGGCCAGGCGGGGAATAACTTCTCCATCCGCAACAACTGGATCATCGACACCGGTGTTTACGGCATTTTCCCCGAGTTCGGAGAGAACGGTCTCATCGAGAACAACATTCTCAGTGGTATCGAAGACGCCGCCATTTACGTGGGTATGTGCGACCACATCGATGTACGCAACAACGAAGTCTTCGAGAATGTAGCGGGCATCGAGATCGAGAACTCACGACATGTGCTGGTTGAGGGCAATGTCGCTCGCGATAACACAGGCGGTATTCTGGTGTTCATCACCCCCGGGCTGCCCATCAAATCCTCTTATGACGCCGTCATCCGGCGCAATTTCGTCACCAACAACAATACCGAGAACTTCGCCATTCCGGGGTCATTGGTTGCCAGTATTCCCTCGGGCAGCGGCATTATCGTGATGGCGGGAGACGACGTGATCATCGAAGACAACATCATTACCGGCAACAACACCGGCGGTATCATCATCACCAGTCTGGATTTTGTGACCGAAATCGCCAGCGACAAAGACTCCGACCCGCACCCGGACCGCACCCAGATTCGCGACAATGTGATGTTCAACAACGGCAATGATCCCGACGGCGAAATGAAGGCGCTGATGCTGACCAAACTCAGTACCCGGGGTCCCGACATTCTCGCTTACCAGACCGCCCAGGACGCCGAGCGCGACAGCTGCATCTCCCGCCGAGATGCCTACCGGGTCTATGGCGTAGATGACTGGAAAGACTGCGACAGCCCGGTCGTTCGCGCCGCCGATGCGGTAGCCAGCGCCGACCCGATCGACACCAGCCGCGCCCTGCTGACCAAAATGCTGCCCGAACCCGCAGCGCCGAGGGTGATTACAGCAGACAAGCTGGGTGCCGAAGTGGTCTACCAGGGTATTTGCGCCGGCTGTCATGCCTACAACGTACGCATGATCGGCCCACCGACCGTGGCGATTCAGGCCCAGTACGGCAACGATGCTGCCGCCATTGCGGCCTACGCGGGCAACCCGGTGAAAAAGCGTCCGGACTTCCCGTCGATGCCACCCCAGGACCACATTACCGAGGAAATGCGCCTGCTGGTCGCCGAATACATGCTCAGCCTCACTCAGTAGCACTTCGTCTACACCAACGCCGCACGTGCGTGCGGCGCCATCAACTCCAGCCGCCCTTTCACGCCCACCGTAGCAGCGCCGCCGCCAGGCAGCGCTGGCGCCTCGGGCGCTGAACAGTTAGCTTATCCAGCGATTCCAAAAACAACCCCCAAAACTATCTACAAAGCTATCTACAAAATAAGGAAACCTCATGGATACCAAGGCCCTGTTCTCTCTCGAAGGTCGCACTGCATTGATCACAGGAGGCTCCCGCGGCATCGGCCTGATGATCGCCAAGGGTTTTCTCGCCCAGGGTGCCAAGGTCTACATCTCTTCGCGTAAAGCTGAAGTCTGTGACGCTGTCGCCGCGGAACTTGGCGAGAACTGCATTTCGCTGCCGGCGGACGTTTCAACCGTCGAGGGCTGCCGCGGCCTGGCCGAAGCCTATGCCATGAAGGAGTCTTCACTGGATATCCTGGTCAACAATGCTGGCGCCGCCTGGGGCGCTGACTTCGAGGCCTTCCCCGAGAAGGGCTGGGACAAGGTCATGGATCTCAACGTGAAATCTCCCTTCTTCCTCACCCAGTCTTTCTTCCCGGCATTGAAGGCCGCCGCTACCGCCGCAGCCCCGGGCAAGGTCATCAATATCGCGTCCATCGACGGTCTGCGCCTCAACCCCTGGGAAACCTACAGCTACCAGGCCTCCAAGGCCGCGGTGATTAACTTGACCAAGCGCATGTCTGCGAGACTGGTCAAAGACCATATCTATGTCACCGCCATCGCCCCCGGCGCCTTCGCCTCTGAGATGAATCGCGCCGCTCGCGACCACGGTGATGCCATCGCGCCCGGCATCCCCAACCAGCGCATCGGCCGCGACGAAGATATGGCGGCAGCCGCGATCTTCCTGGCCGCCCGGTCCGGGGATTACGTCATCGGTGAGACCATTGCCGTCGATGGTGGTGTGGTGAACGCTGGCCTGCCAGCCGCCTGGGAACCCGCCTGAGCCTCAGCCGCCGGTTAAAGGCGGCATACCAACCGTGACGGCAAACCTCGCCACCATCGATTGGCTCGTTATCGGGTGCTATCTGGCCGGCATCATGGGGCTTGCGGTCTGGCTGTCTCGCGGCCAACACAGCCGCGAGGACTACTACGTTGGCGGGCGTCACGTTGGCGCCTGGCCGGTGGCACTCTCCATCATGGCCACCCAGTGCTCGACCAACTCGATCCTGGGTGCCCCCGCCTTTGTGGCCTTCGCGGTCGGCGGAGGGCTGGTGTGGCTGCAATACGAACTCGCCGTGCCACTGGCGATGATTTTCCTCATCCTGTTTGCCATGCCCCTGTACCGGCATCTCAGACTGGTATCGGTCTATGAGTATCTCGAGCTGCGCTTTGATCTGCGCACCCGACTGGTATTGAGCGGTCTGTTTTTGTTTGTGCGCGCCTTCGCCACCGCGGTCACCGTCTACAGCATCGCCCTCGTGATCGAACTGATCACCGGGCTAAGCTTCTTCTGGTCGGTGATGCTGCTGGGTACCTTCACGGTTGTTTACGACATCTTCGGTGGCATCCGGGGCGTCATCTACAGCGACGTCATCCAGCTGCTGATTCTGTTGGTTGTGCTGGTTCTGATACTCGTGATGCTGACCGGCAACGCCGGTGGCTGGGAGTCGCTATGGCAGGGGTTTCAACTGGAACGGCGTCAGGCACTGGACCTGAGCCACCACGGTTTTGGGGACGGGCAGACCTTTGCCTTCTGGCCCATGCTCATCGGCGGCTTCTTCCTCTATGTGTCCTACTACGGCTGCGACCAAAGCCAGGTCCAGCGAACGCTCAGTACCGCAAACATCGACCAGACCAATCAGGCGCTGCTGCTCAATGGCCTGCTGCGCTTCCCACTGGTGGCGCTGTACTGCCTGGTTGGCGTTGGCCTTGCGGTATTCGCCGTCAACCATCCGCAGTTTCTGGATCTGTTACCGGCCGCGGGCGGGAGCCCTCAGTACAATCTGGCGGTCCCTGTTTACATGATCAGCGCCCTGCCCCCAGGGATCGTGGGGCTGGCATTGGTGGCATTGTTCGCCGCCGCCATGTCATCGCTGGACTCGGTCATTAACTCGCTGTCTGCCACGACGATGGAAGACTTTGTACGCCGTTTTCATCGCGGCGCCTGGAGTGACAAACGGGAACTCCAACTATCGCGCTGGCTTACCGTATTTTGGGGCGCCGTGACGCTCACCCTGTCGTTCTTCGTGGGGGATATTGCGCCCACCGTTCTTGAGGCCATCAATAAGATTGGCTCACTGGCCAACGGACCGATTCTCGCCGTTTTTGTGCTGGGCTTTTTTGTCCGTCGGGTGCAGGGCTGGCTGACCATTCCGGGGCTACTCGCGGGCATGCTGTTCAACGGCTGGTGCTGGGTGGCGCTGCCCGAACTGTCATGGCTGTGGTGGAATCCGCTCGGCTTCGCGGTCGCCTTTGTGATCCCGGTGGCGCTCAGCACAGTGGTCAACACGGAGCCACGCCCGGTCAACGAGCAGCTCGAAGTGGATGCCAGCGGCCATGCCTTGCTCACCCGGGAATCCCGATTGAACTGGCGGGCTCGCAGTGGCTGGCTACTGGGCTGGTTCCTGTTGCTATGGCTGGCGCTGGCGCTGATCTGAGCATCAGCAGCAGGCGGGTCAGAAAGGCCGGGTGATGGCCGTCAGGAAAAAGAGCTGGGTCTCATCGACCACCAGCGGGCTATCGGCCGCGGTATCCAGTAGCTGGCTTGCGCGCAAAATGCCGGTGACGCGCCATGCGCTCTTGCCGAGCGGCAAACTGACCAAGCCCTGAATACCGACCCGTTCAATGCCCGCTTCCGCGTCAAACGGTGCCAGACCACTGCCCGCGCTGTCGGCCGCAGAGACACCAAACAAGGCGTCTTTGTAGGTGCTGTCACCCAGACGTAACACGGGCCCCACGGCGTAGAATCCCGACCCACTCCCCAGCCGGCCGCGCCGCGAAATATTGAGATCGAGATAGGCGCCCTCGTGGCCGCTGCCCACATCCTGAGCGAGGGTGGCGCTCGCCGACCAACGGCGACTGCCGGCCTCGAGTATCAGGCGTGCCTCGGTGGCAACGCCGACCTCATCCAGGCCGGGAATCGAGTCATCGCGGACGGTGAAGCCCGGTGCGATCGAACCGCCAAGGTTCAGGAAACGACCACTCGCGGCGTCAGTCTGGCGATAGAGGTATCCACCAATTCCTTGAGGCACATTGGCAAAGAACCGCGTGCCTTTGGCATCCATGTAGCGGAAATCAAAGTAAGGCACGGGTGTGATGTTGTACTCATCCCCACCGGCAAACTTCGGGTTAGCGATCACCCCCAGCCCCCACTGGTTGCGCCATCCTGCCGTGCCACCGCTGCCGCCATTGGCCAGGCCCGCGGTCGCCGCCACCGACTGCGCATTTTGATCTTGTTGCGACCAGGCGGTACTGGTGAAAGCACCCACAAAAACAGTGGTAAAGGACAAAAGCAAAATGCGCATCATCATGAGAGGAGTGATCCTTATCGAGGGTCGGTGAGTGTGCTCTCAGTTACGAAGCTGCGCGGGCTTCGGACCAATGCCTCACAAGCCTGATAAGGTGGGGTGGCAAGCCTTCAATAAAACAATAACGAGGACTCACCATGGCTGACCTGCTGCGGCTTTCTGCTGATGTCATCGATGGCACCACCTCTCTCGAGCAGTCAGGGCCACTCAATCGCATCAACCACCAGTTGTCAGAACTGAACGATTCACTGGCGGTGGTAGAGGCCTTTTCCCATTGCATTGTGTTCCGCACCGACGATGGGCTGGTGAGCTTTGATACCTCCAATGAACAGGGAGGTAGCCGTTGTGTCGATGCCATCCGCGGCTGGAGCAAGGACCGCTTCAACACGGTGGTCTTTACCCACGGGCATATTGATCACGTCGGCGGATGTGGGGCTTTCGTCGCTGATGGAGAAAAACCGCGCATTGTCGGCCATGACAATGTCGCGCGCCGCTTCGAGCGCTACCGCTATACCAATGGCTATAACAAGGTCATCAACGAGCGGCAGTTTGGACAGTTCCGCCGGCGCGGCTACGACCTGGCGGGGGAATCACAGTTCCTGCCGGTGGATACCCCCAACCCCGACACCACCTATAGCGACCAACTGACCCTCGATATTGGCGGCATGGAGTTCGAGCTGAATCATGCCCGCGGCGAGACCGATGACCACACCTGGGCCTGGGTGCCCTCACAAAAAGCGATCTGTGCGGGTGATTTCTTTATTTGGGCGTTCCCAAATGCGGGCAACCCGCAGAAAGCACAACGCTATCCCCGTGAGTGGGCTGCCGCGATGCGCGACATGGCGGCACGGGGGCCCGAACTGTTTCTACCGGCCCACGGGCTGCCTATCCACGGCAAGGATCGTATCGCCACCGTACTCAATGACGTGGCCTCAGCGCTGGAGAGCCTGGTAGAGCAAACCATCCGAATGATGAACGAAGGCGCACGGCTCAATGACATTGTGCACAGCGTCGAGCTTCCCCCCGGCACCCTCGACAAGCCCTGGCTGGCGCCGACTTACGACGAGCCTGAGTTTGTGGTGCAGAACATCTGGCGGCTGTATGGCGGCTGGTACGACGGCAATCCGGCCCACCTCAAACCGGCGGCTGAAGGCAGCCTCGCCGCGGAACTGGCGCAGCTGGCCGGCGGGGCTATTCGCCTTGCCGAGCGGGCCGCAGAACTGCAGCACGATGACCCTCGCCTGGCCTGTCATCTCGCCGAAATGGCCGCACTGGCAGCGCCCGATGATCGGGCTGTTCACCAACTACGCGCAGAGGTGTATCAGGCGCGGCGCTCGCAGGAGACATCGCTGATGGCCAAGGGGATCTTTGGTAGCGCCGCTAACGAATCCAAGGCTCGAATGGCCGATGATCAGCCCGGCTGAAAACGCTGCGGCTTAAGTTCGAGACTGTCTTCGCCGGCGGTGAGATAGACCTCCCCGGCGGATACGGTGCACTGGAGTTCGAGGCCAGTGATCGCAAAGCGCTCGAGCTGTTCGTAGGTGGCGTCATCGATCAGGTAAACACTGAGATTGTCAAAGCGCGACAGTGCGTCAGCGTGCTTTTCCCACCAGACCTTGAATGCACGCTCGCCGTAAGCGTAAAGCACGACCTCCCGGGCGCGACCGCAGGCTTTGCGCAGACGTTCCGGGTCAGGGGTACCCAGATCAATCCACAACAGCACCTCCCCGGTCAGATCTTTCAGCCAGAGGTCGGGCTCGTCATCGGTGCTGATACCCCGACCAAAGGCCAGCGCCTCATCGGCGTGTAGTGCATAAGACAGCACCCGCAGCATCATGCGTACAGGCGTCTCTGAAGGGTGACAGGCCACCGACAGCGGGAAGTCGCCATAGACATGGCGATCCAGGTCGGAGACATTGAGTCGGAACTTGTAGAGCGTTGCCTTGAGCGCCATTGTGTCGGGACACCGTTGAGAAGTGGCGGCATAGTACCCCGATCCCGCCAGCCAAGAGGAAAGTGATGTGCCCACGGTTCGCCTGATCGGCCTACCCACCGACATTAACAGCAGTTTTTTGCGCGGTCCCGCCAAAGCCCCCGCACTAGTGCGGGAGATGATCTGGTCGGACAAAGGCAATGTGGCCACCGAACTGGGTGGCAGCCTCGGCCAGGAAATCACACTGCGCGATGCAGGTGACCTGCCGCTGACCGGGCACCCGCAGGATGATGAGCTCATCGAAGCGGCTATCAGTGATGCCCTGACTGCAGGCGATATTCCGTTGTCGATAGGCGGCGACCACGCCGTGACCTACCCCATCCTCAAGGCTATCGCCAAGCAACATGGTCCGGTGTCGATATTGCATGTGGATGCCCACCCCGACCTCTACGACGAACTCGACGGCAATCGCCGCTCTCATGCCTCCCCTTTTGCGCGCATCATGGAAGACGGACTTTGCTCGCGATTGGTGCAGGTGGGCATCCGTACGCTCAATGAGCACCAGCGCGAACAGGCACAGCGCTTCGGCGTTGAGATTGTGCCCATGCGCGGCTTTACGGTGGAGACCGTACCCATCCCGGCGGGGCCGCTGTATGTGTCGATCGATATCGATGGCCTGGACCCGGCCTTTGCGCCCGGGGTCTCCCATCACGAACCGGGCGGGCTCAGCGTGCGCGAACTGCTCGACCTGCTGGATCGAGTCGATCAGCCGGTCGTCGGTGCGGATGTGGTCGAGTACAACCCAGATCGTGATGTTCAGCAGATGACCTGCTCGGTAGCCGCCAAGCTGGCACGGGAAATTACCGCCGTTGCCACAAGAAACGCCTCTACTTCACCTGCATAGCTCTCGGAGATCTGCGCATGCCTATTCAGCCCTATCGGTACCTGGGCCTCATCACCCTCCTGCTCGCCGCCCCGCTATGCGCTGAGGAAACCTCCTGCCCACCCACGGATTTGTTGCTCCATCACGCCAACATCCATACGGTCGAACAGAACCCCGCACGGGCAGAGGCTTTGGCCATCCGCGGTGAACGTATTGTGTTTGTGGGCAGCAATGAGGCGGCCGACGGTTGGCGCTGCGGCGCTGGTGAGATCGTCGACATGCAGGGCGCCACGGTATTCCCCGGTTTTACCGACAGCCACCAACACCTTGAGGGCGTTGGCCGGCGCACACGCACGCTGTCGCTGTTTGGCCTGCCAACGCTGAAATCGACGGTTAACGCGATTGCCGATTGGGCCGATGGCATTGAACCCGGTGGCTGGGTGCTCGGACGCGGCTGGATTGAACGGGAGTGGCAGGATGAGCAACGTTTTCTCACCCGCTGGGATGTCGACCCCTTCACCGAAGGTAAGCCGCTCTACATGCCCCGCGCCGACGGGGTGTCCGCGCTGGTGAATAGCCGCGCGCTGGCGATGGCGGGCATTACCCGGGACACACCCGACCCTGAGGGTGGCCGCTTCGAACGCGATGCCGACGGCGAACTGACCGGCTATGTACTGGCGAGAGCGATGGACCCCTTCCGCGCGATTCTGCCGGCAGAGACCGATGAATACATTCGCGACAATCTCGACCGCGGCATGAAGGCCAACGCCGCGCTCGGCTGGACACAAACCCACGACGCCGGCATGACCGAGCGCGAGGTCGCTCAATTGCGCAAGCTGTACGCTCGGGGCGCCATGTCACACCGGGTCTACATCGCCGTACCGATTGCGGAGTCTGCGGCACTGATCGCCCAGGGGCCCGAGCGCACACCGGACGGCTGGTTCGACCTGCGTGGCATCAAGGTGTTCATCGACGGCACCCTGGGCTCCCGGGGTGCAGCACTGCTCATGCCGTATGCCGACGCTGAGCACAGCGGCTTTATGAACCGCACCACCAAGCAGGAGCTGATGCCGGTGCTCGACAGTGCCCTGCGTCAGGGTCTGCAGGTGATGACCCACGTCATCGGGGACCGCGCCTTGCGCAGCACATTGGACTGGTACGAAGAAGCCTGGCGAGCAGTCCCAAGTAGCCAATGGGCCAGCAAAGACCTGCGCTGGCGGCTGGAACACGCGCAGATCATCCCGCCCGAGGACCAGCAGCGACTGGTCGATATGAAGGTCATCCCTTCGATGCAACCGAGCCACGCCATCGGTGACCTCAACTTCGCTGGCGACAGGCTTGGGCCCGAGCGCCTCACCTACGCCTACCCCTGGCAAAGCCTGATCGACCGTGGCATCAAGATCCCGGCGGGATCCGACGCGCCCGTGGAAGCAGGCGACCCGCGCATTGAGTTTTACGCGGCGATCACCCGCAGCCGCTTAGATGGCAGCGCCGGCGAAGGCTGGCACCCAGAGCTTGCGGTATCGCGCATGGATGCCCTGCGCATGCTGACGCTATGGCCCGCCTACAGCGCGTTTCAGGAGCAGGATCGGGGCAGCATCGCCGTGGGCAAACTGGCGGACTTATCCGTCTATGACACCGATTTCATGAGCGCGGAGCCCGCTGACATTCTGTCTGCCACACCCTTGATGACCGTGGTTGGCGGGCGGGTGACTCATATCGATGCGGACTGGCGCGCTTCGCTGGATTGATCGACGCAGAGCACACCCAATACCGGGGCGCTCTGGTAAACTGCGCCTCCTTTCGGGCCTATAGCTCAGTTGGTTAGAGCAGTCGACTCATAATCGATTGGTCCCAGGTTCAAGTCCTGGTGGGCCCACCATTTTCCT
>CAYZWL010000074.1:0-11975 GCA_964482195.1 uncultured Alteromonadaceae bacterium | reverse complement strand
GAATTACCCGATAAAAGTCAAAAAGAGTGCGTCGGGCTTGCTGATAACTACCCGGCCGTCTTGTCCGCCACGGCATCCCCGAGCACCAGGGTGCCCAATAGCTCTTCTACCGGCGCGTCATCCATACCGGCATCGGCCTCTTCACAAATGTAAGTGATGTAGAGCAGCACGTTCGCCGACGCCATATAGAACTCGCGAATGCTAGCGCCATCTTCAAGAAAACTACCGTTCACACCGGAAAACGCACCCAGGGTAATGGGTACCCAGTCTTCGACCTCGGGGGATTCGGCCTCGGCCATGTCGAGTAATTCACCAGGATCCACATCGCCGGTCTGTTTACATAGAGTCGTGATTTCCACCTCACCGACCTCATCGTTGTCGACGATACGGACGATGTCGTCATCGTGCTCGGCCCACCACTCTGCAGGCAAAACAAGGCACCAATGATCAGTTTCCAGGACTTTCACGACTTTTCGCCTCCCCGCGGCGACTTCCGACTCATAAGAATCGCATTCTCACGGCGATCTGAAACACCAAGGCTTGGGTAATAATCACGCCGCTCGCCGGTCATTTCAAAACCGAGCCCAGCGTACAACCGCCGCGCCACGCTGTTTGAAGCACGCACCTCGAGGTGCACCGCCGTAACACCGCCGCTGTCGAGCCCGCTGAGCGCCTGTGTAAGCAACTGGCAGCCAAACCCCTGTCCCCGATGCTCGGACGCCACACGAATATCGACCAACTCCGCTTCCGGCCCGATCACCCGAAACCAGGCGACCGCGACCGGCGGCTCACCGAGCGTCACGACCCTCGCAGTCTTGTCATCCCAAAAGCGTTGTAACCACGGCCAGTCAGGACCGTCCTCGTCATACCAGGGCTGTATCAGCGCGAGGTCGTCATGCGCCAGAGCGCGGCAAGACACCAATGGAATCAACCGCGCCCGGCCAATGGCTTTAGCACGGCCCAGGCTTCAGCCTTGAGCGCCGGGGTCTCCAACATGGCGAGGGTGGTTGGTATCCGATGCACTACCGCGCCGGGTAACTCGGGCAGCAGTTCGCAGTCTCCCATTAAAATCACACCGGCCTTGGCTTGCTCATCGCGCATGCGACCAAGCATGGCGCCAAGACTCTGCCGAGCTGTGTTCAGATCAGTGGGCAGCGCGGGGTTTGCGACGATCGGCCAGTCAAATTGGCGGTACACCAGCTGTGGCTCCGGGCCCGCCAGTGCGCAAGCCATGGCGGTGGTCAGTGACACCTGCTCCCGCGCCAGCACTTGCTCGGGTAATTGCTCAATCCACAAATACCCGGCTGCCGCGGCGATCAGCAAACTGAATTGCACGCCCTCAGCGACCGGTGGTGCATCAGCGGTGACGGGTGTGGCTGGTATCGGCGGCGCGTCACTGGCTGGCCGGCCCCGTGCCGCTGTGGCGGATACCGCAATCTTGGGCGCGGGGCCTTTAGGGCGGGCAGGACTCGAGGGGCTGTCAGCCGCGGTCTTCACACCTTGCAGAGGGGAAGCCGCTTTCACAGGGAGGGGTTCGCCAACACGTTGGGCCGGCCGTGCACCCACCGGGTCAAAGCGACTGACCAAGGGCCTGATGCCCATCTGCGCCAACAGATAGCGCCGGCGTTGTTCCCGAGCCCATTGCTCGGGAGAGGCGGTGGTCGGCATGGTGGTGGAGCCAGGAGCTGCGGGTTCAGTCATATCGCCATGATAATCGGTCGCGCAACGCTACCACCAGCGCCAACCCCAGCGATTGAAGAATCGACAGCCATTGGTCACAAACCAGCGAATATGTTTCAGGCCCTTGCGTGCCGCTCCTCCGCCATGATGCGTGATAAGCATCTCCGGCACCTGCAGCAATCGCCCGTGGGGCGTCAAACGCAGGGACAGGTCGTAATCTTCGAAATACAGAAAATAATCCTCGTCGAAGCCACCGACTGTTGCAAATGTCGCACCCCGAATCAGCATGCAAGCACCCGAAGCGAGCACAACAGAGACCGGTTGCGGCCCCGCATCCAGGTGGCGCAGTTCATATCGGGCGAGCTCGGCCACAAAATAGCGCTGCAACCACGCTGGCGCGAAAGCGCGCAGCAACAACACCCTAACCGAGGGATAGTCCTTGGCGAGGTATTCCCGTCGACCTTCAGCGCCCCGTGACACCGGCGCGACCAGTACCGCTCGATCATCGACATCAAGCACAGCAAGCCCAGCGGCTAACGCATCGGCCGCGAGTTCAACATCCGGATTCAGGATCAGGGCATAGCGCCCCACCCCGTCGCCCTGCGCCAGGTTGTGACCCGTGCCATAGCCATCGTTTCGAGGGTGAATCCTCAGCACGGGCGCAATCACCGTAAACACCGTGTCGTTGATCAACGCCGCCAACTGGCCTGCGTAGGCGGCATCCAGCGACTGGTCAACAATGGTCACCGTCACTGTGTCGAGCTGAGCGGTTGCGACTGCAGCATCAAGGTGGGCCAGTGTCGCGGCAAGTCGAGTCAGGTCACTGTGGCAGGTGACTATGCTGGCGCTGAGGACTGGCGGAGGACTTGGGGACATCGGGCGAGCATAGCAGCGACGCATTGGCGACGCATTGGCCGATCAATGGCGCTTATCGCCACCCGGTCGCCCAGAATAATTTAGTGCCGTGCAGTAAAAAACCCCCAGAACCCTATGAAAAAGGGGAGTTTTTCACGCCTTTTCTGTCGGTACTGTGGTACGTTTTGGCAAACGGGCAACCGTCCACCCATTGTGTCGCGGGGAGTGCCATTCCCCTAAATATAGTGCCTGTCGTGGTGGTGCGACATGGTGGTCAGGACCCGAGCCACTCGAACAGCCTGCGGAGAATGAGAATGATCAATCGTTGGTTCGGGCGCACCCTCCGACATTTGCTCGCAACGACAGTAATGCTGGCCCTCGCGGCCTGCGGCGGCGGAGGCGGCGGTGAAGGCGGCTTCCTGGGGCCTCCCGACGCACAAACCCCCAACGATCTGGTCAGGATCAGCATCACCATGGTGAACGCCAATGGTGAGACCATTTCCGAGATCGACACGCTCAACCCGGGTACTGTGCGTGTCACGGTGACCAATCCCAGTGGCGCCGCGCTGGCAGACCAATTGGTCAGCCTTACCGCGCAGGGCGTGGGTGTCGTGGAGCCCGCCTCGGGCACGGCCCTGACCAATGGCGACGGTGTTGCAACTTTTACGCTGACCGCCGGTAGTGTCACCGGTGCCGGCTCGCTGACCGCCAGCGTGGCGACCAGTGCAGGCGACGCCACCACGAGCTACAACGTGGGTGTCACCGTACTCCCTTACACCATCAGCGCCACGCTGCGTGACGTGGCGGGCAACGTCATCACCACGGTAGACCCGCTCAACCAGGGGTACTACCGCGTCACCATTCTCGACCCGGCGGGTGCGCCGGCCGTGAACCAACTGGTCGTGGCCACCACCACTGTGGGCAACCTGCTTCCCACCAACGGGCAGGCAGTGACCAATGAATCGGGCGTGGCTTTCTTCATCGTTCAGTCTGCCGACACCGACGGCGCCGGCACGCTCACCGCCACTGCCGACACCCCGGATAACGCCACACTGACTACCGATGTGAACTTCGAAGTCAGCACCGAGCTGCCTTACGTGCTCACCGTTGGCGTACTGGACGCCACGACGGGTGCCGTACTCGACACGGCGGAGACATCACAGGATGTCACTTTGATTGTCGACGTGACCGACAGCCGCGATGGCAGTCCGATCCCCGGGCAGGTGGTCACCGTGGATATCGGTGCCCTTGGCAGCATCATCCCGGATTCCGGCAATGCGCTGACCGATGACAACGGACGCGCCTCTTTTGCGGTTTCTGTCGGCCAGTCTACCGGCGCCTTTGGACTCACGGTGTCAGCTGTGCTGCCGGGTGGTGCAGTCACCCAGCAGTTCGACTTGAGCGTTGACCAAGCCGTACGCAAGCTCGGTTACTTCAATGACAACGGCGACTTCATCGAAGGCCAGATCGATATCGAGCCCGGCGACCAACTGTCTCCTGGTGGTACCGCCGCACTGACCTTCGCAGTGGTCGACGCCAACAACGAGCGCGCCGACAGCACCGAGACCGTCGAAATCAGCTCTGAGTGCCTGTTCGGCTCTCAGGCGACGCTCGACCCCGCCAGCCCGATTACCTTCAACTCGCAGGCAACTGTGTCTTATACCGTAGCGGGCTGCTCGGGTGCGGATGAACTAACCGTCACTCTTGCCTCAACCGGTGCGGAGGCCACCGGCGTGGTCAGCATCGCTGAGTTGGTACCGGAGAGCATCGCCTTTACCGCCGCCGACCCGGAGATCATCGCCCTGCGTGACACCGGAAACAGCTCGAACCTCACCGAGAGCAGCTCGGTCAGCTTTACGGTGACCGACCTCGACGGCAATCCAGTCAGCGACGTGAAGGTCAACTTCCAACTCACGACCACCATCGGCGGGGTGTCCCTCACCTGCGCCAATGACCCGATCTGCGAGTACGCAGATGCACAGGATGCCGCCGAAGAACGCTCGGTTACCGCAACCGATCGCAGCGACCTCAATGGCGTCGCCGTGGTTGAACTGCGCTCGGGCTTCGTCGCGACACCCGTTCGGGTGTTGGCCTATATCGATCTCGATGAGGACGACGTGCTCGACCCGGCAGAGCCACAAACCACGTCGACCGCACTGGTCATCACCACCGGCCTACCCGACCAGGATTCGGTGAGCGTGTCGGCCAGCACCCTCAACATCGAAGGTGCCTATGTGGTCGACGGCAAAAGCTCCACCATCACGGTACGCATGGCGGACAAGTTCAATAACCCAGTCCCGGACGGCACGCAGGCGGTGTTCACCACAGAGTACGGATCCATCGTCGGTAGCTGCACCCTGACCGGTGGCGTTTGCTCGGTGCCGTGGACCAGTCAGGCACCGCGTGACTCGGCTTTTGCTGATCCAATCCGGATCTTCAACGATTCGCGCTACGACTGCCCGGCACACAATGAGTCCAGCGGCCCCTGCCCGCTCGATATTGCCGATCCCACCGTCAACCCGCCAGGCTATGCGCGGGGTGGCCGGACCACCATTCTGGTCACTGCCATTGGCGAAGAGAGCTTTGTCGATGCCAATGGTAACGGCCTCTACGACCAGGGCGAGTTCTGGACCAATCTGCCCGAGGCATGGCGCGACGAGAACGAAGACGGCGTACACACGCCCACTCAGCGCGCTAACTGCTCCAACCCGGCAACTGCAGACGACATCTGTTTGGCGGGCTTCGACGAACAATTCGTCGACTTCAACGAAAACGGCGTCTATGACCTGAACAATCAGCCGCTGCGCCCGGGGTCATCCCTGCCCGATGGTTTGTTCAACAGTGTTCTGTGCCGCCCTGAAGATGCGGCTGTGGGAATCTGCTCGCGCGAGCTGCTGAATGTTCGTGACCAGTTGGTGCTCATCAATGCCTTTGATGTGGCGAGCGACTACGATCTGCTGGTGATCGAGGCAGATGAGCGCAATGAGCCTGGCTCTAGCGACCCGCTCGACGATGGCGAACTGTACCTGTTGTACATTGCAGACATCTTCAACAACCCGCCTCCCGGCGGCTCGGAAGTCAGCTTCCAGGGCAGCGGTCGTTGTGACGTGACGACGCCGGCTCCCACCATCGGTGACACCAACCGGGCTGGCGCCTTCACGGTATCCTTTGCGGTCGCCACCGCGGACGGGGAAGACCCCACCGCGGACCCGGACCAGGTATCGATTCTGCTAACACTCCCCAATGGCTCGATTACCGTCGCCACTTACAGCTGCCTGGTCGAGGATCCGGTACCAGCAGATCCGGGCGGCGATGGCGGCCCCGACTTCTCACCGGGCAGTTGATCTGGACAAAAACAGAGGCGCTTCGGCGCCTTTTTTTGTGCCCGACTTTCGCTGCGCACAAGTTTTGAACCCTGTCGCAGAATAAACCTTTTCCCTAGACCAATCTGAGCGGTAGCGCGATACTCAAGGTATGGGTTGCAGGAGCGCAACATGAGACGCAAGCCGGTCATATCAGACAGATCGATTTTGGATGACTACATCCAGGACTCGGCCAAAATTGGTTCATGGAGTTGGACCATCGACAGCGAAGATCTCGAGTGGAGCAAGGGCACCTTCGATATTTTCGGCGTGCCCTATGACAAACCCATTCATGACATCATGCCGCTGGAGCACTTCCCGCCCGAGGACTGGGCCACGCTCGAGCAAGCGCGAGACCTTTGCGTCAAGGAATTCAAGCCCTACCGACTCAAGTTACGCTTCACCGATGCCCACGGCACCGCCAAGTGGGTTGAGGCGTATGGTGAACCCCATTTTGAGGACGACAAGCTCACCAAACTGGTAGGCACCTTCCAGGACATCACCGAGGCTGAGAACCGCCAGCGGGAACTGGATTTCGTCATCCGCGGTACCGGTGTAGGCGTCTGGCGTTTCAACATGCAGACCGACGAGCTGCAGTGGGACGACAACATGTACACGCTCTACGAAATCAGCAAGGAGAATTTCTCCGGCGCATTCGATGCCTGGGAATCAAGTCTGCACCCAGATTACAAAGACCAGGCCATTGCCGATCTGAATGACGCCCTGACTGGCGAGCGGGAGTTCGACACGACCTTTGCCATCATGACGGAAGCCGGCACCGTTAAGCACATCCACGCCAAAGCCAGCGTCGAGCGCGACAGCGAGGGTAACGCGACGCTCATCACGGGCATCAATTTTGATGTCACCGAGCAGAAAAAAATGGAAAGAGCGTTTGTCCAAGGGCAGAAAATGGAGGCCATGGGCACACTCTCAGGCGGTATCGCTCACGATTTCAACAATCTGCTGGCGCCGATCCTCGGCTACGCCAACTTACTGGCGCGGCGGCTGCCCGCCGACAGCAAGGAACAAACCTACGTCGGTCGCATCGAGGAAGCCGCCATTCGCGCCAAAGATCTGGTGCGCAAGATCCTCGCCATCAGCCGCGATACCGTTGACCGGATCGAACCGGTCTTCATGACCAATCTGGTCCGTGAAGTCGTGGGTGTGCTGAGCGCGTCTGTGCCGAAAGACGTTCGCATCCATGCGGATCTCGATGAAAACCTGGCACCCATCATTGGCGACGGCTCCGGCATCTACCAGCTGGTGCTCAATCTCTGCACCAATGGCATCCAGGCCATGGGCGAAAGCGGTGACCTGACCATCGTGCTCAAGCACTCCCAGGAGGCTTTCGGTGTGGCGCCAGAGAACCTGGCGCCGGCAGGGTACGCCATGCTCAGCATCTCCGACACCGGCTGTGGCATGGATGTAGAAACCCAGTCCCATATCTTCGACCCGTTCTACACCACCAAGTCAAAGGGTGAGGAGCGGGGTACCGGTTTGGGCCTGTCGATGGTCGCCGGGATTCTTGAGGCCCATAACGGGACCGTGCACATCGAAAGCACCCCCGGAGCGGGGAGCACGTTCGCGGTCTATCTGCCAATCACTGAGCGACGTAAACACCACGAAACCGCCAGCGCCGATAATGCGCAACCCCACTTGACCGGTCATGTACTGCTCATCGACGACGAGCAAGCTGTGCTCGAACTCGGCGACACGGTACTGAGTGAAATGGGCTGCAAGGTCAGCGCGTTTCAGTCCGGCGAGGCCGCGATGCAGGCGTTCGAACAAAGTCCTGCTGACTACGATTGGGTAATCACCGACTACGAGATGCCCGAGATCAAAGGTCGTGAAATCGCCGCGCGCATCAAGAGAATTCGTCCGGAGGTGCCGGTCATCATTATGACCGGCTATTCTCATCTCGCCTCTGACCCCAGGCAATTCGCTTGTGACCGCGTGCTACCCAAGCCCTATGACAGTCAAACACTGGCCACGGCCATGCGCGACACCCGCAACCAAGGCTGAACCACCCGACCAGACGCTACTCAGCCGAGAATGCCCGGCCGCCAGGCGGCGTGGAATCCCGCCGGCACCCGGAACGGTATCTTTACCCGGGCGATCGGCCCCTGCGCCACATCTTGCGCGTCAAACACCTGAAACCATGATTGCCACTCGCGCGTGTCGGTCGCGAAGTTAACCACGTAGCCATCATCTTCAGCCGCTGCCCAGTTGGCACCGACCTTGGGCGCATAAACAGCCTCGCTGCCGTAAACACCTGGACCGTAATCCCATTCCCAGCGCTGACCGGTATCGTTGTCGTACTTGACCAGCCCCGTAAAGCGCAACGTCGACCCACCTTCTTCAAACAGCGGAATACGCTGGTGGTAGGCAAAACGAGAGGGGCGACCGCCATACAACGGATTGGTCTTGTTGAACTCGGTATTCAAATCGTCAATGGGGCCTTCACGCACCTCACCGGTCACGAGGTTGAAACGCCATCGATAGTTGCTCGCTTCAAGGCGCATGTAAGCCAGCATGTGCGAGAGTTCACCTTCATCGGAGTGGGCGCGAGGCATGGGATTTTCGGAACGGCAACCATCCATGACCACCCAATCACCCGCTTCCCAGCAATTCGAGACATGCAGGATGTAGCAGGGCTCGCACTCGAACCAGCGAATGCTGTCTGCGCTCCCGAATCGAGGAATGACGCCGAAGCGGGTTGGCATATCCTTGTGGAAGGTCAGCACGCGCATCCGATGCTTGCGCAGCACATCGAGATCGTGGAAGAACGGCAGGTCATGCAGGATCGAGTAATGCTGGGTGAAACCAATGTCGTGGGGCAAACGCGGACCGGGCAGATCAATGCCCACTTCGTGCAACAGCTTCCCACTGGCATCGGCCACACCATAGGTCATATACGGCGGCTCATCCCCGTAATCAAAGAACAGCAATTCACCCGTGTTCCAGTCAACCTTGGAGTGCGCCGACATGCGACGCATCGGGCGCCCCTCCAACTGGAAAGCATGCCGGGTCGCGAGTGAAGCGGGGTCCAGCGCGACGGGATTGCCGGCGTTGTACCAGAGGCTCACCAGCTCGTTGTTGAGCAGGAAAAGATCGGTATTGGAAGTGTCCTTGATACCAAACTCGGAGATGCTGTAATCAAAAGGCCCCATCACGCCCGGTGACACGGACTCACCCGCTGCCGTTTCATCGACCAGTGCCTCGGTCTGGATCCAACGGTTGTTGTAACTGGCCTTACCGTCGGCTACGTGTACCGCGTGCACCATGCCGTCCCCGTCAAAGGGGTGATAGCGATTCGCTGGTTGAAAGCGAGGGTTGGGGCCGTTGCGGTAGTAGCTGCCACACAGGTCCTGAGGCAACTCGCCCTCGACCTCCAATGCATCGACCTTGTGCTCCGCATCAACGGGTGCATAAACCCCGTGCAAATAGGGATTGTCGATGCCATAGATCCAACCGGGGGCATCTTCGAAAAGCGGGACTTCACCCAAACAGGCGCGGCTGATAGGCCAATCATTGGCGGGCATGTTCATGCAGGTACCTCATTACCCTTACAGGGCGTGTTGTTTTTATGCATGCCCAGCCTATCAGTACAGGGGTTTCGGCGCTATTGGCCTTGCACTACCCCCCCTTGCCCACCTATGTTTTGGGTACTGCCAATAAACATAAACAGGTACCCCCATGCTGTTTCATCATCCCGTGGATTACCACGCCGACCGTCGCCCCAGTTACCCCGCCGTTCATGCCCATGATTATCAGTGGACCTACGCCGAGGTGGTGGCCGCATCACATGCAGTGGCCAATCAACTGCTGAACATGGGTGTGCAACCGGGTGAGCGTGTCGGCGTACTCGGGCTTAACTCGGCAGCGCACCTCGCGATTTTCCTCGCTGCCAGCCGCATCGGCGCCGTGACCGTGTCAGTAAACTTCCGCCTCGCTCCCCCCGAGATCGCCTTCATTCTCGACGACGCCCGGGCAAAGGTGCTGTTCGTTACCGACAACATGATCGATGAGGTCATCACCGCGATGATGGCTGCGCGGGAAGGTGAGACCACACTGATTGCCAATCGTGAAGACGCGGTACATCAACTGAGCGCGGTGATGGCAGGCGACAACACCAGGGTTGCAACCTCAGATGCCATCGTGGAGAGCACCCCGGTGATGCAACTGTATACCTCTGGCACGACGGGCAAACCCAAAGGCGTGGTGCTCTGTCACCGCAACCTGGGCTCACTGATCGAGGCGATGTGCTTGGCCAACGCGGGTCAATACACCGAAGATAATGTCGACCTGCTTGTCGCACCGATGTTCCATATCGCAGGCGCGGGCGTCGGTTACCTGTCATTGGCCACGGGTGGACACTGCATCCTGCACGAAATGTTCGACCCCGTGCGCGTCGTGGAGACCATTCAAAAAGACAAGGTCAACACCATGTTCATGGTACCTGCGATGCTGCAGGCCATCGTCAAGCTGGTGCCCAATGTCGCCGACTACGACCTCAGCAGTATGGAAAGTGTGGCCTATGGTGCCGCACCGATCAGCGCAACCTTGCTCACCGAGGCGATGGCGCTGTTCAAGTGCGACTTCACCCAGGTCTACGGCATGACCGAGACCAGTGGCACCGTCATCGCCCTGCCGCCGGAAGATCACCTACGTGCTGTCGACGGTCACGAATACTTACTGCAATCCTGCGGCAAGCCAACGCCGGGCGGAGAGGTCAAAGTCATCGATGACGACGGCAATCGTGTCGCACCCGGTGAGACTGGCGAGCTTTGCCTAAAGTCTGCCAGCAATATGCTCGAGTACTTCCACCGGGAAGACGCCACAGCGAAGACGTTGGTCAATGGTTGGATCCACACCGGCGACGCGGGTTACGTTGATGCCGATGGCTATGTGTTTCTCCGCGATCGCATCAAGGATATGGTGGTCACCGGTGGCGAAAATGTTTATCCGGTAGAGGTTGAAAACGTACTGGCCGCCATGCCCGATGTGGTCGAGGTTGCCGTCATCGGCGTTCCCGATGAGAAATTTGGCGAAGCACTGCTCGCGGTTTTCGCCATGAAAAAAGGCAGTGGCATCAAGGCCGAGGAAGTCATCGAGTTTTGCCGAGACAAGCTTGCGGGTTATAAGATTCCCAGACAGGTGAAGTTGATCGAGGCCTTGCCGCGCAATCCATCCGGCAAGGTTCTAAAGACTGTGCTTAGAGAGCCCTACTGGGAGGGGAAAGAGCGCAGAATCGGTTAATCGAATCATTCATCGCGGCGGCTGGGGGGCCACGCAAATGAGAGTGTGGGGAAATCGGCACCGCGTCGTGTACATGGTGCTGAAGATCACGGACCGACTCAGCGACAAACTGTTCGCCCGCTGCTTCAATTACTTTGCCGACAGCCGCTACTGGCATGGCCGCCCCCACCACAGCTTTGATTACGACACAGCCTGCCCGGCCTCCCGCCGGGCACGCATGGCGACCGTTACCCTGCGAATTCATTTTTTGATCGGCCAGCGCTACGTGCGCATGACCGACTGGTCCAAGGTCGAGCGGTTTGGTCCAGCCTTGCACGTGAGCGTCCACGGCCAACCCGCCTTCACACGCCCCACCCTGCACCTGGCTGGCGAATCGCGTGTTGCCGAGGTACGTCGCTACGGCGACTCACGGGACCAAATGGCGGGTTTTCATCCAGCTATCGAAGGCACCGAGCGGCTGACTGTAGATGCCAACATTGTCGAGAACATTGGCAATGCCGTGGCCGAAGGCGCATCGGTCGTGCTGTGGCCCGACTCCCCCGGCAAGAAGATCATCGCCACCTGTTTCAAGCTGGTCGAACAGGGCACGCCGGTTGTTTTTGAATATCCAACGGTGGACGCTGATGGCGTACCGCGGCTGTATCGACAGCGCTATGAAGGCGAGGCCACGACCGAAGCCTGTGGCAAAGCCTTTGTCGATTTCCTGGGGTCGTACAACCAAGACTGGCAGCAGGCCAAGTTGTACTTCTTTGGCGCCAAACGACGCGCAGGTAAGCTGGCCCCTACGCGAAACACCGCCTGATCGCGCTCACTCGCCCC
>CAYZWL010000073.1:0-12142 GCA_964482195.1 uncultured Alteromonadaceae bacterium | reverse complement strand
TGGTGCGGAAGGCGGGACTTGAACCCGCACAGCCAAAGGCCACTACCCCCTCAAGATAGCGTGTCTACCAATTCCACCACTTCCGCTTGTTCTTACTCGTCCGACGTCGACGTGTCGTCGTCGGTTTCGCCGTTGTCACTGACCGGCGGGATGTCTTCAGAGACTGCTTCAGCAGCCTCGGTCGCTTCCATCACTGGCAGGTCCGATTCGACGGCGTCGGATTCTACCACAGGCAGATCGCTTTCCATCTCGGTCTGAGCAGGGATTTCTACCTGTTCGGTCACATCGACCGGAATTTCAAAGCCCAGATCATCCGAACCGGCTGTGCGATTGTCGGCGATAACGGCCAGACCGAAGCTGCTCGCAAAGAACACCGCTGCCAGCCAGCCAGTTGCTTGCGTGAGGACGTTGCCGCCCCCGGTGCTGCCAAACAGGGTTTGCGAGGCACCGGCGCCAAAAGATGCACCGATATCGGCGCCCTTGCCGCGCTGCAGCAGGATCAGGCCGATAATCGCCAGGGCCACCAGCAGGTGTGCCACCAAAATAAGCTGTTCCAAAACGTCCTCCCGACGCCCGCTCAGGCGGCGCCGACAATGGCCGCGAAATCCGCCGCCTTCAGTGAAGCACCGCCAACCAGTGCTCCGTCGATAAACTCACAGGCAAACAGCTCCGCTGCGTTACCTGGTTTGACACTACCCCCGTACAGGAGCGGTATCCGCTGGCCGACATCGCCAAAGCGCTCGACCAGCAACGCACGGATCGTCCCGTGCATGGCGTTGGCCTGCTCCGGTGTTGCCGTGACGCCAGTACCGATCGCCCAGACCGGCTCATAAGCCACCACCACCGAACTCAAGTCCGCCTCGCCCAGTGACCCCAGCACCTGTGCTGACACCACTGCCTCGTGTTCTCCCGCCTCTCGCTGAGCCAGGGTCTCGCCAACGCAGACAATCGGCCGCAATCCGCTGGCCAGCGCAGCGGCCAACTTCTCAGCCACCAGCGTGTCGCTCTCGCCGTGATACTCGCGGCGCTCGGAATGCCCCAGAATCACCCACTGGCAACCGGCATCGACGAGCATGTCCGCTGCCACTTCACCGGTAAATGCACCGCTGGGCTGTGCTGAACAATCCTGCGCCGCCAAACCCACACCGGACAGGTGCTCTGCCAGTAGCGGCAGATAAGGGTAAGGTGGTGCGAGCACAACCGTTGCGTCAGTGTCTGCTGGCGCCCAATCCGCGGCAAATTCCGCCAGATGGGCCCGGCTGCCATTCATCTTCCAGTTACCGACAATGATCGATTCGGACATATGGCCTCCGCACACGAGGCGCGCGAGTCTACCTAATGCCGGGCGCTGAGGCAATGCTCAGGCCGCGGCGATCACCTCGGCCATGCGTTCGGCCAAGCGAGTGATCTCATCCCGGTCCTGCCCTTCGACCATCACCCGGATCACGGGCTCAGTGCCCGAGGGCCGCAACAGTAGTCGGCCCCGTCCTGCCAGACTGGCCTCGACCTCCCGTCGCACCTGAGCAATGGCTTCGTTGCTGTCGAGATCCAGCTTCGCCGTCAGCGGCACATTGATCAGGACCTGGGGCAGCATATCCACCCCTGCGCGCAGCGCAGACAGCGGCTGCCCTGCATGAATGATGGCGGCGAGTACCTGCAAGGCCGACACCACACCATCGCCGGTGGGCGAGTGGTCTGCACAGATGATATGCCCCGATGATTCACCGCCAAGGCGCCAACCCTCGGCTGACATCATCTCCTTGACGTGACGGTCGCCAACCTTGGCCCGCGCAAACCGCAAGCCCTGGTTGGCCAATGCCAGCTCCAGCCCCATGTTGGACATCAGCGTGCCGACCACGCCCGAATCTGATTGCCCGGTCGCCAGGCGATGCATGGCGATCACAAAGACCAACTCGTCGCCATCGACCAGGCTGCCGTCGGCATCCACGAACAGCACCCGATCCCCGTCGCCGTCAAAGGCAATGCCCAGATCGGCGCCGCTTTCCTTGACCGCTGCCTGCAGGGCCTCGGGCGCCGTCGAGCCCACCTCGCGGTTGATGTTGTAACCATCCGGCGAAGCACCAATGACATGAACGCCCGCCCCCAACTCACGGAACACGGATGGCGCCACGTGGTAAGTCGCGCCATGTGCGCAGTCCACCACGATATTGAGACCGCGCAAGCTCAGTTCATCTGGGAAGGTCGATTTGCAAAATTCGATGTATCGGCCCGCCGCGTCCACGACGCGGACCGCTTTACCCAACTCAGCGGAATCCACTGTCTCCAGTGGCAGCTTGAGCGCCGCCTCGATGGCAAGTTCGGTTTCGTCGGGTAGCTTTGCGCCCTGATCACAGAAAAACTTGATGCCATTGTCGTAGTAGGGATTGTGCGAAGCGCTGATCACAATACCCGCAGCCGCATTCTGGGTGCGGGTAATCAAGGCAACTGCGGGGGTGGGCATGGGACCCAGCAGCTTTACATCAGCACCGGCAGCCACCAGCCCCGCCTCCAGCGCCGATTCGAACAAATAACCCGATACTCGGGTGTCCTTGCCGATCACCACAGTAGGTCGCCCGTTCCAGCGCTCGGCAAACACTTTGCCCGCCGCCCAACCCAGGTGCAGCATAGTGTCAGGGGTAATGGGGTGCTGGCCGACGCGTCCGCGGATGCCGTCGGTACCAAAAAACTCTTTGCTCACGACTGTAAGTTCTCCATTGCAGTCAGCATGGCCAGGCCATCTCGGGTGGCAGCCACATCGTGGACGCGGAGGATACGCGCGCCTCTTTCCGCCGCCAACACAGCCAGCACGACACTCGCCGGCAGGCGCTCGAGGCTCGGCTCGGCCACAACCTTGGCGATCATGGACTTCCGTGACAGCCCGGCCAATAAAGGAAACTCCAGTGCAGTGAGCGTTTTCAGCTCACGCAAAAGGGTGAAGTTGTGTTCGAGGGTTTTGCCAAAACCAAAACCGGGATCCAACACGATCGCATCGCGCGCGATGCCCGCTTCGATACAGGCTTGCGCCCGCGCAGCGAGAAACACGCTGACTTCATCGACCACCGAGTCATATTGTGGCGCTGCCTGCATGCTGTCGGGCTGGCCTTGCATATGCATGAGGCATACCGGCACTCCACTGTCGACGGCAGCACTCATTGCACCCTCGCGGGTTAGCGCTCGTACATCATTAATCAAACCGGCACCCGCCGATACACCCTCGCGCATGACCGCGGGAGTACTGGTATCGAGGGAAATCACGACATCAAACCGCGCGGCCAATGCCTGCACCGCCGGCAGTACGCGCCGCAGCTCCTCATCTTCACCAACGGGCGACGCACCCGGCCGGGTCGACTCACCACCGACATCCAGCACGGTGGCACCCGCTTGGATCATGGATTCTGCACGCCGGCAAAGCGCGTCGAGGTCAAGGTGGCGGCCAGCATACAGCTGGCCACCATCAGAAAAAGAGTCGGGCGTGACATTGAGCACGCCCATGATTTGGGGAGATGTGAGGTCGAGGCTGCGGGTCCCGCATCGCAGGACCGGAGCAGAAAGACTCATCGGTACTGCGGATCAGTGCTCCGAGGCAGTGCCGCCGATCGGGCCCACCTTGTCGCCATCGGCCTCATCGACCTTACCTGCACCGGAGGATTGACCATCGTCTTTGTCACTCCAGTCTGCGGGAGGTGACGGCGGCTTGCCGGCCATAATCGAGTCGATCTGCTCGGCGTCGATAGTCTCGTAGTGCATGAGGGCGTCAGCCATCATGTCGAGCTTGTCACGGTGCTCCTCGAGTAACTGACGCGCCTTGTTATAGCAATCGTCGACGATCTTGCGCACTTCCTTGTCGATGGCGAGCGCGGTCTCGTCAGACATGGCCTTCGCCGGCTGCGCGGCACTGCGACCCAGGAACACTTCCTCACCGCCCTCGTCGTACATGAGCGGCCCCATGGCCTCCGACAGCCCCCACTTGGTCACCATGTTGCGCGACATTTCGGTAGCGCGCTGAATGTCATTGGATGCACCTGTGGTAATACCTTCCGGGCCCAATGTCATTTCCTCAGCCACACGGCCACCGAACAGGCTGGTGATCTGGCTGATGATATGGCGACGGCTATGGCTGTAGCGGTCTTCCTCCGGGAGGAACATGGTCACACCCAGTGCCCGGCCACGAGGGATGATCGATACCTTGTAGACCGGATCATGCTCGGGCATGAGTCGACCCACAATCGCGTGTCCGGCTTCGTGGTAGGCGGTATTCAGCTTTTCTTTCTCGGACATCACCATGGATCGGCGTTCGGCGCCCATCATGATCTTGTCCTTGGCGAGCTCAAACTGCGCCATACCCACCATGCGCACCCCAGCACGGGCCGCGAACAACGCTGCCTCGTTCACCAGGTTGGCGAGATCTGCGCCCGAGAACCCCGGGGTGCCCCGCGCAATCTTTGAGGGGTCGACGTTTTCAGACAGCGGCACCTTGCGCATGTGCACCTTGAGAATTTGCTCTCGACCACGAATATCGGGCAGCCCCACCACGACCTGACGGTCAAAACGACCGGGGCGCAGCAGCGCCGGATCGAGCACGTCCGGACGGTTGGTCGCCGCGATGACGATCACGCCGTCATTCATTTCGAAACCGTCCATTTCCACCAGCAGCTGGTTCAGGGTCTGCTCGCGCTCATCGTGACCACCGCCGAGTCCCGCACCACGGTGGCGACCCACCGCGTCGATCTCGTCGATGAAAATAATACAGGGCGACTGCTTCTTGGCCTGCTCAAACATGTCGCGGACGCGGGAAGCACCCACGCCAACAAACATTTCGACAAAGTCAGAACCGGAGATTGAGAAGAACGGCACCTTGGCTTCGCCGGCGATGGCCTTGGCGAGCAGCGTCTTACCAGTACCGGGCTGGCCCACCATCAGTACACCGCGGGGGATACGACCACCGAGCTTCTGGAAGCGGCTGGGATCCCGCAGGAATTCCACCAACTCCTGTACGTCTTCCTTCGCCTCTTCAACGCCCGCCACATCGGCAAAGGTGGTGGTAATTTGGTCTTCGCCGAGCAGCTTGGCCTTGCTCTTGCCAAAGCTCATGGGGCCGCCGCGACCGCCACCACCGCCTTGCATCTGGCGCATGAAGAACATAAACACCGCAATGATGATGAGGATCGGGAAGCTGGCCACCAACAACTGGGTCCAGACGCTCTGCTGTTCAGGCTTGCGGCCCTCGACCACCACATTGTGGGAGAGCAGGTCGTCCATCAGCTTGGGGTCTTCGACCATCGGTCGGATGGTCTCGAAGCGGGTGCCGTCGAGACGTTCCGCTGAGATCGTCAAACCATCGACCACGACTTTACGAAGCCGGTCGTTCTGGACTTCTTCGATAAATTCTGAGTAACCGACCTCGGTGGTGGTTGTCTGCATGCTGAAGTTGTTGAAGACCGACAGCAGGACTGCCGCGATCACCAACCAGAGCAACAAATTTTTTGCCATGTTGTTCAAAATTCCGTCCTCTTGGGCGGCTACAACCGCCATCCGGCCGCTCAGTATAGCGCGAACCGGGGGTATTTAGCGCTGCCAGCGCACGTGCCCTAACGGCATCAAAACCGGTCCTGTTATGACTGCATGTGGGCAGCGGGCGGGTTTTTCAAGGGCAGCTCGCGGATTCAATGCCCGCCCCGGAACCCCTTGCCCACGATATACACCTCACGGGACCGGGACCGGGAAGCTTCGGGCTTACGGGTTACTACCTGATCGAAGTGCAGTCGGATCTCTTTGAGCCAGGGCTCCACACCCTCCCCCTGAAATAGCTTGGTCACAAAATTGCCGCCTGGGGCCAGCAGGCGAACCCCGAGATCGAGCGCCAGTTCAACCAGATACATGGCCCTGGGCTGGTCGACGGCCGTCATGCCGCTCATATTCGGCGCCATGTCTGACATGACCAACTGGGGTGGATCGTTCTCCAGTGCCGCCAACAAGGCGTCAAACACCGCATCCTCTGTGAAATCCCCCTGGATGAATTCCACACCCGCCAGCGGATCCATGGGCAAGATATCGCTCGCAACCACGCGCCCCTTGTGACCCACCAACTCCGCCGCCACCTGCGACCAGCCACCGGGGGCGCTGCCCAGATCCACCACGGTCATACCCGGCCGCAGCAGCCTGTCACGCTGGTTGATCTCCAGGAGCTTGTAGCAGGCGCGGGACCGGTAGCCGTCGCGCACAGCCTGCTGAACAAAAGGATCTTCGCGGTGCTCTTTGAGCCAGGCTTTGCTCGATGAGCGCTTTTTGGCCATGGGATAGGGGACTCGATTGCAGTGGGCGGGTAGAATACCGCGAGTTCAACCGTGTGAAGACCATGACAGACCAGCCAAAATCACCCAAAACACCGACCAAGGCCGAGCTCAAGCAACTGCGCGCGCTCGCCCATCAACTCAATCCAGTTGTGACCGTGGGCGGCCAGGGTCTCAGCGATGCAGTACTCAATGAACTGACCAGAGCGCTGGATGACCATGAGCTGATCAAAATCAAACTGGCGGTGGGCGACCGGGAGACGCGCAATGAAGTGCTCACCGCGCTGTGCGAACACACGGGTGCTGCACTGATCCAGCAAATTGGTCACACCGCGACTGTCTTGCGACGGGTGGCGCAGCCCGACCCACGCAAGTCCAACCTGCTCCGTTTGCGCTGACGTGAGCGAGGTTCTCGAGTTTCCCAGTCGCGAATCGCGAGCCTACGCTTTCCTCGAACAACAACTCACCGACATGCTGCTTGCCAAAGGCGCCGATGCGCCCCTGGTGGCGTTTGCCACCCAGACCTTGCGCGACGTTTATAGCGAGCTCGCCGAGGAAAGCGACTTTGGCTTCAAGATTGATTTGCCGGCGGAGACCACCGTCGACGAGGCGCAACGGCTGCAGGCACAGATCGGTGAGGGTATCGACGCCATGCGGCGGGAGCATCACGATACGTTGGTGAAATTGGCGGCGAGGCTGGTTCTCACAGAAATGAAACTCTTCCAGCAGCGCCGAAACGACGACTAAGCGCGCCGCAAAAGATTCAGCTCAACAAGCCCCCCAACTGGAACACGCACCAGGCCAGTAACCAGGCGACCGCGAGGTAACCCACCACCATTTTGCCGACCAATGACCAGGAGTTGGACTCACGGGCGAGAATCGCCACCGTGGAAACACACTGCAGGGCGATCGCAAAGAACACCAGTAACGCCAGGCCAGAACCCAACGGCAGCCCGCTGGCCTGTATCTGATCAACCAGCGGCAGCATGTTGTCCTCTGCCCCTTCGATACCAAAAATCGTCCCCAGTGTGCCGACGAAGACTTCCCGCGCGGCAAACGCTGTCAGCACTGCCACGCCGTAACGCCAGTCGAGGCCGAGCGGCGAGAACACGGGTTCGACGAGCCTGCCCAGGCTACCCAGCCAGGACTCACCAAGATCGGCCCCGTAGTTCGGGAAGTAACCCAAAATCCAAATCAGCACCGTCACCAGGAAGATGATCTTGCCCGCTTTGGTCACAAAATTGCCCGAGCGGTTAATGGCGCTGCGCAGGATCGGGCGCCAGCCGGGCACTCGGTAAGGGGGAAGCTCGAGCACAAAGGGCAACTCGTCGGTCTTCTCGTTACCCATGCGGCTGGCAATTCCTGAGATCACCATCGCCATGAACATGCCAAAGAAGTAGATGCTGAACATCGCCAGCCCCTGCCAGCCCACCAGGCCGCCCAGGGTGCTGCCGGTGGGAATAAACGTCGCAATCAGCAGTGCATAGACCGGGAGTCGCGCCGAGCACGGCATCAGCGGAATCGCCATGTAAGTCAGTATTCGCTGACGCGGAGAGTCAACTGCGCGTGCCGCATAGACCGCCGGAATCGCACAGGCTACCCCGGACAGCAGCGGTACGAAGCTCTTGCCGCTCAAGCCGAAGAAACGCAGCGGCCGGTGGCAGATCAGCGCCGCCCGGGCCAGATAGCCGGTATCTTCGAGCAGCCCAATGATCAGGGTCAGCACAAAAATCTGCGGCACAAACACCAGGAAGGCACCCACCCCACCAAACAGGGCATCGGCGACAAAGTCACCCGTGACGCCATCACCAAACAGAGGCACCACTGCACTGGCCAGCGCACCAATCGCCATCTCAACACCATCCATGGCGGGGGCAGCCCAGGTAAAGATCGACTGAAACAGCACCAGCATGATGAGGAAAAAAGTCACCCCACCCGTCAACCCGCCAAGGAAAAAGCGGTCCAGCCTGGCCTGTTGTCGCACCAACAGGTCTCCGCGGGCACCGTAGCGCTGGGCATACTGGTGCGCCGTACCACGCAGCAGGCTGTCGGGCGTGTCCCGCCAATCGACATCCACGCGTTGGGGCTGGTTGGTGTTCTGCCGCAGGTGGTCAATGAGTTCATCGATGCCAAATCCGGTTCGCGCCGATACCGGCACTACCGGTGCACCCAGGGCCTCAGACAGTCCCAATCGGTCAAAACTCAGGTTGTTGCTCTCGAGTACGTCGGCCATGTTGGCCAGCACCGTCACTGGTTTGCCGTGCCGCTGGCACTCGCGAATGACTTGCAGGGTCAGGTAAATGCTCTTCTCAAGACGGGTGACATCGATGACACACAACACGCCCAGGACATCATCGGCATCGAGGGCCTGCTCAAAGAAACTGACCGCCACGGCCTCTTCCGAAGAGATCGCAGCCAGCGAGTAGGTACCCGGGAAGTCCTCCAGAGTCACACCGGGCATCGCGCTGAAGCTACCGGTGCTCACATCCACGGTAATGCCCGGGAAATTGGCGACCTTTTGACTCAGCCCCGTCAGGCGATTGAAGAGCATGCTCTTGCCCGAATTGGGGCTACCCACCAACAGCAAACGACTCATGAGCCCGACTCCACGGTGCCAGCAAGCTTGACCTGAACCCGAGTGGCGATGTCCGCATCGAGTGAATAGACCGTATTGCTCACCTGAAATACCCGCGGTGCGCCCATACCGGGTACCAGCAGACAGTTGACCGACTCACCGGGATGGAAACCCAGCTCCATGAGACGAACCCGATAGGCGTCAGAGAGCGCGTCGTCGAAGCCGGTGACTTCGCAGGACTGTCCCGCAGCGAGGTCCCACAATCGCGTGGGTGGCATTTCAGCAGGCATGGGTCAGTCAGTCACCGGTTCAACAACAAGCGCGCCACACTAGGCCAAATGAGAATAATTTGCAACAACGCGCCAGTCAGATATGGTGCACCTGTTCGATCTCGTAACAGATATCACCACCCGGCGCCTTGACCACAGCCTCGTCACCTTCGTGCTTGCCGATCAGTGCGCGGGCGATGGGTGAATTGACCGAGATCAGATTGCTCTTCACGTCAGCCTCATCCTCTCCGACGATGCGGTAGGTCACGGTGCTGTCGTCATCGACGTTAATCAGATCAACCGTGGTGCCGAAGATCACTCTGCCGGAATGGGGCATGGTGGTCACGTCAATGACCTGAGCATGGGAGAGCTTGTGCTCCAGCTCCTTGATGCGCCCTTCAGCAAAACTCTGCTGTTCGCGGGCGGCGTGGTATTCGGCGTTTTCTTTGAGGTCACCGTGCTCACGGGCCTCGGCAATCGCCGCGGTGATCCGCGGCCGGTCTACCTTTTTCAGTCGGTCGAGTTCCTCGCGCAGGGCGCGCTCGCCAACAACCGTCATAGGCACTTTGTTCATGAAGCAATTCTCTCGTGCAGATCCTGCAGCCGGCGAACAGTGACATCTTCGTCCTGCTCAAGAGTCAGGCAAATGGCCTCAGCGGCAGCAAGCGTTGTCGTGTAAAAAACATTGTGCTGTTCAGCACTGGCCCGGATCGGCGCCGAGTCCATGATGGCACGGCGTCCTTCGGTGGTGTTGATGATCAGCGCCGCCTCGTCGTTTTTGATGGCATCGACGATGTGCGGGCGGCCCTCTGCAACTTTGTTGACCACACCCACCTCAAGCCCAGCAGCGGCCAGCGCCGCCGCCGTACCGCGGGTCGCCCCCAGCGTAAAGCCAAGGGTCAGCAGGCGCTTGGCCAAAGCGATGGCGCCGGGCTTGTCGGCATCACGCACGCTGAGTAGCACATGGCCTGATGTCGGTGCGCGATCCCCAGCACCCAACTGGGCGCGGGCAAACGCACTGGCGAAGTTGTCGCCAATACCCATCACCTCACCGGTGGACTTCATTTCCGGGCCGAGGATGGGGTCGATACCCGGGAACTTGTTAAAGGGCAGCACCGCTTCCTTGACGCTGTAGTACTCGGGCACCACTTCACTGACAAAGCCTTGCTCCGCCAGCGCTTGACCCGCCATGCAGCGCGCTGCCACCTTGGCCAGGGAAGTCCCAATAGCCTTGGACACGAAGGGCACGGTTCGCGACGCCCGCGGGTTGACCTCGATGACGTAGATCTCGTCGTCCTGCCAGGCGAGCTGCACGTTCATCAGTCCCACCACACCGAGCTCAAGCGCCATGACACGAACCACTTCGCGCATGTCGTTCTGCACCGCCTCAGGCAGGCTGTAAGGCGGTAGCGAGCACGCGGAGTCACCGGAGTGCACACCCGCCTGCTCGATGTGCTGCATGATCGCACCAATCACGACCTGCTCGCCGTCGCAGACGGCATCGATGTCCACTTCAACCGCCGCGCTGAGGAAGCTGTCGAGCAGGACCGGGGAATCATCCGAGACCCGCACGGCATCGCGCATGTATCGCAGCAAGTCTTCCTCGCGGTAGACGATTTCCATCGCCCGACCACCGAGCACGTAAGAAGGTCGAACCACCAGCGGGTAGCCAATACCCGCCGCCGCTGCTACCGCCTCATCGACACTACGCACTGTGGTGTTGGCGGGCTGCTTGAGATCAAGCTTCTGGATCATGCTCTGGAACCGCTCGCGGTCTTCGGCGCGGTCGATCTGATCCGGGGTCGTACCGATAATCGGTACACCTGCGGCCTCCAGGGCTCGGGCAAGTTTGAGCGGCGTCTGGCCACCAAACTGCACAATCACACCAGTCGGCTTCTCGAGATCGACAATGGCCAGCACATCCTCGAGGGTGACAGGCTCAAAGTAGAGTCGGTCCGAAGTGTCGTAGTCGGTGGACACAGTCTCAGGGTTACAGTTGACCATAATGGTCTGATAACCATCCTCGCGCATCGCCAGCGAGGCGTGCACGCAGCAATAGTCGAACTCGATCCCCTGCCCAATGCGGTTGGGGCCACCGCCGAGTACCATGATTTTCTTGCGGTCTGCGTCAGGTTCGGCCTCACACTCCTCGTCAAAACTGGAGTAGAGGTAGGCAGTCGCCGACGCGAATTCTGCCGCACAGGTATCTACCCGCTTGTAAATGGGCGTCACCCCCCACGCTTTGCGCTGCTCGCGAACCGCGCTCTCGTCGCAGCCCAGCAAGGTGGCCAAACGCGCATCAGAGAAGCCCTTGCGCTTGAGCCGCCGCAGGGTCGACGCATCAAGGTCAGACAGCGCCCGGCCATCAATCGAGGCCTCGTTGGCGACAATGTCTTCGATCTGCACGAGGAACCAGGGGTCGACGCCGGAGTAGCCGTACACTTCCTCGAGATCAAAACCGGAGCGGAAGGCATCGGCGAGATACCACAGTCGCTCGGCACCCGGGTGGGTCAGTCGGTCCACCAGTTCAGCGCGACTGTCATCGTCGTCGACAATCAACTGTGACTCGAATCCCGCAGAGCCCACCTCGAGGCCGCGAATGGCCTTTTGCAGGGACTCCTGGAACGTGCGGCCAATCGCCATCACCTCGCCCACCGACTTCATCTGGGTCGTGAGGCGCGCATCTGCCATCGCAAACTTTTCGAAGGCAAAGCGCGGAATCTTGGTCACGACATAGTCGATCGACGGCTCGAAGGAGGCCGGGGTCACGCCGCCGGTAATCTCGTTCGCCAGCTCATCGAGGGTGTAACCCACCGCCAGCTTGGCGGCGACCTTGGCAATCGGGAAACCGGTAGCCTTGGATGCCAGCGCCGAAGAGCGCGATACCCGCGGGTTCATTTCGATCACTACCAGCCGCCCGGTATCGGGACACTGACCGAACTGTACGTTCGAGCCGCCGGTTTCCACACCGATCTCGCGCAGCACCGCCAGGGAGGCGTCGCGCATGA
>CAYZWL010000072.1:0-12280 GCA_964482195.1 uncultured Alteromonadaceae bacterium | reverse complement strand
CTCAGAAGCTACCTTCGAACTGCAGCGAGTACGTGGTACCAAACTCGCGGCGACGATCCTCGGAAAACAGCGCCAGATCATTGGCCCGATCCGCATAAACGGTGCGAGTGAAGCGTGCCTCGGCGTTCATGACATTGCCGATCGTGCCACGCACGGTCATGCCAAGCAGGTTCTTGTGCTCTAAGTACACATTGAGCCGGGCGAAGGACTCATTGAAGAACGCCACTTCATCGATACGTACCGACTGGGCCTCCTCGTTGTAGCGTAATTCGCCGCCCAGCGCCCAATCGGAGCTGGCAAAGTCCTGCCGAAAAGTCACTTCCATGCTGCGGAAGTCATCCCTGGTAATACGGCGCGGTGTGCCGAGGACCGGGTCATTGACCTCGGAGTCGACGTAATCGAGGCTGACATCAAAACGACCGCCTGCCCAGCCCATCGGGTCGGTCAGCACCGTTGTGGAGAGGGATGCGCCCGAGCGCGTGGCACTGTCCACATTGCCGGGGGCCTGGCCGCCGCCTTCGATAGGAATGCGATCGACGATGTCGGTGATGTCATCGTAAAAGCCTGAGACCGTTAGGTTGCCGTATTCCCCCAGTGATCGCTGATATTCGACTTCGGTCAGCCAGCTTTGAGGCGGGACCAGGTTTACGTTGGACACGTTGACCCGATCCTGGTTGACATTAACCGTGGCGATAAAGTCAAAAAAGCTCAGCTGACCCACGACTCGCTCGACCCGCAGCGACAGGGCGGCGTCTGTATCGGGTTTGTAGTTGAGCGATACAAAACCCTTGGGACGCTCGAAATTTCGAACGACATCCCTCGGACCAGACTGGCTGATCTCCGAATACTCCATGCCCAATGAGCCCTGCAATAACAACTGCGAGTTGAGTTGTCGGGTATAACTCAGCGTCGTTTCGGCGCGAGATTCCTCGACCCGGGAGTTGGCGCCAGGGAAATCGACAGGCTGTGGCATGCCCTGATCATCGAGGCGCTCGAGTTCCGACTCAATGTCCAGGTAGTTTTCGGTCAGTTCAACCGCCCAGTTCCAGCCGCCATCGAGGCCGTTGAAGGCGTACTCGGTGCGCAGAATGGTTTCTGCCTCGTCGGCCTCACGAGTAAAGATAGTGCCCTCATCGGGATCGCCGCTGGCAAAGCTTGTGCTGACGTCGGCGACGGTTGGGCTGGACTCAAACCGGTGCAGACCAATCAGCTTGAGGCGACCCCCGGGTGCGTCGAACTCGTAGTCGGCGCCGAGTTCATAGTTGTGTTCATCCTCGGTTTCCAGCAGCAGGCGGCGGTTGGCCTCATCGCTGTCCTGGGCACGCTCGGAAATTTCGCGCCGCTCGTTGTAGAAGCCGTTCAACTCGCCGGTCAGATTGAGCACACTGCCCGATGCTGTGACGTGGCTGAGTGACCCCGACAGGTTCGGTTGATCGCTCGAGTTGGTTTGCTTTTCGTAGCGGGCGTCGGTCTGGTTGCCTTCCGGGTCGAAGACCCGTTCGATACCGGAAGCGGCAAACAATCCTTCTTCGTTAGCGACGCGCACCGTCCAGTTGGTGGCGGCATCGCTGCCTGTAATCGACACATCGAACTCGCGGGTTTGCCAGCGCGACTGCTCGGTGCGATGGGCGGGGCGGATCTGATAACGACCCGACAGACTGGTCTCATCGGAGATGATGACATTGAGTACCTGACCCGAAAGACCACCGATGTCGAGGCTCGCACCGTCGAGCACAACCAGTTGCTCAACACTGGTGGCGGTGATGCGCCCCAGCGCCTCCACCGGGCCGTTGGATTTGCCCGAAATACGGCGGCCATTGATCAGCACGTTGGTGTCGGCCTGGCCGAAGCCGCGTTCGCTGCCACCCTCGCGCAATACAAAGCCGGGTACCTGTCGGACCATATCGAGTGCGGAGCGAGGGGCGAAGCGCGCGAATTCCTCGGGGCTGTATACCTGGCGGGTTGAGGGCGCATTGGCATCGGGTTGTGCCAGCGCGTCGCCGCTGGCGCAAAGGACGTAGCAAAACACTGCAAGGGATAGGGAGCTTGAACGCCGAAACTCGGAAATGTGCATGGGGGCTTGGGGTGTCGGAAGGGGGGCGCCGATTATAGCGACAAGCGGTCTTTATTTCTCGGCGTGGTGCGCTGTTGCCCGCCGCCCACTGTCGGGGCACAGTCGGTGTTGTTGATGACAGGAGTCGTTATGAGGGTTGTGCTGGGGCTTGTCGCGGCGGTGCTCGGCACGGTGTCGCTTGCGCTGATTTACCTGCAGGGATTGATCAATGACAACAGTGTCCCGGTCGTCCAATTTGCCCAGTCCAAGGATCGGGTCTTGTTCGTCTTTGCGCATCCCGACGACGAAATCACGGTAGCGGGCACATTGGCTGACCTCGCGTTCCGGGGCATTCCTACCGCGACGTTCTACCTGACCCGGGGAGAGGCCGGCCCCACGGGTGGGTTGGTGCCTCCGTCCGAGTTGGGTGTCCGTCGCACCCAGGAAACCGAGCGGGTCGCTGAGATTCTCGGGGTGCAAGAGCTTGTCATGGCAAGATTCCCCGATGGCGGCACCCAGCATGTGGCCGCCGACGATATTCAAGCTGCGATTCGCGGTGCCATCGAGAATTTCTCGCCCACCATCGTTGTCAGCCTCGATGACAAGGTAGGTCTCTATGGTCATATCGACCATGCGATGGCTGGCAAACACACTCGGGCCGTGGTGGCGGAGCTTGGTAGCGACTTGCCCTATTACCAGATCACCTTGTCTCAGCCGACAATCGATATGGCGTTACAAATGTCGGAGATTTTTCGGGAGCGATACCCGAGGACACCTGGCGATGGTTTGCCACCCGCTACCCACGCGGTGGAAATTTCCAAGCACGGGGCGACCAAGTGGGCGGCCGTATTGGCTCATGAAACCCAGTGGGAAGTGCTCGATGATGTGCAGCCCTACGGCTCCAGGGTCCCCGCATTGATCTACTACCGCGTGTTCAACAAGGAGTATCTGCATCGGGTGCAGTAGCTGAAGCCGCGAAAGCACGGGATACTCAACCAACAATAACAATATCGGTCGACTCGCCGCCCTCGCGGGGGCCCATAGTCGCCGGCAGAGGTGATGTATGCAGAAAACCGGCAGCCACGTTTTGTTTGGCAAGCTGCGCGACGCCTATCGTGAGGGTGTTCACGCCACCCCGCAGGCCCTCAGGGTGGATCCGCGGTTTTACACCGATCCGCACTGGTTTCAGACCGAGCGCGACGCGGTGTTCCGCGACCGTCTGGTGGTGGTTGGCCACGCTTCCATGTTGAAGAAACCCGGTGATCATTTCGTGCACGATCACACCGGTCAGCCAATTCTGGTGGTGCGCGGGCAGGATGGTGTCATTCGAGCTTTTCTCAACGTTTGTCGCCATCGGGGTGTGCGGCTGAGTAATGCCCAGGGTGTTGTTAATCGTCCGTCCTTTGTCTGCCCGTATCACAGCTGGACCTACAATCCCCAGGGCGATTTGGTACACATCCCATTGGAGCAGGAAGCTTTTGGCGGCGTCGATAAGTCCTGTCATGGCTTGCGCAGCCTGGTACTCAAGCAGGTCGGTGGTCTACTGTTTGTGTGTCCCGATCCGCAGGGTCAGCCGGATGTCGATGCCCAGTTGGGCGACCTGGTCGCAGACCTGGATCACTTCGACGTCGCGGGCCATCACTTCTTCAGGGAGTCGGTCAGCGTTAAGAAAACCAACTGGAAGCTGGTTATCGAGGCCTTCTTGGATGGCTACCACATTCAGCGATTGCACCGGAAAACGGTTGGCCCCCTGTTTTTGGACGCCGTGGCCATGTCAGAGCGCACGGGGCTCAACTCCCGATCGGTGGTGGCGCGCAACGAGTTTGAGCAGGCGCTGACGCTCGACGAAAGCGAATGGGATCTTCGTCAGCATGTGTCCTGTGCCTACTTCCTGTTCCCTAATACTGAATTGATTATTCACCCTGACTACATCAGCTACCTGAGCCTTTTCCCGGTATCGGTCAACGAGACCGTGGTCGTGCATGGCTGTTTGATTGAAAGCGAACCCGATAGCGACAAGGCCATGGCCCATTGGAATCGAGCTTTCGACATTATCGAGAATGGCGTGTTTCAGGCTGAGGATCTGTTCGTCTGCGAGCAAGCGCAGATCGGCATGGCATCGGGGGCCAACGATAGCTTGTTGCTCGGCGGTCATGAGCGCGGCATTGCTGATTTTCACCTGGCGCTCGCTGAAGTGTGTGGTCCATTTGCGCCGACACCCAGCACCGCTGGGGGGTGATTCCGGACCGTCAAAAAAGGCCCCACTGCCCGGGAGCGGCGCAGTGGGGAACGCGAGCCTGAAGTTCAGGGCGTTGTGGATGCAGCGACTGCGGTTGGGTCGGGTTGCGCCGCGAGAATCCGACGAACCAGCCGCAGGTTTTGCATGGGCGCGTTCTGTTGGCGCCAGCCGCTGATGCGCACGGCTTTTTCAAAGGCCCCGCGCGCGGCGTCGTACTCGTCCAGATACAGGTGCGCGGCCCCCAGATTGTTCCAGTAACGCCAGCTATCCAAACCCTGATCGAGCGCTGTCGCCTGCTCGCAGGCACTGATGGCGAGCGTTGGCTGTCCCAGCGCCAGGTGTGCCTGGCAGCGCAACCCTGCCGCCTCGGCAAGGTCGGCTTTGCTGTTGAGTCGCCGCGCGTTGTCCTCAAGAGCTTCGAGCGCTGCGGCGGGGTGCCCGGTAGCCAGTGCTCGCTCGGCGCGGTGAATGCTGGGCGCTTCTGCGGCTGTGGCGGGGCTGGGTGACAAGGTGGCACTCGCCGCGACGAAACCGATCAGCGCTGCCTGTGACAGTGTGTTGCGAATTGAACGTTGCATGTCGATTCCTCCTGTTGGTTGACCTGCCACACCAATCTATGAAATACATATTGGAATTGATAATTGGATATTGTTTCCAAGGTATTCAAATATGCATTCAAAGGAACGTGATCCAGGGGTCAGTCTTTACGACGGGCACGCGGAAGATTGGAGCGACATGGCGCTGCTGTTGGCGGTGCTGGACACCGGTAGCCTCGCAGCGGCGGGGGAAGCCCTGGGGCTGTCACAGCCGACCGTGGGCCGGCGCCTGGCAGCGCTGGAAACCCGCCTCGACACGACGTTGTTTTCGCGGGGTGGCAAGCGGCTGATCCCCACCGAAATGGCGCTGTCCATCGAAGAAAACGCCCGCAAAATGTCCCGGGAAATGTTTGCCATCCGTCGCCGGGTGGCAGGGGCAGTCACCGGTATGGCGGGCCAGGTTACGGTTTCGGCCAATGAGGGCACGGGATCCGAGTGGTTGATACCGGTGCTGGCCGACTTGCAACGCATGCATCCGGACATCTACGTAGAGCTCAAAATCGACATCCGGGCGGCTGACCTTGTTCAGCGTGAAGCAGACATCGCTCTGCGCCTCGGCAGGCCCACCCAGCAGGAATTGATCGCCCGCAAGCTCGCCGATGTAGGCTTTGGCCTTTACGCGTCCGAAGAATTTCTTGCAAACAGCGGGCCGATTGGGTCGCTCGATGACCTGCAGGACCAGCCCTGGATTCGCGGTAATTTCGTCAAAACCGGTAGTGACCCACTGATGGGGTTTATGACCGAGCACAATATTCGCCATCGTATTGCGCTGAGCACTAACAGCCCGGCGGCGCAGGTGGCGGCGGTGCGGGCCGGATTGGGTATCGCGATCATTTCCCATCGCTGGGCGACCACTTATCCCGAGTTGGTGCCGCTGCTGCCCACCCACGAAGTAGCGAGCCTCGAGTTATGGCTGGTCAGTCACTCGGATCTTCGCCACAGTGCGCGCATGCGGGCAGTGGCCGACTACATCATTGAGGCGGCTCGCAAGGACGAGTCGCTGTTTGCGGGCGGCGGCGAGCGTTGAGCGTCACGGGAGAGAGTCAGGCATGCAGGAAAAGTTGATAACAACGGCGCAGTTCGATCCGGCGGTGAAAAAGTACTGGATGGTGCTCGCGCTGATCATCACCTTCTTTACAGCGATTGGTATTCCCCTGCTGCCGCTGGTTGGCATTTTGGTGATGTTGCTCTCCCAGCGGATTCTGAACGCCATGTCAGCGGAGCTGTTTGAGCGCAAGCTGGTTGTGAAGCGGGGCGTGTTCGTGCGTATCGAGAAGACCATCCCGCTCGAAAAAATCACCGATGTTGGCCTGACCCAGGGCCCGTTGATGCGCGCTTTTGGCATTTATCGGCTCGATTTCGAAACCGCCGGGCAATCGGGTGCCGGCGCGCTGGTATCGATGCTGGGTATCGTCGATGCCGCGGCATTTCGCGAGCGTATTCTCGCGCAAAAAGATCGGCTGCAGTTTGACGTGCGCGCTGCGGTTGATGCGTCAGGCAATCCCGCCGGGTTCGAGGGCGATCAACTGACGGCCCTGCTGACCAGCGTGCAAAATATCGAGCGCATGCTGGCCGAGCGGGGCTGAACGAATAGAGGGCGCTGTTAGCGCCCGCTGGCACCCATCAGGTGTTCGTCGAAGTAGTCGGTCATCATCCCGTAGCGGTGCAGCGACGTGCCGTCGGGGCTGTTAATGCGATGGTCCCGGTTCGGATACGACATGAAATCGAAGCGCTTGTTGAGGCGAATCAATTCGTTGATGAGGCGTTCGCTGCCCTGGTAATGCACGTTGTCGTCGCCCGTGCCATGCACCAGTAGCAGCTTGCCCTGTAGCCCCGCCGCATGGGTGATGGGGGAGCCAATTTCGTAGCCCTCTGCGTGTTCTTCAAGCAGACCTGAGTAACGCTCTTGATAGATCGCGTCGTAGAGTCGCTGGTCTGCCACCGGCGCCGATGAAATGCCCACACCATAGGCCTCGGGGTAGCGGAACAGCATGTTGAGCGTCATGGAACCACCGCCCGAATGCCCCCAGATGCCGACACGATCACCGTCGAGATAAGCGTGACGTGCTAACAGTGCCTGTAGGCCATCGAATTGGTCTCGCGCGGAAAGGGTGCCCAGCTTGCCACCGCCGTATAGCGACTTGCGCCAGTCGCGGCCACGCAATGAGGGTGTGCCGCGGTTGTCGATGGAGACCACCACGTAGCCGCGCTGGGTCATCAACTGGTGCCAGAGATGCCGGTGCCCTACCCAGCGGTCGCGCACGGTCTGCCCCGCCACTTCCCCATAGACATAGACCAGCACAGGGTACGATTTGGCCGGGTCGAAGTCGGCGGGGTGCATCATGAAGCCGTCCATCGCCAGGCCATCGCGGGCATTGACGCGGAAGAACTGGTGCTCACCCACATCGAGGGCTGCCAGTCGCTCGATCAACGCGGTGTTTTCTTCGAGGGCCTTTTTGACGGTGTGGTCGGGCAGTGACACCAGCCGGTACTGGGGCGGCTGGTTCATGCGGGAATGGCGATGCACCGCATGGCTGTGGTCATCCGCCATTTGGTAGCTGTTGTCTCCTGCGTAGCTCGCCGGGGTGACGCGCCGCGCGTCGCCTTTTCCATCCAGCGATGTCACATAGAGGTAGCGCGCGCCCATGTCTTCGGGGGAGGCGGTGAAGAACAGACGATTGTTGGCCTCGTCGACCGCGACCAGCTCGGCGATGTCATAGTCACCGGCGGTCAGGTTAATGACCGACTCGCCATTGCGCGCGACCCGATAGACGTGCCGCCAGCCATTGGACTCACTGATGAAGGTGAAGGCCTGACCATCATCCAGCCATTCAACGTCGTGGAAGTCATCGAGGTGAGTCTCTTCTTCATCGAGAAAGACCGGTGTCATGGCGCCGTCAGTGATATCCACCAGGTACACCTGATTGCGGTTCTGGCGTCGATTGACATGTTGCAGCAACAGGCTGTTGCTGTTGCCGCCCCATTGCATGCGTGGAATGTAGTTGGCTCTTGGATCCCCGGGAGTCTGCGCCCAGACGATGTCGCCACCGATGACGGGTACCACGCCGATCCGCGCCGCCGAGATGGTCTCGCCGACCTTGGGGTAGGGAATTCGCGTAATGGTGGGATAGAGCTCGCTGGTGTTGTCGATGAGCAGAAAGTCCTTCACGCCCGAGGTGTCGAACTGCCAGAAGGCGATATGGGTGCCGTCGGGACTCCAACGGAATCCGTCCTGAATGCTGAACTCCTCTTCGTATGCCCAGCTCATGATGCCGTTGATGATGTCGTCACCGGGGCGCTCGGTGAGCGCAGTGATGGTGCCGTCCAATGACTCGACATACAGGTTCGCGTCGCGCACATAGGCCACCGACTGGCCGTCGGGCGCGAACTTGGCAAATTGCAGGCTGGCGGGCGCTGCAGATTCACCACCGAGCTGGCGCAACTCACCGGTGGCGCGACTCAACAGCCAGTAGTCCCCGCGGGTCTTGTCTCGCCAGACCTTTTGGCTATTGGTGTAGATCAGTAACTGGCTCTGGTCGGCTGACCAGCTGTAGTCGTCGACAACCAATGGGTCGGTCTGGTCCTTGGGTGTCAGCTGAGCCGCGCTGACCAGTACCCGTCGCTCTAGGGTATCTAGGTCGTAGGCGATGATGTCCTCGGGTGCTGCAGGGGCGTCCTCATTGCTGCCGGCGTGTGATTCCGCCGGGGGCCGGGTGCCGCCTGCGGGCTCAAGGGTGGTGAAGGCGTTTTGGGCCGACAGCCACTGGATAGCGCCCGGTTCCTCGGCGTCGTAGCTCTTGTCGGTGAAGATTGCCGCGTGAGTGAGCTCGGTGGCGAATTCTTTAGGGGTATCAGCCAAGGCAGTGAGGCTGCCCAGCGCCATCAGGGCTGCCAGCAAGGCACGGGTGGTGAGGGATCGCATCACGGTGAGGACCATCAGTATTGTTGGGAGGGGACCGGGAGTATATCGCCGGATTTCTCCCGGTTCGCGGGTCGGGCTCGTGATCGAACACATTGCCCCGAGAAAAGTGATAGGGTTTTCGGCCTTCCTTCCCCAACCTCAATCCAAGGAATGGCAATGAGACGACTCCTCTCCCTCACCCTCGCAATCTCGGTTGCGTTGCCGGGTGTGAACGCACTCGCCCAGAAAAAAGACGAAGACAAGGACGTGATGTCCAGTGGCACTTTCAAGGCCATGGAAATGCGCAGTATTGGTCCGGCGTACATGTCCGGGCGCATCTCTGACATCGCTGTCGATCAGCAGAATCCTTCGACCTGGTATGTGGGCGTGGCCTCGGGCGGTGTTTGGAAGACCGACAACAACGGCACCACCTGGGCGCCAATTTTCGATGGTCAGGACGTGTACTCCATCGGCGATGTGACCATTGCACCCAGCAACTCCAATATTGTCTGGGTGGGTACCGGTGAGAATAACGGTGGCCGCCACATCAGCTTCGGCGATGGTGTTTACAAGTCGGTAGACGGTGGCAAGACCTGGAAGAACATGGGACTGGGTGCGTCTGAGCGTATCTCGGACATCATCATCCACCCCACGAACCCGGATGTTGTCTGGGTGTCGTCCCAGGGTCCGCTGTGGACCAGTGGCGGTGAGCGCGGTCTCTACAAAACCACGGATGGTGGTGAAAACTGGACCCGCGTGTTGGAGACCGATGAGTGGACTGGTGTGACCTCGCTGATCATGGATCCGCGCAACCCCGACAAGCTCTACGCGGCCACGTGGCAGCGCCAGCGGACAATCGCCAATTACGTCGGCACGGGCCCCGGTTCCGGTATCCACACCTCTGATGACGGCGGCGAGACCTGGACCGAACTCAAGACCGGCCTGCCCAAAGGCAATATGGGCAAAATCGGTCTGGCGATCTCACCCATGAAGCCCGATGTGGTTTACGCCACCATCGAGGTGGATAACCGCAAGGGCGGTCTGTACCGCTCGGAAAACCGCGGCGCCAGCTGGACCAAGATGTCTGACGAAGTCGGTGGCGGTACTGGCCCTCACTACTACCAGGAAATGTTTGCCGATCAACACACCTTTGATCGCATCTACATGATGAGCAACTACTCCAAGGTCTCGAACGATGGCGGTAAGACCTGGGGCCCGGTGAGCAACGATCGCAAACACGTGGATGACCACGCGATGGCCTTCCATCCCACTGACCCGGACTTCGTGCTGGTCGGTTCCGATGGTGGTGTCTATATGAGCCACGATCGCATGAAGACTTACCGCTTCATCAACAACCTGCCGATCACCCAGTTCTACAAAGTGGCGGTCGATGACGCCAAGCCCTTCTACTTTGTTTACGGCGGTGCCCAGGACAACTCGACTCAGGGCGGACCTTCGCGGACCGACCGCGAAGAAGGGATTCGTAACAAGGACTGGTTCCTGACCCTGTTCGCTGACGGGCACCAGCCGGCGACCGAGCCGGGTAATCCCGACATCATGTACTCCCAGTGGCAGCGTGGCAGCCTCGCCCGTCACGATCGCATCACTGGTGAGATCACCATCATCAAACCCCAGCCCCGCCCCGGTGAACCCGCCGAGCGTTTCAACTGGGATGCGCCCATCAATGTGTCAGCCCATGACCCGAAGCGGCTCTATCACGCTTCGCAGCGGGTTTGGCGCTCTGATGACCGGGGTGACAGCTGGACGCCAATCTCGGGCGACCTGACCAAGAACGGTAATCGTCTATTGATGCCCATGATGGGGCGTACCTGGTCGGTCGAGTCGGGCTTTGACCTCTATGCGATGTCTGACTTCCACACCATCGCCAACTTTGCGGAGAGCCCCGTTGACGAGAACATCCTCTGGGCGGGTACCGATGACGGCCTGATCCAGGTCACGACCGATGGCGGTGACAACTGGAAGAAGATTGAACTTGACGATATTCGCGGCATTCCGGCGACCGCCTACGTCAACGACATTCGCGCTGACCTGTACGATGCCAACACCGTGTATGTGGCGCTGGATAACCACAAGTACGGCGACTTCAAGCCTTACCTCATCAAGTCCACCAACCTCGGTAAGTCGTGGACCTCACTGGCCGGCAGCCTGCCCGAGAAGCATCTGGTCTGGCGCATCGTTCAGGACCACGTCAACAAGGACCTGATGTTCCTGGGTACTGAGTTCGGCGTGTTCTTCACCGTCGATGGTGGTGAACAATGGGTGGAGCTGGACGGCGGTATGCCCACAATCTCGACCCGGGATGTGCAGATTCACCGCACCGAGAATGACCTGATCGCCGGTACTTTCGGGCGCGGCATCTACATTCTCGACGACTATACCCCGCTGCGTTCACTGGACCGGGATGCGCTCGACGCCGACGCACTGTTGTTTGCACCGGGTCGCGACGTGAAGTGGTTCCGCGAGAGCAGCTTCCACACCGACAGCGATGGTGACGCGGTCTACCTCGCCAAAAATCCGGCCCACGGTGCCACCCTGACCTATTACCTGAAGGACGGTTTCAAGACCGCCAAGGATGTGCGCCAGGCGGCCGAGAAGAAGATGGTCGATGCAGGTGACTACCCCACCTACCCGAGCTGGGACAGCATCGAGGCCGAGCTCGACGAGGCCAAGCCTGCGGTCTACCTCGAGATTCGCGATGCCGCCGGTGAGTTCGTCAATCGCGTAGCTGCCAAAGCCAAGAAAGGCCTGCACCGGGTGACCTGGGACATGTCGATTGCCGATGGTCGCGCCCTGCGCAAAGCTGACGCTGAGCCCCGCGGTCGTATGGCGGCACCGGGCACCTACACCGCGACGCTGATGGCGCGGGTCGGTGGTGAGCTATCCGAACTGGCGGCGCCTGTTGAGTTCAACCTCGTGCCGATTCGCGAGGGTGCGCTGCCCGGCTCCAGCTTCGCGGACACCGCTGCGTACGCGAAGGAAGTCGGTCAGGCGACGCGTCGCTCTTCGGCCGCCTCTGCGGCATTGAGCGGACTCGAAGCGCAGCTCAAGCTGTTGCGTGTTGCCCTTGATCGCACACCGGGCGACATTGCGGCTCTGGAAGCCAGCTACGAGCAGATCCGTGGCGAGATGAATGCCCTGAAAGATGAACTCAGCGGCCTGTCGGCCAGCCAGGGTATGGGTGTTGGTCCTGCCACCATCTCCAGCCGATTGCAGTTTGCCTCCTTCGGCAGCACCGGTACTTACGGCCCCACGGCACAGCACCGTGAGCAGCTCGGCTACGCCGTCGAAGCCCTCGATGGCGTGGTCGCGCGTCTGGCGACGCTGGTTGAGTCCACGGTACCTGCCTTCCAGGCGGCGCTGGTGGATGCCGGTGCACCCTGGACCCCGGGTGCCAAGCTGCCACGCTGAAACGCGAGCTAGCCAAAACCTCGAAGAGCGCGGGCATTGCCCGCGCTTTTTTTTGCCTGCGA
>CAYZWL010000071.1:0-12501 GCA_964482195.1 uncultured Alteromonadaceae bacterium | reverse complement strand
CCAATTTCACCACCTGGGCAGCGGGGAAATCTCTGAAGAATCAGAGGGCGCGCACCTTAAAATTCTTCGGCCACCTTGTCAATGTTTTTTCTGCGACGGGTCCGCTGCCGTCGTCCGTAGAACGGTTAAACGGAGGGGGTGCGGATGACGGCTTGGAAAGCGTGGTTGATGGCGGCGGTGGGACTGGCGTTGGTGGGCTGCAGCAGTGGGTCGGATGCACCGGCAGATGTATCCACTGAGGGCGCAATGAGTGGCTCGGGAAGCGGTGCCAGCGGGAGCAGCGGAACCAGCGCCGGTGACGGAGTGACCACACTAGGCGTGCTCTGCGATTACGCCGATGTCACCACCCATACCCAGCCTTCGTTGACCTACACCAGCGAGTCGGCCTGGTCCTGTGAGGGTGGTCAGCGTCAGTTGTTGGCCAACGGCATACCTGACCATACCGTCGGTGAATTCCCCAACCCCGGCAATCCCAACGTCATCAGCGAGCAACGCGTTGAGGCCGCCATGTCACTCACGCCACAGCTGGGCGGCGTCAATACCGAGTTGGGTGGCCCGCGAGGCCCAGTGGGCTACGTGCTCAATGGGGTGAAAATCGACGCGGCAACTGCGGGGTCCTGCGATGATGGTGGCACCAGTTGTTCCCTGACCGGTAACACGGGGGCGTGGTCGATCGAGGCACTCGGGCAAACCCGCTTCGATTTTGGCACCGACGCCAACAATGCACATGTGCAGCCCGATGGGGCCTATCACTACCACGGTATGCCCGAGGGGTTCATTGAGAAACGCAGCGGGGGTGAGGCGGCCATGGTGCTGATCGCCTGGGCTGCCGATGGCTTTCCGATCTACGCCCGTTACGGTTACGCGGACCCGTGGGATAGTGCCTCTGACCTGGTGGTCATTCGGGGCAGCTATGTGCTGACAGACACCGTGGCCGCTAGCCGGCCCGACATTGAGCTGTATCCACTGGGTACGTTTCGGCAGGACTGGGTGTACGAGGCCGGTAGCGGCGACCTCGATGCCTGCAATGGGCGAGAAGGCGTGACGCCCGAATTTCCCGAGGGGATTTACCACTATTACGCGACGGACACCTATCCCTACTTTCAGCGTTGTGTGGCGGGTTCGATATGAAGCGTCCCTGGATCTGGTGTGTCGCGTTTTTGTTCCTGAGCCATCCCGCGGTGGCGCATTTTGCACCATCCCATGAGGGTACGTTGCGCTTCTCCGAAGGGCGTGGGTATCTGGTGTTGTCGCTCTCAGCGCGTGCGCTGCTCGGTAACATGACAGCCAAGCCGGTGTCGTTGCAGGCGCGCACTCAGTCTTGCATCTGGATGACCGGATCCGATGGACGCCGTGTCCCCCTGGAGGGCGTGCTCGTCTCAGAAATGCCTTCCCATCGTCATGATGCTGAAGTGGCGGAGTTCGTCACGGTCATGGGGGTGTTTCGGGGTGTCGCCGGCGCGGCGGACGAGCGCCTGCACATCGCCTGCTACGGCATGCAGCAGTCAGAAGACAGCTATCGTTTGCGAGCCAGTCATGAAGATGGGCAGGTTTGGTGGGTGTCGTTGGATCGCGAGCTGCCATCGCGCGCGCTCGCTCCACCCGTTTCCGACTGATCAGGCCAGCTCGAGTACCGGCAGTCGGTCGCGCAGGGCGTCTTCCTCCTTGGTGATATCGGCGAGGGTAATCGAGTCCAGCTCTTTGAAGAACGCCTCGAGTCCACGCTGGAATAGCCCGGTCAGTTTGCACTCACCAGCCAGTGGGCAGGTGTTGGTGGCCGGGTTGAAACACTCGGCCAGTTCGCTGTCGCCTTCCAGCGCGCGCACCACGGCGCCCACGCTAATGCGCTCCGGGGCCATGCCCAGTTGAACACCGCCGCTGCGGCCGCGAGTGGTACGCAGATAGCCGAGATGACCCAGATGTCGCGCTGATTTCAGCAGGTGTGCTTTGGAGATGCCGAAAGCAATAGCCACATCTTCAATACGCACCATTTGGCCTGGATGCAGGGCACAGTACATCAGCGTACGCAACGAATAGTTTGTATATGCTGTAAGCCTGATGGCGCTTCCTCCCCCCCGAAAAACTCCCGGCCCCCAATGCCGAGCTTCTTTCTTGTGATGCCTCCGTCCAAGTTTTGTTCTGTTTTCAAGGACAAGTCGGTAAAAGTATTACAACAAACAGGGGTTTTATGGGCAACAATTTATTTGGAGTTTTAAAGGACACTTTTGTCTGGCCGTGTTTGTAGCGCTGGCGGCGCGTATACTGACCTTAACCACCCCACGGTGGCGCCACTTCTGGAGTCCATTTGCCTCGAAAATCCAAAAATAACGACCGATCCCCACTGCGGGACCCACACGCCCAGCGTGAGGCGGAGCGTTACGAAAACCCCATTGCCAGCAGGGAGATGATTCTGTCCCTGCTGGAGGCTGCAGAAAAACCCCTCCAGTTCGATGACATTGCCAGACGTCTGGCGCTGACCGACCCCTTGTCGCTGGATGCCCTGCGCAAACGCTTGCGTGCAATGCATCGTGACGGTCAGGTATTTGCCGGTCGCCGTGGCGCTTACGGGGTCGCGTCACGAATGGATCTGTTGGCGTGCCGGGTGATTGGCCATCGTGATGGCTATGGTTTCGCACACCCGCTGGAAGGTGGTGACGACCTGTTTCTTTCGTCGCGGCAGATGCAGCAGGTGTTCGACGGCGACGAAGTGCTGGTCTCGCAGATTGGCACCGACGCCCGGGGCAGGGCGGAAGGCAGCGTTGCCGAGGTCACCCGCCGTGCGCACAGCGAATTAGTGGGGCGGTATATGGAGGAGAGTGGTATCGGCTACTTGCTCCCCCACAACAATCGCATCACGCAGCAGATTCTGATTCCCCCCAACCGCAAAGGTGGCGCCAAGCCCGGGCATATCGTTTCGGTCCGCTTGACCGACTACCCCACCCAGGTGCTGGGCGCCAAAGGTGAGGTCGCGGAGATCCTGGGCGACCATCTCGACCCCGGTCTTGAGATCGATGTGGCCATCCGGGCGCACAACATTCCTCATGAGTGGCCTGAGGCGGTGTTGCGGGAGGCCGGCGCGCTGCGGGATGAGCCAGCGGAACAGGACAAGCAGCGGCGGGTCGACTTGCGGCAACGGCCCTTCGTGACGATCGACGGAGAGGATGCCAGGGACTTCGATGACGCGGTGTACTGCGAGCGTGAGGGCGCAGGCTTCAGGCTGTGGGTGGCCATTGCCGATGTCTCCCACTATGTGGGGCTGGGGTCGGCCCTCGACGAAGAGGCCGCCAATCGTGGCAACTCGGTGTACTTCCCCGAGCGGGTGGTGCCCATGTTCCCCGAAGTGCTTTCCAACGGTTTGTGTTCGCTCAAGCCTCATGTGGATCGTTTGGCCATGGTCTGCGAAATGCAGATCAGCGACGAAGGTGAACTGCTGGCCTACGAGTTTTACGAGAGCGTCATTCACTCACACGCCAGGCTGACCTACACGCAGGTTGGTCAGGTGCTCGAAGCGGGCGGGTGCGAGGGGGTGGATGGCGACCGCATTCCCGATCTGACCCGGCTACACGACCTGTATCGCATCCTGCGCAGGGCCCGTGACCGACGCGGCGCTATTGACTTCGATACCGTGGAAACCCGAATCATCTTCAACGATGAGCGCAAAATCGAGTCGATCGTTCCGGTGGTGCGCAACGACGCCCACAAACTGATCGAAGAGTGCATGCTGATCGCCAATGTCGCTACCGCTCGACTGCTGTCCGAAAGCGGCCTGCCGGCCTTGTTTCGCGTCCACGATGGCCCCAGTGCAGAGCGCCTCGAAAATCTGCGGGCCTTTCTCGGTGAGCTGGCACTGGATTTGCCGGGTGGCTTGACCCCAACTCCGGTGGACTATCAGATGCTGATCGCTCAGCTCACAGAGCGGGACGACGCGTCGGTCATTCAGACCATGCTGCTGCGCTCCTTGAGTCAGGCGGTCTACCAGCCCGACAACGGCGGCCATTTTGGTCTGCACTATGAAGGTTACACCCACTTCACGTCACCGATTCGGCGGTATCCGGACTTGCTGGTGCACCGCGCCATTCGCCACTTAATCCGCTCGCGCAAGCGCGCTGAAGGCGTGCGCCGGGTCCGCGGCGCCGGTGTGATTCCCAAGGCCGATATTTATCCCTATAGCGAAGTCGACATGGCCGCCCTCGGTGAGCACGCGTCGATGACTGAGCGCAGGGCGGATGATGCCACCCGCGAAGTTGATGCCTGGCTCAAGTGCGAGTACCTGCGCGACAAGGTGGGCGAGGTCTATGCGGGGGTGGTGTCGGCGGTGACTGGCTTCGGTGTGTTTGTCGAGCTGCAGGATCTTTATATCGAAGGGCTGGTGCATATCAGCGCCTTGCCGGGCGATTACTATCACTTTGATCAGGCCAAGCAGCGTCTTGTTGGCGAGCGGACTCGGCGCAGCTTCCAGCTCGGCGGCAGTGTCACCGTGCAGGTGGCGCGGGTCGACCTCGATGACCGCAAGATCGATCTGGAGATGGTGGACGCCAAGGGCGCGGTTCCGGCCAAGTCATCGGAACGTGGCGGGCGCCGATCGGCTGCGAAGGCAGCCACTGATCCGGCCGAGCGGCGTGATCGTGGATTCAAGCCGGGTAAGCAGTCGGGCAAAAAAACGCGACCATCGGGCAAATCCGGCACCACCCCCAAGCACGCCAAGAAGACCGTTGGGAAGAAATCCGGTAAAAAGCCGCCCAAAACGAACAAGACTACCAAATCGCGCAGCGGTGGACGGACCAAGAAGCGATGAGCGAACGCATTTACGGGATACACGCGGTGGAGAGCTTGCTGCGCCGGGAGCCAGCGCGTGTCCAGCAGTTGTGGTTGCAGACGGGGCGCGAAGACAAGCGCATGGCCGGTTTGGTGCGGCTGGCGGCCAATCAGGGCGTGCGCAGCGAGCGGGTGCCGCGCAAACAGCTCGACGAGTGGGTCAGTGGGCGCCACCAGGGTGTGGTGGCCGAGGTCACTCCCGGGGAGGGCGACACCCAGCTTGATGAGCGTGGTCTGCTCGACTTGGTCGCCGACACGGTCGCACCGCTGGTACTGGTGCTCGACGGCGTCACTGATCCCCACAACCTGGGTGCCTGCCTGCGCAGCGCCGATGCGGCCGGCGTCACCGCGGTGGTGGTGCCCAAAGACAAGAGCGCGGACCTCTCGCCGACGGTGCGCAAGGTGGCCTGCGGCGGTGCAGAGTCAGTGCCCTTTGCCCGGGTCACGAACCTGGCCCGCACGCTGGACGACCTCAAGCAGGCTGGACTTTGGGTGGTCGGCACTGCCGGCGAGGCGTCCCAGTTGGTCTATGAGCAGGACCTGCGCGGGCCCACGGTGTTGATCATGGGCGCCGAGGGAGAGGGCATGCGTCGCTTGACCCGGGAGGCCTGTGATTTCCTGGTAAAACTGCCCATGGCCGGCTCGGTATCCAGCCTCAACGTGTCGGTTGCGACCGGCGTTTGCCTGTTCGAGGCGGTGCGTCAGCGCGCGGGTGTTGCCTAACGACCGAAACCGACAAAATTCTGGGGCGTTGCCAACCGCGTTTCTGGTCTGTAGACTCCGCGCCTCTGAAAATTCGATGGGCTTAATGCCCCCACTCCTTGCTGCACTGAAGCCCCAAAGGCATCCAGGCAGCACTTACCCGTAAGGAGATCGCTAGTGCGACACTACGAAATCGTGTTCATGGTCCACCCGGACCAGTCTGAACAAGTCCCCGGCATGATCGAGCGTTACAGCAACGTCATCACCAAAGATGGCGGCACTGTGCATCGCCTCGAAGACTGGGGTCGCCGCCAGTTGGCCTACCACATCAACAAGGTGCACAAGGCCCACTACATCATGATGAACGTGGAAGCTTCCAATGAAGCCATGGAAGAGCTGACCACGACCTTCCGTTACAACGACGCCGTTATCCGCAACCTGGTGATCCGTCGCGATGAGCCGGTGACCGAAGAGTCGCTGATCATGAAGGCCGAGAAGGAAGACCGGGAGCGCAAGTCCCGCTACCAGGAGCGTCAGGCACAAGAAGCCAAGCGCGAAGAAACCAAAGAAGCGCCGGCTCCGGCTGCTGAAGCGAGCGAGGAATAATCCATGTCACGTTTTTTCCGCCGTCGTAAGTTCTGCCGGTTCACCGCCGAAGGCGTCAAAGAGATCGATTACAAGGATCTTGACACCCTGAAGCAGTACATCACCGAGAACGGCAAGATCGTCCCCAGCCGTATCACCGGTACCAAGGCCAAGTACCAGCGTCAGCTGGCCACTGCCATCAAGCGCGCCCGTTACCTGGCGCTGCTGCCCTACACCGACTCGCACCAGTAAGGGCGAATCGATGCGCGGCCTCGCTGAGTTTGTCATGCGTGGCCGCTGGCAGGCGCTGGCGGTTGCGATACTCGGCTCAGGCAGCCTGCTTTTTGGATGGATCAGCGCCGCTGCGGTAGCGCTGGTCACCCTGCGCAAGGGTGTGCAGGAGGGTGGATGGCTGGTGTTTTGGGCGTTGTTGCCCGCATCAGTACTCGCCTGGATGAGTGGCGATGCCGGTGGACTCTTGTTACTGGCGGGTGTCTACATTCTGGCTGCCATCCTGCGTGAATCGGTCAGTCTGCCTTTGGCAATACTGGCGACGATTCCACTGGGGCTGTTGAGCGGTGGTTTTCTGCTCTTGGCGACCGGAGCGTTTCTCGATGTGTTGGTGGCTTGGTATACCGACTTCATCGAGCAGCTGAGTCGTAGCCTCAGCGAGGCCGAAGGCACCGAGGTCACACTGGTGCCACTGACGGCCACGCAACTTGCGGGGATGCTCGCAGCCGGCAATGCCGGGCTGTGTGCGGTGAGTTTGTTGCTTGGCCGTTACTGGCAGGCGGCGTTGTACAACCCCGGTGGTTTTGGCGACGAGTTTCGGCGCCTTCGACTGCCGCCGAGTTGGACTTTTATGTTGGCGGCCCTGGCCGGTGGCATGTGGTTCGCCGGAGGGGATGTCAGTGGATGGGCAGTCATCTTTGCCGTGCCGCTGACGCTATGCGGTTTTGCGCTGGTTCACGCGTGGGCTAAGGCGCGAGGGGTAGGTGGCGCCACTGTGGCGACGTGCTACCTGATGTGGATTTTTTTTGATCCGCTCAAAGCGGTGATGCTGGGCCTGGTGCTGGCGGATGCGGTGAGTGATTTCCGCGCTCGCTGGGCAACGCAAGGCGGGGACCAGCCCTGAATATTTGTTGCTGAATTTTTGTTGAAAGTGTCGGCAAAGGCCGACCAGTTAGGGAAATGAACCATGGAAGTGATTCTTCTCGAGAACGTTGGCAGCCTGGGTGCACTGGGTGACAAGGTAGATGTTAAGCCGGGTTACGGCCGCAACTTCCTGATCCCGCAGGGCAAGGCTGTGCCTGCGACCGAAGATAACGTTGCCAAGTTTGAGGCGCGTCGTGCCGAGCTTGAGGCCGCTGCTGCGGCTGCGCTGGAAGCCGCCCAGAAGCGCGCTGATGCGCTGACTGGCCTCGAGGCTGTGCAGATCGCCGCAACCGCTGGCGACGAGGGCAAGCTGTTCGGTTCCATCGGCACCCGCGACATCGCCGAGGCGATCACTGCTGCGGGCTGCGAAGTCGACAAGGCAGAAGTCCGTCTGCCGGCCGGCGTGATCCGCGAGCTGGGCGAGTACGAGATCATGGTGCAACTGCACGGTGATGTCGCAGCGACTGTCGCGATCGAAGTCATCGCGGAGTAAGACCTGCAGTCTCGGGGGCGACGGTGGGTTTCGCGACCTTGTACTGTTCCTCCGAGCACTTTCTGGCTAGTCTGGCACTCTGTGCCAACAAGCTGGAAATCACGCCATGAATGAGTTCAGCGCCGCTGCTGAACCCTCTCTGAAGCCGGATGCGGACGTAGCCCGTATCCGCATGCAGCCCCATTCGATCGAGGCCGAGCGTTCGGTGCTAGGTGGGTTGCTGCTGGCTGCTGATAGCTGGGATGCCATTGTGGAAATCGTTGATGCCAACGATTTCTACCGCCCACAGCACCGCATGATCTTCCGCCAGGTGGCGATACTGATCGACCGGGGTGAACCGGTTGATGTGGTCACCGTGGCCGACCGCCTGCTGGCCACCGGAGAGCTTGAGGCTGCTGGCGGGCACCAATACCTCATCGAACTCGCCGAGCACACACCGACAGCCGCGAATATCCGCGCCTACGCCAATGCGGTGCGCGAGCGGGCTGTGTTGCGGCAGATGATCGACGCCGCGCAGGAAATCGCCAGCGCGGGCTTTAATCCCGAGGGCCGTACGGCCGAAGCCCTGCTCGACGAAGCCGAGCGGCGCATCATGCAGATCTCCGAGTCAGGGCCCAAGACTGGAGGCCCCCAGTCGATGCCGGCGCTGATTACCGGCGCGCTGGAGCGCATCGAGGAGTTGTACAACTCCGGCGGGGATATCACAGGACTCACAACCGGGTTCGCCGATCTCGATGGCATGACTTCTGGTTTGCAGGACTCAGACCTGGTGATCGTCGCCGGACGCCCGTCGATGGGTAAAACCAGTTTTGCCATGAACCTCGTGGAAAATGCCGCGATGTCGAGCAGCAAGCCGATCGCCGTGTTTTCGATGGAGATGCCCGCTGAATCGCTGGTGGTCAGAATGTTGTCCTCGGTGGGTAAGATCAACCAGACCCGAGTGCGCACCGGCAAGCTCGAACAGGAAGACTTTGACAAGCTGCAGGGGGCGGTGGCCAAACTGCAGGAGACCTCGATTCATATCGACGACACCCCGGCACTGACACCGACCGAGCTGCGTTCCAGAGCCCGGCGAATCGCCCGAGAGCACGGGTCGCTGGGCATGGTCATGGTCGACTACCTGCAGCTGATGCGGGTTGCTGGGGCCTCCGAGGGCCGAACCGCAGAAATTTCCGAGATCTCCCGTAGCCTCAAGGCGGTGGCCAAGGAGTTCAAGTGCCCGGTGGTGGCGTTGTCCCAGCTCAACCGCTCGCTCGAGCAGCGACCCAACAAGCGGCCGGTTAACTCCGACCTGCGAGAATCTGGTGCGATCGAGCAGGATGCGGACGTCATTCTGTTTATCTATCGGGACGAGGTCTATCACGAGGACTCGCCGGACAAGGGCGTGGCCGAGATCATTATTGGCAAGCAGCGAAACGGTCCCATCGGCACTTGCCGGCTCGCCTTTCAAGGGGAGTTCACGCGTTTCGGCAACCTCGCCCGCAGCGACTACGACGGCTACCAGTAAGCGTTTGCGCCCAAGCTCGCGCTGGATGCCGAAAAGACTCGCGCGGTTATCGGTCGGTGGCTTTCCGCAGCGCAGCGAGCGCCGCCTGGCGGGCCTCCACTGACATTCCCTGGGATGGCGTCTCAGCAGCAGGCGGTGCTGCCGGCAGGGACAGGGTCTCACCATGCGCGGCGCGCACCACCACCTCCAGATAGCGTTCGCGGAATACCGGCCAGGTCAACGATTCGGGATTGTTGGCGAGGAAGAACCAGTCCGCTGCGGCGCCCGCATGAAAGACCGCCGGATGGCTCCAACGATGCGCGGCCTTCGGCGAGGGCGCATTGCAGGCCTCAAGGTAGGCATCTCGCGGGGTTGGCAAGCCCATATCTGACAGGCTCTGCTGGCAGCTTTCCAGCATGCGGCTCAGGTTAGGCAGGTACTCGCTGGTTTCAATCGCGTGGCGCGCGCCGCGCAGAATCATTTCTGGCGGGTAGTCTCCGAGTACGTCGAGCCACAGACGCTTGACCTGGTTGAGCTGCCCGGCATCGGGCCAGGCTGCGTAGAACTGGTTGGCATAATTCAGACGAAACAGCGCGAAGACCTGGTTGATGGCCTCCAGCAGCGCTTCGCGGTCAGGCCCGGGTGTTTCACTGGGCCCAGCTTGTGTCGCTGAGGTCTTCGGCGATGCTTCGATCCCTTGTGCGACCGCCTGCGCCAGCGCCTCCACCGATTTGCTGTTGGTCATTGCTCGCTCCCCCTGACTGGTGACGGCGCCATTGATGTTTGATGTGTTGCAGGAACTTGGAGTTCCAGGAGGTGTGCAGTTCGTTGCTGTCGACCCAATAGAGCACAAACTCCGGCAGGCGCTCCTGGGTAAAGCCGCGGTCGACCCCCGCCATGTCCAGCATGTCCCAGACACTGGGATCTGGCTGCCAGTCACGGCTGAGTCGCTGGGGTTCGCGGGTATGGGTGAGGCCGCTCTGATGGCGGGCCCACCGCTGCCGCACGAAGGCGACAAAACGGCTGTTAACGTCGCGGGGCGGTCCGCCGCGCTCGCGCCAGTAAAGAATGAACTCGGCGCGCACGCTGTCGGCGAAGTCCGGGTCGACACCCCCCTGATTCAGAATGTCGCGCGCATCGGCGCTAGGTTGCCAGTCGCCGTCGAAGCGTGTGGGCTCTGGGACCTTGAAAACCGGGTGCTCGGATTGGGCGCGTCGGTGGGCGCTGAGCACGGTTTGTCGAAAGCGGGCGTCACGGCTGCTGGCGTCTCCCGGATCGAAGCTGTCGAGCTGGGTGAGGGCGAAGCTGCGAGTAATACCGTGGTTGAGTTCGAGTAGATCGAGCAGGGCTGAAGGGGGCTGCCAGGCTGCCGCCATCGCCGCGGGTGCTGGGGCGCTGGTCGTACGCGGTGTCTGGCTTGGCATGGGGTTCATGCTTGCGCCCGAACTACCGGCCGGTGCCACCCGCAACCAGTCAGCTTGTTCTGCGGGCAGCAGACTGAGAATGCCGAGGTCCGCCAGTCGCTGCAGCAGGTCGCGAATCCGGTCTTCACTCCAAAACGGAAAATCCTGGGCGAGCGTGCCCAGCTGCAGCGTCTGCCAGTCCCCCGCCAGGTTCAGACGCTGCCCGATACCCTGCAACAGGATCGCCTCTTCCAAACCGATGGTCTGGGCCAGGTCGGGGGAAAACGTGAGCTGTCGGTCGGGAATGAGTGAAGCGGAAGCCATCGGGTGCCTGCGGGAAACGGCCGGTTTGTTAGGATAATCCCATCTGAGTGGCGGCGACAGTAGCGGCCCGTTTTTCCCCGGAGTTTTCCCCATGGCCAAGTCCAAATCCGCCTTCGTGTGTAACGACTGTGGGGCTGATTACAGCAAGTGGCAGGGCCAGTGCAGCGAATGTGGTGCCTGGAACACCCTGTCAGAGGTTCGCCTCGGTGGGGGCGGCAAGAGCAAGCCCCGTGCGGCTTCGCGAACCGGTTTTGCCGGTAGCCACGCCAGTGTGCAGAAGCTTGGCGACATTGACCTGGTCGAACTGCCGCGTTTCTCCTCGGGTTTTGCCGAGTTGGACCGTGTACTGGGCGGTGGGCTGGTGCCCGGCTCCGCCATTCTCATTGGCGGCCATCCAGGGGCGGGCAAAAGTACCTTGCTGTTGCAGACCCTCTGCCATCTGGCGGCCGGCAACCCCGCGCTCTATGTCACCGGTGAAGAATCGCCCCAGCAGGTGGCGATGCGAGCCACCCGCCTTGGCCTACCGACGGACGCGCTGGAGCTGATGGCCGAAACCCAGGTGGAGGAAATCCTCGCGGTGGCCGCTCAACGCAAGCCCAAGTTGATGGTGGTGGATTCGATTCAGGTCATGTTCAGCGACGAAATCAGCTCGGCCCCCGGCAGCGTGTCGCAGGTGCGGGACTGCGCGGCCCAGTTGACGCGCTTTGCCAAGCAGTCGGGCACCGTGCTGATTCTGGTGGGGCACGTGACCAAAGACGGCAGCCTCGCAGGGCCCAAGGTGCTTGAGCATATGATCGACTGCTCGATCCTGATCGAGGGCGACCACGACTCGCGCTTCCGCACTCTGCGCGGCCAGAAAAACCGCTTTGGCGCCGTCAACGAAGTCGGCATTTTTGCGATGACCGATACCGGCCTCAAGGAGGTTAAGAATCCGTCGGCGATTTTCCTGGACCGGGCCGATCAGCCGGCGCCGGGGACCACAGTCATGGTGGTCTGGGAGGGCACTCGCCCCCTACTGGTCGAGATCCAGGCCCTGGTGGACGCCAGTTCCCTCGGGAACCCCCGCCGGGTGGCTGTAGGCTTCGAGCAGAATCGCCTCGCCATGTTACTGGCGGTCTTACATCGCCACGCGGGTATTCAGATTGGCGACCAGGACGTCTTTGCCAACGTCGTCGGCGGCGTGCGCGTGCTCGAAACCAGCGCCGACCTCGCCTTGCTGGTTGCCGCGGTTTCCAGCCTGCGCAATCGCGTACTGTCCCGGGACCTGGTGGTCTTTGGAGAGGTTGGTCTCGCGGGTGAAATTCGCCCGGTGCCCAGCGGGCAGGAGCGCATCAGCGAGGCCGCAAAACACGGCTTTAAGCGCGCAGTCGTCCCCCGAGGCAACATGCCCAAAACCGTGCCCGATGGCATGGAAGTCATCCCCGTCACTCGACTGGATGAGGCGCTTGAAGCAGCCTTGAACTAGTTGTGTGGTGCCACAAACCCGCAGTCGCGCCCGGTCCCGGCACCGCGAGTGACACGCCACAAGTACGTCCATG
>CAYZWL010000070.1:0-12799 GCA_964482195.1 uncultured Alteromonadaceae bacterium | reverse complement strand
TCTTCATCGTGGTGATGAACGGAGGGCTGATGGTGGGCGGTCAACTGCTGCCGTTGCTCGATTTTCCGCTTGAGGTCGATTACTGCCACGCGACGCGCTATCGCGGCGATACCCGGGGCGCTGATATCGAGTGGCGCGCCAAGCCGCAATCCGATCTGAGCGGCCGCCACGTTGTCATCGTGGACGATATTTTGGATGAGGGTTACACCCTGCAGGTACTGCTGGACACCTTCCGGGAGGCGGGTGCGGCCTCGGTAAAGACGGCAGTACTGGTCGACAAACGGCACGATCGTAAAGCGGTCCCCGGTATGACAGCTGATTACTGTGCACTGGTGGCGCCAGATAAGTACCTCTTTGGGTTCGGTATGGATTATCGCCACTACTGGCGAAACACCGAGGGTATCTACTACATCAATGAGTGAATCCAAGGAAATCGACCACGCCCTGATTCTCATGGCCATGTACGCTGAGGCAGCGCCCATCATTGAGGCGCTCGAACTCAGGGAAGACACTCAGGCGCTGGACCCGAGGTTGCCAATGCGCTGCTTTCGCGGTCACCGTGGTGCGCTGAGAGTCTCGCTGGTGATCGCCGGTATGGACGAACGCCACGGCGTCGATCTGGTTGGCAGCGAACCGGCCACGTTGATGGCCTACACGGCATTGACTCGACTGGCGCCGTCCTTGGTCCTGTCTGCAGGCACGGCCGGTGGCTTTTCGGCCAAAGGAGCCAGTATCGGCACGGTCTATTTAAGCGACCAACATTTTGTTTACCACGACCGCCATGTGCCATTGCCGGGGCTTGATGCCTCTGCTGTAGGGCGATATCCCGCTTTGCCAGTGCGCAAGATGGCGAGCGCACTGGGCCTGCCGGTGGGTGTGGTGTCCACGGGATCCTCACTGGAGAAAAGCGACAAGGATTTGCGCGTTATCGTTGCCAACAACGCGGTTGCCAAGGAAATGGAAGCGGCGGCCATTGCCTGGGTGGCCCAACTGCTGTCGGTGCCGGTGATGGCAGTCAAATCGATCACCAATCTGGTGGACCTGGACAACCAATCCGAGGCCGAATTTATGAAGCACTTTGAGTACGCCAGTTTGTCACTGCGCGATGCCTTGTTGGCGGTGCTCGATTATTTGTCTGGACGCAGCACCGACCAGCTATGAGATCAATTCTGGCCAAACTGCTTGTCTGGCGGGGCATCAGCCGCCAACGTTAAGTCAGGAGAGTCGTTTGCGTGGGGCGCGAGCCCTTCAATGGAGTGTAGCGATGGCACGGATTGCCGGCATGATTCTGGGTTTTATCTGTTTGTTTTTTGGCATCATCGGGATGCTGACGCCAATTCCTTTTGGTGTTTTCTTTTTGGTGTTGTCTTTTTTGTTGCTCATTCCGACAACACCGGGTGCGGCACGCATAATCAAGCGCCTGCGCCACCGCTCAGTGCGCTTTGATCGAATGATGGCAGCGGTCATCCGGCGACTGCCGCTGCCTTATCGTCGAATTTTACGTCAGACCGACGTGAGGTTTTCTGACCGTACCTCGATGGGTTAAACCTCAGGCCGCCAGTCGATGGCGCGCCATGAACTCGTAATGGGGGCGCATGGCGTCGGCCAGTGCCCGTGCTTGATCATCGAGTGAGATCGAGCGGGGTTGCCAGGGTGCAAAGCCAGTGGAATCCCTCACGGAGTGGTACCAGTGATCCGCCCAGACCCCGTCGCTGTCACGCTCACCTGCGGGCCACTCGGTCATCGCCTCGCTCAACCAAGGGACGTCCACAGCTTCACAGAGTTTCCCCAATACCGTTTTGGGGTCCCGAAGCACGTCGTTGCTGTCGATGACGGGCGGTTGTGTGCCGGTCAACTCAGTGATTTCTTCGAACATCTCCCGTTGACGGGTGATGCCGATATCCGCCTCTGAGACGCTGGGCATTTTGGCCAGATAGGAGGCAATCACCTCGGCCGGGTCACGAATCAGAAAGACATTACGCAGCCCTCGGGTCCAGCTGAGATCGCAGCCTTCGGGCATGTGGTGGGTCATGTGTTTCTGATACTGCACTGCCGAGGGCTCACCCTGGGTCATGGCTTCAATCACAGTTTTCCGTTGCGTGGGCATGGCGGCGAGTATCGCTTCGTGGCAGGGATGCTCAAGGCCGGTTTCATCGAGATAGCAGGCGTAAAAGGGCTCATCGACGACACTGCAGTCGGGGCGGTTCTCCCAGGCGCGCATCATGGCGGTGGAAATGTTGCGCGGTCCGGACCACATGGCAATACGGATAGTCATGCTGATTCCTTCTCTGATTCCGAGGCAATCAAATCGGCATAGAGCGCCTGCAGACGATCGACCATGGGTCCGCGACGGCCGTCGCCAATCTGGCGGCCGTCAATATCAAATACTGGGGTAAGTCCGGCAAAGGTGCCGGTGACGAATGCCTCGTCAGCGCCATAGGTTTGCATGACCGAGAAATTCTTTTCATACACCGGAATATCGTTGGCCTTGCAAAGGTTGATCACGTTGCGACGGGTGATGCCATCGAGGCAATAGTCGCCACTGGACGTCCACACCTCGCCGTCGCGGACAATGAAGAAGTGGGTAGAGTTACAGGTGGCCACGTGACCATGCGGGTCGAGCATCAGTGCTTCATCTGCGCCAGCCTTGCTGGCCTGGATGCAGCCGAAGATACAGTTCAACTTCGAGTGGCTGTTGATGCGCGGGTCTTGCACGTCGGCATAACCACGGCGCACATAGACGGTATAAAGACGCACGCCGCGATCGTTGAGGCTCGGGTCAGGATTTTTGTACTCGGGAATGATAACGATGGTAGGACCCCCGATCGTCACAGCCGGGTCCTGGTAGGGGGTTGCCTTGATGCCGCGGCTGACCATCAGGCGAATGTGCACATGGTCTTCCATGTCGTTGGCGGCGAGAGTGTCGTAAAGGCGCTGCGCCAGCGATTCTTTGCTCAAGCCCATATCGAGGTCGAGAGCCTTGGCACCTTCCCACAGGCGCTTCATGTGTTGGTCGAGAAAGGGGATGACGCCGTGGTGCACGCGAAGGCCTTCCCATATCCCGTCACCGAGAATGAATCCGCTGTCGAACACGGATACGACGGCCTTGTCACGGGGGAACAGTTCGCCATTGATATTGATCAAAATGGATTCGTTGCGTTTGTCCTGCTCGTAGGTATGCGTACTGCCCACGGATAACTCCTCGGTCTCAGAATGTGATGTGGCCAATCAACGCAGCTACAGGCAGCGCGATCAGCGTTCTTATCAGGAAAATCTGCAAGATCTGCAGAAAGCCCAGCGGTATTTTTGATTTCATTATTAGGGCGCCGGTTTCCGAGAGGTAGATGAGCTGACTGACCGATACCGTGGCAATAACGAATCGTGTCAGTTCAGCGTCGATACTCGCGCCGACCAGCGCGGGGAGAAACATGTCGGTAAATCCGACAAACATCAAGGGGGCGGCGGTGCCGGCATCAGGCAGCGCCAGCATGTCGAGCAATATCACCAATGGACTGCCCAGCCAGGTGAATACCGGGGTGTGTTCTGCGAGGATCAAGGCCAGTGTCCCCATGCCCACGACAACCGGGATGAGGGACAGCCAAACCTCCGCGACGCCTCTGCCAATTCCGCGCATTAACATTCCCGGGCGTGGTGCCAACTGGGCCCGTTTGAGCGCTTCACTGAGTGCTGTTCGCCAAAGTGACTGCTGCTCACCAAACCGTGGTGGAGTCCGCGCTGGTGCACCCGGGCAGCGGTCGTCACCCAGGCGACTCAAGGGAGGCAGCTTCGGGGTTATCAGGGCAGAAATGATGCCGATGGCGATAACGGTCGCGTACATCGGGATGAAGGAATCGCCCATGCCGATGGTGTTGGCAACGACCAGGGAGAACGATACCGAGACCACCGAGAAGTTGGTGCAGATCACTGCCGCCTCACGGGTCGTGTAGTGACCGCGTTCGTACTGCTGCAGGGTGATCAGTACACCGACCGGTCCGGAGCCCATCCAGGAAGCCAGTGCATCAATCGCGCTACGTCCGGGCAGTTTGAAGACGCGATCGAACACCCTGCTGAGCAACACACCGACGAGTTCCATCAAGCCAAACTCCACCAGCAGTGGTAGAAATAGGGTTGCAATCGCCATGTAGGTGAGGGTGATGGGCACCAAGTTGCCGAGCGTTGTGCCTCCGGTGGCTGCCCCTATCAGCCACTCAGGGCCGCTGCCGGTCAGATAGGCCAGTGCTGTGACGCAGCCAAAGAGCCGCAGTGGAAACCACAGTGGATGCAGCGATAAACCGGGTGCGAGCCAATCGAAACGTTGCCGCAACGAACAAGAAACATGGAAGCCGCCTGACAACAGCACCGAGCTCAGCGTGAACAAGCCCGCCATCCACTGTAGTGCTGGGTGATACTGACCGATCACCCAGTCACCCACCCATGCCATCCCCACGGTGACTTTGCCATCGAGCATCAGCGGTGTGAGAAAAAACAGTACACCGATGCTGGAAGGCAGCAGAAACGTGAGCCAAGTTTTCGTTGAGGCTCTATCGGCCATGGCGACCCGTGTTCAGTTCAGCTCGCGCAAGGCGTGCAATAGCTGTTGCATTTCCTGCGCATTCCCGATCGTCATCCGCAGATGTCGAGGGAGTAGCGGATGATGCGTCTGATCGCGTAACACGATGCCCAGTGACAGTAATCGATCCATGATGACATCGGCCCGCCGGAATTCGGCGAGCAGGAAGTTGGTGTCACTGTCGTAAACCGTTTCGACACAAGCCAGCGCTTCCAGTGAACCCCGGGTAGTCTCGCGCAGAACGTTTGTTTCGTCGCGCCGCTGCTGCATGGCGGTGACACCATCCGCAGTTAACGCGGCCATGGCAATGCGCGCGCACGGATCAGGCATGGGGTAGGGCGGCATCAGTCGGCACAGGGCTTCCAGTACATCGGGCTGGGCGAGCACAAAACCGACGCGTACTGCGGCCAAAGCGAAGGCTTTGGAGAGCGTGCGAATAATCACCAGATTGGGGTGTTCATCAAGCAGATCTTGCAGGCCTGCCGCCGGGCAGTACTCGATGTATGCCTCGTCGACAACGACCAGCGCGTTGTCTCGCTGCGCCAGCAATGTGGTGATGATGCGATCGCGACTGATCTGGTTGCCCGTCGGGTTGTTCGGGTGACAGATGAACACCAGCTTCAACGCCCCGTCAGCCGCCTCCAGTTGCGTGTTGGCTGATGTGTTGAGATCGAAGTTTTCATCCAGTGCCACGCTATCAATCGCAACACCGTGGGCTTCCGCCACAAACTCATACATGGAGTAGGTGGGTGCCTGAATACGAACGGCGTCCTGACGAGGCTCACAGAAGGTCCTGATGAGCAGGTCGATGGCCTCGTCGGCGCCGCGTACTGCGACGACCTGATCTGACGCCACGCCTGCATATGCTGCGTAGGCTGCTGACAGTTCTGCGGGCAAGAAATCTGGATAACGTTGCCAGGTCTCCCCTGCGGGCATGTTGGGCGGAGGACGCGCCGATTCATTGGCGTTCAGGTAGACCTGACCGTGCCCGCCGATGCGACGAGCCGATTGGTAGGGCTCGAGCGTTTTCAGCGGGCGGGCCAGTAATCTTTCTGCGAGCGACATTGGCAGGAACCTTGAGTTGTCAGCGCCAAAAAGTGGATCGTGCACTCACAGCCGTCGCCCAATGCCCGTCAGGGTCGACACAAGCGCATCCACTCGGGCCGGGTCGCTGGTACGAGTGCTCTCCAAGGCACTGGCTGCGGCACCGAGTGCGGCTTTGGCCGCTTTGCCATCGCCAGCGCTGGCCAGCGCTGACTCCGCGGCGGTCAGCGCTGAATTCAGTCGCTTGATCGCCGCGTCGTCGAGCAGCTTTGCCCGGTTAAGCTGGTCAATATAGGCGCGCGCTACCACGGGTTCAGCGGGCCAGTTCACCGGGAACTGCTGCTGAGGATTGAACACCGCGCCTTGGTCTGCGAGGGCCGCTGCGGCAATTTCGTTCTCGCTCAGGAATTCGCTGGGCTCCAGCGCAAAGACGTCGAGGCCGCGAGCAATTTCCGTACCGTAGATGTAGCCCTTGTACCAGTAAGTCGACCAGTAGCCTCCCAGGACCAGCACCTCTTCATGCACCGGGCCTCGGTCGAAGAAAGCAATTTCGAAGGGATTGGTGGAGTCGCTGTAATCGATGACCGAGAGTCCACCCTGGTACCAAGCCTGAACGAAGATATCCCGACCAGGTACCGGTAACACCGAGCCGTTGTGAGCGACACAGTTCTCTTCTTCTACTTGCGGTGCGGGGATCTTGAAGTAGCTGCGGAATTCGAGCTTGCCGTCAACGATGTCGTAAATGGCATCGGCGCCCCAGTCCATGGGGTCATGGGTGCGGCAGCGTGGCCGGCTGCCACCACCCCACTCGTCAGTGAACAAGACTTTGGTGCCATCGTTGTTGAAGGTTGCCGAATGCCAGTAGGCAAAGCCGGTGTCGCTGACCGCATCGATACGGACGGGATTCATGGGGTCGGCAATATCGAGAATGATGCCGTTACCTGAACAGGCGCCTGCTGCAATCTTGGCGGAGGGAAAAACCGTGATGTCGTGGCATTCATCCGTAGGACGCGTGTCCTGAGTGTCATCGCCATGGTCCCCGCCGCGCCACAGGCCTGCGATCTGGCCTGTCTCTGCGTCAGCGAAGACGGTTGGACTGTGTACGATCCTGGACTTGGCAGGTGCTGCCACGGGAATTTCAATCACGTCGATGCGGAACAATGCCGTGCGGTCGTCGCCCGGCGTTTCATCGAAGCAACCCTCGAGTTCCTCATTGGCTCGCACCGAGGACGTACCAGAGTTGTAAACGACGATGCGCTCTTCATTGGCATCGACCACCGAGTGAGTGTGTGATCCCCGGCAGGTCTGCACCTGGCCGACCTGTCGCGGACGGTTCAGGTCGCTGATGTCGAAGATACGCAGGCCGCGGAAACGCTCACTGCTCACGTCCTCCGCGATGCCCTGGCGGCCACAGTCCACCCGCCCGCGAGTCTGCTCCACAGACATGATGAGCAGGTCGCCAACGATCGATACGTCGCCCTGACCACCGGGGCAGACAATTGAACTCAGCAGCGCAGGAACGCCATCGCTTTGTAGCTTGTAGACATTGAATCCGTGATAGCTACCGGCGACGAGCACGTCCTCGGCGAAGGCCATATCGGTGTTGGAAAAGCTGAGCAGCGGGGAGCGCTCACCCCATTCGGTATTGTCATTGTCCTGCTCGTTCCCTGAGTTCTCTTCAACCTCAGTGTCCTGCTCGTCTTTTTCGATAATCGGTGGCAAACCAATGGGGTTGGCTGGATCGTAGAAGCCGTCGGGTTTACCCAGACTGGCAACCAGTCGCAGGTTGCTGATGGCTTGTTCAGCGTCTTCAAAGCCTGCCTGCAATCCTGCCCGCGGGTCGTCCGAGAGACCCACCAGCAGTAAGTTCATCTTGTCGATTTCGGCGCTCTGGTCACTGACCACATCACTGGTGAAGTCCAGCAGCACGGGGTCGTACGCAGATCCGGGCTGATCGAGCAGATCTTCTACCATGGTGATCGCGCCTTTGTGGTGGGCAATCATCAGACTCAGGAACAGTCGATCAAAGGCGATGCCCTTGCTGTCAGCCAGCTCAGCCATCTGCTCTGGCGTTGCCATTCCTGCCATGTCGTGCGCCATGTGCATGGCGTGATGGGCGGTGGGGTCGGGGACGTCTTCACCCCGCTGAGCCAGCCAGTCCTTCATGAATTGGATTTCGTCGGCCTGTGAGGCATCGATCCTGCCGGCGATCTCGGTAAGCTCTTCGCTGTTGGTGCGCGCCTTGACCAGGGCCGCCATTTGCACCGCCTGGTTGTGGTGCGGAATCATGTCCTGCATGAAACGCACGTCATCCGGTGAATAGCTACTGTTGGCGATACGAGATGCCTCGGTCACACTGAGTTCTCTCACCGCCTCGCCAGGCGCGCCCGGTTGCAGAATGGGCACCTGGGCGAAGGCCGTTCCTGAGAGGAGCGCGGTGGCCATCAGGGTCACTGCCCTGTGGCGGAGGCCGGTGGATCGAGTCATGATTTTCTCCAGACACTGTTGGGTGTGATGGGTGGCGACAGGCAGTATCAACAATTCTGGTGCGAAGCGCGATTCATGCGTGCGGATTCTCCCGTGACTGACCCAACCCGGGTAGCGCCAAGGCGGATCAATGGATTGTCGCGAGCGCTAACCGCCGGTCTTTTGGTGTGCCTGCTCGGTGCCATCCCCTTTTTGGCTTCCCTTCGACCCGATCATTACGGCATCGCCAGCAACGCGGTGGCACCGCCGTTCCGGCTCACGGATGTAGCTGGCAACGAGGTCACACTGGCCGATTTTGGCGGCCGCTTCGTTTTTTTGATGTTCGGCTACTTGAACTGCCCGGATGTCTGTCACACCCAGGCCCTGACCTTTCAGCAAGTCGCGCAAACGTTGCAGGGGCGAGAGGCCGAGCTGGTGTTCGCCTATGTGGCGATTGATCCGGCAAGGGATACGCCGGCCGAGGTTGGACATTATTTTGACGGCCGTGGCGATAATTTCATCAGTCTGCACGGTACCAGCGAGCTTGAGCTCCAGTCCCTGGCGGCAGCCTACAGGGTGTTCTTTGCACGGCGAGGTGGATTGCAGAGCGCCGAATACGAGATCGATCACACAGCGCTGTTTTTTCTGGTGGATCAAAGCGGTCGACTGCGCTACACCTATGTGGCGAGCCAGCAGGACAGCGGGCGTATCATTGAGGACCTGGAGCGATTGGGAAATCGTTCCCGGGGAAACAACCCAGGGTTTGCTAAGAGGGACTCTTCATGACCGAAATCACAGGTGCAGCCCAGCCAAACAACGCCGTCGATCAACGCCTCGGTTACGACAAACTCATGTTTCAGCTGATATTGGCTCAGCTACCGATCGTTGCGCTGCTCGCGCCGATTGGCTACGGCACTTACGGATTTGCGATTCCCGCAGCCCTGTTGTTGGCCGGTGCAACTGTTGTGGCTTACCGGCAATTCCGGGGGACACCGTGGTTTGGAATCCTGAGCGGCCCGATTCTCATGACCATCTCGCTCATAGCGATCCAGAGCCAGTTGGGGCGCATCGAGATGCATTTTCATATTTTCGGTGCACTGGCGTTGGTGCTGATCTTCAAGGACTGGCGACCGGTGTTGGCTGCGGCCGGGTTTATCGCGGTGCATCACTTGTTGTTCACGGCATTACAGCTGTGGGAAGTGTCACTGGGTGGCATGCCCATCATGCTCTTCAACTACGCTTGTGATTGGGGCATTACCTTTTTGCACGCGGGCTTCGTGGTTTTCGAAGCCGCAATCCTGATCTACTACGCCCGCTTAATGGAAGCTGAACAGCAGCAGGCTGATGAACTGGTGGATGCGATTTCTCGCGTCAAGGCGACTAACGATCTCAGCATTCGGGTCGGTGGCGAGGCCAGCAATGAAGTGGCACAGGCTTTTAATGAGTTACTTGCAGATTTCGAGCAGGTGCTCAAGGACATGGGTGTCGCCACGGGCGAGTTGAGCGAAATATCGGCGGCCATGGTAACTGCCAGCGCGGAAACCAGTAGCAATATCTCCAGCCAAAACGATCAGATCAGCAGTGCCCGTGACACCGTTTCAGAGATGTCCCGAGCCATTCAGGACGTTGCCCGCAATGCACAGCAGGCGGCGTCAGTCACACAAAATACGGATGCTGATACCCGTACTGGGACCCAGATGGTGAGCGATGCGATCGCCTCCAGTGAGAGCCTGATGTCGACAATGTCCAAGACCAGCGAATCGATCGAGTCACTGAATACGGCGGCCAAGCGAATCGGACTCGTGGTCGACGTGATCCGGGATATCTCAGAACAAACCAATTTGCTGGCGCTGAATGCCGCTATTGAAGCGGCGCGCGCCGGGGAGCAGGGTCGCGGGTTCGCTGTGGTCTCTGATGAGGTGCGTGAACTGGCGGAGCGTACTCGCCAGTCCACCGAAGAGATTCAGGAAATCATCGGCTCCCTGCAGTCTCTGACCAATGGTGCGGTCGGCGATATCAACACCGGGCTCGATATCAGTTCCAAAACAGCGGAAGACATCAGCAAGGCCGGCGACGTCCTGGGTACGATCGCGACGTCGGTGTCTCAGATCAGTGAAATGAATGCGATCAATGCATCGAGTGCAGAAGAGCAAAGTGTTACCGCCCATTCCATTTCAGACAGTATTCAACTGATCGCTGATTTGAGCCAAGGTACCGTGAAGAACATCGAGGCCAATGAGGCCATTGCGGCACAGCTCAATGACCTCGCCGCCGCATTGCAGATGAAAGTCGCCAAATACCACTGTTAAAGCGCACACATGGCTAAACCTTGTGATACGCGCTGTGGCGCTGTCGCATCCGTCTTATTGAACAAAAGGAGTGGGCATGGGTAGCGTCCGGGCAATTCGAGTAGCGGCCACCGGTGGTCCTGAGGCGATGGTCATGACCGAGATCGAACTCGGTGCGCCCGGCGCCGGCATGGTCACCGTGGCGAATCGCGCCATTGGTCTCAACTACATTGATACCTATCACCGCAGTGGCCTGTACCCGCTGCCCTTACCGACGGGCATTGGCCTTGAAGGTGCCGGCGTGGTTGAGGCGGTGGGGTCCGACGTCGATTTCAAAATCGGGGATCGGGTTGCGTATTGCAGCGCCGGGATTGGTGCTTATGCCGAGGCGATCAACCTCCCGGCGAGCCGTTTGGTCCGGCTGCCCGACGGCATCGACTATGAACAGGCCGCCGCGTGTCTGTTGAAAGGGCAGACCACCGAGTACTTATTACAACGAACCTGGCCGCTGGCAGCCGGTGAGACCTGCCTGTTTCATGCGGCTGCTGGCGGTGTGGGGCTGCTGTTCGGGCAATGGGCGGCAAGTATCGGCGCCCGGGTGATTGGTACGGTCGGCTCCGAGTCGAAGGCCGCGCTGGCACGGGCCCACGGTTTCGCCGAAGTGATCAATTATCGTGAGGAGAACGTCGTCGAGCGAGTGATGGACATCACGCAGGGCCAGAAGCTACCCGTGGTGTTCGACGGTGTTGGTAAGGACACTTTTGATGTATCGCTGGATTGTCTCAGGCCGAGAGGCTTGATGGTGAGTTTTGGTAATGCATCGGGGGCGCCTGCGCCGCTGGATCTCCAGGTGCTTGCACAAAAAGGTTCTTTGTTTATCACCCGACCTACCATGATCAGCTATACGGCAAGTCCTGAGGAATTGCAGGCGTCGAGCGACGCACTGTTCACCCGGGTGCTTGATGGCAGCATCAAAATCGAGATCAACCAGCGCTATGCGCTGGCGGATGTCCAGCAAGCGCATAGCGACCTGGAAGCACGCAGAACCACCGGTTCGACGGTGCTTTTGCCCCACTGATCGCGCCGTTTGTCTGACTTGAAACTGCGCGTCAGTGAGCGCAGGATGAAGTCATAGCCACCGTCGCTCGGGTACCGCGGGTGGCCGTCCGCGACAGGGATTTTTGCGGACGTTCCTTTGTCTAACCTTGGAGTAGGTAGATGGATGAGGAGGGGCGTTGACCATGCACAGATTTGACGCTGTCAAAATGCAGCTGCGGCGTATCGCTGCCTCGACGCTGGCACTTGCCACTTTGCTCGCAGCAGGCTGCGCTGGGTTACCTACTGAATCTCAATCGAGTCGGGTAATCACCCAAGACATGTTGTTGGCAGGCAAGCCATTGTTGAAAGGCAAACCCATGCCACGCCTGGCCGATGTCGACCTACTGGCCATGACCCCGGAGATGAAGGAATTCGTCGACTACTACGTCAACGAAAACGTATCCCCTGCGGTCCGGTTACGGCAACTACAGAGCGCGATCATTCACAACACTGCGTTCCAGCTGAATTACACCAGCAACACTTACACCGCTGAACAAACGTTTGTGAACGGTGACGGTAACTGTCTGTCCTTCACCAACATGTTCATCGCTATGGCTCGCTATGTGGGTCTCAAGGCCCAGTTTCAGGAAGTCGATGTTCCCCCTTACTGGGAGAGCGAAGGCGGAACGATGGTACTCAACCGACACATCAATGTTTTTGTGAGAGTGCCCCACGCCACGACGATGCTGAGCAGCGGGCATCATGTCATCGATTTCAATGCGACCGATGTGCGCCCGACCTTTGATACCGAGCGGGTTTCTGATCGCCGTGCGAAGGCGCATTACTACAGCAACATCGGCGTTGATTGGCTGCAGGCCGGGCGCTACCCGGAGGCCTTTGTCTACTTGCGCGAGTCCCTGCGGGTCGATCCCACTCTGCACGACACCTGGATAAACCTGGGCGCGGTCTATTCGCGCGCCGGACATTTGGCGTATGCGGAAGAGGCGTATCTGACCGCGGTTCGCAATAAGCGCAGCATGGTGGGGCTCAGTAATCTCGCCAAGATTTATCAGCGCATGGGCAATGAACCGTTGGCCCACCGTTATCTCGACGAGGTGCGAAGATTCAGGGCTCGCAATCCCTACTATCGGTACCACCTTGCTCGAGAATCGCTGCAGCAAGGTGACATCGATGACGCGATTGATCATCTCGAGAAAGCGATTGATCTCAAGCCCAAGGAAGAACAATTCTATTTTTTGCTGGGCGTCGCCTACTGGCAGAAGGGGCAGCGGGAACTCGCCATGGGCTCATTTGAGGAAGCACAGGCCCTGGCGGTGGATCTGGTGTCAAGGCGACGCTACGGCTACAAGATTCAGCAGCTACTGGATTCGCC
>CAYZWL010000069.1:0-12819 GCA_964482195.1 uncultured Alteromonadaceae bacterium | reverse complement strand
ATCCTTGGGCGCTCTGCTTTGGCCGTCCTGGCCAAAGAAGGTCTGGGACGACGTTTCCGCTGACTGTGCGCTCTATCTAAAGGGCGCGGCTGCGGGTTCGAGAAAACCACGTATCAGCAGGCGTATTCATACGCGTCTGAGGTTTAGTGGTACGACATAGCCCCCTTCTGCCAGAAAGGGGCTACTAACTAGAAGGATCGATCAATCGCGTTTATGTTCGAGTGATACCGAAACCCGGTTTCGTCCACTCTGCTTGGCGTTGTAAAGCGCAATGTCTGCGGCCTTGAGATAGTCGCGATGATGGTCATCCCGACCCGGCACCCAACCTGCGACACCGATACTCACTGTGACGACTTCACTGTGGTCGGCGTAGAGATGGGGTATGGCCAGTTCCTCGACATGCTTACACAGCTTGCGCATGACCTCCCAGGCGTTTTCGACCGGGGTATCAACCATGATGACGCTGAACTCCTCGCCACCATAACGGGCCACAATGTCTGACTTACGCGGCATGTTCTTGGCGAGACAGCGGGCCACCTTTTTGAGTGCTTCGTCCCCTTCACCGTGACCATAGTTATCGTTGTAGGGCTTGAACGCATCGACGTCGATCATCGCTACCGAAATCGGTCGTTCTGCACGCACAGCAGAGCTGATGGCGAACTCCAGATTGCTTTCGAGGAAGCGGCGGTTGTAGATACCGGTGAGCGGATCCCGCTCGGTTTGTTCTTCAAGACTGCGATTCGTGCGTCGCAAGGTTTCGTCCTGCGCCTGCAGCCGGGCCAGCAGGTCATTGAAGTCGCCGAACAGTCTGCCGAGCTCATCGCGCGCACCACTGGTTTCGACCAGTCGCAGAGACAGATCCCCCGAGGTGTTGATCTTCTGCATCAGCGTCTGGGCGTTCTGCACGCGAAACACCACCTTGCGCAGGAAAAACGTGCTGATCATGGCCAGTACGATGACCGCTGTCGAAAACTGGCTCAGCAGTGAGATCGAAAAAAGGCTGTCGTCAAAAAAGCGTTGATGCGCTTCCTGACGAACCAAGAAGCGTGGGGTACCGGTAATGTCGTCCAACAGCCAGTACAGGTTTTCGCTGTCTCCACGAGGCTGGAAGTCATTGCCCGCCTCGAGATACGCGACGCGTTCGTTCAACAAGGGATCGGCCCGCGCCTCATCAATGGGCACCACCCCGAGCGACCGCTGGGTGTTCTCTTCGAGCTCAGCGAGCAGGTTGCCGTCCAGTTCGCGCCATAACACCAACTGGCCGCGGGACACACTCCGGCCCGACACTGTGGGCACAATGTCTGCGACCACGACGAAAATCGGCCCCAAATTGCTGCTACTCAGGCCAAAGCTCAAAATATTACTGTCGGCGCGCCGACGCGACTCATCAAACAACTGCGGCGAAAGGCTAGCGGCATCAAGCTGCCGGCCGCGTACCTGCACGCCGGATTGAAGGTCGTAGTAAGAAGAGAAAAAAGGCTCACCCGCGCGATCCAGGTACAACCAGCCATGGACCTGGGATAGACGATGTGCGGTCCAGCCATGATTGGCCTTGATGTAGCTCTGATACGCCTCATCACTGGGGGCCAATGTCATGAATCGATAGGCGTCATCCCAGGCGCTGTAGTTCGCTGCGGTCGTGACCAGCTTGTCGACAACCGTGCGCCCCGCTCGACGCACCCGATCGACATCCTTCTGATCACTCACCTGCTCCATTTCGTAGAGCGCGGGCAATTGCAGGTACAAACGCGTCAGCACAGAAACTGCCAACGCAACCAGCAAGCCGGACAACAGGGCGGCCACCAATTGGCGGACCAGCGAATTACTCACAGTTCATTCCCTCAGCGGACACAGCAGCCCCCAGATGCCAAACATCGAATCAGCGGCCGCTAACGTGGCGACCACCCTCTTTATGTTGGCATTTTATTACGCCGACCCCAGATGCGCACTTACTGAACACCCGACAAAACCCGCAGATTTTGCGGTGGGATTTAATCCAGGATCACGATGGCCGACACCCCGGCAAAGCGCGGGTCGGCAGCGGCCTCGAGCACACCATCGGGGCTCACGGTGATCAGTTGCACATTGCCAAACTCCCAATCATGGGGCTGCACGGTGTAACCCATAGCGCGTAACTCAGCTTGCGCCTCGCGGTTAAGTGGCGTCGTTGGCGAGTAGGTAATGAGATCTTTGGGCAGCAATTGGTGGTGAACCCTTGGCACGGTGACAGCCTGCTCCGCTGTCATGTCGTAATCGATCACATTGCTGATGGTCTGGTAAACGGTCGTGAATATGGTTGAGCCACCCATCGCCCCCACTACCATGGCGACCCTTCCATCGCGCAATAGCAGGGTTGGCGCCATCGACGACAGCATCCGCTTACGGGGCGCGATGGCATTCGCCTCGTCTCCCACCACACCGAAATAATTGGGCTGCCCAGGGGCCGCGGAAAAATCGTCCATTTCGTTATTGAGCAAAAAGCCCGCCCCCTCCACCACCACACCAGATCCAAAGTCGAGGTTCAAGGTATAGGTGTTGGAGACCGCGTTACCATCACCGTCAAGGATCGAGAAATGGGTGGTGTGTTTGCCTTCGAGTCCGGCGCCTACCTGCTCGGTGGGTGAAATGGCGTTCAGATTGATGTCCGATGCGCGCGCGCGAACGTATTGCGGACTCAGCAGTCGTTGGAGATCAAAATCCACATAGTCGGGGTCACCCAGGTACTGGGCGCGATCGGCGAAAATCCGCTTTTCGATCTCTGCTTTGATGTGCACATACTGGGCCGAGTTGTGGGGTAAACCGATAAAGGGAGTTCCCAACAAATCACGGATGCGCAGATACTGGCTGATGGCAAAACCACCCGAGCTGGGTAGCGGGGCGGTCACGATCCGATAGTCACGCCACGGCTGCGCCAATGGTGCCCGCCACCGGGGTTGGTAGCCCGCCAGGTCCTCGGCGCTGATCAGCCCTCCGCCACGCCCCATTTCCCGCGCCAGCGCCTCGGCGACGGGCCCTTGATAGAACCCCGCACGGCCCTGCTGGGCAATACGCTCCAATGTCGTGGCCAGCTCGGGCTGAACGAATCGCTCACCGGCCCGTAAATGTCCGTAGTAACGACCGAAGTTGGTATCGCGGAAATGGGCCAACTCTCCCTCGATCAGCGACTGCAGCCAGGGCTCGGGGACAAAACCATCCCGGGCCAGTGCCACCGCAGGATCGACCAGCGCAGCCCATGGGAGCTTGCCGTGGCGCTGGTGGGCCGCCCACAGACCCGCGACGGTACCCGGGGTGCCGACAGCCCGATGACCGATCACGCTGGCCGTGCTGTGCACCTCACCTGTTTCGGTGAGAAACATGTCTCGGCTGGCAAGCGCCGGTGCCGTCTCGCGGTAGTCAAGAAATCCCGCCTCTCCGTCCATGAACACTGTCATGAAGCCACCGCCGCCAATATTGCCCGCATCGGGCAGCGTCACCGCCAGCGCAAAAGCCGTGGCAACGGCAGCGTCAACCGCGTTGCCACCCTGCTCCAATGTCGCGACTGCAATGGCAGTGGCGTGTTTCTCGGGCGTGGCGACGGCGGCCTGCCTGCCCGGTCTGGCCTCCGCCCATGCAGGCGACATGAACAAAATGCCCAAGGTCAACACCAGGGTAGGCAAGTTCACAGACGGGTGTCGGGCATGGGTTGGTGACATGGGTATCTCCTTTGGGGGCGTCGACCAGCAGACTACGCAACCCGCGGGCATCATCCCAGTCCGACAAAAGGTGTGTGATTGATCGCACTTGGTTAGTCTTGCGTAGAGAACACAGACAAGGACGATCGGATACGCGAATGGATGCGGTGATAGAGACTCGCCAGTTACGGCGGACCTTTGAGGTGGGTGATTCTGTGGTCAACGCGCTAGACCACGTCGACATCACCGTTGAAAAATCAGATTTTGTGGCCGTGATGGGCCCTTCAGGGTCGGGCAAGTCAACCCTGATGAATATCCTCGGCTGCCTCGATACCCCCGATGATGGCGAGTACCGCTTACTCGATGAGCCCGTTGCCGATCTCAGCGACGAGGCCCTGTCTGCACTGCGGAATCGCTACATCGGCTTTGTGTTCCAGAGTTTTCACCTGTTGCCCCGCCTGACCGCACTGGAGAACGTGCTGCTGCCCCTGCGCTACGCCGAGCAGGGCATCACGGCCGGTCAACGACGAGGCCGCGAGTTGCTCAAACGCCTTGGTCTCAACCAGCGCATGGATCACCGACCCAACCAGCTCTCTGGAGGCCAGCGGCAGCGCGTTGCCATCGCCCGGGCCCTGGTCGCTGATCCACCGCTGCTGCTCGCAGACGAACCCACGGGCAATCTGGACTCCAAGACCTCGGTAGAGATCATGGACCTGTTTGGGGAACTCAACGAGGAGGGGCAGACTATCGTCATGGTCACTCACGAAGATGAGATCGCAGCCTGTGCCAAACGCGTTATCCACATGCGCGACGGCAAAGTTGAAAGGGACGCGAGGCACTGACATGCAGAAACTGACGATCGGCCTGACACTCGCAGCCCTGCTGCCGACATTACCCACCGCCGCGGATACCTATCTCACCGGCATTGTCGAAGACGCCAGCGCGCAAACGGTAGAGATGCCTCGGCTCGCCGGGGCCTGGCAAGTGCAAATCGACTGGATGGCTCCCGAGGGCCAAGCGGTCCGGGCCGGCGAACCGGTGGTCAGGGTAGATCCCGGCAACATGATTGCCCAGGAAGAACAGGCTCGCACCGACCTCGAAAAAAAGAAGCTTGAGAGCAAGCGGCGGCTTGATGAACTCGCTTTGGAGGTGCTCGACGCTGAAAAAGCGCTGGCGGAGGCTCGTTCGGCGGTCACCAAGGCCAGCATCGATGCTCGCATCCCCGAGAGCACGATTGCGAAGCTGGACTATGACCGCTATCAGCTGGCCCTTGCGGTCGCCATCCAGGATGAAGAACGCGCCGATGCTGAGCTGACTTCCAAGCGCAAGGAGCGTGCGGGGGCAGAAGAAGAGACCGCGCTGGAGGTCGCCAAGTCGGAAACCCAATGGCGGCGCCTTAGGGACTCACTGGAACGTACGGAAATCAAAGCTGAGAAGGATGGCTTCCTGATCTACAGCGAAAACCGCATTTCCGGCCGCAAAGTCTTCCCGGGTGACACCCTCTATTCAGGATTGGAGATCGCCTCTGTAGCCAGTCGCGAGGGACTACAGTTTCGTTTCTGGGTGCACGAGGCCGATATCCACCAGGTACCGGTGGGCACGGTGCTCATGGTCACTGCAGATGCCGTCAAGAACACCAGTGTACCCGCGACCGTGACCTGGACCGCCAGTCAGGCAACCTCCCGGGAAGACTGGTCCGGTGGTGGCTACTTCGAGTTGCTGGCAGTCCCAGCGCAAACACTGCCCGAAACAATGATGCCCGGCATGGCCATTCTGGGGTTGAGTCAATCATGAGAGCCTTCCTCACTATCACTCTTTTGCTCGCCAGTAGCAGCGCGCTCGCCCAGCAATGGTTGGCGCTCACCGCCCGAGAGCTGCCCGTTACCGTCAGTGCCAGCGGATTGGTGACTTCGTCGGAGGTCACACGCTTTGGGCCGCCACCCAGTCAGAGCTGGCGTACCACCATCACCCAAATGGCTCGCGAGGGTCAGCGAGTGAAAGCGGGCGACATGCTCGCCAAGTTTGACAATAGCGGCTCCGATGACCGGGTGCGGGATCTCGAGGGCCAGTTGGCCGAGAGCCGCAGCGAGCTCGCCTCGTTCTTGGAAAACCGTGCCCGTGATGTCGAGCAGGAAAAGCTCGACGTTGCCGCCGCCGAGAGCGCCGCCAAGAAAGCCGCACAGAAAGCCGACCAACCCGAAGGATTGCTAGCCAGCCTCGAATACGAAAAGCTGCTGGAAGATCGCCGTGTCACTGCACAGTTGCTGGACACCGCACAGCGCCGACTGGTCTTGAGTGCACGCGTGCGCGAAGCTCGGGAGCAAGAGTTACTGGCCAATATCAAACGCCTTGAGATACAGCTGCAGTCTGCCAAGGACGAGTTGGAGTCCTTCACCTTACGCGCCCCTAAGTCGGGTCTGGTAATCGTCGGCACCGATCGACAGGGAGTGAAGCTGGATGTGAACTCCAACGTCAATCCCGGCATTGTCGTGGTTGAGCTGGTCGATGACAGCAAGCTGCAGGTGCAGGCGGAAGTCCCTGAACACGCCTCAGCACAGATCTCACAAGGGCAGCCGGTTCGGGTTTTTGTCGATGCGGTCGGAGGTACTGAGCTCGCGGGTACGGTCACACAGGTAGCGAATATTGTGCGTCGACAGTCGCGCAATTCTCAGACCATGGTGCGGGATGTGGTGGTGGCGTTCGATACAACCGAACTCACGGGTCTGCGCCCCGGCATGTCAGTGAAGGTCACTATCGAAGTTGATCGACTCACTGAAGCGGTCTCGCTGCCAGAATCGAGCCTGGTCTACCGAGACGGCAAACCGGGCGTCGAAGTTCGCAGCGGCGGTTGGCAGCCTGTGCAGCTAGGTGCCCGCAGTGATGACGAATACATCGTGCTCGATGGTGTAGAGGCTGGACAGGAGGTCCGATTGTGAAACGGTTTCGTGCAGCAGTGCTGCTCCCGCTGGTGGTGGCGGGCTGTGGCAGTGAGGACAGCCAGTTACCGACCGTAGAGGTCGCGCCCAAGGACTACCGATTTGTAGTCCGTGCCGATGGTGAACTGGTCGCCTCGGAGTCAGTACCGATCAACCTGCCCGGCAATGTGCGCATGGGCTTCAACATTTCGTGGTTGATTCCCGAGTACTCTGAGGTCAAAGCCGGCCAGGTCATTGCTCGTTTCGACGACGAAGAAATCCGCGCCAATCGCATCGACAGCGAATTGGAAGTGGTCAAAAGCGACCTCAAACTGGACAACTTCCGCCGTACGGCAGATATCGACCGAACACGCATTGACCACGATTCAGATCGTGTTGACGGCGAGGCTGAGATTTCGATGGCCTATGTGGATGTCGACCCGCGGCTGTTCAGTCGCAACGAAATCATTGACGCGCTATCCGACGTCGACTATCTCGAGGTTGCGGGCTCCTACTATGACTGGCAGGCCATGACTCACGAGCAACGAACCAACGCCGAAGAGGAGTTAATACTGGCTGGAAAACAAGGCCATCAAAGCAAGCTCGACAAACAGAACGCCGCACTCAACCTTATCGAGCTCACCAGCCCGGCCGACGGTACTTTCGTCTACGCCCGCACCCCCTGGGGTGACAAACTCGCCAAGGGGGCACGCGTGTTTGCCGGCCGTCCGGTGGGCTTGCTACCCGTTCGTGGCAAGGTGCGCGCGCGCCTCTTCGTCGCCGAGTCTGATGCTGTCGGTCTCGCCGAAGGCCAGGCGGTCACGCTGCGACTCGACAGTGCTGTTGAGCAGGCTTTCTCCGGACGCGTCATCAGCGTTTCGCCGGTTGCCAGTCCGCGCACACGGCAGGATCCCCGCAAGTTCTTCACGGTGGAAGCCGACATCGATGACGTCGACCCTGACCTGATGCGGGTGGGTAGCAGTCTGGAAGCGGAAATCGTGACCAACGACATTCAGAATGCCTTTCTGTTGCCAGAGCAGTCCGTGTTCTTCACCGCCGAATCGGCCTTCGTCTATGTGGTCGATGGCAATGACGCTGAAACCCGCGAGGTAGAACTCGGTCGACGCAGCCCAAATTTGATCGAGGTAGTGAGTGGCCTGACACCAGGTGAACGGGTCAGTGTCGTCGCACCCGAAGCGGGGACCAGTTGATGTCGACGACATTGAACACCGATCAACTGCTACCTGATATTCGCCAGGCACTCTCGCAACTCGCCCACCACCGCATGCGCACCGCCCTGACCCTGCTGGGCATGGTGTTCGGTGTTGGCGCCGTCATCGCCATGCTGGCGGTGAGTGAAGGCGGCCGTCGCCAGGCACTCGAGATGATCGAGGGAATGGGCGTACGCAACCTGATTGTCGAAGCGGCAGAACCCGATGGTGAAGCGCTCAAAGATGTGCGCAAACATTCGGCCGGCCTCGCCACCGCCGACGCTGAAGCCATCACGGACACCCTCCCCTTCATCGAGGCCTGGGCCGGTATCCGAGCCTTCGAAGTCTGGGACTTGTTTTCACGGGAAGGTTCAAGCAGCGCCGAAGTCTGGGCTGTCAGCCCGGACTATTTCGACATGTCCCAACTCGGCCCCGAACAAGGTGAATTGTTCACCGCGGCGCATGACCGTCGCTTTGATCAGGTCGCGGTGTTGGGCAGTGCAGCCGCCCGAGATCTATTCCCGAACGGCGGCGCCGTCGGCGGTCTGATCAAAGTCAATCATCTATGGCTTCGGGTGATTGGTGTGCTCGTGGATCGACAACTACCGGACTCGCAAATCCAGGGACGCGCAGTGGGTGGCGACAGTGAACGGGTGTACTTGCCGCTGCAAACAGGCCTCAAACGACTGCGGCTCGAGCCGCTAAAAGCCGAGCTCACCCAACTCAAGTTGCAGGTCGCCAGTGACGTCACGCCGACTGCAGCTGCCGCTGCAGTGCAACACCTGATCGATCGCCGCCATGGTGGTCAAACCGACTTCCGTATGACCGTGCCCGCGCGCCTGCTGGCGCAGCAACAGCAAACTCAACGCATCTTCACCATTGTGATGTCGGCGGTGGCCGGGATTTCACTGCTGGTGGGTGGGATCGGCATCATGAACATCATGCTTGCCAGTGTGATGGAGCGTCGCTCAGAGATCGGACTACTTCGCGCTATCGGCGCCCGGGAGACCGACGTGGTTCGCCAATTCCTCGTTGAGACCACGGTCATCGCCCTCATCGGAGCTGCCGCGGGCGTGATACTGGGTATTGCCTTGGCCTACGTGATCGCCGCCTTCGCGGGTTGGGCCGTCGCCTGGTCGATACCGGGGATCGCGCTGGCCGTCGCCGTTTGCATGGCCATCGCTGTTGGCTTCGGTGTCTATCCGGCCATGTCGGCCGCCCGCCTGGACCCTGTCACGGCGCTGCAGGCCGAGTAAAACCCAGGGGTTGCTCAGAGTGCCAAGTGAGCAACCTTTTAAACTCCCGTGAGAATTCTGTGAGGTTCTGCGTACTGCCCTCCTTCAACAATGGTGTCTCCAAACAACACTCACGGAGCAAACACCATGAAGCAGTTGATCGCCCCCCTGACATTGGCTGTAGTCGCAGGTGCCGCCCTGCCCGCACAGGCCACCGACTTTGACGTGCAAATCACCAACCTCACTCGTGGTTCCTACTTCACACCATTCTTGATTGCAGCCCACGCAGACTCCGCGCAGCTGTTTGCCAGCGGGCAACCGGCTTCTGCCAACCTGCAGGCGATGGCTGAGGGCGGCGACATCTCAGGGCTCAGCGCCGACGTGACAGCGCTCAACGCGACCGTTGTTGAAAACCCCGCCGCTGGATTGCTCGGCCCGGGACAGTCGACCAGCGCCAATCTGAACACCGACGCTGCGCCCGACAACACCCGCCTGTCGATCGTCAGCATGATCCTGCCCAGCAATGACGGTTTCATGGGCCTGAACGCCGTGGAGATTCCCAGCGAACCGGGACGCTATGTCTTCAACGTGAACGCCTACGACGCCGGCACCGAGGGCAACGATGAGGTTGTCGGTAGTGGTGCTCCTGGCGAGGCCGGATACCCTGCACCGGGCCCAGTCGGTGAAGCCAGTGGTACCGGTGGCACCGGTGTCGCTGCGACCGCCGAGGGCTTTGTCCACATCCATCGCAATGTGCTGGGTGACAGTGATGCCAATGGCGGTGTCAGCGATATCGACAACACGGTACACCGCTGGTTGAACCCCGTGGTCCGTGTAGTTGTCACGGTCAACTGAGGAGGGGGTCAAAATGCGACGTTTATTGATTCTCGCTGCAGCAGTCTCACTGGCTGCCTGCAGTAACGACAATGACGGACCGGCACCAGTCACCGAGGCACCCACGCCACCGCCCGTGACCACGCCACCGCCGACGCCTGCCGTCTTCGAAGTCGTTACGATCAACCTCACCGCGGGTCAACCGCTCTCACCCATTGCGGTGTCGGTACATGACAATAGCCGCAGTGCTTTCGCTGTCGGCGAACCCGCCTCGATGGGTCTGGAGTTGCTCGCCGAAGGCGGAGACAACAGCGAACTGCTAACCGAGCTGGCCGGTGTTGCTGACGCCAGCGGCGATGCACCTGTCGGGCCGGGTGGCACCGAGACCCTGACGGTTGAATTGCCGGATGACCAAACAGCGGGACTGGACCTGTCGGTGATGACCATGCTGGTCAACACCAATGATGCGATTGTTGGCGTCAACGGTGCAGATGTCTCCGGCATGGCCGTCGGCGACAGTCGAGTGTTTAACGCCATCGCCTACGACGCGGGTACCGAAGCCAACAGCGAGGCCGCTGGCACCATGCCGGGACCCGCCGACGGTGGTGAGGGCTTTAATGCCGACCGGGACGATATTGCCGATCAGGTGACCATGCACCCGGGCGTCATCACCGCTGATGATGGCTTGGCAAGTTCTGTACTCAACCAGTCGCATCGGTGGGATAATCCCGCGATCCGGGTACGGATTACCCGAACCCAGTGAGAGACGCACTCGCAGTACGGGAGAGAATCGCTGTGTCAGGCATGCCAGCCAAACGTATTCTTTTGGTAGAGGACGACCCGGATATTGCAGGCCTTGTCGGCCTGCATCTGGACGATGCCGACCTGGTACTCGAACACTGCCCCCGTGGCGACGACGCCTTTCAGCGCGCCCAGTCTGAGGACTGGGCGCTGCTGATTCTGGACCTGCGCTTACCTGGCATGAACGGGCTGGATATCTGCCGCGGGCTTCGTGAGCGGGGCATTCACACCCCAGTGCTCATGCTCACCTCGAAATCCAGTGAACTCGATCGCGTATTGGGCCTGGAGCTGGGCGCCGATGACTATGTGACCAAGCCTTTTAGCCCTGTCGAACTGGTGGCACGCGTCAAGGCGATTCTCCGGCGAGTCTCTATCGAGTCCAAGGCGGAACCGGTCGCCGAACATGTAGCGCTGGGCCCGCTCAGCATTAATACCCGTGATCATCAAGTCACATTGCGGGGCGAACCTGTCGAACTCACCTCCAAGGAATTCGACCTGTTACTGTACTTCGCCCGACAGCCGGGCCGTGTATTCAAACGCATGGAACTGCTGAACGAAGTGTGGGGCTACGGCCACGACGGCTACGACCATACCGTCAATTCACACATCAACCGATTGCGCGCCAAGATCGAAGACAACCCTGGCGATCCGAAGCGCATCGTCACGGTCTGGGGCGTGGGCTACAAGTTCGAACCATGACGATCAAATTTCACCAGCGCCTCTACGCCAGACTCGCCATCGCTACCTGTGCGCTGTTTATCGCCGTCGGTGGCGCCCTGGTGCTCATCACCGCGCAAACCAGTGAAATGCATGCACTGGAAGTCACGCAGCGCGTCAATCGGGATCTGGCCCTGCATGCAGCAGAGGACATGCCATTGCTGGACGAGACAGGCGTCAACGAGCAGGCGGTTCAGGACCTCATGCACCACGTCATGTTCATTAACCCGATCGTGGAGGTCTACCTGCTCGATCCCAACGGACGTATCTTGTCGCACGCCCTACCCTACGGCACGGTTCAGCGCCAACAAGTCGCCATTCAGCCGATCAGGGACTTTCTCGAGGCGGATCAGCAGCTGCCGATTTTCGGCGATGACCCGCGCAGTCTCGATGGCAGAAAAGTGTTTTCTGCATCGCCAGTCATCGATGACGGTGAAGTCAAGGCGTATGTCTATACCGTGCTCAATGGCCAGCAACTCGAAAGTATCCAGCGCTCGCTGGCCGACAGCTACAACCTCCGTGCCGGCGTAACGACTATTGCCGGTAGCCTCGCAGTAGCCCTGCTCGCGGGCGTGGTGGTGTTTTTTCTACTGACCCGCCGCCTGAAGACCTTGGCTGATGCGGTTCGCACTTACCGTGAAGGAAGCTATCAGGGACACATGATGCTCCCTACCCGAGACCCGGCGCGGGATGAAGTCGATGAACTGAGTACCGCGATCTGTGACATGAGCCAACGCATTGATCAGCAGTTCTCGGTGCAGGAGGAGATCGATCGCACCCGGCGAGAGCTGATCGCCAACGTCTCCCACGACCTGCGCACGCCAATCGCTGCGATGCAGGGCTATCTGGAAACGGTGCTACTCAAGGAACTCAACGAAGACGAACGCCGCGGTTATCTCGAAACAGCGCACAAAAACTGCCTGCGTCTCAACGAGCTCATCGGCGAACTGTTCGAGCTGTCCCGGCTGGAATCCAGCGCGATCGAACCCAACTGGGAACTGTTCCCGGTCATGGAGCTGGTCCAGGACATTATCCATGACTATGAACTACAAGCTCAGGAGAAATCCGTCAGGCTGATCGCCGACGCGTCCGATCGGGGCACCATGGTCTATGCGGATCTCAGCATGATCCACCGGGTGCTGGAAAACCTGATCCAAAACGCCCTGCGCCATACCCCGCGTGATGGCACGATCAGCGTGCAGGTATTCGCCGAACAGGATCGTGTTCGTGTCGAAGTCATCGACAACGGCGAGGGCATCGCCAGTCACGATATCCCCCACATCTTCGAACGATTTTATCGACCCGATACTGAAGCCGAGCAGACGGGACACGGATTGGGGCTCGCGATCGTCAAACGCATTGTAGAGCTGCACCGCTCGCAAATTTCAGTCGCAAGCGAACGCCAACAAGGGACCGCCTTTACCTTTTGGCTGCC
>CAYZWL010000068.1:0-13343 GCA_964482195.1 uncultured Alteromonadaceae bacterium | reverse complement strand
CGGGGGATTTTGAATCCCCTGTGTCTACCAATTCCACCACACCGGCATGATCTGGGGAGGCGCGCGAGTATAGCAATCCGCACGCGGGAGGCAATGCCTTGTTCGCGAACTGGGTGATGCCCGGGTATACTCCGCGCCCAACCCGGTTGGGGAGATCCCCCAGCCCATCTGCAATCTGAGTATCTCAACGAGGAGAAAAGAGATGGCCCTCAAACTGGTCAAGAAAACCGCCGAGTACAAAGTCTTCCGTCGTGGTGACGATCGTTTCGCTGTTCAGGATGCCAATGGCAAGCCTGTGAACGGTGAAGAGAAGGTCAAGATCCTGCTGGCCGAAGAGCTGATCAAGATCACTGCACCGGCAGCACCGGCTGAAGAGCCCGCTGAAGAAGCCGCCGATGCCGAAGCCCCGGCCGAGGAAGCGGCAGAGGCCTGAGCCTCTCGCGCAGCTCGCAAAGCCGGCCTCGCGCCGGCTTTTTTGTCTGACCCATTACTGACTCTCCCAGTACCCGCTATCTGCATCGAGGCACCGCTATGCAACGCAGCGATTTCGATTACGAGCTTCCCGACGAACTGATCGCCCAGGAGCCACTGCCCGAGCGCAGCGCCTCGCGGTTGATGGTGCTCAACGGCGACTCCGGTGAGTTGAGCCATGGCCGCTTTACCGATGTGCTCAACCTGATCCGGCCCGAGGATTTGTTGGTGTTCAACAACACCCGGGTCATTCCGGCACGGCTCTATGGTGTTAAGCAGACCGGCGGACGGGTGGAGATCCTCATCGAGCGCATTCGCGGTGATGGCACAGCGCTCGCCCATGTGCGCGCAAGTAAGTCACCCAAACCCGACTCTGCGATCTACGTGACCCCGGATGCGGAGCACGATGTCAGCGAGTTTGTTTTGCGGGTGGATGGTCGGGAAGGGGATTTGTTCGTGCTGCGACCTGAGGTGGGCACGTTTGGGGAGATCATGCGCCAGTTTGGCCACATGCCCCTGCCGCCGTACATCCAACGGGCCGATGCGGAGGATGACAAGGAGCGCTACCAGACAGTGTACGCCGAGCGCGATGGCGCCGTGGCGGCACCCACCGCCGGCTTGCATTTCGATGAGGCCCTGCTCGCCGATTTGCGCGCAAAAGGGGTGGCGATGACCCAGGTCACCTTGCATGTCGGCGCCGGCACTTTCCAGCCGGTGCGGGCAGACAATATCACCGACCATCACATGCACAGCGAGTGGATCGAAGTCACCGATGCAGCCTGTGACGCGGTATCCCATTGTCGTCAAAGGGGCGGTCGTGTCATCGCAGTGGGAACGACCGCTGTGCGCTCGCTGGAGACGGCCGCCCAGCACGGCCGCCTGGAGCCCTTTGCCGGTGAAAGCGATCTCTTTCTCTACCCGGGCAAGTCATTTCACGTGGTGGATGCGATGATCACCAACTTCCACCTGCCCGAGTCGACCCTGATCATGATGATCTCGGCCTTTGCCGGGCACGCCCATGTGATGGCGGCCTACCGCGAGGCCGTCAAGCAGCGTTATCGCTTCTTCAGCTACGGGGACGCCATGTTCATCACGCGCGCCAGCGCGTCGACATGAAACTCCACGTGGTCCTCGATGAAGCTGGCCACAAAGAAGTAGCTGTGGTCGTAGCCTTTCTGTAGACGGAATACCCCTTCCTGACGTCGCGCCGCCATGGCCTCGGCCAGGGCTTCGGGCTTGAGCAATTCGATGAACTGGTCGTCTGCGCCCTGGTCGATCAACACCGGACCCGGGAAACCGCGCTCGCGCATCAGCAGGGTGCTGTCATGCCGCGCCCAGGCGGATTCGTCTTCACCGAGATACGCCCGCAACTGTTTCTGGCCCCACTCGGAGGCACTGGGATGCGTGATCGGTGCGAAGGCCGAGACCGAGGCAAAGCGCTCAGGGAAGGTCATGGCGATCGTCAGCGCGCCGTGGCCGCCCATCGAGTGGCCGGTAATCGATTGCATGGCGGGGTCTACCGGGAACTGCTCGAACACCAGTTGGGGCAGTTCTGCAGTGATGTAGTCCCACATCTGAAAGTGCGGCGCCCAGGGGGCCTGGCTGGCGTTCACATAGAATCCCGCACCCTGGCCCAGGTCGTAGCCCTCGTCATCGGCGACGCCCTCACCGCGGGGTGAGGTGTCGGGGAACACCAGTGCCACACCCTCGCGCGCAGCGACCGCCTGCATGCCCGCCTTGGTCATGGCGTTTTCATGAGTGCAGGTCAGTCCCGACAGGTACCAAATCACCGGGACGGGCGCTTCCTCAGCCTCGGCGGGCAGGAAGATGGCGAAGGTCATGTCGCACTGGGTGGTTTTGGCGGCGTGCTTCACCACCAGTTGGCGGCCTTCGAAGGCTCGCTGTTCTGAAACGATTTCCATGATCCCGCGCCTCAGTAGACGACGACCGAGCGAATCGACTCGCCCCGGTGCATGAGATCAAAGCCCTCGTTGATCTGCTCGAGCTCGAGCGTGTGAGTGATCATCGGGTCGATCTCAATCTTGCCTTCCATGTACCAGTCGACAATCTTGGGTACGTCGGTGCGGCCGCGGGCGCCACCAAAGGCCGTGCCCCGCCAGGAGCGACCCGTCACCAGCTGGAAGGGGCGAGTGGAGATTTCGGCACCCGCCGGTGCGACGCCGATGATGATCGACTCGCCCCAGCCCTTATGGGCCGACTCGAGGGCCGCGCGCATCACTTCTACGTTGCCGGTCGCATCGAAGGTGTAGTCAGCGCCTCCTTTGGTCAGGTTAACCAAATAGGGCACGAGGTCGCCTTCCACTTCACTGGGGTTCACAAAATCGGTCATGCCAAAGCGCTCGGCCATGGGCACCTTGTCGGGGTTGAGATCCACACCAACAATCTGGTCGGCGCCTGCCAGCCGCAAACCCTGAATCACGTTGAGGCCAATCCCGCCGAGACCAAAGACAATCGCCCGGCTGCCAATCTCTACCTTGGCGGTGTTGATGACGGCGCCAATGCCTGTCGTGACGCCACAACCGATGTAGCAAACCTTGTCGAAGGGGGCGTCCTCGCGGATTTTCGCGAGGGCGATTTCCGGCAGCACCGTATAGTTGGAGAAGGTCGAGCAACCCATGTAGTGCAGGATGGGGGTACCGTCTTCCATGCTGAATCGCGAGCTGCCATCGGGCATCACGCCCTGTCCCTGGGTTTCGCGGATGGCCTGACAGAGATTGGTTTTCGGGTGCAGGCAGTACTCGCACTGACGGCACTCCGGGGTGTAGAGCGGGATCACATGGTCCCCGGGTTTTACGCTGGTAACGCCGGGTCCGACCTCGACCACAACGCCGGCACCTTCGTGACCAAGAATCGCCGGGAAGGCGCCTTCGGGGTCCGCACCCGACAAAGTAAAATCGTCGGTGTGGCAGAGTCCGGTCGCTTTGACTTCGACCAGTACCTCGCCGGCGCGCGGGCCGTCGAGATTCACGTCCATGACGGTCATGGGTTGTCCGGCCTTGAGGGCTACGGCAGCTTTGGTTTTCATCGGCGGCTCCGGCGTGATGAATTGGAGCCTGCTAGGGTAACGAGATTTGCCACTGGAAAGACAGCGGATCTCGCTGTCCATGGTTTTCCAGCTCGGAAGATTTCCTAGCTTCAGCGACCATTTTGGGGCCGTGTGACAGTCGCGTTACAGCGCCCGCTGTGGCAACATCGAGCGCATTTTTTGAGGCCCCGACTGCGCTTGATGTGCGCCTGTGGGCGCTGCTGGAGCGGTTGTGCTGACAGTCCCCCGAGAAACCTCCCCCGCGTGGTTGCTGGCAACGGCGCTGCTGATAGTCGGCAGTGTGCCGAGTCAGGCACAGCCAGCGCTACCCGCGGTCACAGAGCCCGTGCAAGTCTGCGAGGAGGGCGCTTGCATCCTCACCTACGAGGCGGTCTTCTTCCAGCGCTATGCCCCTGTGACCGCATTGGACATGGTCAACAATCTGCCGGGCTTCCAGCTTCGCGACGGCGACACCGACAGTCGTGGTTTCGGTGGCGCTGCGGGCAATGTGATCATCAATGGCGCACGTATTTCCGCCAAGAACCAGTCACCCACCGATTTTCTCGGGCGTATCCCTGCAGCGGACATCGAACGGATCGAGGTCATTCGCGGACAGGTAGGTGGGCTGGACCTGCGCGGCCAGAATGTGGTGGCCAATGTCATCCGCAAGGGCGATTCATCCTCTGGAGCCTGGAGCGCAGGCGCCCTGACTTATGACCCCAGTGGCGGGGTCCATCCCTTTGCCGAGGTGAGCTACACCACTACCGGTGAGCTGGGCGAACTGACACTGGCGGTTGTCGCAGCCGATGAGCGCGAGGTACTCGATCGGGACGAGTCCGTCCTCGACGGCAACGATAATCTGCTCGAGCGCCGCGACGAACGCTATCTGCAAGAACAGACCTTTACCTCGGCGGCGATCAATGGCAGTGCCACCTGGGGCGCCTGGCAGGTCGCCGCCAATATGGGTCGAACCACCTTCGACGGCGAGGGTGGTGAGTTGTCTCGCCGGCGCCCGGTGTCTGCAACCGAGAATGGTCTTGCGCTGTTTCAGGGTGACTTTGTCGACGTGGTGCAGGATGAAATCGGTGCCGACGCCGAACGCGCGCTGGGTGAACATTGGCGTGCCAAGCTGATCGGTCTATACCGGGAAGAGGACCGCAGCGAGCGGGCGACGCTGGTCCGCGGACCCATTGGCGAGCCGGGTGTCACGGAAACCGAGACTTTCACTGAAAGCCTGGCCGAGGAATTCATCGGCCGACTCGAACTCGACTACTCTGGGTTTGAAGGGCATACCGTCGAGCTCAGTGTCGAAGTGGCGGAAAACACCCTGACCTCGGATTTCGCTTTGTTGCAGCTTGAGGGCGGTGCCCTGGTGCCGCAAATTGTCCCTGGTGCCGAGACCGAGGTAGTTGAGGAACGTGTAGATCTGCTGATCTCTGACTCATTCCGGGTGGGCGAATTGTCCATTGATGCCGCCCTCGGGGCTGAGGACTCCACCATCCGCCAGGTTGGGGGATTCACCGAGGATCGTTCGCTGTTTTTCTGGAAGCCCAGCCTGGCGATTAGCTACTCGCCATCTGACCGGGCCCAGTGGCGGCTGCGCGCGCTGCGCAATGTCGGCCAGCTCGATCTGCAGGACTTTGTCAGCGGTGCTGACCTGGGTGATGTGGAGCTGGCCCTCGGCAATCCGCAGTTGTCCCCCGAGGCAACCGCCACCTTTGATTTGAGCTATGAGGTGCGCGGTGACGGGATTGGCATTGGCTCGCTCACCTTGTTTCACGACGTGATTACCGACGTTAATGATTTGCTGCCACTCACTGGGCAGTTGGAAATTCCTGGCAATATCGGCGACGGCACCCGTACCGGACTGCGCTGGGAATTCACCTTGCCGCTCGATGACATTGGTCTGAACAATGGACGTGTCGACGTGCGAGGTCGCTGGCAGACTTCAGACGTGGATGACCCGCTCGATGGGCGTGAACGTCAGCTCTCCGGCGAGCGTGACTGGTTTACCGTGGTCGAGGTGCGTCAGGATCTGATCGAGAAAAAGCTCGCCTGGGGCGCGCTGGCCTTCACACGGGATCGCCAGCCGTTTTACGGGCTCGACGAATTCGACAGACTCGGGCAGCGGCGTGACATGGACGTCTTTATTGAGACCCGGGCCATCGATGGTCTACTGGTCAGGCTGACCGTGGAGGATATCTTCCGGGACGGCGATAGCCGGGATCGACGTGTTTTCGCCGGTGACCGTAGCCTGCAACCCCTGTCATTCCGGGAGCTGCGCGAGCAGAGCCGTGCGCGCACAATTTCCCTCGAATTCCGTGGAGAGTTCTGAGTCATGACCTCAGCCCTGTCATTTGCCGTATCCAAGCAGAGCGGATTGGCGCGCCGCGGTCAGCTGACCTTCCCCCGGGGTACGGTGCAAACGCCGGCCTTCATGCCCGTGGGCACCTACGGCACCGTCAAGGGGATGATGCCCCGGGATATTCGCGAAATTGGCGCCGAGATTATTCTCGGTAACACCTTCCACCTGTGGTTGCGCCCGGGCACAGACATCATCCGCGAGCATGGTGATCTGCATGACTTTATGGGGTGGGGCGGCCCGATCCTGACCGACTCAGGGGGCTTTCAGGTATTCAGTTTGGGTGCCATGCGTAAAGTCAGCGAGCAGGGCGTGCACTTCCGCTCCCCGGTCAATGGGGACAAGGTCTTTCTGGATCCTGAGACTTCCATGCGCATTCAGCGGGATCTGGGCTCCGACATTGTCATGATCTTCGACGAGTGCACGCCATATCCGGCCACCGAGCGCGAAGCCGCGGATTCGATGCGCCTGTCACTGCGCTGGGCTGAGCGCAGCAAACAGGCCCACGGGGATAACCCTTCCGCACTGTTCGGCATCGTCCAGGGCGGTATGTACGAGGATCTGCGCCGGGAGTCGCTTGCAGGCCTGACGGATATCGGCTTTGACGGTTATGCCATCGGTGGTTTGTCAGTGGGTGAGCCCAAAGACGAGATGATGATGGTGCTGGATACGATTGCCAGCGACCTGCCCGCCGATCGTCCACGCTATCTCATGGGGGTGGGTACCCCGGCCGACCTGCTCGAGAGCGTTCGGCGCGGCATCGATATGTTCGACTGCGTGATGCCAACCCGGAACGCCCGCAATGGTCACCTGTTCACGAGCCGGGGAGTGATCAAGCTGCGCAATGCCCGTCACAAGGCGAGTACCCAGCCCATCGACGATCGTTGTGACTGCTACACCTGCCAGAACTTCAGCCGCGGCTACCTGCATCACCTCGAGCGTTGTAATGAAATCCTGGGATCCCAGCTGTGCACCATTCACAATCTTCGCTACTACCAGAACCACATGGCGGCGATCCGCGTAGCAATCGAACAAGACAGCCTTGACGAGTTTGCGGCTGCCTTCTACGCCGAGCAGTCCACCGACCAGCCCTGATTGGAACCCACCATGAGCAACGCCATCCCGTCACCTTGCATTGCAGTCTGCGCCCTCGATGAGGACGACGTCTGCATCGGTTGTTATCGCACCGGGGATGAAATTACCGACTGGTTTATGTCTGATGACGCACAAAAACGCGAGATACTCGCCAAGTGCGAGGCGCGTCGCCTGGCGGCTCAGCCGGTACAACTGGGCTAGTTGCGAGGCTTTCGCTCAGGCGGCCTCATCATCGGCCGTGTCCTGCTGCCAGATACGCAACTGACTGACCACGTTGCCGTCGAGGCTCTCCACTTCGATCAGATAGCCGGGTAGTCGCACGGAGACCCGCCCACAAGGTATGGACTCGAGCAGTTCTAGCGCGAGGCCACTCAAGGTCTTCGGGCCATCGGTGGGTAGATCCCAGCCCTTTTGTTTGTTGAGGTCACGGATGCTGATGGTCCCCGAGCAGCTGGCGCTGCCATCGGGGTGGGATTCGATCTCTTCAGACTCCTCAACCAAGTTTGATGTGAACTCGCCAACGATTTCCTCAAGGATGTCCTCGAGCGCAACCAGCCCCATGACATCGCCGTACTCGTCGACAACGATGCCCAGGCGTCCCTTTTTCTGCTGGAACTCAAGCAACTGGGTATGAAGTGGTGTGTTCTCCGGGGTGAAGTAGGGAGGCTGAATTTCTTCAATCAGCGCCTGGCGATTCAGGCCGCTATCGCAAAGCACCCGGCTGAGGCTGCGCATGTGCAGCACACCCTCGATGTCGTTGATGTCTTCCCGCCAGACCGGCAGGCGGGTGTGTGCGCTGTTCTGCAGCTGCTTGAGAATGGTGTCGTCGTCATCGTCGAGGTCGATGCCGTAGACCTCGTTGCGCGGCACCATAATGTCATCCACGGTCACCTGCTCGAGGTCGAGGATATTGACCAACATGCGCCGGTGACGGGAGGGAATCATCTGTCCCGATTCTGTCACCAGGGTGCGCAGTTCCTCCTGCGACAGCGCTTCGCCGTCGCTGGCATCGGGGCGAAAGCCCATCAGTCGCAAAATGCCATTGGTGATCGCGTTGATGGCCATGACAATCGGCATGAACAGCTTGAGCATGGGTACCAAAATCACGCTCGCCGGGAAGGCGACCCGCTCCGGGTGAAGCGCGGCGATGGTTTTTGGCGTGATCTCAGCAAAAATCAGAATCACGATCGTGAGACCGATGGTCGCGATGGCGATACCGGCATCGCCGTAGAGACGAATGGCGACGACGGTTGCAATGGCCGAAGCGAGAATGTTGACCAGATTGTTGCCGATCAGGATCAGACCGATCAGTCGGTCTGGTCGATCCAGCAGTTGGGTGGCCCGGCGTGCGCCGCGATGCCCCTGGCCGCGCAGGTGTTTCAACCGGTAACGGTTGAGGGACATCATGCTGGTCTCGGAGCTTGAGAAGAAGCCGGAGATGAGGATCAGGCCGGCCAGGGCCAGCAGCAGAAATCCCAGCGGTGTCTCGTTCAAGAAGGTGGTTCGCTTGTTGCTTCAGTTATTGCCGATGTTGGAGAAAAACCGCGAGCGGCACAAGCACCCCGGTGGGGCAGCTCGGGGCTATTTTTAGCCCTGTCTTTTAGCCCTGTCCGAGCAGCAGCTCGAGGACCAGCTTGGACCCAAAGAAACCGAGGAACAAAAGTCCGTAGCCCAGCGCCGCCGTGTTCACTGCCCGTGCCATGCGCCAGCCGCTGCGCCAATGCACGACGACGATGACGGCGTATACCAGCCAACTGAGCGCGGTGAGCACGGTCTTGTGGGCGATCTGCTGGGAAAACATGTTGTCGACAAACAGGCCCCCGGCCACCATTGCCAAGGTCAGCAGTGCGAAACCTGCGTGTAACAGTTCATAGAACATGGACTCCGACAGGTCCAGGGCGGGCAGCCAGCGCACCATGCCGCGGGTTTTGTGCTGACGCAGTAATCGACTCTGGAACAGCGCCATCGCACCCTGCACCATGGAAAGTGAGAGCACGGCAAAGGCCGTTAATGAGGCGCTTACATGCCAGAGCAGCCCCTCGCTGAGTCCGCTCAGCGGGCGACCGGTGGCCGGTGCGAAGGTGCTGATCAGCACGGCCATGGCAGAGAGCGGGAAGACGACAATGGTCAGGGTGTGCAGCGGACGCCGGATCAACATAATGACGGCGATCGAACTCATGGCCAGACCGATCAGCGACGCGACCCGGTAAAAGCCCAGATTCAGCTCACCGGCGAAGCCCGACAGCACTGCTACCACCAGATGTGCCAGCACGGCCACAACGCCCACGCCGGCGGTTGCCGTCTGCAGGGTATTCTGGTGCCTTTCCAGATGCAGCAGCTGGCGCCAAGCCGCTGCCAGATAGAGCAGGGCGGCCAGCACGGCGAGCGCTGGGGCGGCATTGTGAATAAAAGCGTCGGTCATCCTCGATATCGCGTTGGGGGTTCCGTGACTGGACACGTATACTACGTGGTCCCAGTAGTTTTGTGTTCTATCACGGACCGTTTTCATGTTTGAAGGATTAAGTCAGCGGCTCTCATCGAGCCTGAAGTCCATGGTCGGCAAGTCCAAGCTGACCGAAGACAACATCCGCGACACGCTGCGCGAAGTGCGCATGGCGCTACTTGAAGCCGATGTTGCCCTGTCGGTGGTGAAGGATTTCACCGACCGGGTCAAGCAGCGTGCCGTCGGCACCGAGGTCACGCAGAGCCTGACCCCCGGCCAGGTGTTCCTGAAGATCGTTCAGGATGAGCTCCAGTCCGTCATGGGTGCCGCCAATGAATCCCTGGATCTCGCGACCCAACCGCCGGCGATTGTGATGGTCGCGGGCTTGCAGGGCGCAGGTAAGACGACCTCGGTGGCCAAGCTTGCCCGCTATCTGATCGAGCGCGAAAAGAAAAAGGTCTCGGTGGTCTCTGCCGACGTTTATCGTCCTGCAGCGATCAAACAGCTCGAAACCCTCGCCAGCGAGGTGGGTGCGCGCTTCGAGCCCAGCGAGGCCAGCGAGAAGCCCGTCGATATCGTCAATCGTGCGCTGGAGAGCGCCCGGGTGGCCTTCAGTGACGTACTGCTGGTGGATACCGCCGGCCGGCTGGCCATCGACGAGGCGATGATGGCGGAAATCCGCGACCTGCACGCGGCGGTCAAGCCAGTAGAGACACTATTCGTTGTTGACGCCATGACCGGTCAGGACGCGGCCAACACCGCCAAGGCATTCGGTGATGCGCTGCCGCTCACCGGTGTGATTCTGACCAAGGTCGATGCCGATACTCGCGGCGGTGCAGCGCTGTCGGTGCGCGCCATCACGGGCAAGCCCATCAAGTTCCTGGGTGTCGGTGAAAAAACTGAGGCGCTGGACCCGTTCCATCCGGATCGCCTGGCCTCGCGCATTCTCGGCATGGGCGACCTGCTGTCTCTGATTGAAGAGGCCGAGCGTAAGGTCGACAAGGCGAAGGCCCAGAAGCTGGCCAAGAAGGTCCAGAAGGGTGGCCGTTTCGATCTGGAAGACTTCCGGGACCAGCTACAGCAGATGCGCAATATGGGCGGTATCACGGCGATGCTCGACAAGCTGCCCGGCATGGGCAACATGGCTCAGATGGCGGAGCAGAATGTCGACATGAAGCAGTTTGCCCGCATGGAGGCGATGATCAACTCCATGACGCCGAAAGAACGCCGCAATCCAGACATCATCTCCGGCTCGCGCAAGCGTCGCATCACCGCGGGTTCCGGCACTCAGGTTCAGGATCTCAATCGTCTGCTCAAGCAGCACAAGCAGATGTCCAAGATGATGAAAAAAATGAAGGGCGGCGGCATGCAGAAGATGATGCGTGGCATGGGCGGCATGATGGGTGGCCCCGGCGGCGGCATGCCCCCTGGCGGCGGCTTGCCTCCTGGCTTTCCGCGGCGCTGATCATCGGCTGAATGGGGTTTTCAGCGAGCCCCGCTTACTGTAGACTCCGCGTCCTTTAATTTTGCACCCGGTCCGGCTGTTGCTTTGACCGGGCGTTGTTTTTTCTGAGGAATCAAAAACATGGTTGTTATTCGTCTGTCTCGCGGTGGCTCCAAGAAGCGTCCCTTCTACCACGTGACCGTGACCGATCGTCGCAAGTCCCGTGATGGCCGCTTTATCGAGCGCGTTGGCTTCTTTAACCCGATCGCACGCGGTCAGGAAGAGCGCCTGCGCATCGACGTTGAAGCGGTTGATCGCTGGGTTGCCAAAGGCGCCCAGGTGTCTCCGCGTGTTGCGTCTCTGCTGAAGGACGCAGCGGCTGCACCGGAAGCTGCCTGAGGGTTGCTGACAGGCTTCGGTAGGCGCTCGCGTGGCTGAGACGCTGACCGTAGCCGACATTGTCGGTGTTCACGGCATCAAGGGCTGGGTCAAGATCCGGCCACTGGTGGAAGACCCCGCGACACTGACACGCTATCAGCGGGTGGATGCGCTGCCCGGTGCCCGGCTCAGAGCCGCGGCACCCGTGCCCAACCTCTCGGTGAAACAGGTCAAGTTGCAAGGCAAGGGCGTCATCGCCCAGCTAAAGGGCATCGAAGACCGAAACCAGGCGGAGGCCCTGCGCGGCTACCAACTGGTGATTGCGGCGACCGAGTTGCCGCCCCCTGGTGAGGGTGAGTACTACTGGCGCGATCTCATCGGACTTTCAGTCTGGTGTCGCGACGGCGGTGACCCGACCAAGGAGGTGCTGATTGGGCAGGTGGACTACCTGCTCGAGACGGGCGCCAACGATGTTCTCGTGGTGAAGGCCAACGAGGATAGCCTGGACGATCGCGAGCGGCTGGTGCCTTGGCTACTCGATGATGTGATTCTCCGGGTCGACATGCCGGCAGGTACGGTTCACGTGGACTGGCCGCTGGATGTCTGAGCAGGCATCAAACCTGCGACTGGCAGTGCTGACGCTGTTTCCGCAGATGTTTGCAGCGCTGACCGACTGGGGTGTGACCGGGCGGGCGATGGAGCAGCAGCTCTATTCGTTGGCGTTGGTCAATCCGCGAGATTTCGCCATCGACCGCCATGGTTCGGTGGATGACCGGCCCTACGGGGGCGGGCCCGGCATGGTGATGCAGGCGCCGATTCTGGCCGCCGCACTCGGTGCCGCCCGGTCTGGGATGGGGCCGGTGGGTGAACAGGCCAAGGTACTGGCGATGTCACCCCAGGGGCGTGTGCTTGACGACGCCTTGGTGCGCGAGCTTGCGCAGGCGCCGGCGCTGATATTGGTGGCCGGCCGCTACGAGGGTATGGACGAGCGTTTCATAGAAGCGCACGTCGACCAGGAAGTATCCGTTGGCGATTATGTCGTCAGCGGTGGTGAGTTACCGGCCATGCTGTTGCTGGATGCGGTGATTCGCCAGTTGCCCGGTGCACTGGGGCATGCCGATTCGGCGGAGGAGGACTCTTTTGCTGATGGTTTGCTGGATTGCCCCCATTACACCCGGCCCGAGGTTTTTGAGGGCTTGCAGGTGCCCGAGGTGCTGCTGAGCGGCAACCACGGCGCCATCGCGGCCTGGCGGCGCCAACAAGCGCTGCGACGAACACTCGCGCGACGGCCGGATTTACTGGCTGACCGCACGCTGAGTGAGGAAGATTTGGCGCTGCTCGGCGAGCAGGGCAAGGATTTTTAACACGACAACTGTTTTTTGAACGGCAACAGTTTTTTTTACGGAGAGTGTCATGAGCACCAACAAAATCATCTCGGCCCTCGACGCTGAGCAGATGAGCAAGGAAATCCCCGAGTTTGCGCCCGGCGACACCCTTGTTGTCCAGGTCAAGGTGAAGGAAGGCAACCGCGAGCGTCTGCAGGCGTTTGAAGGTGTTTGCATTGGTAAGCGTAACCGCGGCGTCAATTCCGCGTTTACCGTGCGCAAGATTTCCCACGGTGTCGGCGTTGAGCGTACCTTCCAGACTTACAGCCCGCTGATCGACAGCATCAACGTCAAGCGTCGCGGTGATGTACGCCAGGCCAAGCTGTACTATCTGCGTGAGCTCAGCGGTAAGGCGGCTCGAATCAAGGAAAAGCTCTCCAACTAATTTCTGCGAGAGCGACGCCTGCCAGGTGGTGAATGCCACCCGTGCGGGCAGCATTGGGCGCTTTCGGGCGCCCAAGTAGCGTTTGGGGCTCACAAGATTGCGAGCCACAGCGTTGAATAACAAGAAAAAGTGGGCTATATCTAGCGATCTGTACAGCGACGGCGAGGAGGATCTGCCGGGCGCCAGCACGACAGCAGTCACTGCTGGTCGGGAGAACCACAGTCAGACAATGAATCAGTTTTGGGTTCGGGAGATGCCATCAGGAACCTGCGAAAGCGGCGGTGGGATTCCTGCGCCCGGACAACGTGGCTTCACCATCCTCGAACTGATGGTC
>CAYZWL010000067.1:11903-13734 GCA_964482195.1 uncultured Alteromonadaceae bacterium | reverse complement strand
ACGAGTCCATCCATATCGTTATCGATAAACCCCATCCACTGGGCGGTGTCGGCCGTCATGTTGGAGTGCAGGGGGTTCGCGACCGATTCATTGACCCAACTGAAGCTCACCGAGCCATAGAGCATTTCGTCGTGGGACTGCAGCCCCCATGGCACCGTGCGGGACGGATCGGGATTACCACGGTTATTGGTAGAGTTGTCGTAGATCGTACTGTGGATGATCTGGGTGCCTGCAGGCACAGTCTTGGGCTGGGCAAAACTATAGGTGCGTTGCCAGTTGAAGTCGTAATTGGGTACCGACAGGATCACCTCACGCTCACCATTGGGATAGAGCAGTTCGAAACGCGACGAACGCCCGCGATAGTGTGCGTGCGGCACCAGTGAGTAAATCACTGCGTCATCCCAGAATTCAAAATAGGCCGCCTCTTCGTGTGCAGCGGCGTTCGGTGGGATCCTGATGGTCGGGTCCAGTACCACCTGTTGTCGCAGGTAGTTATCAGGTGGATTGTTCGCATCCGCGAAGTAAAGTCCGACCCGCGTACGATCCGTCGTCGCGCGTCCATAGGGGGTGTAGTGCATCTGGAACAGGTAGACACCACCTACCGGGACAAACACGCCGGTACCCTCGGGCATGTGTTGCGATTCGTTGCCCGGGGCATAGCCCATGATGTAGTTCTGAAACACGCCCTCACGCTGGTTTTCAGCAGGTGGTGTGTCGGCTGACCCCATCAGCACGTGGTGAACCGCCTGGGTATCGCCGGGCAGAATCGCAGCAGCAACCACCCAGACATCCCGATCCAGGGGGTTCATTACAAATGGAAACTGGTAGTCGACGATGCCAGTCGCCGGTACGTCAAAAGCTGGCACCTCGATAATGAGGTCAGGCTCGCCCAGTGCCCACGCAGCCCTGGGTGGCTGTAAGCCGGGTAACGGGTCGTCGCCTTCGCCACGGGGAGCCCCAGCTTCGATCCAGCGGATCAGCGTGCTGGCCTCAGCGACTGGGAGGCCGGCGTCATGGGTCCATTCACCGATTTCCGGGTCAGCGTGCCAGGGTGGCATACGCTTGGTACGCACCACCTCGCGCATCATTGGCGCAAAGCCCTGGACCATGCGGAACTCGCTCATCGCCCAGGGGGCAATACCGCCTTCGGTATGGCAGTGCAGGCAGTTGCGGGCCAGGATCGGCACAACGTCATCCACGTAGCTGATCTGTGCATCGGCCTCACGGGGTGGGAAGTTGATGATGCACCCTGCACTGTTGACCTCACGATAGTCAGGCGTGTCGCCCGCAATCATTTGATCGAGTACATCGCGAACGTAGTGTTCCGTGGCGGATTCGCGCTGGCGTTCGTAGTGCACCCGATCATTGAGGGCGCCTCGATACACGATCTCCCAGGATTGGGGGTCGATCACCAGTACTTCAGCCGTTCGATTCAGTCCCAGTGAGCGACCCACCAGCTGGGTCTCATCGTGCAGGATCGGGATGTCGATACCCCAACCCTCAGCCTCCTTGGCGATCGACGACCGGGTGTCCTGCAGGTTTGAGTTGAGGAAAAGCACCTCGACACCCTGGGTCGCGTAGTCATCCCGCAATGCCTGGTAGTCCGGGAGCAGCGAGCGCACGACCTGGCAGCCGTTACCGTGGATCATCAGTACGATCGCTCTGGCATCGCGGTGGTAGTGCATTTCCCGCGTGTCGCCGAGGTGGTCGTAAAGGACAAAGTTCTCGACTTTCGTCACTCGCTCATCGGTCGCCGTCGCCTGGTATGACACGAGTAGCAGCAGGGAGACCAGTAGGCTTCTTATCATTGTTAACAACCCTTGTCTGATCG
>CAYZWL010000067.1:0-11803 GCA_964482195.1 uncultured Alteromonadaceae bacterium | reverse complement strand
CTTGTCTGATCGGAGACAGCTCGATACTAGCAACGCCTGGGTTCAAGCGCGACGCACATTGCCACCAGCCAGCGGTGACGGGCTCAAGGGTGTCACCAAGTGATTCTGGGCTTGCCGTGTCGGATGATATCGACGGCGTCGAGTGCTTTCACTCGCCAGTCAATCCGTTTGCGTCAGCGCGCAGAAAGCTCTGCGAGTCAGTCAGCGATTGGCGGCTGCGCCCGAATATCGGTACTGATGTTGCGCCGCAATCTGGCGATCAGGTCTTCTTCGGCACCTCGCCATTCGATTTCGTAGGCAGCGAGCAACGGTCTCTTCCCGCGGGTTACGCGTCCATAGAACAGCACATCAGATTTTCCAGGCTCAACCAGGCCGACATCGGGCAGGAACCTGACGAAGCTTCGGTCAACCTGCCACGCCACGGCTGGCACCGTATCGACCACGAGCAGGAAGCTGCGGTTCACACCTGCCTTGACGATGAAAGCATGATCATTAAGGCCACGAACGCGGTCTGAACGAAAGACAGGAAAGCTACTGAGCTTTGTGAGTCCCAGGGCATCGTACTCGGCAAGATCAGGTCGAGAGGGCCCAGAATCGGTGTCTTTACCGGCAACGAAGGGTTGGTGGGGGCTGGCGCAGGCCAGTAGTAGTGAGGCGGTGAAACACAACAACAGGAATCGCATGGGGGAGCTCCCGTTAGCCAAAGGCTCTACATTTTCAATCGGCTCCGCTGGAGCATCCATAAGTGATGTATTTACACATATAATGCGGGGTTAAGGTGTTCACAGTCGGGTTTAACGGCTGGCAGATCGCCAGCAACACCGCATCCTCAATGGACTCTGAACCTCGACTGTGGTGTTCTCTGTCTATCCGCCAAAGAGCGGCAACAAGCGTCAACAGGCCGTTTCTGGGGGAGCCATGTTCAGCAATTTGTCCGTCAAACAACGACTGATCGGTCTGGTCAGTGCCAGTACGCTGCTGCTTATCATCTTCGGGGTTATCGGCTTACTGGGTATGAACAGTACGCTCTCCAGCTTGAACTCGGTGTATTTGGACCGGGTGTCCCCTTTGACCGATCTCAAGGCTATCTCCGACGAGTACGCGGTGAACGTGGTGGACACCAGCCACAAGGTGCGCAACGAAAACATCAGCTGGCAGGGGGGCATCGAAAGTCTCGATGGTGCCCAGAAACGCGTGGCCAGTCGCTGGCGAGCCTACCAAGCCGGCAACCTGGATCCGCGTGAAATCGAAACGGTCAACGAGTTGGTGCCGCGAATGGCTGCCGCGGACGAAAAAATTGCCGAGCTGCGCGCCATCCTGGTCTCTGAAGACATCATCGCTCTGGACGACTTTATTGTTGAGGAGCTCTATCTGGCGATTGACCCGGTTTCTGACGGATTCTCGGATTTGGTGCTGACTCAGCTGGAAATCAGCGCCGAGCTGTATGACGAGGCGGCGGCGTCCTACGCCATCTCGCGAAACAGCATCCTGGTGCTTCTGGTCGTTGCAGTGGTGCTGTTTGGCCTGGTCGCCCGCTGGATGGTGGTGAGCATTTCGACCGGGCTCAAGGTCGCCGTGGATGGGGTTGAGCGACTGGCAGAGGGTGATTTGACCACCGATTTCGCAGACTTACCTCAGGACGAGATCGGTCAGTTGGTGGAACGCATGGGCAAGATGAGCGCCCGTTTGCGTGACACCGTCAGCGAGGTTTCGGCCTCAGCGCTCGCCATCACTAACGGCGCACGGGAAATTTCAGTAGGCAATGAGGACCTCTCCAGACGCACCGAGCAGCAGGCGGCTAGCCTGGAGCAGACCGCGGCCAGCATGGAAGAGATGACCTCTACAGTCCGACAGAATGCCCACAACGCGCGTCAGGCCAGCGCGCTGGCCATGGATGCCAGCAACGAAGCCGTCGAGGGTGCGTCGGTGGTTGCCGGTGCACGCGGCGCGATGAACGAAATCCATGTGTCCAGTCGTAAGATCTCGGACATTACCGGCGTCGTCGACGAGATTGCGTTTCAAACCAATTTGTTGGCGTTGAACGCCGCGGTAGAGGCGGCGCGCGCGGGTGACGCTGGCCGGGGCTTTGCCGTGGTTGCATCCGAGGTGCGCGTACTGGCGCAGCGCTCAGCCGAGTCTGCCCGGCAGATCAAAGAACTGATCGAAGAGTCCGTCGCGAAGGTCGATGATGGCAGTCGGCTGGTGAAGCAGTCCGAAGAGACCCTGAACTCGCTGGTCGACTCAATCAAGCAAGTCGCAACGACCGTGTCAGAGATCAGTGCCTCAAGCGAAGAACAGAGTGACGGTATTGAACAAGTCAACCGCGCCATGAATCAAATGGATCAGTCGACCCAGCAAAACGCCGCTTTGGTGGAACAGGCCGCAGCTTCAGCCAAGGAGCTCGAGGTTCAGGCACAGTATCTCGATGAGTTGATGGCGTTCTTTACCGTCAGGGGCCACTCGACAGGGCAACCCCACGCCTTACCGCCAGCCTGACATCAACGCCTGGCGGCCAGATTGGCGACCGCTGATAACTGCTGATTCAGGCTGTCAGGTGGCGCCAGTGATAGGTGGTTGAGCACGTCGGCGATACGATAGCGCCAGTCATGGGCAAGCGCTGACTGCTGGAAGTTCCGACGATGAATCTGCTCGAGGCGCTCGCTGTCAGCGAACAGGTCCTCCAAAAAGGGGACGGTATCCGCAGGTGAGGAGGGCAGGTCGATGACGGCATCCTGCCAGCCGAAAAGGGCTTCCATGTCATTTGTCTGCGGGTGGCGCCCCACAATCGCCGTGCCCGCCGCTGCAGCCTCGAAGTAACGTACCGGTACGATGGAGCGTTTGTGCTGCCTCTCCCCTGGTTCAAACAAGGTGTCGAAGGCCAGCGCACTTTTGGCACGCATCATCAGGGACATGGTCAGGGCGCGATGCTCGCCGTAGTCCTTTGCCCCCAGGCTACGAACCGTATCAAAAACCATCAATCTACGGCTTTCCGGTCGGTTGTAGACCGCCTTGATCTCGGTCATGTATGCCGGGCTTTGGCGCCCGTAGGCCACGATATCGAGCGGCCGTTGCTGTGATTCACGGCAATACTTGAGCACATCAACAGCCATCGGCACGGCCAAGGTGTTAATGCCATGTTCCTGATGGAAGCGCTGGGCGGTGTACTGGTCGGGTACGCAGAAAAGATCGATATCGCGCGGAATCTGCTTCGGGAACTGACGCAGTGCCTCCCAGGGATCCAAAATATAGGCAATCACCCGGTTAAACTTCTTGCGCCAATCGCTGAGTAAATGCAGGTAACGCAGGCTATTGGTCGCGACCACCGGCACGAACAGCGTACGCTGGCTGCTGCTCAGCGACAGCCGATCATCCACGTAACGATCAGCAATAAAGCGATACCCCGTTAAATGGTGCAGCTTGTGTCGATAAGAGCCTACTGGCAGAGGTTCTGACACTGGAATAGATACCGCCCCCAGACTTTGCTGCAAGACCTGTGATAGCTCGTATACCGGCGTGTAACCGAGCGTGTGGGGGATCGCATCCAGTGACAGAACATAGTACTTCATGTGCTGTGGGGAACCTCTGCTGATTTAGCGGCCGGCGTTCAGCGACCGATGCCTTCGTAGCGAGAAAATTTATCGGGGTCGAGCATACGTCGACCGTCGATCACCAGTGGCTGGGTGTTAGTTTCGGCCAGTAGCTCAGCAAGGCGGTCAAATACGGGCCAATGGGTGAACAGCATCACCACGTCGGCACCCGCCAGAGCCCTGTTTAGGTCCGACTCAAAAACTATCGTATCGCGGTCAAGTACCAATGACGCCGCATCGCTTGCGATGGGATCAAATCCTGTCAGCCGCGCGCCGCGTTTGTGCAGTTTGCGAACCACCGGCAGCGTCGGTGACTCACGAATATCGTCGGTACCGGGTTTGAAGGCGAACCCGAGCACACTGATGCGCAGCTCGGTCAGGGTAGGGAAGTGCTTCTCAAGCAGCTTGAGCATCTGCAGCGGTTGATGCTCATTGATCTCAATGACCGACTGGAGCAGTGGCATTGACTGCCCGGCCAGCTGACCATGGGCGGCCAGCGCTTGGACGTCCTTGGGGAAGCAACTGCCACCAAAGCCGCAGCCGGCCTCGAGGTAATTGTTGAAGCCCGGCTTGATGCGCTGACCATCGGCCAGAATCGGCGAGAGTCGCTTGTCGAGATGCACGCCCTGCATGACCTCCTTGACGTCGACGTCTTCGGTGACGGCGCAGAGATTACCGATTTCATTGGCAAAGGAAATCATGGTGGCAAGCAGGGAATTGGCCGTGTACTTGATCATCTCCGCGGTGCGGCAGTTGGTCGCGAGTACATCGACGTTTTCAAAGCCTTCGTAGAGCATTGCCAACCGTGACTGGGTTTTGGCATCGATACCACCCAGCACAATCCGGTCCGGGGCCATAAAGTCTGCAATTGCCGACCCTTCCCGCAGGAATTCAGGGTTCATACCCACACCAAAGTCGACGCCGGCCGGTTTACCCGACGCAGCCTCCAGAATGGGAAGCACCTTTGTATCAGTTGTTCCCGGCACAACTGTGCTCTTCACTACGACCACGTGGTAACTCTGTTTGTCGGCGAGTGCGGAGCCAATCTGCCGGGCCGCAGTCTCGATGTAACTCAGGTCTATGCGCTCACCATCAAAAGGGGTGCCGACGGCGATGAGCGTCAGTTCGCTGTCCAGCACTGCCTGACGCAAGTCCGTGGTGGCGTGTAAATCCTGGCCAATGCTTTGTTTGAGCAGTTGCTCGAGCCCCTCTTCATGGATGGGGGGTACGCCCTGGTTGATCTGTGCAATTTTGTGCGGATCGATGTCAACGCAGGTCACCCGATGCCCCTGTGCCGCGAGACAGGCGCCGGAGACCAGTCCGACATACCCGGTGCCAATGACAGAGACCTTCATCAATTGCTCTCAGCGACTTGGTGGTCGCGGTACCAAAGCAGTGTCCGGCGAAGACCCTCATCTGGGGCTATCTGTGGGGCGTAACCGACTTCGCGGCGCGCTTTGTCGATGACTGGACAACGTCGGTTGGGATTGTCGACGAGGTAGTCACTATCGTCGCTTTGCGCAAATACCAGGTTGCCGCGATAGTCGAACGTCTCCCGTGCAATGGCGATGACGTGTTCGGCCAGTGAGCGCATGCTGATTTCTGGTGACTCGGTGCCGATGTTATACGCCTCACCAGCGCGCCCATTCACCAACACTTTGAAATAGCCAGTCATCGCATCAGCCACGTAGCAGAACGTGCGCGTGGGGCGGCCGTCGGACAACATCTCGATATTCCTGCCGGCGAATACATCCCGCGCAAAGTCCGGTAGCACCCTGCGGTCTGTGATCTTGAGACCCGGGCCATAGTTGTTGAACGGACGTACGATTTTGATCGGTAACTGATGCTGCAATGCGAAATTCACGCACAGGGTTTCACCATAGCGCTTGCTCTCGTCGTAGCAGGCCCGAGGACCCGTGCATGACACATTGCCGCGATATGTTTCGGGAGTGGGAATATTGTCGGGGGTCGGGTCGCCGTAAATCTCGCTGGTGGAGTAAAACAAAAACCCGTCGACGCTGCCCTGCTGCTTCAACAGGACATGATCCAACAAGTGCCGCAAACCGTTGACGTTGGCATCCATGGTGGCAATCGGGTGTTGCCGGTAAAACGTTGGCGACGCAATAGAAGCCGCGTGGACGATGTAATCGAATGCCGGAGCATCAGCGGGTAGCGGTGTCGTAATGTCGTGAGTCACCAGGCGGAGTGCTGGATCGCCCTCAAATGACTTCAACCAACCGGGCACACCCCGCGACCAGTTGTCGTAGACCGTAATTTCGATGGCTTGCTCAGGATGCTGACGATTCCACGCCAGTGGCGCTTGTACGAGATAGTAGCCGAGAAAACCGCCGCCGCCGACAACGAGCAAGTGTTTCCCCGCCATCGCGGAGAACTCCTCCCTCAACGACGCGATGATGTAATCGAGATCCGCTGTGACAACATCCTGTGCCGAGTTCATCGCCACTCCATCCGTTTCCAAGGGGGTTCAATCACTCAGGCAAATAGCCGGTCCTGCTCGGCCCTGAGCTGACAGACGAGGCTGTGTTCGGGCAGTGTGACATCGGCATAAGTGATAGCCGTGTCCTTGGCGACAGCGTGCTTAAGCACGGCGCCTTCAGCCAGTCCGATCGGTAACAGCTGCTCGCGAAGCCCGATGGGCGTGTTCTCGCACATGCCGTAGGTCATGTAACCGCCGAGGCCATCCAGTGTTTCGCCCGCATTGAGGTTCCGTTTGGCGACTGCGATGACGTCCACGACGGGGCCGGCCAGCGGTGCAATTGCGACATCACCCAGCAATGCGAGCCGGGCCGCGGTCAGCGGTACTTCGAACACGGTGAGATGGTACGGCACATAGAAGCTATAGAGCGGTCCGTTGCCTAATTTGCCGTAATCGAGGTAATGGGCTCTGGTGGGGTCATCCCCCAGTTCAGCAAATACATAAACACCCGGGCTGGGTTTGGGGCCCACCACGTAATCAACAATACCGCCCAATGCCCGCAGTTCATCCACATCGTAGCGATCGACCATATCGTCGATATGGCCCTCGTACTCGAAGCCATTCATGCCTCTGCGAGAGACCACCATACCGGTGGCGTTGGCCACAATAGCTTGCTCGAAGGAGATTTTGGTGCCGTCAGCAAAGCTGGTCACCATAGATGGAGTTTGTCCCCACTGTCTGGCAAAGCTCTCCTGGGTCGTTGGATTGCGGTACCGATCCTGTAGTCCTTTGATGTTGCCGCAGACCAAGGGGCGCAAGCCAATACTTTGCACAAAGCGCAGCAGGTTCATTTGCACACCAGGCTGGTCGCCGTCGCAGCCGCTCAGCAACACGCCGGCTTGATCTGCCTTGTACTTCAGCAACGGTCCCACGGTGCCATCCAGTTCGGCGTTCATGGAGACAAGATGCTTGCCGCCCGCGATGGCCTGCAGGGTGACATCCGCCCCAAAACCCACATGTCCCGTCGATTCGATCAGAACATCAATACTCTCTGCTGCACACAACAGTTCGGCATTATCGGTGACGGCGTACCGGCCGCGAGCGATCGCATCGGCCAACGCTCCGTCAGTCGCAACGGTGACGACCTCTCCGGCGCCTGCGTCCCGATAAGCTGCGATCGCTTTTTCCACAGTACGATTTGCGACAGCGACCAAGCGCATACCGGGTACAAAATTCAAAATCTGGTGAACAATCCCGCGCCCCATGAAGCCGGCACCGATCAGTCCTACGCGCACTGGCCTGCCTTCTGCCTCGCGTGCTTTAAGCGCGCTGTCCACAACAATCAAAACCAGGTCTCCATTGCGCCGTCCGCGATGAGCGGCCAATCACGATCTTTTTGTGTCATCGACCTCGGGGCCAGAGGCCAGTCAATCTTCAGTGCGGTGTCGTCGAAGCGTAAGCCTCGCTCATGGTCCGGAGAATAATTGGCAGTTACCTGATACATGATCTCAGCACCATCAGTCAGCGCCTGATACCCGTGCGCGAACGATTCGGGGATGTAGAGTGCCTGTCTGTCACCCGCCCGAAGTGTGACAGCAAAATGCTGCAGGAATGTTTGTGAGCCTGCGCGGCAGTCGACGATGACATCGTAAATTTCGCCCTGCAGGCACCTCACCAGCTTGGCCTCACCGGCCGGAGGTAGCTGCAGATGCAGGCCACGAAGAACGCCGGCGAATTTGGTGTAGGCCAGATTGCACTGACTGACTTCGGGGTTCAGCCCATGCTGGGCAAACGTCTCGCGGCAAAAAGCGCGGGCGAAAAATCCGCGCTCATCTTCGATCGGCTCCAGATCGACGAGATACGCCCCGCTGAGCGGGGTTTGTGTGAACTTCACTGCCACACCTTCCAGGGCGGGTACTCGCTTGCCCAAAGCTCCTCGAGCACGTGTTTGTCGCGCAGGGTATCCATCGGTTGCCAGAACCCATCGTGTGGATAGGCACGCAATTGGTCTGCGGCGACCAAACGCCGCATCGGCTCCTGCTCCCAGACGGTCGCGTCACTATCGACGAGGTCGAGCACCTGAGGTTCGCAAACGAAGAACCCGCCATTGATGAACACGCCATCACCCTTGGGCTTTTCATGGAAGTGGGACACACGACCGTCTTCAACCTGCAGCGCTCCAAAGCGGCCTGGCGGCTGCACAGCGGTGACGGTGGCCAGTCCACCCTGCTGTCGATGGTAAGCCACCAATTGGTCGATGGGCACACTCGCCACACCGTCTCCGTAAGTGAGAAGGAAGGCGTCGTCGCCAATGAACTCTCGTACGCGCTTAAGACGCCCGCCGGTCATGGTGTTCAAACCGGTATCCACACAGGTGACTTTCCAATCTTCACCGGGCGGGTTGTGGACTTCGACAGTGTTACAGCCCAGATCAAAGGTGACATCGGCGTGACGTGCGAAGTACTCAGAAAAGTACTGCTTGATGAGGTGGCCTTTGTAGCCGCAACAGATCACGAACTCACGAAACCCGTAATGGGCATAGATTTTCATGATGTGCCAAAGAATGGGCTGCTCGCCGATGTTGATCATCGGCTTGGGCATTACCATGCTCTCTTCGGAAATACGGGTGCCAAAGCCCCCCGCAAAGATCACAACTTTCATGTCACAGGCCTCAACCGGGCAGCGGGTAACGGCTGCGCGGTTGCGCAACCGCTGCGAGACTCAGGGGGTGCGTTTGCTTACGCGGACTGCCGTGCCATTGGCGCTAACCATGATGATAGAACCACCGGAGCCCATGACTTCGTAGTCGAGATCAATACCGACGACCGCATTTGCACCACGCTTCGCCGCTTCCTCGGCCAGCTCCTTCAGTGCCAGTTCCCGAGCCTCGTAAAGCTCGTTTTCGTAGGCCTCAGATCGGCCGCCGACCACATCGCGTACCGTAGCGAAGAGGTCTTTGACAATGTTGGCGCCCATCACGGCATCGCCAACGACAATGCCTCGGTACTCATCGATCTGATATCCCTCAAGCGTTGGGGTGGTACTGACCATGACTCGCGCGTCGTCTGAAATTGCCATGAGATCGCCTTCGTAAGAATCGAAAGGCCAGTGTGCCAGCCCAGTGTGACGGGCGCGAGTATTAACGCGATGGCCTCACCAGGCAATCTGGTCAGAGCCGTCCCTCGGAGGAGGAGTGCCGCGGCGCGGCGATGATCAGCGGATTGTGAACGCGAAGTCCTGGTTGAGAAATCCGTCCGATTGCAAAACGCCATATTGGCGGGGCAGGGGACCTTCAACGACAACCACTGGCGATGGGATACCAATGCGCCGTACGAAAGCCACCGACCAGCCAAAGTTCTCAAGCTGGTTGAGCGCGCCCTTCTGCAGGTCAGTAAGAATTTCCCGGAGGTTTCCCGGGATGGGCCTGACACCTATACGACGTTCATCACTCATGGTTTCTCTCGCGATCGACTCGTTACCTGCTTATACGCCTAGAATCCGCAAAGCTTGGGTGCGATGCAAGTAGCCCACATGGACCAAAGGGGTATTCCGTTTAGCGCACACAATGACCTTTTTTCCTCTGCGGGATATCCAGTGTTTTCCCTAGAAATACCGGTGGCGTCGGCTATTTGTCTGGATTAACCGCTGAAAACTGTGATCTGCGTCACATCCTCTGTGATTGCTCGGGCGTATCCGACATGTCCAAGTGACACAACAGGAGATCCCCCCAATGTTTCACCTCTCTGCACTGACCCCCGGTGCCACACTTCGTTTCTTCACGACGTTGTTGCTAAGCGCGTTTTTATTCGCCTGCAGCGATAACGACAACAACCGTCCAGAGCCTGTCGCCGAGGAACCCGTTGCTCCCCCGCCCAGCGGCCCGGGTAGCATCGTCGAGGTCGCCAGCGAAGCGGGTAGCTTTGAAACCTTGATCGCAGCCCTGCAAGCCACTGGCCTTGATGCGACCCTGGCGGACGAGAACGGCACGTTTACCGTATTTGCGCCGACGGACGCTGCTTTTGATCTGCTCGGGCAGGAGACCATTGACGCGCTGCTGGCTGACACCGACACCCTTTCAGACATTCTTCTCTACCACGTTCTTGGTGAGCAGGCTGTCGATGCCGAAACCGCGACGTCCCTTGCCGGCTCGACGGTCGAGACGGCCAACGGTGACATCATTGCGCTGACCTTGCGTGACGGTAATCTCTTCATCAACGAATCCCGGGTTACTGACATCGATATCGAGGCCTCCAACGGGATCATTCACGTCATCGATGCAGTTTTGTCACCGCCGGCGCCCATCGAATCGGGTGTAAGTATTGTCGAAACCGCGGTCGCCGATGGGCGTTTTGGCACCTTGGTGACGGCACTACAAGCAGCTGGTCTCGACACGGCACTGGCTGACCCTGATGCCACCTTCACGGTGTTTGCACCGACCGATGACGCTTTTGCGCTACTGGGCGAGCCGTTAATCAACGAGTTGTTGGCGGATATTCCGAGACTGACCGACATCTTGCTGTACCACGTTGTTAACGGTGCAGCGGTGGACTCGATCACCGCGACTAGCCTGCTGGGCCAATTGGTCGAGATGTTCAACAGCACAGCAACCGAGCCCGGAGATACGGTCCTCATCGACATTCGTGAAGGTGAGCTGTTCGTGAACGACTCTCGAGTCATCGTCAAAGATATCGTGACGACTAACGGCATTATTCATGCAATCGATGCTGTGCTACTGCCGCCCTCACCAGAGCTCGGGACCATCACCGAAGTCGCAGCCGCGAACGGCAGCTTCACGACCTTGGTAGCCGCGCTGGAAGCTACAGACCTGGATACGGTGCTTGCCGATGAATCGTCGACCTTCACGGTATTCGCACCAACCGACGACGCCTTTGCACTGTTGGGCGAGGACACCATTAACGCCTTGCTTGCAGACCCTGAACGGTTGTCCAACATTTTGCTTTACCACGTGCTGTCGGACCAGGCGGTTGATGCCGCCACAGCTCTGACGCTGGACGGTTCCGATGTGGCAATGACAAACGGTGATACCGTGACGATCACGGTCGATGGCGATAACCTGCTGGTAAACGACTCCGTGGTCATTATCAGAGATGTACCGGCATCTAATGGCATCATCCATGCGATTGACGCCGTACTCCTGCCCCCCGCAGAGACGCTCGGTTCGATTGTAGATGTGGCCGTCGCCAATGGCAGCTTCACCACTCTGGTTGCGGCACTGGAGGCAACCGAGCTCGATGTCGTGCTCGCCGATGAAACCGCAACCTTTACCGTGTTCGCTCCGACTGATGACGCCTTCGCTTTGCTGGGCGAAGATACCATCAACGCGTTACTGGCTGACACGGAAACACTGTCTGACATCCTGCTTTACCACGTGCTGCCCGAGCAGGCGGTTGACGCCGCCACAGCAATCACTCTGGATGGTTCTGAGGTTCAAATGGCCAATGGAGATAGCGTGACGATTACCGTCAATGGTGAAAACCTGCTCATCAATGCGAGCACAGTCATCATACGTGACGTGCAGGCGTCCAACGGCATTATCCACGTGATTGACGTGGTACTGACACCACCGGCTTGAACACACAAGCTATTGCACCAGGGGCCTCAAGGCCCCTTTTTTTTGCTGGTATGAAGCGCCGATTGTCATCGACGATAACGGTACTCACCGCTGTCGCGTCGCAGTACTTGCTCCATTACAGCTTTGTTTTAGTCCGCTTTACCGAAAAACACGCATTTCATGGGTGTTTTTTCACGACAGCCAGCA
>CAYZWL010000066.1:2952-14312 GCA_964482195.1 uncultured Alteromonadaceae bacterium | reverse complement strand
GGGCAAGTGGTACCACGATTCTCCAGCCACTTCGGGCTTAGCCGCACCACGAACCAATAACCAAGACATCTACCGAAGATGTCGCCCCCTCGGCCTTGAATAAGCCCATCAGCGCCCCAATGAACCGAGGATCGATAAAAGACACCACGGAGCACCACCATGACCGCTGAAGCCAAGCAGACAATGGGATTCCAGACCGAAGCAAAGCGACTGCTTCATCTGATGATTCATTCTCTGTACTCCAACCGCGAGATCTTTCTCCGAGAGCTGATCTCCAATGCCTCAGACGCCATCGATAAACGCCGGTTTGCGGCGGTCCAGGATGACGCATTGGCTGCTGATGGGGGGGAGTATCGGGTTCAGGTGGCGGTGAATGGCGACGCCAAAACCATCACCGTTTCCGACAACGGTATCGGCATGACTCGTGATGAGGTCATCGACAATCTCGGCACCATCGCCAAGTCCGGCACGGCCGCCTTTATGGAGCAGCTGAGTGGTGACGAGAAAAAAGACAGCCAACTGATTGGCCAGTTTGGTGTGGGTTTCTACTCTTCGTTTATCGTCGCTGATCGTGTCGAAGTTATTACCCGCAAAGCCGGCAGTAGTGAGGCCACTCACTGGGAGTCTGCTGGCGAGGATGAGTTTTCCATCGATGCGGCTGAGCGCAGCGATGCCGGCACCACCATTGTGCTGCACCTGAAAGAGGACGCGAGCGAGTTTGCCGATGACTGGCGAGTCCGCAGCGTGATCAAGAAGTACTCCGACCACATCTCCGTCCCCGTCATGATGCCGAAGCCTGCTGACCCCGAAGCGGAGCAGGGTGATGACGCTGCTGAAGAATGGCAGGCCATCAACGAGGCAAAAGCCCTGTGGGTGCGCAGCCGCAGCGAGATCAGTGACGACGAGTACAAGGCCTTCTACCAACATGTCAGCCACGACTTTGAGGCGCCGCTGACCTGGAGCCACAATCGTGTCGAAGGCAAGCTCGAGTACACCTCCCTGCTCTACATTCCAGCCAAAGCGCCTTTTGATCTGTGGAACCGTGAGGGCAGCCGAGGGCTGAAGCTTTATGTACAGCGCACGTTCATCATGGACGATGCCGAGCAGTTTCTGCCCATGTACCTGCGCTTCATCAAGGGCGTGTTGGACTCCAGTGATTTGCCGCTCAATGTTTCGCGAGAAATTCTGCAGCAGAATCCCCAGGTTGATGCCATCAAGAGCGCGCTGACCAAGCGCGTGCTGGATATGCTCACCAAGCTCGCCAGCAACGAACCTGAGCAATATGCCGAGTTCTGGCAGGTATTCGGGCAGGTCTTGAAAGAGGGGCCTGCGGAAGACTTCGCCAATCGCGAGAAGGTCGCCAAATTGCTGCGCTTTGCGTCAACCCATACCGACTCTGCCGATCAGACCGTGGCGCTCGCCGATTATCTCGAGCGCATGAAAGAAGGGCAGGAAGCTATTTATTACGTCGTCGCCGACAATCACAACACCGCCAAAAACAGCCCGCATATCGAGGCTTTGCGCAAGCGTGGCATCGAGGTGCTGCTGCTCAGCGACCGGGTGGATGAATGGCTGATGAGCCATCTTATGGAGTTTGACGGCAAGTCCCTCAAGGATGTCGCCAAGGGCGATCTCGGCCTTGAGGAGGACAGCGAGGAAGAAAAACAGGCGCTGGAGCAAGCCAAAGCCGACAGCGCAGCGCTCGTCGAGCGAATGAAGGCGGTTTTGGAAGATCGTGTGACCGAAGTTCGTCCCACCGTTCGTCTGACCGATTCACCGGCATGTCTGGTGGTGGCCGAGCACGACATGGGAGCGCAGATGCGGCGCATCCTCGAGCAGGCAGGACAGGAGGTGCCTGATACCAAGCCCGCACTGGAAATCAACGCGGAGCACCCGTTGCTCAAACGCCTGGACGGCGAGCAGGACGAGGAGCGCTTTGCCGACCTCACGCATATCCTGTTGGATCAGGCAACGCTGGCTGAAGGCTCTTCGCTGGAGGACCCCAGCAGCTACGTAGCACGTTTGAACAAACTGCTGGTTGAACTGAGCGGCGACTGATGTGGGTCACCGTCTGGCGGCATGGCGAGGCAGCGCCCGGGAACATCGATGAGTTCCGGGCGCTCACCGCGCGGGGCCGGCAGTCCCTATCGGCCATTGTGCCTCGCTTTACAGCACTATGCGCTAATGCTCAGGCTCCCGCACCCGATACTCTGGCTTTCAGCCCTCTGGTACGCACCACGCAGACGGCGGAAATCATCACCCAGCAGCTCGGTCTAGATCCGCAGGTTTGCCCCGCGCTGGCCCCCGGCGCCGATCTGTTCGCACCGAGTGGCTTTATCGATGACAATAGCGAGCATCAGGTATTGGTGAGTCATCAGCCCTTCGTGTCCCAACTTCTCGGGCATTGGCTGGATGATCCTTACCAATCACCCCTGATGCCCGGCGGTTTCGCCTGCGTAAAACTTCTCGCCCCCACTCAGGGCGGCGGGGAGCTGTTGTTTATCCAACCTGAGATTTTTTGACAATGAGTGAAGGTCGCAGCGTCAGCTGGCGTGTAGATGGTATCGATTACGCGGGGCTTGCCTGGGGCGACCCAACACTACCACCCGCATTGGCGCTGCATGGATGGATGGATAACGCGCTGTCTTTTTCTGCGCTGGGGCCGTTGATGCACCAGCGACAATTGATTGCCCTCGACTTGTCCGGACACGGGCTTTCCAGCAACCGCTCTGCCGACAGCAGCTACCAGCTCTGGGACGATGTGCCCCAGTTGTTAAAGCTTGTGGACCAATTGGATTGTGAACAGCTGACGGTTATCGGCCACAGTCGCGGCGCCGGTGTCGCGCTGCTGCTCGCCCTGGCACTGGGTGAGCGCTGCGATCGATTGGTGATGATCGACGGATTACTTTGGCCTGGGCCTCAGGACACAGATCCCGCTACGCAGTTCCGACATTCGATGCGTGATCGCGCAAAGTACGAACAGCGTGGCGAGCGTATTTTTCAATCACTCGAGGAGTTTGTTGAGGCGCGCACCCGTTATGGCTTTAGCGAAGACAATGCCCGAACCCTGGCCCCGAGGGCACTTGAGCGCGTCGACTCGGGCTATCGCCTGCGCGCCGACCCTTTGCTGTTCGGCTCCTCCGTGCTGCGATTCAATCGAGAAACCCGGCACTCCTTTTACGAGTCGTTGACCATGCCCGTGCTCGGTCTGTTCGGGGATGAAGGTTTTTTCAGGAGCGAGCCGGCGACCAAGCTCTGTAGCGAGGCTGCGGGATGTATTCCCGACTACAGAAGCACTATCCTACCCGGGTCTCATCATCTTCATCTTGAGTCGCAAGCGGACAAAGTGGCGTGGCGGATCGACAGTTTTATCGAATCAGGTCAGTAGCAGCGGTTGTTATCTTGGTACTCCTGGCGCCAGGCACCCTGGCGCAGCCCACGGTGACCGATGGGCCAACGGGGATTGAGTGGATAAATTCGATCGATGCCGAGTGGGGTATTGATCAAACCAAGCAGACGACCAGTACTGCCAATGGCTTCCCGGTGCCTTTGGGGGCAATGGAAAAAGTGCGTGGTAGTTGGCGCCACAAACAAACCGAGGCGGTGTCTGGTCAACTGCTGCGGACCACTTGGTCGGTCAAGAGCGCGCCTGTCACGGAGGTGTTTGATCGCTGGCGGGATCAATTGGCCAACGAGGCCGAATTGGTTTTCAGTTGCGTCGCCCGTGCCTGCGGCAACGGTTCCCAATGGGCGAACCGTGTTTACGGCGAGCGCCTGCTCTATGGTCGCGTCGAGTTCATGCGTTATGCCGCTTTCAGGCTACCCTCAGGCGAATGGCTTACGCTGTTCACCGCTGCCCGTACCCCAGACCGACAATACCTTCACGTCGATCTCATCACACCGAGTCAATGAATCGTTAACGGGCGCGATTCAGTTGTAACAGTGACAGAAATTCGTCGCGGGTCCGCCCATCATCGCGGAAACTACCCAGCATGGCCGACGTTTTGGTGATGGAGTTCTGTTTTTGTACGCCCCGCATCATCATGCACATGTGTTCTGCCTCGATGATGACGCCGACGCCAGTGGCGCCTGTTACTGACTGAATGCTCTCGGCGATTTGTAGCGTCAGCTGCTCTTGAATCTGTAGACGACGGGCAAACATATCGACCACTCTTGCGACCTTCGACAGGCCCAGCACTTTGCCTTGGGGCAGATAGGCGACGTGACAGCGACCGATGAAGGGCAGCAGGTGGTGCTCACACATCGAATACAGCTCAATGTCCTGCACCAGCACCATCTCGCTCGAGTCGCTGGGGAAGAGGGCATTATTGACCACTGTGTCGAGGTCCTGTCGATAACCCCGGGTCAGGTATTCAAATGCTTTGGCCGCTCGCTGGGGTGTGTCAACGAGACCGGGGCGAGTTGGGTCTTCACCGATGGCTTCGATGATGTTGAACCAGCTGTCTTCCATGACCGTTTTCCTGCATTTGATCCGAGTTGGTAAGTGGAAATGTTAGCATGGCCGACTTTTCTTCCCGGGTGTGAACAGGTGTCTACATACCGCACAGCATTCACAGTGACTGAGGCCGCCTTGGCGAGGGCGGGGGTCTGGTGTGGCCATGGTTACATCGATCACCACGACGAGGCGGTCGCGCTGGTGCTCGCTGCGGCTGAACAGCCACTCGATACGGGAGTGGAAATTCTGGATGAATCCTATCCTGAGCATTACCGCAGCCGCCTGGCGGAGTTCGTCCAGCGCAGGACAGTCGATCGTCTGCCTGTCGCCTACATCATTGGTGAAGCCTGGCTGGGACCGTGTCTGTTTCGCTGCGACCCCCGGGCGTTGGTGCCACGGTCACCTATCGCCGAGGTGGTGTTACGGGAGCTCGTACCCTGGTGGACCGAAGCGCAGTCACCTCAGCACATCGTTGATGTTTGCTGCGGTGGCGGCAGTCTGGGCATTCTCGCCGCCCATGTGTTTCCCGCGGCACAAGTTTCACTCATGGATATCGACCCGCAAGCGCTGGCTCTGGCGGCGGAAAATGTGGCAGCCCATGAGCTCGATAGTCGGATCCGCTTAATCGAGGCCGACCTGCTCACGCCGCTTGCCCCGGAAAGCGCCGATGTCATTCTCGCGAACCCACCCTATGTCGATGCCCCTGAGATGGCCTCATTAGCCCCGGAGTACGAACACGAACCCCGACACGCGCTTGCCGCGGGTGAGGACGGTCTCGACCTGATTCCCTCGCTGGTTCGCGGCGCAGCGACAGCGCTAAGCGCCAATGGGATAATGTTGTTGGAGGTCGGCAACAGTTGGCATGCCCTTGAAGCCAAGTACCCGTCGTTTGCTTTCCTGTGGGTTGAGCTGGAAAGCGGTGGGGAAGGGGTCGCCGCATTTACCCGTCAAGATCTGCTGACATGGCTGTCCCAGATCGATCAATCATTGCCCTAGGAGTTGCGCATTGTCAGGCAGCACATTTGGAAAATTGTTTACCGTTACTACATTCGGTGAAAGCCATGGACTCGGCCTTGGCGCGATCGTCGATGGCTGCCCCCCTGGTATGCCGCTGACTGCGGCGGATATGCAGCCGGACCTGGATCGGCGTAAGCCGGGCACCTCCCGGTACACGACACAGCGACGTGAAGGTGACGAGGTGGAAATTCTCTCGGGGGTCTTCGAAGGCCTTACTACCGGCACGCCCATCGGCCTTTTGATCAAAAACACCGATCAGCGCTCCAAGGATTACAGCAAGATCAAGGAAGTGTTCAGGCCCGCTCACGCCGACTACACCTACCAACAAAAATTTGGATTTCGGGATTATCGGGGTGGCGGTCGCAGTTCCGCCCGCGAGACCGCCATGCGGGTCGCCGCTGGCGCCATTGCCAAAAAATGGCTCAAGCAGCGCTACGGCATCAATATTCGCGGGTACCTGTCACAACTCGGCCCGCTGAAGGCCAGCAGCCATGACTGGGATTTGGTCGAAACCAATCCCTTCTTCTGTGGCGATGCGGCCTTGGTTCCCGAGCTCGAGACCTTCATGCAGGCGCTCAACAAGAAAGGGGATTCGGTAGGCGCAAGAATTAACGTGGTCGCCGATGGTGTGCCGCCCGGTTGGGGTGAGCCCATTTTTGATCGGCTGGATGCAGATATCGCGCACGCGATGATGGGCATCAACGCTGTCAAGGCGGTTGAAATCGGTGCGGGATTTGACTCGGTCGAGCAATACGGCAGCGAGCATCGCGACGAATTGACCCCAGACGGGTTCCGGTCCAACAACGCAGGTGGAGTGCTGGGTGGTATTTCTTCCGGCCAGGCGATTACCGTCAGTATGGCGCTCAAGCCAACGTCGAGTATCCGCACGCCAGGAGACAGCATCGATGTGACGGGGGAGGCTGCTGAGGTGGTCACCACCGGGCGCCACGATCCCTGTGTCGGTATACGGGCGACACCGATCGCCGAAGCTATGCTGGCGCTGGTGCTGATCGATCATGCGCTCCGTCACCGCGGTCAAAACGGCGATGTGGTGTCCGCGACGCCCGTGATTTCCGGAGCACTGCCCGAGTGAAACAGTCGAAGGCCGCTCGCAAGCGGTTGCGCACGCTGATACTCGCGATCGTCGCCTCTGGCGCACTGTTCTGGGGGGCGGTCGATATTGCCGGTGTGCCAGCGGCAAATTTGTGGCGCCACGTGGGTGGGGCAACACTGTCGCTGCTTCTGGTCATGGCTGTCGCCCTGGTGGCTGCCAGCCTGCTAACGCTTAAACATCGCCGGCGTCAGGCTCGCGAAAGCAAAGAAGCCGATCAGAGTTAGGTGGCGGGCCCCGTCACAGGCGTTATAGTGGCGACCTGTTTGCAGACCCCAGCGCAAACTCACTCACGACAGAACAACACCGGAGACCCCCGATGAAGAACTGGAAGTCCACCATTGCCATCGCCATGGCACTCATGGCGCCCGCCGCCCTGGCAGATTTCGATTGGGATACGGCGCTGAATGGCAAGCACCGTGCCGAAGGCAACGCCGATCGAAATCAGTATCGACACCCCCGCGAAACCCTGGAGTTTTTTGGCCTCGAACCTGGCATGACCGTCATGGAAATTTCTCCCGGCGGTGGATGGTACACCGAGGTGTTGGCACCGCTCATGAAGGGCAACGGCACATTCATCGCCGCGCATTACGACGTAAACGGTGGTAATTACTCACGCCGATCGTTGGGTGGTTTCCTGCGCAAGCTCGGCGAGAACGGCGAGGTTTATGGCGAAGTTAAGGTCAGTGCCTTGCAGCCGCCCATGTCCATGTCGCCCGCGCCGGCCGGTACCGTCGACATCGCCGTTGCCTTTCGCAATGTGCACTCATGGATGCGAATGGATCAAGTAGAGAATTTCTTTGCCGTTATCCACGACTCGCTGAAGCCGGGTGGCGTGCTGGGCATCGTCCAACATCGCGGTAAGCCCGAGTTTGACGTCGACACCATGAAGAAGACGGCTTATGTCAGTGAAGCCAAAGTGATTGAGCTGGCCGAACTCGCCGGGTTCGAGCTTGACGGTAAGAGCGAGGTCAACGCCAACGATGCCGACACCAAGGACTATCCCGGCGGTGTCTGGACCCTGCCACCTTCGCTGCGCGAGGGCGAGAAGGATCGTGAGAAGTACCTCGCCATTGGTGAGAGTGACCGCATGACCCTGCGTTTCCGCAAGCCTGCAGAGTAAGCACCATGACCGCACCGGTAGCAGCAACAGTGGATGCGGTGGGGCTGTTGTGCCCAGAACCGGTCATGATGCTGCACGCTGCGGTGCGCAAACTCGCGCCGGGTGAGACGGTCCGCCTGTTGGCATCTGACCCCTCGACCCAGCGCGATGTACCCAATTTTTGTCGCTTCCTTGACCACGAATTGCTCGAACATCATGAGCAAGATGGACGCTTCGAGTACCTGGTGCGAAAGGCTTCGGCCTGAGCGCAATCGGACGCGTGATGATGCCTGGCACCGAGCGTATCAGCGAGCTGTTCGCGACAGCGTTCCTGGCGACAGAGAATACGATTCTGGTGGGTGGCGCGGCCGAGCCCTTCTACTTGCCCGCTGCAAATGGCTTACCGGCGAAGATTTTTTATCGCGACGACTATCTCCGCAGTGCCTTGCACGAGGTTGCGCACTGGTGCGTGGCGGGTTCCCACCGACGTCAGCTGGCCGACTACGGGTACTGGTACAGTCCCGATGGCCGGGACATGAACGCCCAGCAGGCGTTTTTCGCTGTCGAGGCAAAGCCCCAGGCGATTGAGAAGCACTTCTGCGCGGCGCTGGGCGTGCCTTTCTCGCCCAGTATTGACAATCTCAACCTCGACATACCGAGCGCGGATCTCGCCGCCTTCGGGGCACGCCTGCAAGCCTGGTATGAACACTATGCAGCTCAAGGCTTGCCCGACCGTGCGGCGCGGTTTGCCCAGCTGCTCGGGCGGCAGTCGAATGACGCCGCCGCCTGAGCGCTATTTGCGAGTGCAGCATGCGTTTCGTTGTTGATGAAAACCTCGCCGTTACGCCACGACTGACATCGCTGGCTAGCCACATCAGCGCCTTGCCCGGGCGCCAAATCGCCAACGGCGACCTCATGGATGCGGATGCCTTACTGGTCCGCTCGGTGACGCCGGTCAATGCCGCATTGCTCGCGGGCACGCCAGTAAAGTTCGTCGGTACGGCAACCGCTGGGGTTGAGCATCTGGCTCAGGCCGAACTCGATGCGGTTGGCGTCCCGATTGCCAGCGCACCGGGAAGCAACGCACAGGCCGTCGTCGAGTGGGTGATCTCAGTGATTGCCCATCAAGGCCGCCTGGATAGCCTCATGAACGGCGCAACGGTGGGCGTGGTTGGATTGGGGCAGGTCGGCACCCGCTTGTCATCGTTGTTGCTGATGCTGGGTGCGCAGGTGGTTGCCTACGATCCACTGCGGCTGGATTGGCCGGCTGGGGTTGTCCGTGCTGAATTGGGCGAGGTACTCGAGCAACCCATTGTGTCTCTGCATGCAGCGCTGACACACACAGGTGACCACCCCAGTTACCAGATGGTCGATGTGGGGTCGCTACCAGCGACTCCCGTGCCCGGGCAGCTGTTCCTGAATGCAGGCCGCGGTGGACTGGTCACTCGCTCGGCCCTGATTGAACTCGCGGATCGGGGGGCGAAACTGGCGCTCGACACCTGGCCCGATGAACCGGTGATTGACGCGTCGCTGTTGTCGAGGACCTGTATCGCAACCCCTCATATTGCGGGTTATTCAGCGGCAGCAAAGGCCAGGGCGACCGACATGCTACTTGAGGCGATGGCCAGCGCGCTGGGCCTTGAAATCCCGTTATTGCCCCCCATCATGGATGGCCAGCGCCCAACACTGCAGAGTGACGCCACCGAGCCCGCTCACGCGTTAGTGGAATGGCTGGGCCAGCATTATCCCCTGCAAGATGATGATGCGCGTCTCCGGGCGTTGTGCGGGCCTGAGAGCGGGGTGCAGGGGGCTGACTTCGATGGGCTGAGACGAGACTATCCGCTGCGATCTGAATGGCCGGAAAGCAACGTATTCGTCAGAGCGACGCAGCAGCAATTGCGACCTTATGCAGCGATGCTGGGGTTGACAGTGATTAATCAGGAAGTGAACGAGCAATGAGCAACGAAGACCACAAAGACGACGCCTACTGGCGCGACAAGCTGAGCGCAGAGGAATACCACGTGCTGCGGCAAAAAGGCACCGAGCGCGCTTTTACTGGAGAATACTGGGACACCGAAGAGGCTGGCACCTATCGCTGCAGGGGCTGTGGCGAAGCCCTGTTCGAGTCAGAGTCAAAGTTTGATGCCGGTTGCGGCTGGCCCAGCTTTGATAAGCCTGCAGGTGAGCAAACCATCGTTGAGGAAAAAGACACCAGCCATGGCATGATTCGCACCGAGGTGCTGTGCCAGAAGTGTGGCGGGCATCTCGGTCACGTATTTCCCGATGGGCCGACCGATACCGGCATGCGCTACTGCATCAACAGTTTGTCGATCGAACTCGACAAGGATAATGCGCCTAAGTGAGCGCGAGAAACAAACCTGAGGCATAAAAAAAGGCCGGTCAATTGACCGGCCTTTTTTGTTGGAGCGGGTAACGAGGTTCGAACTCGTGACCTCAACCTTGGCAAGGTTGCGCTCTACCAACTGAGCTACACCCGCATAACTTGCGTTCCGCTCCGGGGAGCGGGATGACAACAATCGCTGCTGTCAGTGGCCTGCTGATGCTGAGATCGACAAACCGTTGTAGTGGCGTCCCCTAGGGGGTTCGAACCCCTGTTCCCGCCGTGAAAGGGCGGTGTCCTAGGCCACTAGACGAAGGGGACGTAGTGGTCTCTGCGAACCGAGGCGCGCATATTAGTGAGCGGTTTCATTAACGTCAAGCCTTTCTTTTCAACTATCGATCCGACAGGCCAGATTCGTTAGACTTGCGCCTTTTTTACGGGGATGCCAAATGACGCCCGCACTGCAGATCAGCGGCCTGACGAAGACCTACGCCAACGGGTTTCAGGCACTCAAGGGAATTGACCTTGAGGTCGAGCAGGGGGATTTCTTCGCGCTGCTGGGTCCCAATGGCGCGGGTAAGTCGACAACCATCGGCATCATTTCTTCACTGGTGGCGAAGTCCGAAGGGCAGGTGAAGATCTACGGCGTCGACATTGACGAGAATTTCCCGCTCGCCAAAACCCACATCGGTATCGTGCCGCAAGAATTCAATTTCAATATCTTCGAGAAGGTCGAAGATATTCTCACGGTACAGGCCGGGTACTACGGCATCCCGCTCGATGTTGCCAAGGCCCGCGCCGATTATTACCTCGATAAGTTGGGGCTCTCCGACAAGCGCGGCGAGCGTTCGCGCATGTTGTCCGGTGGTATGAAACGCCGCCTGATGATCGCCAGGGCGATGATTCACGAGCCCAAGGTCCTGATTCTCGATGAGCCGACGGCCGGCGTGGACATCGAGATGCGCCGCTCCATGTATGAGTTCCTGCGCGAAATTAACGAGCAGGGCACGACAATCATCCTCACGACCCATTACCTGGAAGAAGCCGAAGCGCTCTGCCGCAACATCGCGATCATTAACCACGGCCGCATCGTGACCAACAGCTCGATCAAGGATCTGCTCAAAGACCTGCACCAGGAGACCTTCATTCTCGACGTCGAGGGCATAGCGCCGGCGAACGTGGAAGTACCCGGATACCAAATCAGCCGTATGGATGATCACTGTTTTGAGGTGGTGATCAACAAGGGCCAAGACCTCGCGGTCGTCTTCGCCACACTCAAGGAACAGGGAATCGTGATTACCAGTATGCGCAATCGGGAAAACCGCCTCGAACA
>CAYZWL010000066.1:0-2852 GCA_964482195.1 uncultured Alteromonadaceae bacterium | reverse complement strand
AGGAACAGGGAATCGTGATTACCAGTATGCGCAATCGGGAAAACCGCCTCGAACAAATGTTCGTGAGCCTGCTGGAGCAATCGGCATGAGTCTGCAACAACAGTTCATCGCCTTCATGACCATTCTCCGCAAGGAGATCCGCCGCTATCTGCGCATCTGGACCCAGACCCTGCTGCCCTCGGCGATTACCATGTCGCTCTATTACCTGATCTTCGGCAGCCTGATTGGCTCACGCATCGGCGAGATGGGCGGTGTGTCGTACATGCAGTTTGTTGTGCCCGGTCTCATCATGATGTCGATCCTGACCAACTCCTACGCGAACGTGGTGTCATCATTCTTTGGTGCCAAGTTCAACAACAGCATCGAGGAACTGTTGGTATCGCCCATTCCCAACTATGTGATCTTGTGGGGCTATATCGCCGGTGGTGTTAGCCGTGGGCTGCTGGTTGCCGTGATTGTGACTGCCGTGTCGCTGTTCTTCACCAAGCTTGAGATCTACAACATTGGCATTGTGGTCGCTGTGGTGATGCTGACCGCTATTCTTTTCTCGATCTGCGGCCTGATCAACGCGGTGTTTGCCAACACCTTCGACGACGTGAACATCGTGCCGACCTTTGTGCTGACGCCGCTGACGTATCTGGGTGGCGTGTTTTACTCGCTGGATTTGTTGCCCAGTTTTTGGGCCACCGTGTCACAGGCCAACCCGCTGGTATATGTGGTGAATGCCTTCCGTTATGGCATGCTGGGCGTCAGTGATGTCAGTGTGGGGTTTGCCTTTGCCATGATCGGTTTCTTCACCATAGTCGCCTATAGCTACGCCATGTATTTGCTGCGCAGTGGCAAGCGCCTGAGGACCTGAGCGAGTGGCTTCCGTCCTCGGTAGCAAGGTCGACGCGCCTACCGAATACAGCCCGGATATCCTGGAAGCGATCCCCAGGGACGCAGCGAGGCAGCGTCTGGGCATATTGGGGCAGCAGGGCAGTGGCTTCGACGCCTGGCATTGTTACGAACTGAGCTGGCTGCAACCTGGCGGGGTGCCGGTTGCGCGCTATGGCGTGCTGGTCATCCCCGCAGACTCCCCGGCTACAGTCGAGTCCAAGTCCCTCAAGCTGTACCTCAACTCGCTCAACTTCTATGAGTTCGTCAACGACGAGGCCGCCAAGGAAGTGATTGAGCAGGACATTGGCGAGGTGTGTGGTGCACCGGTCAGCCTGGCGCTTGAGATGCCCTGGTCCCTCGAGCCCTGGACGCGTGAACCCGAAGGCCTGTGTATCGACGAGGTGGCTGCGATGCCCGCGGTATCCACTCCTGCGATCAAGCCCGAGGGCGAACAAGTCGCTCGGACCTTGCACAGCAACCTGTTGCGCTCCCTGTGCCCGGTGACGGGGCAGCCCGATTGGGCGACGCTCGAAGTCGACTACGAGGGCATTGAACTCGATCCGGCGGCGCTATTGGGTTACGTGCTGTCCTTCAGGGAGCATCAGGATTTTCACGAGCAGTGTGTGGAACAGATCTACAGTACGATCATGCGCGAGTGTCAGCCCACGCGTCTGGCGGTCAGGGCGTTCTATCTGCGCCGCGGTGGCATCGACATCACCCCTCAGCGCGCCTCACAGGAACTACCCATTTCCCTCGAACGATTGGCGCGACAATAGCCCCAAAACCGAAATCCTTGTGGTAGACTTCGCGCCCTCCGGAGAGGTGGCCGAGTGGTCGAAGGCGCACGCCTGGAAAGTGTGTAAACCGAAAGGTTTCGAGGGTTCGAATCCCTCCTTCTCCGCCATAAACGTCAGAGCCCGCTTAGTGCGGGCTTTGTCGTTTATGGGGATAAGCGAGGCTTCATGAGAGCCCTCCGGTTCGACCAAACGCGAAGCGTTTGGCACCGAGCGCCCCAGGCGCGAAGCCCGCAGGGTCAGAGCAGCCCTTAGGCTGCTCTGAGTCATCCCTCCGCCGCGATGCTGTCTTCTAGCGAGTGTCCGCCGGAGGCAACGGCGATCGAATCCATCCCTCCGTTTGCGCGCTCACTCGGTATCTAACGAAACCCCACCCGAAATCAATGACTGGCCACCGGTGGCCGATGTCGAATCTCGACATCCTTGCCATGCATGATAACGTCAACGACATCCAACTCCTCGCCGCGCCAGTTGATCTGGTAGGCGGCGAGTAGTGGGCGCGAGCCTTTCCGATAATTGTGGGCTTTGTCCCAGTATTCCACCTTGGACTGAGTAGGTACGACCGTGTCGCCATCGGCCACGAACCCGACCTGACCGATAAAATCGCCTGCATTGCGTCGGTTGTAGCCATCAACAACCAGCAGCAACGTATGTCCGCTGGGCGCTTCTGCGATGAAGGCGTTATCGTCCAGCCACCGATATCTCACTGAATAGAATTTACTGAAACTGCCGACTGCTGTGAGGCCCAGTGCATCGTACTTGGCAAGATTCACCCGGCTCGCTTCTGGCGGGGTGTTCGAAGATTGATGGCTGCTGCAGGCCGAGAGGGTCAGCAGCAGCATGGCAAAGACCAAGATTCGCATGGGTGTACTCCTCTTCAGTGCTTGGTACCCATTAGAACCGAAGAGAATCCCAAAGTTGCTAGGGCGTTTTCTTAGTAAACCCTTTATAAATCGAGGGTTAGTTGTGATGAATCAGTGTGCCCGACACGCGCCTAGTCCATCAGTTCTTCCATCAGGCGTTCCATTTCCTTCAGGTTCAGACCACCGTCGAAATTGCGGTCGAGCAGGTACCACTTCCAGCCAATGCCTTCACGCAATCGGCTGGGTAGTTCTTCCTTCTGGACGAGTCCATCCATATCGTTATCGATAAACCCCATCCACTGGGCGGTGTCGGCCG
>CAYZWL010000065.1:0-14527 GCA_964482195.1 uncultured Alteromonadaceae bacterium | reverse complement strand
TGGCCAAAGAAGGTCTGGGACAGCATTCCCGCTGACTGTGCGCTCGATCGAAGCAGCCATTCCGTCTAACACTCATCCTCTGTGGGCGCTGATGTCCGCGTTGACTTCGGCGCGGTTCACAGTGCTCTCCTGCTTCAGGAGGCATGAGATGCGTGGTTTCACCTTGCTTGAACTGTTGGTATCGCTCGCCATTCTGGCGGTGCTGCTGACACTGGCGTTGCCGGGTTTTGCGGCCCAGATCAATGACAGTCGGGCGCGTGCGGCAGGGCAGTCTTTGTATGCGGCGGTGATGACCGCACGCGGAGTAGCGCGCGGCCAGGGGGTGTCCACACGGATGTGCCCCCTGGCCGGAGGACCCGAAGTCGCGAGCTGTGGTGATGACTACAGCTTGGGTGCGGTGGTGCTGGCCGAACGAGCAAGCGGATTGGAGGTCATTCGGGTATGGATGCTGGACGAGCGGGTGCGTATCTGGAACCGTGCGGGTACCCGCGCGGTCGAGAGCGTCGTGCGATTCAGCCCTGAGGGACTTGGGAATCGCAATCTCACCTTGTCTGCTTGTGCGGGTAGCGCCAACTGGGCACTGGTATTGAACCGGATCGGTCGACCACGCTTATTGCGCGATGCGGGCACCTGTCCCGACTAACGCTCCGCTACAACGTCGGTTGTGCAGGTACCGCCCGTGAGTGTCGTCACTGTGCTGCGCAGTCGATCGAGTGGCACGTAGCCCTGGAGCCACCCCAGCGGCTCTCCCTCAGCATCAGCGAGCAAGGTGAAAGGCGTGCCTGAAACGCCACCCAACGCGTCAATAAATTTGCGGCTGGCTTGGTAACCGGGGAAATCCGCGCGGAATCGCCGGTAGGTACGACTGAGCGCTTGGCGGTCGCCGTGCAGGCCGACCGCCGCCGCATTGATATCTTCACATTGGCGAAGCAAAGCGTTGATAGCGTGACTCTGTTTGAGGCACCAACTGCATTCTGGCTCGAACAACATCACCAGCATTGTGTCCCCGTGGTCCGATACCAGCGGTTCTCTGCTGATTTCATCGAGGCGCTTCATTGGGAAGTCGTATAGCGACTGCCCACTCACAATGGCCGAACCACCGAGACTGATGATGAGTGTCAGTGTGCGGAGCCAATTAGAAGCTGAGCTGAACACCGGCGAAGAACTCCTGACCGCGCATGGGGCCGTAGATGTAGGCGACGTCGTACCCGCCGTCGGCATCCCAGAACAGGGGGGTCTCTCCCTGTTTGACCTGGGTCCAGTCGAATAAGTTGGCAGCGCCCGCGTATACACTCAGACGATCGGAAATCATTTTCTCAAGCCGTACATCAACGACCCAGAATGACTGCCCCGACAGCGACTTTGGTGCACTGCCATCGGCGATGTTAGAGCCTTCATAACCGTATCGCCCAAGATCCCGGCTGCCTGTGTAGCTCGCAGTGGTGTAGAACTGCCAGCCACCCATGTCCATATCGGCGGTAAGAACGACGCGCTCGGTGGCGGGTGCAATGGCGAATGATTCCCGGAAGCTGTCCTCGTAGCTGAAGGTTTCGAACGTGCTGCCTACCGTCAGCCAGTCATTGACTTGGTAGCCCAATGCCAAATCTGCTGTGCGTACACTCGCGCTGCCTTCGATTTGCGTTAGCAGTGGTACACCATCCTCGGTCTCATCGAGGGCGGCCAGATTCTCTACGTCGGTGTAAGCCAAGGAGAGCGTGGCTGACAGGCGTTCGCCCTCAAAACTCAAGGCGTAGTTCAGTGAGGTTGAGGTTTCGAGCTCATTGACATCAATGGCGAATCCATCCCCTGCATCGAGAATGCCATGATCGGTTTCGAAGAAAGACAGTGGGGCGCGGTAGCCAATGCCCGCGGAGAGGCGTGACGTCCACTGATCGTTGTGTAGGTATCGTGCGTCGACACGCGGCGCCAGTAGGGTTCGGTCGATTTCAGTGCCCGGTTTTTGCTCTGCCACGAAATCTGCCTTGACGGTATCCGCACGCAGGGCCAACGCCACTTCCAGTGCGTCACTGACTAGCCAGGTATCTTGGAGGTAAAGACCAATCACCCGGTAATCGAAGCTGTCTTCAATGTAATTATCGGAGGCTTCACCGGCGAGCGAGTCTGAGCGCATCTGCTCATCACGAAGGTCAATGCCAAAGGTAAGCAGGTGGTTGTCGTAGGTGCTGAGGTTGTTACGAACATCAATATAGGTGAGTTGGTTGTCCGCCTTGTAATCAAAGCCCTCGTAGAAGGAGTCTTGCTCGTGGTTAGTGTGCGCAAGGCTGAGGGTGCTATTCCACTCGCTGCTGAATTCATGCAACCAAACCGCCGACAACTCACGGCGTTCGCTGTCGATCCATTCGGTCGTTTCCCACGGCTTGCCGATGAACTGCTCACGTACGTCATCGTTGACAAACAGTTGGTCTGACTCGACGCCATCAAAGCCGCTGAGCACACTGCCGATACCAATGCCTGTGGGGCCGCCAAATACTTCAGAGTCGGTCACACCAATACGCAGAATCACGTTGTCGTAATCGCTGAAATCATGGCTGATGCGAGCGATGATGTTTTGGTTTTCAAGCAGCGGCGCTTCACTGACACCGTTGCGGTCCCCATCGAGCTGGCCATGTTGGTCCAACTGTAGTGTCAGGCTGGCGCGGGTGCGCTCGTCTGGGCTGACGTAGCTGCCAAAGCCGCCGGCCAAATGCCCGCCGTCGTCGCTGTTCTCGGCGGAAAAGTTGAGCTCCAGTGCGGTCTCAGTCGGTTCTTTGGAGATAATGTTGACGGTACCCCCAATGGCCTCGGGTGCAATCAGTGAGGCACCGGCGCCACGGGCAACTTCGATTCGCGCCACTCCAGTGGTGGGGATGGCATCGAGGGCGTAGTAACCCGCAAGCATGGTGTGCAATGGCATACCGTCGGTGAGTACGGTGGTGTGTTCCCCGCGCATGCCATTCAACATCACCCGCTTTACGCCACACATCGAGCACTCGTTGGACACGCGAACACCGGGTGACTGCTCGATCGCTTTGGTGAGGTTAACGGCCTGGCGGGAGAGGATGACTTCCTCGTCGATCATCTCGGTCTTTTGAATCACATCTTTCAATGCGCCTGCTTGATAGAGGCGCTGGCGTAGCCCGATGACCACGACTTCTTCCGGCACTTGCTTGTCGGCGTGTTCGCTGGCCGCGGTGTCTTCGTCGCTGCTGTGAGCGGCAGTGGTTGGCAGGCTAATGGCCAGAGCCAGGCCGGCGCGAAGCGCCCATTGATTGCTTGGCATGAGTTCTCCCCCAAGAACATAAATAAAAACGATTCTCAGTTACTATAAATAATAGGGTTATAAAGAGGAAGTCCTTTGGTGGAAATTCTCGTCAGTAGGGGAGAGTTTTTAGGGTGGAAGGGGCGGTGCTCAGTCCTCGAGGCCCAGCTTTTTCAGGCGGTAGCGCAGGCTGCGAAAACTGATACCCAGGGCTTTGGCGGCCGCGGTTCGATTCCAGCGGTGCTTGAGCAGGGCATCTTCGAGCACCTGGCGTTCGATCTCTGCGAGAAAACGCTCAAGGTCGCCCCGGGTATCCTCAATGCCGAAACCCGGCGTGGTGGGCGTTGATGCCTCAGCCGCTCCGGGCACCAATGCATCGGGCGATGGTGCGGCTGAAAGGACACCTGCGGCTTCATGGCTTGCATCGCCGGCCACGTACAAGGTTTGAAACTCCAGATCTTCGGCGCGGATCAGTTCACCTTCTGTCAGCGCACTTGCGCGTGCGAGCACGTTTTCCAGTTCGCGCACGTTACCCGGGAAAGGATGGGCTAACAGTGCGTCGATAGCGCTTTGTTCGAGGTGATGAATCGGCATGCCATGCTCAACGGCCATCCGAGCCAGCAAGTGATCGGCCAGTTCCGGGATATCGGCGGTCCGCTCGCGCAGTGCTGGCACCTCCACGCCAATCACGTTGATTCGATAATAGAGATCGTCCCGGAAACGTCCGGACTGAACCTCGCGCGTGAGTGACTTGTGGGTTGCACTGATGAGCCGCACATCCGTAGGTGTTTCGGTCGCCGCACCAACGGGGCGAATCGATTTCTCCTGAATCACTCTGAGCAGCTTGACCTGAACCGCCGACGGCAAGTCAGCCACTTCGTCGAGCAACAGCGTGCCACCCTTTGCGGCCTCGAAAAGCCCCAGCTTGTCTTGGGTCGCGCCAGTAAATGCGCCTTTTACATGCCCGAAGAGTTCACTTTCCACGAGGTCGGGAGGGATGGCACCACAATTCACGGCCACGAAGGGCTGCGCTGCTCTGGGGCTGAGCTGATGTATCAGCCTGGCCACGACTTCCTTGCCCGTGCCGGATTCCCCATGAATGTGCACGGGCGCCTGGCTGCGGGCGACACGAGCGACCTGCTCGCGCAGCGCAGCCATCTGCGGTGTGCTACCTATCAGTGCCCGCACCGCGGAAGTGTCTGTGTCGCTGGCGACCTGCAGGGCCTGACCAACCAGCTCGCGCAGTTTGTCCAGGGCAATAGGCTTGGTCACAAAATCAAAGGCGCCCAGTTTGAGCGCCTCGATGGCGCTCTCTACACTGCCATGGGCGGTGATCATCGCCACCGGCACGTCGGGGTAGCGTTCCTGCATGTGCTCGATCAATGACATCCCACTACCGTCGGGTAGCTTCATGTCGGTGAGGCAGAGGTCGGGCCGGGTCTGTTCGAGAATCGTCTGCGCTTCGCTGAGACTGCCCGCACACAGGCAGCCGAGATTCATCCTGGCGAGGGTGATCTCCAACAGCTGCAAGATGTCGGGCTCGTCATCGACGATGAGGACGGTTTTATCGCTCACGGTGTGTTTGCTGACCTTTGCCAAAAGCGTGTGTTTTGCCGCTGTATGTCGGAACTGTCACGGCGTGTTGCGCACGATGCGCAAACTTACCCGGAAGCAACTCTCTCGCGCGTCAGTACGACGGTACACCAGACCGGCACCATTAATCTCGCAGAGCTCTTTGCAGAGGTACAAGCCGAGACCACTACCTTTTTCGGAAGTGGTGAAAAAGGGTTCGAATAGCCGGGCCTGATTGGCGGCGGGCACACCGTCGCCAAAATCAATGACATCGATATGCACTTCACCGAGCGAGCTTTCCTCGCTGAGCATGACGCGTGCTCCGGCTTGACCCGTATCCAGCGCGCTATGGCGCATGGCGTTGTCCAACAGGTTGGCGATCACGCGAGTCAGGTGGGCCGGGTCGGCTTTGATAACGGCCTCGGAATCACCGCCAATCAAGCTGATCGGGCTGGATTCGGTTCGGCCCTCGCAGTATTGACGGAGAAATTCGCGCAACCAGTCGCCAATGACCATCTGTCGAAAGTTGGGGGGCTCCCGGCGCGATAGCTGCATCACGTTTTCGATGATCTCGTTTACCCGGCCGCTGTTGTTGATCACGATGTCACACAACTCTCGATCGGCCCGGTCGAGTCCGGCAGATTCGTGCAGCAGCTGACTGGCGTGACTGATCGCTGACAGCGGATTGCGTATCTCGTGGGCGATACTGGCCGTGAGCTTACCTAGAGAACTGAGTTTCAAGGATTGGGCGTACTGGGTGACCGGTGTGTAGTCATCGACAAACACCAGCGTGTCGTCACTGCCGTCTTCATTGAGTCGCGCATAACTCGCGATAAGGTTGGGCGAGTTACTGTCCTTGCCGAACGGCTCAGGACGTTGCCCGCCGCCAATACGCCATTCGTCGAGTTGCTCAACCAGCGTCTCGTTGATGCTGCTCAATGGGCGGGGTTCGGCGTCATTCAACTGCAGCAGGCGCTGAGCCGCGGCATTGATCGGTCGGGCGCTGTTCTCACGGCTAACCAGCAGGATGCCGGTCTGCATGTGGGCGATGATTTGGTTGTTGAGCGCCTGCAGTGCAGCGACGCGGGTTTCAACGACATTGACCTGGGCCTCGGCGCTTTCGAGACGGCGCACAACGGTTTGCATCAACAGTGACACGGTGAATAGCAAGCTGCCCAGTACACCGGCGGGCAGCGTCATACCGATGGACAGTTGGTCCTGACTGATCAAGAAGAGGGTGTCGGCAAGCAGGGCGAGTACAGCCAGCGCAGCAACCAGGGTGGCAAGAATGCGGGTGCGCAACAGCATGGCTGCTGCCGACACGGTGATCATGTACAGCACCGAGAATCCGCTGACCAGACCGCCGCTGGCATCGGCGATGAGTGTGGTGGCGACAATGTCTGCCAGCATCATGCCAAAGATGCCCGTTTCGCTGGCGCGAATGACGCGCCCGAGGCGGCCATACAGCAGCACCGAGCTCATCAGCATCAGAATGCCGCCAATCAGGTAGAGACCGAGATCGAGCCTGCCCACCATGCCTCTGGTGACCGGGCTCAGTAGCATTGCCAGTAAGACCAGGCTGACTACCATGCGGTAGCCGTTGTAGACCTGGAACAGGCGCAGGTTAGAGCCCTGGGCAATGCCCGGCCCGGCGTCGTAGCCCCGAAAAGGGCGCTGGCCGGTACTCGATGCGTGGATTTCTGACATAGGGGAATGATATCCCAGCGAATAGGCGCCAGTGACCGTTACAATGCCGCACCACATTCTGTTACGGAGCGACGGCCATGAAGTTGGCGATGGCCCAAATCAATACCCTTGTCGGTGACTATCACGGAAACACCGAGCAGGTGCTCGCTGTGTGCGCAGAAATTGCGCAGCAGGTGCCTGATGCGGTCGTGGTTTTTCCCGAGCTCACGCTGACGGGTTATCCCCCTGAAGATCTACTGCTGCGGGCGCATATTGATGAGACCATTCTCGCCTGCCTCGAGCGGCTTAAGGCCGAATTACCGCCGATGCTCGCCGTGGTGGTGGGTTACCCACGGCGAATGCCAACCGGGCTGTTCAATGCCGCGGGTGTTATCCAGGGTGGGCAGATCATCGCCGAGTATCACAAGGAATGCTTGCCCAATTATCAGGTGTTCGACGAGGTGCGCTACTTCAAATCGGGTAGCGAGGCCTGCGTGGTTGAGCTGCGCGGTGTCAGTGTTGGTATCACGATTTGCGAAGATATCTGGAATCACCATCCGCCAGTGCGTGCCAGGGCTGCGGGCGCCGAATTGCTGGTTAACCTCAACGCGTCGCCTTATCACCGCGCGAAGCGACCGGAGCGCTATCAATGGGTGGGTGGTCGTGCCCAGGAGCAGGGGTTCCCGATTGTTTATGTCAATCAGGTAGGCGCCCAGGACGAACTTGTCTTTGATGGCAGTTCCTTTGCCGTCAACGCCGATGGCCGTGTGGCGGTAGCGGCTCCGGACTTCACGACCGGCACCTACTGGTGCGAACTGGCCCGCACTGATGACGGCTTGAAGGTACTGCCGGGGGAGGTGACGGCGGAACGCGATCCGGTGGCGGAGGTCTACGAGGCGCTGGTGATGGGCGTGCACGATTATGTGGAGAAGAATGGTTTTCCCGGCGTAGTACTGGGTTTGTCGGGGGGGATTGATTCGGCTGTGACTCTGGCGGTCGCGGTGGATGCGCTGGGCGCCGACCGCGTTCAGGCCGTGATGATGCCCTTCCGGTACACCGCATCGATGAGCATTGAAGATGCGCAAGCTCAGGCGCAAACGCTGGGTGTGGAATACGATGTGATTTCGATCGAGCCCATTTATGAGAGTTTCATGGCGGCGTTGGCGGGACAGTTCGAGGGTCTGGCGCCAGACTTGACTGAGCAGAATCTCCAAGCCCGAGCTCGTGGCGTATTGTTGATGTCCATCTCTAACAAGAAACACAAGCTGGTATTGACCACGGGCAACAAGAGCGAGCTGGCAGTCGGTTACTCCACGCTGTACGGCGATATGGCCGGCGGATTCGATGCGCTCAAGGACTGCCCCAAGATGTTGGTCTACGCGTTGGCGCGTTACCGCAATTCGATCTCTGCCTGCATTCCCGAGCGGGTCATTACCCGCGCCCCGTCAGCCGAGCTGGCCCCGGATCAGCGCGACGAGGACAACCTGCCGCCTTATGAGGTGCTCGACGCGATTATTGAACGCTATGTTGAACTGGACGAGCACCCGGAGGCGATCGTCGCCGCGGGTTTCTCTGAAGTGGATGTGAACCGTGTGGTGCGGCTGATCGACCTCAACGAGTACAAGCGCCGTCAGGCCCCTGTGGGTGTTCGCATTACCCAGCGTGGATTCGGACGAGACCGTCGTTATCCGATTTCCTGGGCGTGGCGTAAGGGCGCCTGACGCCCGTCAGTGACTGTGTTGGGCAGAACTGCTCAGTTTACTTGGGTGGGGCGGTAGTCAAACTGGGGTGGTTTAGGCGGGTCGATCAACCCAAAGCTCACGGTGTTCAGGAATGAGCGCTCGATGTTATCGGCGGTATAGCCGTCGCTGAATTGGCAGTTTTCATCGAGGTGCGGGTGCTCTGGGAAGTTCTCGCACAACACCCGGGCGCTGTCTGCCGCAAGCTCATCGTAGCCGAGAAGCAAATACGATTGGGTCATCACGGCCAGGCCGTCAGCCACCGCCGGCGTGCCTTGCATGTGTTCGACCACATAACGTCCGCGGTTGAGCGCCGCCATCCATGCGCCGCGCCGGAAGTAATAGTTGGCGACGTGGATCTCGTGACGCGCGATCATGTTGCGCATGGCCACCATACGGGCCCTGGCGTCAGCGGCATAAGGGCTGTCGGGGAATCGCGCCAGCAGTTGGGCAAATTCTGCAAACGCCTCGCGCACCTGGCCGGTGTCCCGCTTGGTCTTGTCGGTGGGGCTCAGCCGAGAGAGGAAGTTGCCCTCGATATCAAAGGCTGAGACGCCCTTCATGTAGTAGGCGTAATCCACGCTCGGATGTTGTGGGTGCAGGCGGATGAAGCGATCCGCTGCCTCGATCGCGGCCTCGTACTCGTAGCCACCGTGGTGGGCGTAGATCAGTTCCAGTTGGGCTTGTTCAGCGTAGCGCCCAAAGGGGTAGCGGCTCTCAAGCGTTTGCAGCGCACGCACGGCAAAGTCCCAATTTTGGACTTGCAGGTAACGCTGTGCTTCCTGGTAGATCTGTTGTTCGCCCGAATCCTGGGCGACTTCGATGTCATCGGTGCCGAGGCAGCCTGCCAGCAGAGACAGGGTTAGGATAGCGAGCGAGGCGCGAAACGCTTGGATCAAAAACAAAACAGGGAAGCTCATAGGTCGATGGTCAATCCAGAGATTGTAAACCAAGCCCGCAGGTGGCCGACAGCCACTCTGACGGGTGCATTTTGTGAACCAATAGGTGTCGGGAGCAGGCAATGAATGAAGCCGCCGTCATAGAAATTGCGGTCCCCGAGAGCCTGCACGGCGCACGTTTGGACCAGGCTGCCGCGCAGTTGTTCCCAGATTTTTCCCGATCCAAGTTGTCGAGTTGGGTCAAGTCAGGCGCGCTGCTGGTTGATGGTAGGCAGGTTCGCCCGCGGGATAAGGTGACGGTGGGGGCAGTGCTCGCCCTCACACCGCAGTTTGAGGCAGAGGTTAGCTGGACTGGGGAAGATCGACCGCTAGACATTGTCTTCGAAGATGAGCACGTCATCGTGCTCAACAAGCCAGCAGGCCTGGTGGTACATCCGGCGGCAGGCAATCCGGATGGCACGCTGGTCAACGCGCTGCTGGGCTACGCGCCCGAGCTCGAGCAACTGCCTCGTGGCGGCATCGTGCATCGACTTGATAAAGACACCTCCGGGATCATGTTTGTGGCCCGTAGTCCGCTGGCACATAAATCGTTGGTGAGCCAGCTCGCTGAGCGCACGGTGAGTCGGGAATACGCAGCCATTTGCCGCGGTGTGCTCACCGGCGGTGGTAAGGTTGACGCGCCCATTGACCGCCATCCGCAAGCTCGAACCAAGATGGCAGTAGTCCCTAATGGAAAGCCTGCAATCACCCACTATCGGATTGCGACCCGCTACGGCCACCACACGGCGCTGCAGGTCAACCTCGAAACCGGTCGCACGCACCAGATTCGGGTGCATATGGCCTACCGCAAGCACCCACTGATTGGTGACCCGGTTTATGGGGGGCGGCCGCAAATTCCCGGTGGCGCCTCGCCCGCGCTGACCGAGGCCCTGCGCGGCTTCCCTCGCCAGGCTCTGCACGCGCGCACATTGAGCTTCGAGCATCCAGCCACGGCGGAGCCGGTGTCATTCAGTACCCCCATGCCGGATGACATGCTGGGCCTGATGGCGGTGCTGGCAGAGGAAGATCCCATCGATGGCTGAGCCGGCGACCTTGCGCCCGGCGCTTGCCGGCGTCACCGGCGTTGGCGTGCTCAGCACAACACGAGTCGGTGGCGACAGTCTCCCGCCCTTTGACAGCTGGAATCTCGGTCAGCATGTGGGTGACAAGCCCGATGCTGTAGCCAGCAATCGCTCGCGCTTACAGGCATTGCTGCCCGCCGACGTGCAGATTTGTTGGTTGCAGCAGGTTCATGGTGCCTCAGTGGTGCATGCCCGTTCCGGACAGGGCGCTCAGGCGGACGCGGTCTGGACCGACGATCCAGGATACGCCTGCGCGATCATGACCGCCGACTGTCTGCCCGTAGTACTGGCCACAGAATGTGGAGGTTGTTGCGCGGTCGTCCACGGTGGGTGGCGTGGGCTGGCGGGGGGGGTGTTGAACCAGACCATCGCAACCTTACCTGTAGCGCCAACATCACTGGTCGCCTGGTTGGGGCCCGCTATTGGGCCGAGGGCCTTTGAGGTGGGTGATGACGTGCGCGATGCTTTCATCGCGGCGATGGGGGCGCACGCGTCGACGGCCTTTGTGCCATCGGGCCAACCCGGCAAGTGGTTTTGCGACATTTATGCATTGGCAAAGCAGCAACTCGCCGCGCTGGGTGTGTCACAGGTTTCTGGTGGGGGGCGCTGTACTCACGCCGACGTCGGGCAGTTTTTTTCTTATCGCCGGGACGGTCAAACCGGGCGAATGGCGACCGTCGCCTGGTTGACCTAACGTCGTTTCTGCATCCCCTCCCCGTTAATTGACATGGTTGACAATTAATTCGCTTGGCCTATTATTTGGCAATATTGTCAAAAAAGGAGCGGTAATGCCCAGACCAAACCTTCAGGCCGAGCGCCGGGAACAAATCATTGATGCTTATGCGACTTGTGTGGGGCGCTATGGGGTTGACGGCGCCACCTTGCAGCAAGTGGCCGATGAATCCGGCTTGGCGCGTCCGCTGATTCACCACAATGTTGGCAATCGCGACGACTTGCTGGACGCGCTGGTCGCGCGATTGGGTGTCCAGGGCAATGCGGAAATGGAATCCCTGTTGGCCTATCTGCCAGAAACCCAGCGCTGTACCGCCTTACTGGAATTGCTGTTTGATCCACGTTGGGCCTCCAGTCGCGGTGACATGCAGTTGCATCTGGCGCTGCAATTCGCGGCCCACAGCCGCCCTGCATTGAGGCGGATTTTGACCGAGTGGCAAGACCAGTTTGAGGCGGCGGTAGCCGCTGAGTTGGGTGCGGAGTATCCGCAAGCAGAAGCGGACGCCATCACCGCGGTGGCAACAGGGATTGTTGCCCTCTATATCAACGCCGATGTGATGGCAGCCCTCGATCCCAATAGCGGGCTTTTCACCCGATCCCTGAATGCGGCGGAACGACTGATGGAGACACTGACATGGAATGGTTAACCACAATACTTTCCGCTGAAGCGGTTTCGCAGTTCGAGGAAACTCTCGAATACTGGGGCTTTCTGGCCTTCGCTGCTCTGTTCGGTCTTGAGCTATTGAGACTGGCGATCAAGCGGCGACTCACCGGCCGGCTGATTGGCGACTCCGCTGCGAGTTTCGTCACCTTCGCCGTGTTTTTGGTGTTCACCTACGGATTGATCGCTGCGGCTTACGTGTCGGTGTTCTATTGGGTTTATCTCAACTTCGCGTTGACCGAGATGCCGGTGACGCCGTTGAGCGTGGTGGTTCTAGTGTTGGCCTGTGATTTTGCCTACTACTGGGAGCACCGATTCAGCCACCGGGTGGGACTCGCCTGGGCCACCCATTCGGTCCATCACAGTTCTCCGTACTTCAACTTGTCAGTCGCGTATCGCTTCGGCCCAATGGATGGTGTGTGGCCGGTGTTTTTCCATTTGCCGTTAGCCGTGGTCGGCTTTGATCCGCTGTTGATCTTTGCCTGCGAGGCCTTCGTACAGTTCTACCAGACCGCACTGCATACCGAGGTCATCCGCAAGCTGCCTCGGCCGATCGAATGGCTGTTCAACACACCGTCTCACCATCGGGTGCATCATGGTAGCAACCCGGAATATCTGGATAAAAACTACGGCGGTGTTCTGATCGTGTGGGATCGTTTGTTCGGCACCTTTGCGGAAGAGGCCGCGCCCGTACGCTTTGGTTTGACGGATCCGATCGACAGCAATAACCCGATAACGGTTTGGTTCCATGGCTTTGTGCGATTGTGCCAACGTGCCTTCAAGGCGGGATCTCCAGGGGAGTGGGCGTATGCCTGGGTGGCGCCGCCTGAGTGGCGGCCAAAATCGGCCAAAAAGCGAGATCTGGCGCACAATTAACGAACTGTGGCGGGGCATTGTCCGTACTAAATCTGTAGTCTTCGCGCACTGATTCCAGGTACTCACCATGACGCCCAACACAGACCAGGCCCAGTTCAGCGAACTGGGCCTTCCTAGCCCGTTACTCGAAGCCCTGAACCAACTGGGCTACGAGACCGCGACCCCGATCCAAGCCGAATCGATACCGGTGCTGCTTGGCGGCCGCGATGTGGTCGGTATCGCACAAACCGGTACGGGCAAAACCGCAGCTTTTGCGCTGCCCTCACTGGCGCGTCTTGATCTTGGTTTGCGAAAGCCCCAGGTGCTGGTGTTGTGCCCGACCCGCGAGCTGTCGATGCAGGTCGCTGAGGCCTACCGCAGTTACGCAGCCAAGCTTGAAGGGGTTCGTGTGTTAGCGGTTTGTGGCGGCGAAGACATGCGTGCTCAGTTGCGCGCACTCAAGGACGGTGTCCATGTCGTTGTCGCGACACCAGGTCGCCTGCTCGACCACCTCAACCGTGGTTCGGCGGACTTCAGCCAGATTCGAACCGTCGTCCTCGACGAGGCCGACGAGATGCTGCGCATGGGGTTCATCGACGACGTCGACATGATTCTCGAGAAGACTCCCAAGACCCGTACCGTGGCGCTGTTCTCAGCGACCATGCCACCTCGCGTGCGTGAGATTGCCGATCGGCATCTGAATGACCCGCAGGAAGTCACCGTGGCCGCGGTGTCCAGCACCAACACCAATATCGAGCAGCACTACTGGTTTGTAAAAGGGGCCAGCAAGCAGGAGGCGATCAAGCGTCTTTTGGCCATCGAGTCCACCGACGGTGTGATCGTGTTTACCCGCACTCGCGAAAGCACCAACACCCTCGCAGAACTACTGCGCTCTTCGGGTTTCAAGGCCGCGGCACTCAATGGCGATCTCGACCAGAAGCAGCGCATTCGCACGGTTGAGCAGCTGAAGTCGGGCAGTCTCGATATTCTGGTGGCGACTGACGTTGCTGCACGTGGCCTTGACGTTGAACGTATTACCCACGTCTTCAACTATGACATTCCCTTTGACGAAGAAGCCTATGTGCACCGCATCGGGCGGACCGGTCGTGCGGGTCGTCAGGGTAAGGCGATCCTGTTCGTCAACCATCGCGAACGCCGTATGCTGCGCAACATCGAGCGGCTGACCCAGCAGCGAATTCCCGAGCTGATGCTGCCGACGCGTGAAGATATTCAGGCCAAACAGCGGCAGGACTTCATCGAGGAGGTGACGGCGCGCATCGATGGCAAGATCAAATCAGGCGTACCGTCGTTAATCGACGATCTCTGTGAAACGAAGGGTGTTTCTCATCGTGATGTCGCCATCGCCCTCGCAGGCATGCTCATGAAGGAGCGCACGATTGATGGCAGCCAGAGCGCCCGGGCGGCGGCCAAGGCTGAGCGCCGGGCGGAACCGTTCGAGCGCAATGGCGGTGAGCGCCCTGCAAAGAATTCCCGCGAACGCCGACGAGAACGCCGAGCCGAATCGGTTGGCCTGACGGATGCCGGCGAGCGCGGTGACGTTGGCAATCGGGATCTGGGTCGCGCGCGCCCGCTGCGTGACCACCCCGAAGTGACGATGGAACGCTTCCGTATCTCGGTGGGGCACAAGCACGGCGTGCAGGCGCGTGAGATCGTGGGTGCGATTGCCAACGAGGCGGGCATTGAGGGCAAGTTCATCGGTGCCATTCAGATCTACGATGACTGCTCCACCGTCGACCTGCCAGAGGGCATGCCCAAGGCTATTCTGAAGCACCTCAAGAAAACCCGCGTGAAGGGCCAGAATCTGGCAATGGCGCGCGTCGCCTGACGTCCCTGCGGTTTGGTGGTTCCCACCAAGCCGCGCCCAGCCACACTTCGTCCGTGCGTGACGATAGCCTAGTGGATCTACATACCCGCACCCAGCCACCGGCAACGTCCTCCCAGACACGCTCAAGCCGTCCTTGGGCGCTCTGCTTTGGCCATCC
>CAYZWL010000064.1:0-15061 GCA_964482195.1 uncultured Alteromonadaceae bacterium | reverse complement strand
GCGACTGCGGGGGAGTGGTACCACTCCCCCGCGAAAGCGGACTTCTGGAGCCTTAGCCCTGAGTCTCGATACCCGCCTTTTCCCAGAAGCGGGACTTGAAGCTGAACAGCGCAATGATGATGCCGACGCCAATACCGAACAGGGCAATCTGCAGGTACAGGTTGGGCATTTCCTGCACGTTTTCAGGGTCGAAGTTGCCCGACAGCAGGCCGGCGATGATGTTGCCGATGGAGTAGGTCAGGACGAACACGCCCATCATCTGCCCGGCGAAGCGCTTGGGCGACAGCTTGCTGACCGCACTGAGCGCCACGGGGCTCAGGCAGAGCTCACCGACGGTGTGCAGGAAGTAGGTGGTGACCAGCCACATCGGCGCCACTTTGAGGCCCTGAGCGGCGTATTGAGAGGCCATGAACATCAGCAGGAAGCCGCTCGCCATGACGATCAGGCCAATGGCGCACTTGATGGTGTAGGACGGATCGATCATGCGCTTGGCGAGGTTCACCCAGAGCGCGGCGAAGAAGGGCGACAACACGATGATGAAGAACGAGTTGGAGAGCTGGAACCAGACCGTCGGGATCGACGTCATGTTGAACAGCGAGCCGATCAGGGAGCCCTCGGCGAGCAGACGGTTGGTGTAGTTCTGGGCGAACAGGTTCATCGATGACCCTGCCTGCTCAAAACCCGACCAGAAGCAGGCCGAAGCCAGGCAAACCAGGAACAGCGCCCACATGCGCTTCTTCTCGTTGTCGCTGAGCGAACCCCTGAAGTAGATGAAGCCGAAGTAGAAGAAGAAAATCGCCGTAAAGGCCACCGCTACCCGCTGGGCGAGGTAAACCGGGTCGATGACGATGATGCCCATGTGCGCCATGACAATCACCGCGACTGCAATCGCCAGCACGGCGATGACCGCGGCCCAGGCCTTGGGGCGTGCCTCGTCGGAGTAGGGGTTGGCGGGTTCGATCGATTCATCGGTCAGGGACTGACCGGAGAAGTAGTACTGGATCAGGCCCAGGCCCATACCCACAGCAGCCGCACCAAATGCGTAGTGCCAGCCCCAGTTCTCCTGCAGATAGCCGGTGACCGCGTAGGCAATGAGTGAGCCGATGTTGATACCCATGTAGTACAGCGCATAGCCGCTGTCGCGGCGTTCGTCGTCATCGCTGTACTGCTGGCCCACCATGGCCGAGATGTTCGGCTTGAGCAGTCCGGTACCCGAGGCGACCAGAATCAGCCCGAGGAAGAAGAAGTTGGTCAGGTCGATGGCGAGCACGATGTGGCCCGCGAAGATGGTCAGACCCCCGTACCAGACCGACTTCTTGCCCCCCAGCAGGCGATCTGACAACCAGCCCCCCGGCAGGCCGAGGAAGTAGACCGCGCCGGTGTAGAGGCCGTAGATGGCGCCCGCGGTGGCCACGGTGAGCCCCAGGCCCTCTTGTTGCAGGCTGGCAGTCATGAACAGCACCAGCAGTGCGCGCATGCCGTAGTAGCTCATGCGCTCCCACATTTCGGTAAAGAACAGCGTCTGTAGGCCTTTGGGGTGGCCCAGAAACGCGCGGTTTTGGTTTGGCACTGCGGTGGCCTCTGTCATTTGGTGTCCTCGGAGGTCTTGTTATCGAGAGTCGGATCAGGCGGCCTGTGCCGCAGGGATTGCCTGCAGCGCAGATGCCATTTCGTCAGGGTCGTTGATGCGTTTGGCGGTGGCGAACAGCGCCGCCGCCTGTGGGTAGTAATGCTTGAGGTAAACCAGCCACTGCTTGACCGGATTGACCGCATAGCGGCGCTCGTAAGCGGCGGCGTTGGCTTCCAAAAAGTGGCAGAGCATGTCGTTCACCGCGGGCCAGGGCAGGGGCTCATGCGCAGCGCCCGTCTGGGCGGCTTTGACGGCCGCGGCAAGGTCGGGGCGGCACAGGGCGCCGCGCGCCAGCATCACGTCACGGCAGCCGCTTACTTGCTGGCACTGGATGACATCGGCAGGGGACCAGAGCTCCCCGTTGGCGACCACCGGGATATCCAGTGAGTCGACGGCACTGCGCAGTCGGTGCCAGTGGGCCGGGGGGCGATAGCCCTGCTTGCGGGTGCGGGCGTGCACCACCAGTTGATTGATGCCACTGCCGGACAGGGCGTCGAGCACCGCCTCGAACTCTTCGTCGGTATCGAAACCCAGGCGCATTTTGGCGGTGACCGGGATGTCGGCAGGCACCGCGTCCCGAACCGCTGTGCAGATCTCACCGATCAGCGCCGGGCGGCGCAACAGGATCGCACCACCCTCGGATTTGTTGACCGTTTTGGCTGGACAGCCGAAGTTGAGGTCGATACCCGGAGCGCCCAGACGCGCGGCGACTCGTGCATTGGCGGCCATTAGCGTCGGGTCAGATCCCAGTAATTGCACATAGACCGGTACCCCGCTCGGGGTGCGCCCGTCGGTCCGGAGTTCCGGGCAGAGCCGGTAGAACACCCGGGCGGGCAGCTTGGTCTGGGAGACCCGCACAAACTCGGTGACGCAGCGGTCGATGCCGCCAATGTCCGTCAGCATGTCGCGCATGACAGCGTCGATCACCCCCTCCATGGGGGCGAGAATGAGCTGGGGCGGGTTGTCGGCGTGATCAGGCATGGGCCGCTAGCCTACCTTACTTGTCATAATGCGTTAACTGAGCAGGTGACGCGGCTGCCGGGGGTTTGTAGACTGCCCGCATTCGACAGACCCCACGGAACCGCCCCATGAATCCCAATTACCTCGACTTTGAACAGCCTATCGCCGAGCTGGAGGAAAAAATTGAGGAGTTGCGCGGGGTGGTGTCCGACAGCGATCTCGACCTCGCCGAAGAGGTGGATCGGCTCAAGGAAAAAAGCCGCAAGCTCACCGAGAAAATCTACGCGGACCTGAGCCCCTGGGAGGTCGTGCGTGTGGCACGCCACCCGATGCGCCCGTACTCGCTCGATTACATCGGCCACCTGTTCACCGAATTCGATGAGCTGCACGGCGACCGCCATTTCGGTGACGACAAAGCCATTGTGGGTGGTATCGCCCGTCTTGATGGTCGCCCGGTGATGGTGATTGGCCAGGAGAAGGGCCGCGCGGTCAAAGACAAGGTCTACCGCAACTTTGGCATGCCCAAGCCCGAGGGTTATCGCAAGGCGCTGCGCCTGATGGAAATGGCGGAGCGATTCCGCATGCCGATCATTACCCTGATCGACACCCCCGGGGCTTACCCCGGCATCGACTCTGAGGAGCGGGGCATTTCTGAGGCAATCGCCCAGAACCTCGCGGTGATGTCCCGGCTGCGCACCCCGGTCATCTGCGTGGTGATCGGTGAGGGCTCATCGGGCGGCGCGCTCGGCATCGGTGTCGGCGATCATCTGGCCATGTTCCAGTACGCCACCTACTTCGTGATTTCACCCGAGGGCTGCGCCAATATCATCTGGAAGAGCAGCGACCACGCGGCCGATGCCGCTGCGGCCATGGGTGTGACCTCGTCGACGCTCGAGGAGCTGGGCATTGTCGATGCGACCATCCCCGAGCCGCTCGGTGGCGCACATCGGGACCCCGAGGAAATGGCGAGCCGTCTGCGCGCGCACCTGGTCGAACAGCTCGACCGCCTGAGCGCCATGGACACCGACGAAATGCTGGCCCGGCGCTATGAGCGCCTGATGTCCTACGGCAACTGAGCCGCCAAAGCGGGGTGGACCTGCAAGCACAGCTCGCGGCCAGTCTCGCTGAACATCTTCAGGCCCCGCGCTGGTGGCTGGCGCTATCCGGCGGCAGTGACAGCCTGAGTCTGTTGTACCTGCTGGCCGAATACCGGCAGCGCTACGAGTGCCCCCCCATCCATGCCATTCACGTGCACCACGGCATCGCCGCCGAGGCCGATGCGTGGGCGGCCCTGTGCGCACGCCACTGCGAGCGTTTGGATATTGTGCTCACCGTGGTCCACACCGACCCGATCGATAGCGACAGCGCCGGTCTCGAAGCCGCGGCCCGGGAAGCCCGCTACGGCGTGTTCACCGATTTGTTAGTGGCCGGCGAGCGGCTGCTGATGGCCCATCATCTGGACGATCAGGTAGAGACCGTGTTGTTTCGGTTGCTGCGCGGCGCAGGACCCCATGGTCTATCGGGGATGCCCGCCACGCGGGCGCTGGGTAAAGGGCAGTTGCTGCGCCCCTTGTTGGAGGTGCCCCGCTCGGTGCTCGAGGACTTTCTCGAACAGCATGTCGCTTCACAGGGACTCGACGTGGTCGAGGACCCGGCGAATCAGGACAGGCGCTTTGACCGCAATTTCCTGCGTCACGAGGTGCTGCCATTGATTGCCTCCCGCTGGCCCGGTTATCGCACCACCGTGGCGCGCTCGGCATCGTTGCTGCGCCCTTATGCGGATGCGGGGGATCTCGCTGCCCTGGCGCCAAACCCGGTCGGGGAACCCATGCTCGCCCTGTCGCCCGAGTGGCGCCCGGAGCGCCTGGCGACCGACCTTCACCGCTGGCTGGTTGGGGTAGGGCAGCCCTCACCGGACCGCCGCCGGCTCGAGGAATTTGCCCAGCAGTGCCTGTCGGCGGCCCGGGACCGCTCGCCCAGTTTGACGGTGGGTAACGCGTGTTTGCGACGATGGCGCGCTGCGGTACACCTGGGCCCCGAACAACCCGCGGCGTTTGCGGGGCCTTGCACGCTTGAGGTGGGGCAGCCACTCAGTGGTCCCTGGGGCAGCTTGCACTGGCAGACCGCACTCGATGACCCCGGCCTGCCACCGGGGCTACCAATGCAGGCCCGACCCCGTCGCGAGGGCGAACGCGTTACTCCCATGGGCCGGCCCAGCCGTCCACTGAGCCAATGGTGGCAGGAGCTCGACATGCCCCCCTGGTGGCGCGCCAGCGTGCCGCTGCTGTGCGATGACCAGGACAATGTGCTCGCGCTACCGGGTGGCGGGCTGACTGCGTTGGCCGAGTCGTATGTCAAGCCTTATCCGCAGAGTGGTGATATTGCCTTGTTGCCGGTTTGGCGGCCTCCAGAAGGGCTCTCTGAATTGAGCGCGTGACCACCTGCTGGTAAACTGAACGCCCATCGGCGCTCGAAGAACGGCCACGTGCTGGACCGCTTTTCGGGCAAATCTCCTGTAGCTTGGTGATCTCGCATGACACGTTATGTGTTTGTAACCGGTGGTGTTGTTTCCTCCCTTGGTAAGGGTATTGCCGCCGCCTCTCTTGCCGCCGTCCTTGAAGCCCGCGGACTCAAAGTCACGCTGCTGAAGCTGGACCCTTACATCAACGTCGACCCCGGCACGATGAGCCCCTTCCAGCACGGCGAGGTGTTTGTCACCGACGACGGTGCGGAAACCGACCTGGACCTCGGTCACTACGAGCGCTTTACCCGCGCGACCATGAGCAAAGGCAACAACTTCACCACCGGGCGGGTGTACGACACCGTGCTGCGCAAGGAGCGCCGGGGTGACTACCTCGGTGGTACCGTGCAGGTGATCCCCCATGTGACCGATGAGATCAAGCGGCGTGTCATCGCCGGCGCCGATGGTGCCGACGTGGCCGTGGTTGAAGTCGGCGGTACGGTGGGTGATATCGAGAGCCAGCCCTTCCTCGAAGCGGCGCGCCAGCTCAAGCTGGAGATGGGGCCCACCCGCGCGTTGCTCATGCACCTGACCCTGGTGCCGTACATTCCGACAGCGGGCGAGATCAAAACCAAGCCCACCCAGCACTCGGTGAAGGAACTGCGCTCGATTGGCCTGCAGCCCGACATTCTGCTGTGCCGCTGCTCGGTCGAAGTCGACGACAGCGCCCGGCGCAAGATCTCCCTGTTTACCAGCGTTGAGGAGCGGGCCGTGATTCCGGTGCTCGACGCCGACTCGATTTACAAGATTCCGCGCAACCTGCACTCCCAGGGTTTGGATACCTACATTCTGGAGCGCTTTGGCATCGATTGCGCCGAGGCTGACCTCAGCGAGTGGGATGACGTGGTCGAGCGCGAGTTCAGCGACCGCCATGGCACCGTCAAGGTTGGCATGGTGGGCAAGTACATCGACCTCACCGACGCCTACAAGTCGCTCAACGAGGCGCTGGGCCATGCGGGGCTGCAAACCCTCGCCAAGGTCGACATCGAATACATCGACGCCGAGGACATCGAAACCCAGGGCGTGCAGTTGCTCGAGCACCTCGACGCTATCCTCGTGCCCGGTGGCTTCGGCGACCGCGGTGTTGAAGGCAAGATCGCGGCGGTGCGTTACGCCCGCGAGAACGGCGTGCCGTTCCTCGGCATCTGCCTGGGCATGCACGTGGCCATGATCGAATACGCGCGCAATGTCTGCGGCCTCGAAGGCGCGCACTCCACCGAGATGCAGTCGGATACCCCGCACCCGATCATTGCCCTGATCACCGAGTGGCAGACAGCCTCGGGGGGTACCGAGCAGCGCGACGAGAAATCTGACAAGGGCGGCACCATGCGACTGGGCGCCCAGCCCTGCCACCTGGTGGATGACAGCCTGGCGCGACGAGTCTATGGCGACCCGGTCATTCGCGAGCGTCACCGTCACCGTTATGAGGTGAACAACAATTACGTCGCTCGCCTGGAAGGCGCGGGTATGAAGATCTCGGGCTGGTCCCAGGACCACGAGCTGGTCGAGATGATCGAGTTGCCCGAACACCCCTGGTTCCTGGCCTGTCAGTTCCACCCGGAGTTCACCTCGCGTCCGCGCGGCGGACACCCGCTGTTCACCGGTTACATTGAAGCCGCGTTGGCCCACGCTGACGCCAAGTCGGACTGAGCCATGGCGACTGTGGACCGTGTGATCCAGGTCGGCGAGCTGTCGATCGCCAACCATCTGCCGTTTGTGCTGCTCGGCGGCGTGAACGTGATCGAAGACCGCGCCTTTGCCCTCGAGGTGGCGTCGGTCTACCGCGAGGTGTGTGAGAAGCTCGGCATCCCGCTGGTCTTCAAAGCCTCCTACGACAAAGCCAACCGCAGTTCGATTGAGTCCTTCCGCGGCCCCGGCATGCGCGATGGGCTCGCGATTCTGGCGGACGTGCGCGAGACCCTGGGTGTGCCGGTGATTACCGACGTGCACACCCCCGAGGAAGCCGCCCCCGCCGCGGAAGTGTGCGACATCATCCAACTGCCGGCCTTTTTGGCCCGGCAGACCGATCTGGTGCGCGCCATGGCCGAGACCGGCGCGGTGGTGAATATCAAAAAGCCGCAGTTCCTGAGCCCCGAGCAGATGGCCAACATCGTCGACAAGTTCCGGGAGTGTGGTAATGAACAACTGCTGCTCTGCGAGCGCGGCAGCAACTTCGGCTACGACAACCTCGTGGTCGACATGCTGGGCTTTGGCGTGATGCGCGAGGTCAGTGGTGGCCTGCCGCTGATCTTCGATGTGACCCACGCACTGCAGCGCCGCAACCCCGGCGACAAGGCCTCCGGTGGCCGCCGCCACCAGGTGCTGGAGCTGGCCCGGGCGGGTATGGCCGTTGGACTGGCTGGCCTGTTCCTCGAGGCGCACCCCAACCCGGACAAGGCCCGTTGCGATGGCCCGAGCGCACTGCCGCTGGACCTGCTCGAGCCTTTCCTCGCCCAGGTGAAGGCTTGTGACGACATGGTCAAAGCCCTCCCGGCACTCGATATCCCCTGAATCAAGACTGCACTGACAAGGAGACAGCCAGTGAGCGAAATCGTCGACGTACGCGCGTTTGAGGTACTGGATTCCCGCGGTAACCCCACCGTGATGGCGGAAGTGACCCTCGAAGATGGCTCGATGGGCAGCGCCTGCGCGCCCTCGGGTGCCAGCACCGGCAGCCGCGAGGCACTGGAGCTGCGCGATGGCGATGCCGACCGTTACCTCGGCAAAGGCGTGACCCAGGCCGTGGGCAACGTCAATGGTGAAATCCGCGGTCTCCTGCTCGCCCACGACGCGCTCGACCAGCGCGGGGTCGACCAGCGCATGATCGATGCGGACGGTACCGACAACAAAGCGCGCTTTGGCGCCAATGCCATTCTTGCGGTGTCCCTCGCCTGTGCGAAGGCTGCCGCCCAGTCGGCAAAGATCCCGCTGTACCAGCACATCGCCAACCTGGCAGGGAACACCCAGCTCACCATGCCCGTGCCGATGATGAACATCATCAACGGCGGTGAGCACGCCGACAACAATGTCGACATTCAGGAATTCATGGTCCAGCCCGTGGCGGCGCCGACCTTTGCCGAGGCCCTGCGCATCGGTGCTGAGATCTTCCACCACCTGAAGAAGGTGCTGTCGGCCAAGGGTCTGGCGACCTCGGTCGGTGACGAAGGCGGCTTTGCGCCGAACCTGCCCAGCAACGCGGCGGCGCTTGAAGTGATTGCCGAGGCGGTGAGCAACGCCGGTTACAAGCTGGGTGAGGACATCACCCTGGCGCTCGACTGTGCGGCCTCTGAGTTCTACCGGGACGGCCGCTACCACCTCTCTGGCGACGGCCGCGATTTCGACAGCGCAGGCTTTGCGGACTACCTCGCTGAGCTGACCGAAGGCCACCCGATCATCTCGATCGAAGACGGCCTCGACGAGTCGGACTGGGCGGGCTGGAAAATCCTCACCGACAAACTGGGCGAGAAGGTCCAGCTGGTGGGCGACGACCTGTTCGTGACCAACACCAGCATTCTCAAGCGCGGCATCGATGAGGGCATTGGTAACTCGATCCTGATCAAGTTCAACCAGATCGGCTCGCTGTCTGAGACCCTCGACGCGATTGCCATGGCCAAGGACGCCGGCTACACCGCGGTGATTTCGCACCGCTCGGGTGAGACCGAAGACGCCACCATCGCCGACCTGGCCGTAGGTACCGGTGCCGGCCAGATCAAAACCGGTTCCCTGTGCCGCTCTGACCGGGTAGCCAAGTACAATCGCCTGCTGCGTATCGAAGCTGAGCTCGGCCCCACCGCGCCTTACCGCGGTCGTGCGGAGTTCACCCGCGGCTGATGCGCTGGCTCGCTGGCGGTCTGTTCCTGCTGGTACTGCTGCTGCAGTACCGGCTGTGGTTGGCTGAGGGGGGCATCGCCGAGGCGATGCAACTCAAGGCCCGGATCGAACGCGAGCAGGCGGTTAACGCCGAGTTGCAGGCCCGTAACAGCGCGCTCGAGCGCCAGGTGCTGGAGCTGCAAACCGGTAACAAAGAGCTGGAGGCCCGCGCCCGGGAAGACCTGGGATTGGTCAAAGGCGACGAAATCTACTATCAGTTTGCCGACGAGAAGGATGAGGTGAAATCCAAATGACCAGTGTCTGGGGGGTGATCCCCGCAGCGGGCAGCGGTCGCCGCATGGCAGCTGAAGTACCCAAGCAATATCTCAGTGTCGCGGGGGCGAGCCTGCTCGAACACACCCTGCAGGCACTGTTGGCCTGCCCGGATATTCGCGGACTGGTGGTGGTACTCGACCCCAGTGACCGGCGCGCCGATTCGGTGGCGAGCCTCGCGGACCCGCGCATCATGCGCACCGCGGGCGGTGCCGAACGGGCCGACTCGGTGCTGGCGGGCCTTGAGCGGCTGGCCGAGGTGGCCCGCGACGACGACTGGGTGCTGGTGCACGACGCTGCACGGCCCTGCCTGCCGGTCGGCGTTGCCAAGACCCTGATCGATACCGTGCTGCGCACAAATACCGGCGCCATTCTGGCCCAGCGCATGACCGACACGGTCAAGCAGGTTGACGACGAACAGCGCATTACCGCGACGGTCGACCGCAGCGCCCTGTGGCGCGCGCAGACGCCGCAGATGTTCCGCCTGCGTGACCTGCGCGAGGCCCTGCGCGGCGCCATCGCCAACGACGTGCTGGTGACCGATGAAGCCATGGTCATGGAAATGGCCGGTTTTCCGGTTCGGGTTGTTGAAGGCCCGTCGAGTAACATTAAGGTCACGGTACCTGAGGACCTCAAGTTGGCTGAGCTGTTCCTGCAAAATATGAATGGTGTCGGCTGATGCGTATTGGACACGGTTACGACGTGCACGCCTTCGGCCCGGGCGACCATGTGGTGCTCGGCGGCGAGCGTATCCCCTGTGACCAGGGTTTGGTCGCCCATTCCGACGGCGATGTGCTGCTGCACGCGATTTGCGACGCCTTGCTGGGTGCCGCGGGTCTCGGTGATATCGGCCGGCACTTCCCCGATACCGATGCGCGGTTCGCGGGTATCGACAGCCGCGAGTTGCTGCGTCACGTGGTGGCACTGCTGGGCGAACACGGCTGGTCGGTGGTCAACATCGACAGCACCGTGGTGGCGCAAAAGCCCCGCCTGGCCACTCATATCGATGCCATGCGTTCACACATTGCCAGCGATCTCGACGCGGACTGGCGCGCGGTGAACGTCAAGGCCACCACCACCGAACGGCTGGGCTTTGTGGGCCGGGAAGAGGGCATAGCTGCCCACGCGGTGGTACTGCTGGAGAAGGCGGCGTAAGCATGGATCGTCAGGGTATTGGCATGACCTCCATGCGCACGCGTGAACGGCTGATCCAACGGCTGATGGACCAGGGCATCACCGACTACGCGGTGCTCGACTCGCTGCGGCAGGTGCCCCGCCACGAGTTCGTGGATGAGGCGCTCGCGCACCGCGCTTATGAAGACACCGCGCTGCCCATTGGCTGGGGGCAGACGATCTCCCAGCCTTACATCGTGGCGCGCATGACCGAACTGGTGCTCGCGGGTGGCAAGCCCAAGCGGGTGCTCGAGATTGGCAGTGGTTCGGGTTACCAAACCGCAGTGCTGGCACCACTGGTGGGCGAGATCTGCGCAGTCGAGCGCATCAAGGGCCTGCTGGAGAAGAGCCGCCAGCGGCTGCGCAAACTCAGGATCCGCAATGTGCGGCTGCGCCATGCAGACGGTCTGGCGGGCTGGGAGGACGAAGCGCCCTTCGATGCCATCATTGCCGCGGCTGCGCCTGAGGACATCCCCCAGGTACTCATCGACCAACTGGCCCCCGGCGGGCGGCTGGTGATGCCCGTGGGCGGGCGCAACCAGCGCCTGGTGCAGGTCACGCTCACCGAAGACGGGCCGCAGACCACCGCGGTGGAAGAGGTCCGTTTCGTACCCATGGTGCCCGGGCGACAAACCTGATGCCCACGCTGCTCGGTGTGTTTGTCAGGGGCATGGCCATGGGCGCGGCTGATATCGTCCCTGGCGTCTCTGGCGGTACCATCGCGCTCATCACCGGTATTTACGACCGCCTGCTCGCGGCGCTCGCCGCGGTCGATACCGCGTGGGTCAAACTGTTATTGACGGGCCGCATTCGCGACGCCTGGGAGAAAGTCGACGCGACCTTTTTGCTGGTGTTGCTGAGTGGTGCCGTCACGTCGGTGCTGCTGCTCGCGAACGTCATCGACTGGGCGATGGCGACTGCCCCGGAACTGCTGTGGTCGTTCTTCTTTGGCTTGGTCGCTGCCAGTGCCGTGCTGTTGTGGCGCAGCGAATTGCCCCAAACGCGACTCGCCGACGGTGCCCTGCTTTTGCTCGGGGCCGTGTTGGCGGTGGCGGTGGCGCTGTCACCGGGTGGGCAGTTCATCCCCGGGCTGGTCGGCTTCCTGCTGGCGGGTGCCATCGCGATTTGCGCCATGATCCTGCCCGGTATTTCGGGCAGCTTTATCTTGCTGCTGCTGGGCATGTACCCGGCAGTGATCAGCGCGCTGACGACGCCGCGCATCACCGAGCTGCTGGTGTTTGCCACCGGCTGCGCCGTTGGCCTGCTGAGCTTCAGCAAGCTGCTGCACTGGTTACTGGACCACCAACGTCGCCGCATCATGGCGCTGCTGACGGGCTTTTTGCTCGGCTCTACCACCGCGCTGTGGCCCTGGCGCCGGGTGGTCAGCACCGTCATCGACCGCCATGGCGAACCGCGCCCCGTGCAGCAGTTGCCGGTACTGCCCGAGACCTACGCGGCGGCGGGGGGTGACCCGCAAGTACTGCTCTGTGCCATGGCAGTGACAGCAGGGCTGTTACTGGTGGTGGTGACCCATTGGGTCGCGGCGGGTCGTGCGCGCCCATGAAACTGACGCGTGCGCTGGTATGGCTTGGGTTGGTCGCGGCGGTGGTGTCCTGCGCGGACCGGCCGCTGGCACCGGTGGTCGACAAAACCGGCCGTGCGCCTCGTACGCTGCCTGAAGAGCGCTCGTCTTCATCGGGGCCTGTGTCTACCGTGACCCTGCGCGCGGGTAAGCCCTACACCGTACAGCGGGGCGATACGCTCTATTCGATTGCCTTCCGCCTGGGCATGGATTTTCGTGCGTTGGCCGGCCGCAATGCGCTGCGGGCCCCGTACACCATCTACCCCGGGCAGGTGCTGGCGACGGACCTGCGCCCGGTGAATACCACGGTCAGCAACACAGCCAGCACGCCAGCACCCGTGAGCGCGCCCAAACCCAATAGCAGTGTGGCGAAAACCACAGTGCCCGCGAGCCGGCCCAAGCCGGCCGCGCCGCAAAAACGTCCTCAATCCGTCACGAAACCGTCATCGGTGGCCGCTAAAAAAGAGCCGACTAGGGCGACCCCGGTGGCGAATACCCCGGTGGGCCGTTGGCGATGGCCGAGCGAGGGCCAGGTGGTGCAGCGCTACGCGAGCCACCCGCGCAAGGGAATCGATGTGGCCGGCGAGCGTGGCTCGGCGATCCGTGCGACCGCCGCCGGCAACGTGGTGTACGCCGGTACCGGCGTGACTGGCTACGGCGCCTTGATCATCGTCAAGCACAACGAGGAGTACCTGAGTGCCTACGGCCACAACGACGAGTTGTTGGTGCGCGAAGGTGACCGGGTACAAGCGGGCCAGCAGATTGCCCGCATGGGTAGCAGCGGCACCGACAAGGTGAAGCTGCATTTTCAGATCAGGCGGCGCGGTAAACCCGTGGACCCGCAAAAGTTGTTGCCGTCGCGTTAATTCGGTTGCCGCGGTGGCTCAGGAGAGTCAGCGCGATGTCTGTTGGTCAGGAACCGACGGTTACCCCAGCCAACCCACGAGGCCCCCAGCCACTCGACGCCACCCAGTTGTACCTCAACAACATGGGACGCTGGCAACTGCTGACCGCCGAAGAGGAACAGCACTACGGGCGACTCGCTCGCGACGGTGACCCGGAGGGCCGGGCGCGCATGATCGAGTGCAACCTGCGGCTGGTTGTGAGTATTGCGCGCCGCTACAGCAACCGCGGCCTGACCCTGCTCGATTTGGTGGAGGAGGGCAACCTGGGGCTGATGCGCGCGGTCGAGAAATTCGACCCGGACAAAGGATTCCGGTTTTCAACCTATGCCACCTGGTGGATCCGCCAGACCATCGAGCGGGCGCTGATGAACCAGACGCGCACGATTCGCTTGCCGATCCATGTGCTCAAAGATGTGAACGCCTGCCTGCGCAAGGCCCGGGAGCTGTCCCAGACCCAGGACCAGGAACCGTCGACCGAGCAGGTGGCGCAAGCGTTGGGTAAAACCGTGGATGAGGTGCAGCGCTTGCTCAAGCTTAGCGAGCGGGTGACCTCCCTCGACTCGCCGGTGCTCGATGACAGCGAGCTTCAGTTGCTGGACACGGTGTCTGATGAGTTGTCGCTGGACCCCTCACAGGAAGTGCAGCAGCAACACATGCGGGCGAACCTGGAGGACTGGCTGGATCAACTGGCAGCGCGGCAGCGTGAAGTGCTGGCGCGGCGGTTTGGCTTGCGGGGGTATGAACCGGCCACCCTCGAAGAAGTGGGTGACGCGGTTGGCCTGACCCGGGAGCGGGTGCGGCAGATCCAGGTGGAGTCGCTTGCGCGGCTGCGAGCCATCGCCGATCGACAGGGTGTGTCGCTGGAGGCGGTACTGGCTAGCGAGTAAGTCGGCGCACGGGCTGGCCGGCGCCGTTATCAATCAGCGCCTCAGCGCTCCAGCATGGCGAGCTTGCCCGGCTTGCCAGCCCACTCTTCGTGGTCGGGCAGCGGGTCTTTCTTCTCGGTGATGTTGGGCCACATGTCCGCGAGCTCGGCGTTGATCTCGAGGAAGGCCTCCTGGCCCTTGGGCAGCTCGTCTTCCGAGAAGATCGCGTCGATGGGGCACTCGGGCTCGCACAGGGCGCAGTCGATGCACTCATCGGGGTGAATGACCAGAAAATTGGGTCCTTCGTAAAAACAGTCTACGGGGCAGACTTCGACACAGTCCGTGTGTTTGCACTTGATGCAGTCTTCGCCAACAACAAAGGTCATTGATACCGTCCTCCAAATTCAGCCGCCGAGGATACCGTCACTGTGCGGCAAATCCAATTCAGGCGGCTGCTTTAATAACTTATATCGATATGGCGGATCGTCAGGGATCGAGGCTTAGCTTCTTCAGGCGGTACAGGGCTTCCAGCGCTTCCCGGGGGGACATGTCGTCGGGGTCCAGTGCGTCGATCTGCTCGAGCAGTGGGTCCCGCTGGGCCTGCTGAAACAGGTCGTCTTGCGAAGGCGCCATGGTGGGCGCGGGCGGGGCGGCCTCAAGCTCTTGCAGCTTGCTGGCGGCGAGCCGCAGTACCGGCGCGGGTACCCCTGCGAGCTTGGCCACCTGCAAGCCGAAGCTGCGATTGGCCGGCCCCTCCTGAATGTTGTGCATGAACACCACGTGGTCCTCGTGCTCGGTGGCGTCGAGGTGCACGTTGGCCATCTCGGGGCAGGTTTCGGGCAGGGTGGTGAGCTCGAAGTAATGGGTGGCGAACAGGGTAAACGCCCGCACCTCGGTGGCCAGCACCAGCGCGGCCGCCCAGGCGATGCTCAGCCCGTCGAAGGTGCTGGTGCCACGGCCGACTTCATCCATGAGCACCAGGCTGTTGGGGCTGGCGTTGTGCAGGATGTTGGCGGTCTCGGTCATCTCGACCATGAAGGTCGAGCGCCCGCTGGCGAGGTCATCTGAGGAGCCAATGCGGGTAAAGATCTGGTCGAGGATCGACAGCCGTGCCCGGGTCGCAGGGACAAACGCGCCCACGTGAGCTAATAGAGCGATCAGTGCGTTCTGGCGCATGTAGGTGGACTTACCGCCCATGTTGGGGCCGGTGATCAGCAGCATGCGCCGGTGGGTGTCGAGCTGGGTGCTGTTGGCGATGAACGGTGTCTCGCTGACCTGCTC
>CAYZWL010000063.1:0-15842 GCA_964482195.1 uncultured Alteromonadaceae bacterium | reverse complement strand
CCAGCGACCCATTGATTAACAGTCAATTGCTCTACCAACTGAGCTAAGGCGGAATAGTCTTCCCTCAGGAAGGCGCGCAATGGTACAGGACACTTTTTTCTTTCGTCAACACTTTCTCGTCATGCTGTACTCCGGCGCCAAAACCGCAATACTGTGCGGCTTGCATTGAGTACTGACCTGGGTCCACGCCATGGCACGCCGTTTTGAAGTCAATTCCTCCTATGCGCCCGCCGGTGATCAGCCCGAGGCCATCCGCCAGCTGGTCGAGGGTATCGATGCGGGCCTCGCCTCGCAGATTCTGTTGGGTGTGACGGGTTCGGGTAAGACCTTCACCATGGCCAATGTGATCGAGAAGGTGCAGCGGCCGACCATCATTATGGCGCACAACAAAACCCTCGCGGCCCAGCTCTATGGGGAGTTCAAGGAGTTCTTCCCCAAGAACGCCGTCGAGTACTTTGTTTCTTATTACGATTACTACCAGCCCGAGGCCTATGTGCCCTCGTCGGATACCTTCATCGAGAAGGACGCTCAGGTTAACGATCACATTGAGCAGATGCGTCTGTCGGCCACCAAGGCCCTGATCGAGCGGGAAGACTGCTTGGTGGTGTCAACGGTCTCCGCGATCTACGGTCTGGGCGACCCGGAGTCCTACTTCAAGATGGTCATGCATCTCTCGAGGGGGGAGCTGATCGATCAGCGAGGCGTGCTGCGCAAGCTGGCAGAGTTGCAATACACCCGCAATGACATCGACTTCAAGCGCGGCACCTACCGGGTGCGTGGTGATGTCATCGACATCTTCCCCGCGGACTCCGAGGACCTGGCCGTTCGCCTGGAGCTGTTCGACGAAGAGCTGGAGAACATCTGCACATTTGACCCGCTGACCGGCGCTATCGCCGAAAAACTGCCGCGGATCACCATCTTCCCCAAAACCCACTATGTGGCGTCCCGGGACACCATGCTGGGCGCTGTGGATCTTATCGAGGAAGAGCTCGAGCAAAGGGTCAAGCAGCTCAAGGACATGGACAAACTGCTCGAAGCCCAGCGTATCCAGCAGCGCACCCGCTATGACATCGAGATGATTCGCGAGCTGGGCTATTGCCAGGGGATTGAAAACTACTCGCGCTATCTGTCGGGTCGGGCCCCCGGCGAGCCACCGCCTACGCTGTTTGAGTATCTACCCCAGAATGCCCTCATCCTGATCGACGAGTCTCACGTCACCATCCCACAGATCGGCGGCATGTATCGGGGCGACCGCTCCCGTAAAGAGACGCTGGTGGAGTATGGCTTCCGACTGCCCTCAGCGCTGGACAATCGGCCGATGAAGTTCGAGGAATGGGAGGCCATGGCACCCCAGGCGATCTACGTCTCCGCCACCCCGGGCAATTACGAGATCGAACACGCGGGCGCAACCGTGGAGCAACTGGTGCGTCCCACGGGCCTGGTCGACCCCGAGGTGGAGATTCGCCCGGCCCGCACCCAGGTGGATGACCTGCTGGCGGAAATTCACAGCACGGTGGAGATGGGGGATCGGGTGTTGGTGACGACCCTCACCAAGCGTATGGCCGAGGATCTCACCGAATTCCTCAACGAACACGACGTCCGCGTGCGCTACCTGCACTCGGATATTGATACGGTCGAGCGGGTCGAGATCATCCGCGATCTCCGGCTTGGCAACTTCGATGTGCTGGTTGGCATCAACCTGTTGCGTGAGGGCCTCGATATGCCCGAGGTATCACTGGTGGCGATTCTCGACGCGGACAAGGAGGGCTTTTTGCGCTCAGATCGTTCGCTGATCCAGACTATCGGTCGTGCGGCGCGTAACCTTCGTGGTCGCGCTATTCTTTACGCGGACAACATGACGGGCTCGATGGAGCGCGCCATCAACGAGACGGCTCGCCGCCGGGAAAAGCAGGTTGCCTTCAACGAGGAACACGGCATCACGCCCAAGGGCATCGAAAAGTCCGTCCAGGACATTCTTGAAGGGGCACGCCGGATGCCCACCAAACCGAAGAGCGCCCGCGAGCGAAAAATCGCCGAAGACAAGGCCGCTTACAGCGCGGATGTGGCAAACCTTACCCCCGCGGCCCTGTCGCGCAAGCTCGCTGACCTCGAAGCCAAGATGGTCGAGCACGCCAAGAATCTGGAGTTCGAGGAAGCCGCCGCATTGCGCGATCAGGTTGCCGAGATCAAGCAGTTGGCTTTCGTCAGCTAGTGGCTGCCCCGCACTGAGAAGCCGATCCGCACACCTTGATGATCCGGCAGGTTCTGCGCGAAGGGTTCGCCCCCGTGGTACTGCGCAATCAGTCGGACGATATGCAGCCCCAGACCCAGATGCTGAGTGCTCGCGGCTTCGTCCCGTCGCGAACCCCGGTGAGAAATCAGTGGCTCGAAAAGGCTTTGCTCGGGCACATCGGGCAGTTGCGAGCCCTGGTTCTCGACGCTGATTCGCCACCACAGACCTCGTTGCTCGAGGGTCAAATGGATGGTGGTGCCCGCCGGTGCGTAAGACGCGGCATTTTCGATGAGCTTGTCGATGGCTTGCACAAACTGCTCTGGGGCGATGGTAGCCCAGGTGCCCTGGTCGGGCGCGATGAGGTCAAAACGGTGATCGGTGAAGCTCTGGGCATAGGCTGCTGCGAGATCTCGCAGCAATTGCGCCAGGTCTACCTGCTGGTGCGGCTCGTTGCCAACGGCTTGTTCCAAACGCCGCGCTTCCTGTAATCCCGTAAACAGATGTTGAAGCCGCTCGATGCCGACGCTGGCGCGAGCGAGTAGCGCCTCTCGTTGGGACTCATCCACGCCGGGCAGGCGCAGGTTCTCCAGTGAGGAAGCAACGATGGCTACCGGTGTGCGGAGTTCGTGGGCCAGCGTTTGGTTCAGCGAGCTGAGATAGCGCTGATACTCATCGAGTGCCTGTAGTTGCTGGTTAAACCGGCCTGCCAGTGCGTCGATCTCATCGCCCAGTAGGCTGACCGGCAGACGGAGCGAATGGGAGTTGCTGCTCTGTCCGGTCGCGTCGAGATGGTGTTGCAGGCGCCTGAGTCGCCAGCTCACCAGACCGGCAAATCCCAATAGGGTCGTAGCCGTGATTAACAGCACCACCAGCCCCCGCGCCAACAGTCCGGCGAAGGCCTGATCGGTCAGTGACAGAAATTCTTCGAGTGGTCGAGACACCGCGACGGTGGCAATCGTGGTTTGTCGGTGGATGACCGGTGCAGTGACAGTCAGCCGCGGGCCCGCAGCCGTACCGTGCTTGAAGATATGGCCGCTGCCATCTCCCAGAAGGGGCTGGGACAGCCGCCCGGACGCATCAACGGCGAGCGGGGCTGCCAGAGATTGTCCCGGTAGCATCTGGCGGTACAGCCAGCGCAGTAGCCAATGGCCTTCGGTAGCGGGTGTGCTCGTCGATCGCCCTGCGCTGGCCAACGGCCACTGCCAGCGGTCATACAGTGTCATTTGCATGCCCGGGGGGGTGAGCGTGGTGAGCCAGTCATCGAGTTGAGGGGCAGGCGCAATCAGCCAGGGAAGGGCCGTGGTCTCCGTGCTGAAGGCGATGGCCTCTGCACCGCTGTCATCCTCGCCGATGTAAGCGATGCCCAATCTGCCGGCAGCGAGCGCAAGCGGCAGAGAAATCTCTACCTGATATCCGGTCGCCGTTTCTTGCCACCAGAATCGCGTGTCGTCGACCGGGATTAAGTCGTCGCCTGTGATCCGCAGCAACTGACCGCGCCCGGGTCCCTCGGGAGCGATGGTGAAGCGGGCCGCCGGCGCACTGCCAAGACGCAGTTCGAGTCTGTCGCTGTGTAAAAGGCGGTCCGCGACGTTGCTGCCCTGAGCAGTGTACTGGGGGTTGAAGTAACGGGGTTCGGGTTCGGTGATGATCGCGCCCAGGTACAGCGAATCGCTGCCTCGCCCGCGATAGAGCATGACTTGTCGGCGCTGTCCTCCACGCTGGAGCGGTTGCTGAGATTGCCATTCCGTTGCTTCAAGCCAGCCGTCAATCCGCGGCCTGGGTTCGAGTGTGGGCAATGGCAGCCCCTGCTGGGTCTCGTCGCCAGCCAGCCGACCGGATTGCGGATAGATGAGGTCGATTTGCTCAGCCAGAACGGCAGCGGCCGTCGTGGCGATGGCACGGCTGGCCTGTTGTTGGGCGGTTTGTAATGCTCGCTCGTTCTCTGCCAGAAAGGCGCAACCCGCCCAGGGCACAAGTAGTAAGGTCAGGCTGACCAGCCCAAACTGAATAGCCAGGCGCATGGGCTCAGGCGTCGCCTCGCCATCGATAACCCAGACCATAGGCAGTTTCGATGCGGTCGAAGTCAGGGTCTGCGTGAGCGAACTTGGCGCGAATGCGGCGCACGTGCGATGTGATGGTGCTGTCGTCTAGAACCACGCTGGCGGCGTCCATGAGTTGACTGCGGCTCTTGATATGACCGGGGTGTTGGGCGAGGGCGTGCACCATCCAGAACTCAGTGAAGGTCAGTTCAACCACCTCGTTTCGCCAGCGGGTGGTCAGCCGTTCCTGATTCAGTGTGAGGTCTCCGCGTTCGAGCACGTGCTCGACCATTTCCGGGCTGCTCATGGCGCGTACTCGGCGCAACAGCGCGGTAATGCGTGCGCGCAGATGGGCCTGGGAGATGTCCTTGGTCAAGTAGTCATCAGCACCCAGTCGCAGTCCCGAGATGACATCCACCTCATCATCGCGAGCGGTGAGGAAAACAATTGGCAGTGTAGGTGCCTCGCTGCGCAGCTCCCGGCACAGATCAAAGCCGGCTTCAGGATCCCCGTTGAGGCCAATGTCGAGTAGCAGTAGATCTGGGCGTTGTTGTCGCCAGCGGCTGCGTGCTGTTTCAGCGTCGTGAATCACACTGACTTCGAAGCCGGCACCCGTCAGTAGGTCGCGGTAATTGGCAGCCAACAGGGGCTCGTCTTCGACGATGAGTATCTGTGCTGCCATAGCTATCTCTCGGTGGGTGCGGTGTGCAGGTTACACCCAGCACAACGTGTCTCAAGGGTTTGCCACAATTGCGCAGAATTGCGCGCCATCGCTGCAGCTTTGCCGCGTGCATCGCCATCGCGATTCAGTGAACTGGGATTCCCATGGTATTGAGGAGTTCCCCTATGTTTCGATCCGCCAACTGTTCGGTGGCCCTCGAACACGTATCCAGAGTGATCTGGTTGCTGCTTGTATCGCTGTGTCTCGCTGTGCCGGTGCGGGCGGAAGTCCTCGGCGATGTTGGATCACCCCAGCTACTGATCCAAAGCGCTGAGTCGCATACGCCAGCATTGTTGACGGCTACCAAGCTGGAGATGGACATCGCCGGTGACGGCGCCGAAGCAACCCTGAAGCAGATTTTTGTGAATCCGTCCGAGCAGTGGGTGGATGCGCTCTATGTGCTGCCCGTGCCCGACAAGGCCGCGGTGCACGGACTCACCATCGAGCTGGATGGTCGTCGCATCATCGGCAAGATACGCGAGCGCCGCGAGGCTCAGCAGGTCTATCAGCAGGCGGCGGCTCAGGGCCAGCGAGCGAGCCTGCTCGAGCAACTGAGCCCCGATCTATTCAACATGCGGATCGCCAACATCGCCCCACAAGGCAGTGTGGTTGTCGAAGTGTCCCTCAGTCTGGCTGTGCAGCGCGACAATGATTGGTACACGGTACAGTTCCCGACCACGCTGACGCCGCGGTACGCCTTGCTGCCCGACGGGTTCAATGCCGCCGCGACGGCTTTGATGACAAGCACTGCGTCGCATCTTGGTTTGCAACCCGCGCCTGTGTTTGAACACCGGCTCGACTACCGCCTGACGCTGCGCGCACATGGGTCGTTGGGGCAAGTGGTGACGCCGTTACACCAGAGCCAGAAGCGTTGGCAGGGCAATGTGTTGGAGATTTCCTCAGGGCGGGCCGGAGCGCCGATGGATCGCGATCTGGTGCTGCGGTGGCAGCTGCGCGAGCCTGAGGTTCCCGCGCCCAATGTGTTGCTTGAATCTCACGAGGGTGACTACTACGCCGAGCTGGCGTTGCTGCCGCCCACACCGGCCTTAACACCCGCGCCACAAGCTAGGGACCTGGTGCTGGTCATTGACGTATCCGGGTCGATGGATGGCATGCCCATCCGTCAGGCGGTAGCCGCCGCACAGACGGCGCTCGCCGACCTGCGCCCGCAGGATCGTTTTGACATTGTCACCTTTGAGAGCCGGACCCGGGCGCTTTTTGGTGAGCTTGTGTCAGCAACACCTGACACTATTCACGAGGCCCAGCGATTCTTGCAACGGCTTGATGCCGAGGGTGGGACTGAAATGTACCCGGCCCTGGCGCAAGCGTTTGCCTATGCCGCGTCTGAGGCAGATCCATTGCGGCAAGTGATGTTTCTGACCGATGGCGCCGTTGCCGGAGAGGCTGCGCTATTCCGGTTGATCCATGAGCAACTCGGCCAGAGCCGCCTCTTTACGGTAGCAATCGGCAGCGCGCCCAACATCCGTTTCATGCGCCGGGCGGCGGCAATGGGTCGTGGCGTCTATCGACAGATTGCCTCGTTGGATGAAGTGGAGCGTGAATTGACCGCTTTGTTAAAGCTGATGTCGCATCCGGTTGTCACCCAGGTACAAATTGACTGGCCAGTCGGTGCCGAGCCCGCCGTGCCGATTGCCGCGGACCTCTATCTAGGGCAGCCACTTATCCAAAGGGTCAAACTCGATGAGGCCCCGGCCGGTGGGCGGGTCGAGGTTTCCGGATTGCTGGACGGAAGGCCATGGCGCAGTTCGGTGCAGCTGCCTGCGCTGGCACAGGATGTGGCATCCGGTACGACGATTTCCCGACGGTGGGCGAGTCAACGGATCGACTGGTTACTCGATGGCGCATGGGTCGCCGGCATACCCCAGTCCCATGTCAGGCCGCTGGTGCTGGCACTGGGATTGAAGCATCAGCTTGCGACGCCATTCACGAGTTTTGTGGCCGTTGAGCAGCGCGTGAGTCGCCCGCAGAGCGAGTCGGCGCGGTCCAGGCAGGTACCTGCGATGCCCCCGGCTGGCGCTGCCCACTTCGCCAGCACAGCGCTGGGCATTGATCTGTGGATTTACGCCGGTGTCGCGTGCCTGCTGCTTGGCGTGGTGATGCTGCGGCTCTGTCGTGAGGAGGCTGTTCATGCGCCGTCGCAGCGCGCTTAGGTTGATGGCGTTGGCCTGGGGAGTGGCCGGCATCTGGGCGCTCGCGGTCGGTGGCAGCATGCGGGCGAAGGCCGAGCTCGCTGAATGGATGTTGGCGGACAGCTGGCAGCGGGGGTTGGCCGGCGGTGTGGCGACTAAACCCTGGCCGTGGGCTGACAGTCGAGTGACGGCACGACTGCGATTGCCCGCGTTGTCGTCGAGTTATTGGGTGCTCGATCACGACAGCGGCAGTGCGCTGGCGTTCTCGCCCGGGTTTTCACAGCAGTTTAAGATGGATATCGAGCCGCCCATTCACATGATCAGCGGCCATCGCGATACGCATTTTTCGCGGCTGGACGAACTGCATGGCGGTGATCCGGTTGAGCTCGACTTCGTTGATGGTGCTGCAGCGAGCTACCGGGTTTGGCGCAGTACCGTGATCGACAGCCGCCGCGGGCGACTGCCCCCCGGTGTGGTCGCCGGTGATCTGGTACTGGTGACCTGTTATCCGCTCGACGCCGTTGTGCCGGGCGGGCCGCTTAGGCTTGTCGTGGTGGCGAAGCCTGATCCTGAAAACCCGACCTTGCGCACAGGCAGGATGCACTTGTGACAGACCTGATCTAGACTGGCGGAAAGTTTTCAGGGGGCTGGCCAATGTTGGGTGCATCGACTGCGGTGGGGCGGCGTTTCCTCGCCTTGTCACTGGTGATGGTTTTCGTTTCGGGTTGTGTCGCGGTTGACGACAAGGAATATCAGGCGTGTCTGATGACCTTTACCGCCACCGGTGTCGGCGCGGGGTCGCTTGGTGGTGCGGGTGGTGCCGCCTTGGGAGGTGCCGCAGCCGGGTCCGCCGCAGCACTCGGACTGTGTCGGGAGGCGGAGCCCTCGCCCTACCTGACCTCGCTCGAACCGCCTGCCATTCCCCGTTCCGCCACTCGCGCTACGGTATCCGATGCCGACGGTGATGGGGTGGATGACGGCGACGACCGCTGCGCAGACACGCCAGCTGGCATCGAGGTTGATGAACTGGGGTGCGCCAAGCCCCTGGTTTTCGATAGCCGAATACTCAACTTCGCATTCGATAGCGCGAAGTTGCCCGCCGATGCCAAGCAAGTACTTCAGCCAGCTGTACGGTTTATCGGGCAGCATCCACAGATCACCTTTATGGTCGTGGGCCATACTGATAGCAAGGGCACGGACGCCTACAACGACGATTTGTCCCTGGCGCGAGCGCGGGCGGTGCGCGATGCGCTGGTCGCCGAAGGTGTGGCAGCCGCGAAGCTGCAGATTCGTGGTGAGGGCGAGCGAATGCCGGTGGCGACTAACGAGACTGAGGCGGGTCAGGCCCGGAACCGTCGTGTCGAAGTAAGTCTCAAGCCTTAAGGGCGGAGTTTGAACGGCGAACCCGGTCTCAGGCCGGGTTTTTGCGACTCGCGGGTCCCCCGCTGGCACCCAGATTGGACTCCCGTTCGGCGACCATTTGCGTGAGCGAAGCCACCAGTGCCTTGCCCATGGCTTTGGCGAACAGACCATCCGGCGCCTGCTTGATACCTTCGATGTCGAAGCGTTGACAGGCATCGATGCCTGCGAAGGCCATGGCCCATTGCCCGAACTGTCGCTCCTCCACAGCATCGAACAGCAGCGTATCTACCTCGCTGTGGCGCACATCCTGAGTAATCTTGTTGAACAGGTCGCGAACCGACGCTTCGGGTCCTTCCAGGATTTGGCAGAAGTAGTTGCCGGAATACATGAGCGCACCGGTGATGCCCATTGCGGGATTGTTGCGCACTGCTGCGTCGAGAATCGACTCGAGTTCCCACTCGACCACCTGGTCTGTGCCTTCGAGGTTGCTCCTGCTGATGTAAGCCAACTGGTAGAGATGATCCATGGTGTCAGAGCGGTCCGAAGCGACGTTTTTGTTACGCGTCCGAGTGTAACCTTCGCTTGCTCAGTTGGCGATCCACACAACCGAGCACTGCTCTCCCGAGGCGATATCGATCCAGAAGGCATTGAGCACGATGTCTTCGTAGAGCAGCAGTTCACCGTAGTCGATAGGACAGGCGGGACCGACCGATGTGACAAAACGTGTGTCTCCTGTGTCGGGTTCAGTGAACAGCAAGTCCTTGTAGGCACCGAGCGTAAAGCCATTGACCGGTTCGCCAAAGACTTCATCGCAGCTGTCCGGTTCGCGGCTCAGTCGGATGTCCTGCAGACGCTCCGCCATGCTGAAGTCGAGCTCGCCGATCAGGGCCTTCCAGCCGCCACCGCGTGTTTGAAAGAGGGTAATGTCTTGCTCCGGGCTCCAGAATTCACCGCGGGAGTTGATCAGTACGGCACCATTGTTCAGTTGAATGTCGGTGTCAGTTTGTCCAAAGGTTGCGGCGGGCTGCGTTAAGCAGGCCCGGGGTTCGAAGCGTGGTGCTTCATCGATTTGCTCGATTTCGAAACCTTGTGACGCTGTGCGCCAGTTAAGCTTGACGTCATAAGTGTTGCCGTTGGGTGCGCGAACCCCCGTGATACCGAGCTCGCCATTCAGGCTGTTCACGCTGGCGGTACTGTCACCGAAGTCTGGGCCTGCACTGGCGGATAGGAAGGCCTCACCAAAAGTGACCACGGTAAACGCGGCCGATTGCACCTCGCAGCTGATGCTCAGGCTGTCATCGATACAGGTTCGGGTGCTTACCTCGTGCTCGCCGGGTCCGAGATCCCCAAAATTGAAGGCCATGCTGTAACCCGACTGGGCGGCATCAGCCCGGTCGGGAAAGGCGGCCGCCACGTCCTCACGCAGACCACCAATCGGCACATTTGAGACGTACTCACCGTCGACCCAGAGCTCGATGCGGTCAACGACCGCGCCTGGCACATCGCTGACCGCCCAGCCACGCAGATTTTTGACGCCCGACACTCGTGAACCTGCGACGGGTTCTTCGAGGCTGGCGGTGCAGCAGCTGCCATCGTCTTGCGCCAGCGTGACGGGGCAGACCAGCAAGAGGGTGCTGAGCAGCCAGCCGGTGCTCTGGAGGTGATTTCCGGGCATTGTTGGGTCTCGGCGGTGACTGAGTCGTCAGTATGACTCAAGCTGTGTACAATCGCGCCCGCGCAGCTTTTCAAGCTTGAGCGCGCCCTCAAATCACGCGGCCCTTGGTAGGGGCCGCCACTGAAAAAGGAGCACTCCAATGCCAGTGATTACCCTTCCCGATGGTTCCGAACGCCGCTTTGAGCAGCCGGTAACCGTGCATGATGTTGCCGCAGATATCGGCCCCGGACTTGCCAAAGCCGCACTCGGTGGCGTGGTGGATGGCCGCGAGGTCGACACGTCGTTTGTGATGGCGGATGACGCCAAACTTGCGATCATCACCGATCGCGATGAAGCCGGACTTGAAATTATTCGCCACTCAACCGCGCATTTGCTTGCGCAGGCGGTCCAGCAGTTGTTTCCCGGCACCCAGGTCACCATCGGCCCGACCGTCGAAGATGGCTTCTACTACGACTTCGCCGCTGACCACGCGTTCACGACCGACGATCTGGAGAAGATCGAGGCTCGCATGAAGGAGATCGTGGCGGAGGACCTGCCGGTCGAAAGACTGGTGTGGTCTCGAGAGCAGGCTGTCGAGGCCTTCGCCGCTATGGGCGAAGACTACAAAGTCGAGATCATCAAAGAGCTGCCCGAAGGAGAGGAAATCTCCGTCTACCAACAGGGAGAGTGGAAAGATCTGTGCCGTGGGCCACACGTACCCAGCACCGGCAAGCTCGGCGCCTTTAAGCTGACCAAGGTTGCAGGCGCCTACTGGCGCGGCGATGCCAATAACCAGCAATTGCAGCGTATCTACGGTACCGCGTGGCCCAACAAGAAGGCGCTCAAGCAGTACCTGACCCGTATCGCCGAGGCCGAGAAGCGCGACCATCGCAAACTGGGCCGTGCGCTGGATCTATTCCACTTTAGCGATGAGGCACCGGGCTCGGTCTTCTGGCATCCCAAGGGCTGGACCATCTTCCAGCAGTTGCTCGATTACATGCGCGGACGCCAGGCGGCCGCAGGCTATGTGGAGATCAACACGCCGGACGTGATGGACCGTAGCCTTTGGGAGACCTCTGGTCACTGGTTCAACTATCGCGAGAACATGTTTACCACGCAGACCGAAGACGAGCGTGTCTTTGCGCTGAAGCCGATGAACTGCCCGGGTTCGGTGTCGATGTTTGCCCAGGGGCTCAAGAGCTACCGCGATTTGCCTTTGCGGATGGCTGAGTTTGGCAAAGTGCATCGCTACGAGCCGTCCGGCGCCCTGCACGGATTGATGCGGGTGCGGCACTTCACTCAGGATGATGCCCACATCTACTGCACTGAGCAGCAGATGGAGCAGGAGTGTATTGATGTCGTGGCGTTGGTGCTGGACATCTACAAGGACTTCGGCTTTGAAGACGTGGTGATCAAGCTGTCGACCCGGCCGGATAACCGCATCGGCAGTGACGAAGTCTGGGACAAGCTCGAAGGTGCGCTGAGCAATGCGCTGGACGTGATGGGACTTGATTACGTGCTGTTCCCAGGCGAGGGCGCCTTCTATGGGCCGAAGCTTGAGTTTGTTTTGCGGGATGCCATTGGTCGTGACTGGCAGTGTGGCACCTTGCAGGTCGATATGAACCTGCCCGAGCGTTTCGATATCTCCTACGTCGATGAAGACGGCAGTCGTGACAAGCGCCCGGTTATGTTGCACCGCGCCTTGTTTGGTTCGCTGGAGCGCTTCATTGGCATCCTGATCGAGCACTATGAAGGTCAGTTCCCGGCTTGGTTGGCGCCACAGCAGGTTGTGGTCGCACCGATCACTGACAAGCAGTCCGATTATGTAGAGCAGGTGGTCGCAACGCTGAATGCACGCGGATTGCGTGCGGTTGCTGATCTGCGTAATGAAAAAATCGGCTTCAAGATTCGCGAGCATGAGCTGGCGAAGATCCCCTATATCTTCGTCGTGGGCGATAAAGAAGCCAGCACGGATGCGGTATCGGTGCGCGGGCGCCATGGCAAGGACCATGGGGTGATGTCGGTGGCGGCTGCGGGTGATCTGTTGGCCGAGGCCGTGGCCATGCGCGGGCGGACCGCAGCGACAGATTGAGCACTGCACGGCCGTCCTGCGTGGCGGCGGACGGACGAGCGGTCAGGCGGCGTCATACCTAGTGTTGACGCCGATTTTTGCCATTTCTTAGTGCTTGAGTCTTGGCCCTCTGAGCCGTAAGATATGCGGCCTTTCGAACCTGGGAGCGACGGGGCCGTGTACTTGTGCGGCGGTTTTGTCCTGGGATCCGGATTCATTGCAGGAGAGAACGACGATCAAGAGCGACGGCAAAAGCAAAAAAGCGCTGACCAACGACCAGATTACTGCACCGCAGGTGCGGTTGGTTGGTGCAGATGGTCAGCAGGCCGGGATCGTGTCGATTGAAGACGCGCGTGCTGCAGCTGAAGCAGCTGGTATGGATCTGGTGCTCATGGCGGAGAATGACCCGCCCGTGTGCAAGATCATGGATTATGGGAAGCACATCTTCGAAGCGAAGAAACAAAAGGCTGCCCAGCGCAAGAAGACCAAGCGCATCCAGATCAAGGAAATGAAATTTCGTCCAGGGACGGATGAAGGGGACTACCAGGTAAAACTACGCAACCTGGTGCGTTTCCTCGAAAACGGCGATAAGGCCAAAGTCACGCTCCGCTTCCGCGGCCGTGAGATGGCTCATCAGGAAATCGGCATGGAGCTACTCAAGCGAGTCGAAGCTGACCTGAGCGAACTGGGATCTGTCGAGCAATTCCCGAAAATGGAAGGCCGTCAGATGACCATGGTTATCGCACCCAAGAAACGGGGTTAGTGGCCCGTGAATGCCCTAACACCTGAATGTGTCATGCGCCCTTCCTGAGAAGGGGCCCAATGCGGAGTATTGAAAATGCCCAAAGCAAAAATTCACAGCGGGGCCGCCAAGCGGTTCAAGAAAACAGCCGGTGGTTACAAGCGCAAGAGCGCTTACAAGAGCCACATCCTGACCAAGATGACGACCAAGCGTAAGCGTCAGCTGCGCGGCACGTCCATGATCGACCAGGCCGACAAGGTACTGATCGATCGTATGTTGCGCGCCAAGTAAGCCGTCACCCAATCAGGAGGAATGGATAAATGCCCCGAGTAAAACGTGGTGTAACGGCTCATCGCCGTCACAAGAAGATCATGAAGCAGGCCAAGGGTTACTACGGTGCGCGTTCACGCGTGTTCCGTGTGGCCAAGCAAGCGGTCACCAAGGCAGGCCAATACGCCTACCGTGACCGTCGTCAGCGTAAGCGTCAGTTCCGCGCGCTGTGGATCACCCGTATCAACGCCCAGTCGCGTGCCAACGGTCTGAGCTACAGCAAGCTGATCAACGGCCTCAAGAAGGCTGACATTGCACTGGACCGTCGCGTACTCGCAGACCTCGCAGTACACGATAAGCCGGCCTTTGCTGCAGTCGTGGAACGCGCCCGCGCCGCCCTCGCTGCCTGATTGCGTCGCTCCTAGAGGAGCGATGTAGAGGTACACGAAAGGGAGAGGTGTGAGCCTCTCCCTTTTTTTGTTTAGAGGATTCCCGCGAATGCCCCTGCAGTGGAGCTGCAGGCACTCGCAGAGACCCTGGGTACGCAACTGGAATGCAATCATGGAATCACTGGCTGAACTGAAAGCAGAAGCCACAACAGCGATCGAACAGGCCGCAGAGCCCGCCGTTCTGGAGCAGCTGCGCGTCGACTATCTCGGCAAGAAAGGCAAGCTGACCGGCCTGCTCAAAGGTCTGGGCAAGTTATCGCCCGAGGAGCGACCCAAGGCGGGTGCTGAAATTAATGAGGTGAAGCAGGCGCTGTCGGCACTGATCAATGACCGCAAAAGTGCGCTCAACGCTGCGGCACTGACCGCTAAACTTGCCGCCGAAAAAATCGATGTGACCTTGCCCGGTCGTGCGGTTGAGCGCGGGGGCCTGCATCCCATCACCCGTACCATCCAGCGCATGGAAGATTTTTTTGGGACGATTGGCTTTGAGGTGGTTGAAGGTCCTGAGATCGAAGATGACTACCACAACTTCGAAGCGCTCAATATTCCTGCGCATCACCCGGCCAGGGCGATGCACGACACTTTCTACGTGGACGATACCCACGTGCTGCGCACCCATACTTCTCCGGTGCAGGTTCGCACCATGGAGAACCGCGAGCCGCCGTTCCGGGTCATCTGCCCGGGACGCGTTTATCGATGTGACTCCGATTTGACTCACTCGCCGATGTTCCACCAGGTAGAGGGTTTGCTCATCGACGAAACTTCTAGTTTTGCCGACCTCAAAGGCCTGCTGGAGGACTTTCTGCATGGTTTTTTCGAGCGTGATGATTTGGCCGTGCGTTTCCGTCCATCGTACTTCCCGTTCACTGAGCCTTCAGCTGAGGTCGATATTCAGTGCGTGAAATGCTCGGGCAAGGGCTGCCGGGTTTGCAGCCACACCGGCTGGCTGGAGGTGCTGGGCTGCGGCATGGTGAATCCAAAGGTCTTTGAAATGAGCGGTATCGACAGCGAGCGCTTCACGGGCTTTGCGTTTGGCATGGGGGTCGAGCGACTGGCCATGTTGCGCTACGGCATTGGTGACCTGCGCCTCAACTTCGATAACGACCTGCGTTTCCTGCAGCAGTTCATTTAAGGAGCCATCATGATTATTTCTGAACAGTGGCTCCGCGAGTGGGTCAATCCGGCGCTCAGCACCCAGGAGCTTGCCGACCAGATCACCATGGCGGGGCTGGAGGTCGATGCGATTGACCCGGTAGCTCAGCCGTTCAGCGGCGTGGTCGTCGCTGAGATCTTGAAGGCCGAGCAACACCCTGATGCCGACAAGCTGCGTGTTTGCGAAGTCGCTGCCGGTGAGACAACCGTGCAGATCGTCTGCGGGGCACCCAATGCCCGTGCTGGGCTCAAGGCACCACTCGCCATGGTAGGTGCTGTGTTGCCGGGGAATTTCAAAATCAAAAAGGCCAAGCTGCGTGGGGTTGAGTCCCAGGGCATGCTGTGTGCCGCCGCGGAACTGACCATCAGCGAAGAAAACGACGGTCTGATGGAGCTCGCGGCCGACGCACCCGTGGGTACGCCGCTGCGCGAATACCTGGGGCTTGATGATCATGCGATTGAGATTGGACTGACGCCGAACCGGGCTGATTGCCTGGGCATGCGAGGCATCGCCCGCGACGTCGCTGTACTCAACAGCCTCGAAGTCTGCGAGCCCGATATCGCGCCCGTTGTGGCAACCATCGACAACACTTTCCCGGTCGAATTGCAGAGCACTGACAAGTGCCCCCGTTATCTGGGGCGGGTTATCCGCAATGTGGATCTCAGCCGACCGACGCCACTCTGGATGAGCGAGCGCCTGCGTCGCGCTGGCTTGCGTTCGATCGATGCGGTCGTTGATGTGACCAACTATGTCATGCTGGAACTCGGCCAGCCCCTGCACGCTTTCGATCTCGATGTACTCGAGGGCGGCATTGTCGTGCGCGACGCCAAGGCGGGTGAAACGCTCACCCTGCTGGATGGCGCCGAACTCGCCCTGCGTGAAGGCACGCTACTGATTGCCGATCAGGCCAAGCCCGTTGCACTGGCTGGCATCATGGGTGGTGAGCATAGCGGTGTTTCTGACAGCACCCAGCACCTGTTCCTGGAGGCTGCGTTCTT
>CAYZWL010000062.1:0-16139 GCA_964482195.1 uncultured Alteromonadaceae bacterium | reverse complement strand
CAAGTCGACGGTTACCGGTATCGCTGGCGCGAAGAATTGGGTCGCGGCGATGACGAACGCATCGGTTTCCTGGCGCAGGAAGTGCAGGCGGTCATGCCTGAGCTGGTCAGCGAACAGGCCGATGGCACGCTGACGGTGAATTACCAGGGCTTTGTGCCTGTGCTGACCAGCGCGATTCGTGAATTGCGCAGCAACCACAACACAGCGCTCGAGACGCAGCAGGCAGAAATCGATGCCTTGCGCGCCGAGTTGTCCACCCAGAAGCGGCTCGTCGCTGAGCTGCTGGCCGCCATACAAGGAGATTCACTGTGAACCGTTTTACAAAGGCCCGGCGCGGCATGCTTTGGACCCAGATACTTGCTGGCGGCACCGTTACCGTCTTGTTGAGCAGTCAGGTCGCGATGGCCGACACGGTTCGCGTACAAAGCGGGGGTACGCTCCGCGGTGCAGGGAGCATCGATGGAGCTGTCGTGGTTGAGAGCGGTGGCAGGATCAGCCCGGGCAATCCCTCGGCGTTCGGTTGTCTGAGAGTGTCCTCACTGACGCTAGAGTCGGGCAGTGTGGTTGAAGCCAGAGCTGCAGGCACAGGCGTTTGCACCTTGCAGGATGGGGTTCAGATCACGGGTGACCTGACCATGGGCAATGCGCAGGTCTCTGTCCTGGGCGGTGGCTATACGCCTGCAGTTGGCGATGAACTGGTGATTCTCAGCGTTGATGGCAGTGCACCGGGTACACCCTTCTTCCAGGGGACAACGCCCGTTGAGACTGTCACCGTCAGTGGTGTCGCGATGTCGGTAGAGACCAATGGTGGCGATGGCAACGACGTGTCGCTCAGTTACCGTAGTCGTCCGTCCAATCCGGTCATTGTCGGTTCTGAAATTTCGGATGACGGAGAAATCACGCTTCAATTTGATGTGGCGAACGAGGGCGCCAGCGCGCTGACCTCGGTCGCCGTGCAGTGTACTGGTGGCGGTCAAACCATCAGCGGTACGGTGAGTGGTGGTGTTGCGACGGTCACGGGTTTGAATCCTGATGTGGCCTATACCTGCACCGTTACGGCGACCAATGCCGATGGCAGCGCGGAGTCCCGTGAGACCGCGGAGTTGCTACCGGCACTTGCGCCCAACGGGCTGCCCATTTGGTTGCTTTACGAGGCCGGTCGGGCCGAGTAAGTCGTCACCTACAGGCCGGTGAATGCCGGCCTTATCCTGTTTAGGGCGGTGTCACGATGAACCTTGGTTTAGCACGAACTGCGTGTCTTGATCGCCGCTGACCTCCAGCTGGCATCCAGCCCATTGCCCCGGCGGTTGCCAGGGACCTGCGCTGAAGTCGATGCCTGCAAACTCGACTTGTTGGTCTTTGCAATAAAGGGAAGCCGCCGACACCGAACCCCTGGTGACCGTCATCGAGAACCCTTCGTGAGACAGTCGCCCTACCCATCGCGGTTCATTGCGGTACAGCGGGTTGGGCAGCAATACGCCTCGGGTATCAAAGCGACCATCAGCGGTGTCTTCCAGTAACGTCTGAAAGTGGTGACCGAGTTCCTTGGTGCGCGCCGCGTCGGGGAAATGTTTGGCGAAAAGCCGCAATGTTGCGCGGGCGTCTTCGATCATGTTGTGGTGGGCTTCATAGTGGTAGGCATCGTCCAGAATGGGTTGGTAGAAGCCGAGTCTCTCGATGCGCTCCTCTGGTTTGCGGCTGGCATCGCTGCGCATAAATTCCTTGAGCACGGCCAGTCGTCTGTAGGCGCTGTCGGCATCACCCCGGGCGTTGTGGTAGCGCAGCCAGGTGTATTGCAGCCAAACCTCCTCAAAGACGCTGCGCTGAGTGAGGCGCTCCATACGGTCGATGGATTTGGCCACCTTGTCCAGGTTGCCCGCCTTCAACGCCACGATGGCATCGCGAAAGTCGCGGCCAAACTTTCGACTGGCACCCTGGCGCTTGTCTTCCATGATGAAGGCGAATCGACCGAATTTCTTGCTCGCCACGGGCATCCCTCCGCGGGTGGCAGGTTCGAAGGACTGGGTCTGTAGCCAATCAAGCACGGCGTTCTCAAATTCTGGAATGTTATTGGAGTACTCAATGCGCGGATCCGCCACGCTGCCGGTGTGATCCACGATGTAGGAGTAAATGACAAATGCGTCGTTGCGTCGCGCCCTTGCCCGGATGGGGAACTCGACGGCGTCGCCCCCAATTTTCCGCGCGGCGGTATAACTACTTTCTGCGGCTGCCAGCGGTGCTGTTAGTGCGCTGAGGCACGCTCCCAGCATGAGCCAAAGTCTGAACGGCGAGCGATTCCCTGTCACTGATGCTTCTCACTACTGTGGTTGAGCCGCGAGTGCATCACGAGCTGTCGCGGCCCGGCAATAAATCAAAATCTAACCGGACAAGCGCGCGTTCAGGGGTCTTCGTTGAGGCGATTGCGTTCCCGGTCCCGTTGGTAGACCTGCTCAACAGAGATATAGACATTGCCGCTGGTTGCATCGGGCTTGGCGAGTACCAGTTGTAGCTCACCAAAACCTCGGATTTTACGATCGACTTCGTGGCTCATGCTGCGTGCCACGAAGTAAAAAATCGCCGAGGCGAAGGGCAGTGGCAACAACTGCATCAGCACCACGGTGCTCGCGCGGATGGGGTCGAGCTGTTTGACCAGTTCGACGTCGAGGCCAATCAGGAATAACACCGTTACCGAATACAGCACCACGCACACCGACAGCACCGTGATGACGTTAAGAATGCGTTTTAGCGCGCGCATTTGCCCATTGGACTCTTGCATCAGTGCATAAACGCGGTCCAGCACATAGTCATTGTGTTTGGGCCAGATGGGGTTCGCGACGCTGCGAAAGCCAAAGCGCAGTGTCAGCGACTCATCGCCATCAGTGCCAGCGGCGATTTCCCGCTGTAATGTTTCCAGTGACTTTGCCCGCGCGGCGATCTGCCCAATGCGCACCGGCAATTCCTTGGCGTAGATGCGATCGATGAAGGCAACCGCAAAATGCAGGGCAAAACCAATTTCAAACAGGCTGGCAAAGCGGCTGAGGTCTACGGTGTCCATGGAGGCGATGTTTTTGGGCAGGGAGCACTATGCTCGTCGATCTGCGGTACCCGATTCAATAGTGTTGAAAGCAGTCGGGTGGTGCCATTTGGCTGCGGTAATCGTAGGTGGGGATAGGACGCCACGAGCGTGGCGTCCCTGGGGTGCTTCAGTGTTTCTCGAACATCTCTTCTGATTCAGCCTCAGTGATGCAAGCTGCTTCAAAGTTCTCGATGTCTTCGGGTTCGCTGAGGCCTGCGAGTACATCCTCGAATTCGGCTTTGCTGTGGCGTTCAGCGACGGTACACATCACGTAACCGCCTTTGATTTTGTCATCCCAGACACAGGCCAACATGTCCTGGTCGGTAGGGTTGTTGTAAGAGTAGTTGTAGCAGCTGGCGCCATTACCATCACAATTCTCGATGGTGCCAGTCACGTTTACCGTGCACTCTGCAAAGGCGGTACCGCTCAGCAGGGCAAGCGCCAATATGGGGGTACGAGTCATTTTCATTGTTTTATCTTCTCCTGGTGTTTCCTGGCGAAAGAATCTCCACCGATGCATACATTCTATACACAGTTGGAATATTAGGTGAGTTTTTTGCTTAGTGGCTTTGGCGGCGGGTTCTGTGGCGCGAGGCGGCGCCAGTGCGGTCATCCCTGTTAAGCTCAAGCTTTCACCAATAACAACATTCCGACGCCACCGGCCATGGTGTGCGTATCGGTAGTGGGGCTTTGAGAAACATGAGCTATGACCTGAAGATCATCAATGGCGCGGTCTATGACGGCGACGGCAATCCGGCACAGCAAACCAATATTGGCATTCGTGATGGCGTGATCGTCGAGCTGGGTGCCTGTGAGGGTGAGGCCGTTCGTACGATTGATGCGCAAGGGCGCATCGTGACCCCTGGCTTTATCGACATCCACACCCACTATGACGGTCAGGTGTCCTGGGACAGTGACATGCAACCCAGTGTTAACCACGGCGTCAGCACCGTCGTCATGGGCAGCTGTGGTGTGGGCTTCGCCCCGGTTCGCCAGGCGGATCGCGACAAGTTGATACGGTTGATGGAGGGGGTCGAAGACATCCCCGGTAGTGCGTTGTCCGAGGGGCTGACCTGGGATTGGGAGACCTTGCCCGAGTACATGGATGCACTGGCGGCCAAGCCCCATACCATCGATTTTGCGGTTCAGGTAACCCACGATCCACTACGGGTTTATGTCATGGGTGACCGTGCAGTCTGTGACGAGCACGCCACCCAGGAAGACATCGCCCAGATGCGCGCGCTGACGCGAGAAGCCCTGGAGGCGGGGGCGATCGGTTTCAGTACGGGCCGCTCTGACTTACACCGCACTGCCGATGGTGACTGGACCCCCTCCTCCGAGGCGACGAGTGAGGAACTGGAGGGTATTGCGCAGGCGTTCGATGGACTCGACCACGGCGTTTTACAGGCGGTCAATGACTTCAATCTGCAGCGCGAGGGTGATGACTTCGATGACGAGTGGCAAATCCTCGAGAATTTTGCGAAAGCCGCCAACGGTCGACCGTTCTCCCTGTCACTGATGCAGCGAGATTTTGCGCCTGACCAGTGGTTGCGCATCATCGATCGTGCCGAGAAGGCGGAGGCCGCGGGGATTCCCATGCGCCTGCAAACCGCGCCGCGTGGCATCGGTGTCACGCTGGGCCTGCAGTGCACTTTCCATCCGTTTATTGGTTTCCCCAGTTACAAAACCATCAGTCATTTGCCCTTGGCCGAGCGTGTGGCACGCATGCGTGACCCTGCATTCAAGGCCCAGCTACTGACTGAAAAATCAGAGAAGCTCGCCGGTGATGGCTCCCCGGTGCCACCGATTGCCGATGCGCTGTTTGCGGCGCTGGACTTCGTTGCGAGCAAAACATTCCGCCTCGGTGAGGACCCCGATTACGAGCAGACCTCAGACACGTCGGCGCTTGCCATGGCGCAGGCCAAAGGTGTCAGTGCGCTGGAGATGATCTACGACTGGCTGCTCGAGAACGATGGCAAGGAGTTGCTTTACTTCCCCATCTACAACTACACCGAGATGTCTTACGACAACGTCTACAAGATGATGACGCATCCGCAGTCACTGATGGGACTCTCTGACGGCGGTGCGCACGTCGGCACAGTCTGCGACTCGAGCTTTTCAACCTATTTGTTGTCCTATTGGACCCGGGATCGGGTGCGGGGTGAGCGGGTGGCACTTGCCGAAGCGGTTCGACGGCTGACTTCCGATGTGGCGGACTACTGTGGCATGGCGGACCGCGGTCGTATCAAGGTTGGCTTGAAAGCCAATCTCAACGTCATCGATTACGAACGACTGAGCTTGTTGCCGCCTTACATGGAGCAGGACCTACCTGCAGGCGGCCAGCGATTGCTGCAGCAGGCCCGCGGCTATGACGCGGTGATTGTTGCCGGAGAGGTTGTGATCGCTGATGACGCCTTAACCGGCAGTTGCCCCGGGCAGCTCTGGCGCGCTGGGCAGCAGCACGCCGCCTGAACATCCTACGTTTGGTGGCCGTTTATGCCGTGACTGCCTCGTCGCCTTGACGGGGCAGACTGACACGAACGGCCAATCCCCCTCCGACACGATTTTGCAGTTGGATCTGTCCCCCGTGCGCCTCGATAATCTCACGGCTCAGCGCGAGCCCGATACCACTGCCATCGGCGCGGGTTGAGTAAAAGGGCACCAGTGCGTGGGCCATGACCTTGTCGCTCATGCCCGGCCCGCGGTCTCTCACGGTCAGGCGCCATTCGCTGTTGTTGGCGAGCACCTCGAGACTGACGTCTTGGGCTTCTGAGCCCGACTGGTGGGCATTGCGCAATAAGTTGATCAGTACCTGTTCAATTTGGGCCCGGTCCGCCAACAGCGGTTCGTCAGGTGGTGCAGATTCCATGACAAAGGGGCTGGCGACGCGGACGCTGTCGAGCAGTTCCTGCCATTCCACCGTTTCGACCTCAGGGTCGGGCAGCCTGGCAAAACCTGCATAGCGGTCGATGAAATGCTTGAGTTGTGCCGTGCGATCCGCGGTCATACGCAGCACGTCCCGAAGCCGGTCGTGGTCGCCGCGCTCGCTCAACTGACGGCCCGAGTGCAGTAGTGAACTGATGGGCGCGACCGAGTTGTTCAGTTCGTGACTGATGACACGAATGACTTTCTTCCAGTTGGCGACTTCCTGTCGATTGAGCTCTCGTGTCAGCCGCTCGAGCAGCACCAGTCGGTGTTCGCGGGAGTTCAGCAGGAAGCGTTTGCTACGCAGCATGTAACGCTCTCGTTCATTGCCCTGTCCCTCCACGTCGAAGATGCCGTGCCGGAACGTGCCGAGCGCTTCAGCGGCGGCGGTGGATTGTTTGGCAACCAGGCTGGACCACAGTAGCCCCTGAATGGGCTGGCCTTGATTCAGCAGACGGCGAGCGCCGACGTTGGCATAGAGCACGTGCTGGCGGGTGTCGAGCAGGGCCATGGCGATCGGAGAGCTCTGTACGACGGTATCGAGTAGTAGCTCGCGCTGATGCAGAGTGAGCCGCTCACGGCGCATGACGGCGGTAGTGTCGTTAAAGGCCGCGATTAAGGTATCGATCTCCTGACCACCGCCTCGCTTGATGGCAATGGCAAAGTCGCCGTCGGCCAATCCATCGACGGCATTGGCCAGTGCGCGCAGCCGTCCGGCTACCGGGGTCAGCAATAGCTGAACGGCAACAAAGCCCACCACTAGCGCCGCGACAATCGTCATTTGCCACGGGTACCCGAGGTGATCACCCAGTGCGGCACCACCGGCCGCAGCCACCGTGGTCAGCAGGACAACCGACACCGCACGGGATTGCAGGCTGTCTTTGAATGGGGATCGAGATGTTCGCATGATGGCTACAGTCTAGCCGCGGCTCCGCTCAGGAATCGAGTTCGATGCCGTACTTTTCCATGCGGCGGTAGAGCGCTTGGCGGGTAAGGTTCAGGTGGCGTGCGGCGCGGGCAACGACCCCGTCGCACGCGGCGAGCGCGCGGCGAATATCATCGGCCTCTTCGGCATCGCTGCGCGGATGCGCGACCGCCAGTCCCAGGTCATCGGCCCCGATCAGTGAAGAGCTGGCCATCAATTTGGCTCGCTCGAGACAATTGTGCAGTTCCCGAACATTGCCCGGCCATTCATAGGCCATCAGCGTTTCGGTTGCGTCGGTAGACAGCTGCCAGTCGGGTGCCAGGAAGGCCTCAGCCAGGGGCAGGATGTCTTGCTTGCGCTCCACCAAGGGGGCGACTTCAAGCGTGATGACATTGAGGCGGTACAGCAGATCTTCACGGAAGCCGCCCTCGGCAACCGCCTGGCTCAAATCAGCGTTGGTGGCGCTGATCACCCGTACGCTGACACGCTGGGTTTTGGAGGAGCCAATGGGCTCGAATTCGCCGGTCTGCAGCACGCGTAGCAGCTTCATCTGGCCCGCTGGTGAGAGGTTGCCGACTTCATCCAGAAACAACGTCCCACCATCGGCAGCGTTGAAACGACCTTCGCGCGTGCGATCTGCACCAGTGAAAGCGCCTGCGACCACACCAAAGAGCTCGGCTTCGAGTAGCTGATCTGGCAGGGCGCCAGCGTTGACCGTGACAAAGGGCCCGTCGGCAACTGCCGAGTTGGCCTGAATGATCTCGGCAATTTTGCCCTTACCCGCCCCGTTGGGGCCGGTGATCAAAATCGGGACGTCCGCCCGCGCGACACGGGCCGCGACCGCCAGCAACTCGTGCATGCGTTGGCTCTGGTAGATCGCCCCGCACAGGTCAAAATCGCTGGCGAGCTGTTCCTGGGCGGCCGCCGCCTCGACCTCGGACTCGCGCTTGTCATCACGGGCCGCCTTGAGTGCGAGCAGGTTGTTGACGGTCGTAATCAGTCGCTCGTCGTCCCAGGGCTTGGCGAGGTAATCCGCAGCACCCAGCTTGACCAGGGCGACCGCCTGTTCCAAATGGGTCCAGGCGGTCAGCAAGATAATGGGAAGATCCGCATCGATGTCGCGGAGGTTCTCGAACAGGGAGACGCCTTCGTCTCCCGAGGTGGTGTCAGCCTCGAAGTTCATATCAGCGATCACCAGTGAGACGCCGCCAGCGCGCACCTCGGCGATGCCCTCGGCGGGGCTGTGAACACTGTCAGCAGCAATGCCATTAACGTCCAGCAGTACCTCGAGGGCCTCGCAGACACCGGGATTATCGTCGATGATCAGAACCCGTTGGTTCCCGCTCACGGGGTCTCCTTAACTCAGGCTGCTTGTTTCAGGGCCCGGTTTACACCGTGCGGGTGGCAATCGCAGGAGCGACGCGTGCTGCACGACGAGCCGGACCGAAAGAGGCTATCAGACCCAGCGCCCAGATTCCCGCGAGACCCACGGGCAGGTACCACAGGGGCAGTCGCGGCAGTTCGAAGTTCTGTACCAGGTAGTAGTTGAGCAGCGAGGTCATCACCAGCCCGAAGGACAGACCAATCGAGGTAATCAGCCAGTTCTCGATAAGGAAGTAACGCACGACATGCCAGCGTTGAGCGCCCAGGGCCCGGCGCGTACCAATCTGCTTGGTGCGCTGGTTCACCAGGAAGCTCACCAGGCCGACAATACCCAGTGCAGTGATGACCAGTAGCAGGCCGACAATAACCAGCAGTACCACGGCGGCGGTGCGGTCGCCCGAGTAGCTGTCGGCCATGAAGTCTTCCAGCGAAATCACATTGCGTACGACCCGTTCTGCGTACCGGGCAGTGAGCACTTCTTCAACCTGCGGCATGACGGTGTCGCGGCTGCCGGGTTCGGTGCGGATAAGGAATCGCACCATCTGGTCCATGTTGCGTGCGGGAATCAACATCGAGTTCTCGACGTTGTCCCAGCTGACCCAGGAGCCGAACATGCGCTTGACGATACCGACGATTTGTATCTCGTTGGCGCCGGAGTACACGGTCTTGCCCAGCGCGTCGCCATTGGGAAACAGGCTGTCTGCCATGGCCTGAGTGACGATCATGACGGCGGGCATCTTCGAGGCGCGCGGTTCGCGCCACTGGATATCGGCCTCGGTAAAGTGACGACCTGCCACCAGTTCTACGCCGAGGGCGTCGATACCGTTGGGATCCACCATATACAGGTTGCCCTGGCTGTTAAGAGCGCCCTCGGCTTCTTCGTCGAGATGGGTGCTGAGGCTCTCTCCCCAACCACCACCCGACAACGGGATCGAGTTGATGGTGGTGACGGCGCGAACACCGTCGATACCGCGAATGGCATCCAGATCCAGCGGTGCATCAGCGCGATACTCAAACCCTTCACCAAAATTGATGACATCCACTGCAAAGGTGTTGTCTACGTCGATACCAGTCGGGCGGAACATGGTTTGCAGGCGGTCGATGGCGAGAAAACTGGCGTTGCACAGGACCGCCATGGTCACCGCGATTTGCGTTGCAACCAGGATGGCCCCGAGGCGGTTACGCAGGATGGTGCTCAGAATAGGTCTAATTTCCATGACGCGATTCCTATTGGGTTTTCAGGTAGCTGGCGGGCGCCAGGCGACTGATGCGGATGGCGGGATAAAGCCCGGCAGCAACCGTGGCGAGTACGGCGACAACGATCGCGGTGACCATCATGACCCAGTCCATTTCAAAGCGTGTGGTGTTGGTTGCCATGGTGAGTACTTGCATACCCTGCAGGCCCAGCATCGCCAGTATCAGGCCCAGCAAGCCGCCGAGCATGCCGATCATGATGATCTCCACCAGGCTCTGGCGGATCAGGGCACCGCGGGTAGCGCCGACGGCCCGTCGCAACGCCAGCTGCGGCGCCCGCGAAGTAAATTTGGCGAGCACCAGTCCGATGCTGTTCAGCAGGCAGACTGCGAGGAACATGGCCGACAGCCAGAGCAATACCTTGGTGGCATCGGAGGCGACGCGCTCCTGTACCATCCACTCCTGCACGTTGCGCACGCGATAGTTGGGCGGTGCCTCATAGCGGCCAGCGTCACGCTGGGATTCGACGTAACTGAGAATGTACGACGCATAATCCTCCCGGTCGGCAGCCCCAGCCAACTCGACCCAGTAGGTAATCCACACGCAGCCGGTCTGCAAGAACTCCGCGTAAGAGTCCACACCGCCATCACCATTGCAGCTGGTATTGCCCCAGGTTGGATACTCCTTGTTCGCGGTCAGCGCGAAAGGCACGAAGACCTCCTCGGCGGCGAGCCAGGATCCATTGGTCAGATCATAGAACTTGGGTGAAGGGCTCCAGTCGTCGATGACACCGACGACTTCATAGAAGTCTTCGTCCAGCAGGACCTTCTCGCCGACGCTGTCGGTGGAACCAAAGAGTCGCTCACTGAGCGCTTTGGACAGCACCACCACCTGGGGGGCGGTGAAGGCATCTTCCTGTTGCCAGGTGCCACCGGCCAGAAAGGGCACGTCGAACATGGCAAAAAAGTCCGGTGTGGTTGCTCGCCCGACAGCGCGGATGGGCAGGCCTTCGTGGTCCTCGGTGGAGATACCAAATCCGGTCTTGAAAGACGCCGCCTGGCGGATACCCTCGCCATCGCGCAGCAAATTGAGTGTGTCGATGTAGCTGATCTGGTCTCGGGGTTCGCGGTTCTCTTCCCAGTTAAAGCCCATGTCCATGCTGTCCAACTGCACGTGGTACAGCTGTTCGTTCTTGTGAGCTACCGGGTTTTTGGAGGACACGTGATACACGTTGAGAACGGTCATGAAGGCGCCGACGCCCACCCCAATGGCGGCGATCATCAGCCCTGTCAGCACCGGATTTCGGCGCATGGAATGCCATGCAAGTCTGAAGTGATAGCCCAGCATTACGCGACCGCCTCCCCCGTCACCGCCTCGATGGTCGCCAAATCGCTGACCTGGCCGTCCAGCAAATGGATGTTGCGATGGGCGCGACGAGCCAGTTCAGCATCGTGGGTGACCATGATGATGGTGACGCCGTCTTCGTTGATCTTCTCGAGCAGTTCCATCACCTGGCGGGCCATCAGCGAGTCGAGATTGCCTGTGGGCTCGTCGGCCAGGACAAAGCGAGGCCGACCGGCCAGCGCCCGGGCGATAGCAACGCGCTGTTGCTGCCCGCCTGAGAGCTCCGCAGGCAGGTGTCTCGCCCGGGCAGACAAACCGACGGTAGCCAATGCTTCCTCGATACGCTCTTTGCGTTCCGCTGCCGACAGCTTGCGATAGCGCAGCGGCACATCGACGTTGTCGAAGACGTTGAGATCGGGAATCAGGTTGAAGCCCTGAAAGATAAAACCGATCTTCTCGCTGCGCAGGCGCGAGCGCTCGCGGTCATTGAGCCGTGTGACATCCTGCCCGTCGAGCAGATAGCGGCCACCGTCATACTCTTCGAGCAGTCCGGCTATGTTGAGAAAAGTGGTCTTCCCTGACCCCGAGGGACCCGTCACTGCGACGAACTCGCCCTCTTCGACACTCAAATTGAGTTCGCGAAGAGCGTGGGTCTCGACCAGTTGCGTACGAAACACCTTGGTGACGTTCTGCATGTCCAGCATTTGGTTTCTCCTGAAACTTTTCTAGTCCTGAATAAGTACGACAGCGGCACCATCAAAGGGTGTGGTATCGCTGATCACAATTCGCTCGCCGGCTGCGAGGCCGTCGAGAATTTCAATTTGTCCGGTGCCGATGGAGCCACTGACGATCGGGCGGCGTACCGCCTGCTCGCCGTCGATGACGTAAACAAAGCGGCCACCCTCGGCGTCAAAAAATGGCCCGCGCTGCACCAGCAGGGTGTTGGGCTTGCGCTCTAGCATGATGGTGGCAGCCACCCGCTGGTTCTGGCGGATGCTTTGCGGAGGCGCATCAAGGAAGCGAATACGGGCCGTCACCTGCCGCTCGGAGATCTCCGGGCTGATGGCTACCAACTCCCCCGCATAGTCGTTCTGGCCCCAGCGCACGGTGGCGGGCAATGTCAGGCTCAGGGAGCGTGCGTAACTTTCGGGAACGCGAACTTCGACTTCAAAGGCGCTGAGATCCACAACGCTCATGAGCGCCTCGTTGGCGGCGACGAAGGCGCGTTCCGCAACCAACAGGTTGCCAACCACACCGGTGACCGGTGAGACGAGCTCCAGTTGGGCGACTTGTCGTTCAAGGTCTTTAACCACCAGACGCTGACGGGCGACATCAGCCTGGAGTTGATCGCGCTCGAAGGCGAGCAGATCTTCGAGCAGGGTGGCTTCGGCCTGGGCATGTTCGTGTACGAGTCGCGCGCGCTCCAACTCATCTCCGGCGCGTTCGTAATCGATGGCGCTGATTGCGTTGGCCGCCTGAGCTGCCTGGGAGCGACGGAATTCACGGTCGGCGGCGGTCAACGCGACATTGGCTTCATCGATCACCCGCCGTTGGGCGAGTTGCCGGGTTCGGGCGTCGATGCCGCTGCGCGCCAGCGAGGTTTCGATGCCGTCGAGGATCGCGCGCTCCTGCGCGAGGCGGTTGGTCAACTCGGGGCTGTCGACCCTCGCCAGCGTTTGTCCCGCCGACACCTTCGCACCCGCCTGTACCGAAAATGCCACCGTGCCCTCGGCGGGGGCATACAGCGTTGGGCTCACTGCGGCGACGATCTGTCCCTGCACTGAGACATCGCGCACCAGTTCGTCACGTTTGACGACCGCGGTACGCAACCGCTCACTGGCAACCGAGCGCTCGGCGCTCGCCCACACACTGATCTTGGGCAGGATGAAAGCACCGGCGGCAACAATGACCAGCGGCAGGGAAATCCACATCCAGCGGCGACCGGCAGGGGCCGCGCTGCGTGGGACGTCTTGGGCTGCAGTATCTCGTATCATGTTTCGTTAGATACAAAAGCCGTGCCAAAAATTAAGTCATTGAATTTATTGAAAATAAAAAACACAAAGGTGTCCGATCGGACACTTTGGGCTGTCCGGTGTCCGGTCGCTTGGATGCCAGCAGTCCTTTTTGGACAGCCCTGCTATGGGACGTGAATCCGGCGAGTGAGCGACGGGGAAAGGGCTAAAGATTCATGCGAATTCCAGGATATTCGCTTTGTATTCCCATGTGTCATCCCCTTGAATGTCGTTCGACAAGCGAGGTGAAACATGAAATTCGGTGATTATTTAAGGCAGAAACGACAGGGCAAGGGCTGGACCCAGCCCGACGCTGCAGCACGCTGCGAAATTGAGCAGTCCTATCTCTCCAAATTGGAGACGGGAAAGGCGTTTCCTTCGGATGATGTGTTTCGAAGGCTGGCGGCTGTTTACGACATTGACCCCGGCGATATGGTGGGGTTGGTTTACCCCTCAGAACTCGACCGCTTGCGTGAGGTGACGGCGGTGCGTGATGTGGTGCTGCGACATACGCAGCAAAATCGCGTAGCGGCGCAGCGTTGGCTGGTGATCGGATTGGCGCTCGTGATGGGCGGTGGTGGCTTTCTGGGGCTGACTCGCCTCGATAGTGACCGGGAAGTGCAGCAGTTTGTTTACCAGTCCTGGGGGGTGACGCGTCCTGAAGAACCGCCGAGGCTGCTCATTGACGCGATGTCTGAGCAATATCCGAGTGATGCCGAATTTGATGCCGACCGCCGGACTCAGGCTCAGGTATTGACGCGGCTGGCGCCGATAAAACGTTCGGTGACTGAATTCTACGGTCCCAGTTACACAGAGGAAGTTGAGGGCGGCCGGCGTTACTGGGCTCTGGTGGGTAGTGATCGGCAGATGCACTTGTCGCGCTTTCGCTGGGCCTATGTGCCTGCTCTGGCCCTGCTGTTCGGTGGTGTGGCCTGCGGCTTTGTGAGTTGGCGCTGGACCCGATTTGCACCCGCCGTCAGTGACCCAGATCCTGCGCCAACTACCGGCCGGGAGCGACTGCGATGAAGCGGGCTGTGATGAAAACTATTGCGCTGCCGGCCATGGTCTTGAGTGGCTTAATGGCATCCGCCGCTATCGGCGCTTCCGATCCACTCGACCGAGACATTCGCACACTGATGCGGGATCAGGATGTCAAAGGGCTCGCAGTGGCGGTGATCGAAGCGGGTTTGGTTGCCCGGGTGTCGGTTTACGGCGATCGAAATGTTCAGCGGCAGCAACCGCTCGAGGCCGACACGATTATGTATGGCGCCTCGCTCACCAAGGCAGCCTTCGCCTACATGTTGATGCAACTGGTTGATGAGGGGCGGCTGGATCTTGACCGACCCATCGGTGACTATCTCGCCAAACCGTTGCCGGCCTACGAGCGCTGGCGCAGTCTCGCTGAAGACCCTGCCTGGCGACGATTGACTCCGCGCATCCTGATGAGCCACACCAGCGGATTGGCGAATCTGCGCTTCTTGGAGCCCAATCGTGATTTGCGTTTCCACTTCGAGCCCGGGACGGCATATGCCTACTCTGGCGAGGGTTTTTGGATATTGCAGACGTTGCTCGAGCAGGGGCTGGGGCTCGACGTCAAGACAGAGATGCAGCAGCGCTTGTTTACGCCCTTGATGATGTCCAACACGGATATGCAGTGGCGCGAGGACTTTGCCGCGAATCTGGCCGATGGCTACGCCTTTGATGGCAGCTTTGAGCCTCACGACGCTCGGAGCCATGTCAGTGCTTCCGGGTCAATGGATACGACCATTGCCGACCAGGCAAAGCTGTGGGCCGCGTTCGTGCGGGGCGATGGCTTGTCCGACGCTGCACGCAAGGCTTGGGTGGCCGGCCAGTTTCCTATCCGTACCCGGCAAAAGTTTCCAACAGTGGAGATGCATGCCACCGATGATCCACGCGGTGTGGCGATTTCATTCTCCGCCGGGTTGGGTGTTGAGACCTGGGTAGGGCCACAGGGGCGAGCGTTCGCCAAAGCGGGCCACAACGACTGGACGGCGAATCTCGTGATTTGCCTCGAGCGTGGTGAGCGTTGTGTGGTGATGTTGTCCAACAGCGTACGCGCGGAGCTGATCTTCCCGGCGCTGGCTGAGAAGATCCTGGGTGAGACGGGCTATCCCTGGTGGTGGGCGTATCCCAGTCTGCATGGTGGCCGCTGAGCAGTAATGCCCTGGCGGCGGCGCTCGGAAACAGAGCGGGGGATTTTTCTTGTCGCGCGGCCTTTGAATTCTTAAGGTCGGGGAGCCATCGATGGCTCGGATGCGTCCGTGTCGTCGATTTCAGCGACATTCAGCCGCCACAATAATTGCCAAAAGAGGTATCCCCCATGGCTATCAAGAATCGCATCACCGACATGCTCGGTATCCAGTATCCCATTGTTCAGGCCGCCATGGGCTGGATTGCAAGAGCGCCGGTCGCCGCCGCGTTCTCCAATGCCGGCGGTATGGGCATTATCGAGACCTCCTCGGGAGAGCTCGACAAGATCCGCGAAGAAATCGCACGCATGCCGTCGCTGACCGACAAGCCCTTTGGCATCAACGTGGCCCAGGCTTTTATCCGTGACCCTTCCATCATCGACTTTGTGATTGATCAGGGGGTCAAGTTTGTGACGACCTCGGCTGGGGACCCGCGCAAATACACTGCGACGCTCAAAGAAGCGGGTCTGACGGTGTTTCATGTGGTGCCATCCTTGGATGCAGCGTTGAAAGCTATTGAGGCCGGCGTTGACGGCCTGATCGTCGAGGGCGGCGAAGGTGGTGGTTTTAAAAATCCGGATGATGTCGCCACCATGGTGTTGTTACCGCTGGTCTGTTCCAAGGTGGGCGTGCCGGTGGTCGGTGCCGGAGGCATTGTCGATGGTCGGTCGATGGCGGCGGCCTTCGCCTTGGGCGCCGAGGGTGTACTGATGGGCACCCGGGTACTGTCTTCGCTGGAAAGTCCGGTGCACCAGAACTGGAAGGATCGCATTATCGGTGCCAAGGAGACCGACACTGTATTCCTTAACCGCAAGGGACCTGGCCCGGCACTGCGTGCGCTCAAGACCGAGCGGACCCAGCGCATCGAAGCCGAGCCGCCTGAGAATATTTTCAGCGAGTTCGCGGGTACCCAAGATGTCTACTTCGGGGGCAATTTGGAAGCAGGTATTGCCCTGACTGGCCAGGTGGCGGGTCGAATCGACGAGGTGAAGCCGCTGGCACAGATTCTCGAAGAAACCATGCAGGAGTTTGAGCAGGTCATCGAATCACTGCATGCCAGCACCCGCTGA
>CAYZWL010000061.1:13362-16198 GCA_964482195.1 uncultured Alteromonadaceae bacterium | reverse complement strand
ACACCTCAACGTATGTGGATTTCATCGATGAATTTGTCGAGGACGTGGTGCAGGCGGATGGTGAGCTGATGTATCGCTACGGGGATGAACTGCGTCCCGTCGAGGTCGGCGAAGTGACCCTGCGCTACAAGGACGGCGATGGATTCGCCGAGAAGACTTTCCCCACTTACCGCACCCACCACGGCCCGATCACACACGAGGCTGATGGCCGCTGGGTGGCGACCAAGATCAATTGGGATCCGGTAAATGCATTGCAGCAGTCCTACGTCCGCAGCAAGCAGGACGGGCATGAGGGTTTCCGGGAGATGATGGATATCCGCACCAATAGCTCGAACAACACGGTCTATGCCGATTCCAGCGGCAATATCGCCTATTACCATGGCAACTTTGTGCCCAGGCGTGATCCCCAGTTTGATTTTTCTCAGCCAGTGGACGGCTCAAATCCCGCGACCGATTGGCTGGGACTACACACGGTGGATGAGATTGTGACCTTGCTCAATCCGCAGAATGGCTGGATTCAAAACTGTAACTCGACACCGTTCACGGCCGCGGGTGCTTTCAGCCCCAAGCCAGAGGATTACCCGGTGTACATGGCCCCCGAGGCCGAAAACTTCCGCGGTATCCATGCGGTGCAGATGCTCGAAGGCGTTGATGACCTCACTCTGGATACCCTGATCACACTGGCTTACGACAACTATCTGCCGGGCTTCGAGTCGCTGATTCCGGGATTGGTGACGGCCTTCGACGAGGCCGGTGGCGATTTACCCGAGTTGGCGGCGCCCATCGATGCACTGCGTGGCTGGGACTTGCGTGCTGACGCTGAATCAGTGGCGATGACCCTCGCGCATTTCTATGGGCAGCAGTATCAGCGCGATGGTGAGGCACCCGAAGGTCTCAGTCGCATGGCGCGGGTGAACTACTTTGGAACGCAATCGCCGCTGGCTGAGCGCTTGCAGGTTTTCGCCGACACCATAGCGATGCTCGAGGCGGACTTCGGTACCTGGCAGTTGCCCTGGGGTGAGGTCAATCGCTTCCAGCGCCTCACCGGTGACATCGTCCATCCCCACGACGACGCCGCTCCCAGCTTGCCGGTCGGCATGGCGTCTGGACGGTGGGGTGCGCTGGCGGCTTACGGCGCCAAGCGCTTCCCCGACACCAAGAAGATTTACGGGTATCGCGGCAACAGCTTCGTTGCCGTGGTGGAGTTTGGTGACAGGGTACGCGCCAAAACCAGCTTGGCTGGCGGTCAGAGTGGCGACCCGAACTCGCCTCACTTCGATGATCAGGCCCAGTCTTACATCAATGCTCAGTTCAAGGATGTGGCCTACTACCGGGAAGACGTCGAAGCACGCACGGTCAAGCGTTACCGCCCGGGAGAATAAGTTGAGCCAACTGAAAACCACACCGGGCGAACCCCACGAGTACCGCAAGGACAGCGCCAAGGCCGTGCGCCCGCGAGAGGCCTCGACGCTGATTCTGGTTCGCGGCGGTGCACAGCCAAAAATTTTGATGGGTAAGCGTGCCGCGTCCCACAAATTCATGCCCAATAAATTTGTATTCCCCGGCGGGCGACTCGACCCCGGCGACCAGCGCTTGAAGGTGCCAACCGAGCTGCGCACACCGGTGATGGATCGCCTGCGTCGGGATACGCGCAAGAACGTATCCGATAACAAGTTGCGTGGGCTTGCGCTCGCAGCGATCCGCGAAACCTTCGAGGAGACCGGGCTCATCATCGGCCGCAAGACGGCTGCCCGGCTGCGCACGAGCAACGCCGTGTGGCAGAGCTATTTTGACCACGGTGTGGAACCGCCGTTGGATCAGGTGGATTTTATTGCCAGGGCGGTAACGCCTACTCACCGTACACGTCGTTTTGATACGCGGTTTTTCATGGCCTACGAGGACTGTGTGCACAGCGACTTCGATGACATGGCCGGTGCCAGCGGTGAACTGCTCGATCTGCACTGGCTGACACTGGCAAAGGCCCGTGAGTTGGACTTACCGATTGTGACCCGCTGGGTGATCGATTTGATCGAGGCGCGCATGCAGCACGGGCGGGACGCGCAATTGCAGCAGCCAGCGCCTTACATGCGGGTGGTGAACGGCAAGGCGGTGATTACCGAGCTTTGACGCGGCAGATTCTAACGGAGAGCGATCAAGTCCTGGCGCATAGCGGTTCATTTCTCGGGAAATTCACCGTCGCAGTAATACCAGTGCCCCCCTTCAAAGGAAAACCGGCTGACCTCGTGTAGCCGGTGGCCCCGGCCTGCGATCTTGTAGCGGGCTACGAACTCCACCACACCCTCGTGGTCGCCCGGCTGGCCCCGCTCGCAGCGCTTGATGCGTAAACCCAACCATCGCTGATCCGGGTCCAGGGTCAGCGTGCGCGGACGAAAATCGGGATGCCAGGTGTCGCGCAGGTAATCGGCATCGAGGCGCACAAAGGCCGTGTAGCGGGAGCGCATCAATTGCTCGGCAGTGGAGGCGCCCCGGGTTTGGATCACCGGCGCACAACAGTGCGCAAAGGCCAAACCCGATCCGCAGGGGCACTGGGTGTCTGGGGTTGGTGAGGGCTTGCTCAAAGGTCGATTCCCTTAACTGAGTTTCGCGATCATGTCGGGATTGTGCGAGTGATGCCAGCACCAGAGGCGGCCGGCCGGGGCGTCCGTCACTGGTATTTGTTGGGATTTTTCGAAGCAGGGCTTGTCTTAAATACATCCGGGTAATAAAATTTTTACCAAGGTTAAATGGTTGAAAAGGATTTCAGCAAAATGAATACGCACATCGCATTTTCCGGCCACCAGTGTGTGGCCAGTGGCACGCTGCAGCAGGTGGCCCT
>CAYZWL010000061.1:0-13262 GCA_964482195.1 uncultured Alteromonadaceae bacterium | reverse complement strand
CACCGGCCGATACCGAGGCCCCGGCCAAGCCCCGACGTGGTCGCCCCAAGCTTGGGGTGGTGGGCCGTGAAGTCACGCTGCTGCCAAGGCACTGGGAGTGGTTGGACCGCCAGCGCGGCGGCGCCTCCGCCAGTTTGCGGCGCCTGATCGATGACGCTCGAAAACTAAGTGCCGAGGCCGATGACATTCGTACGGCCCAGGACCGCACCAACCGTTTCATGTCGGCCATCGCCGGCGACTTGCCAGGCTTCGAGCAGGCCACCCGCGCGTTGTATGCGGGGAATGAGCATGCCTTTGTCGCCCAGGTTGAGACGTGGCCGAAGGATGTGAAGACCTACACACTGGTATTCGCGGATGGCGCGTTTGCAGGCCAGCAAGGCGCAGGGAGGTCATGATGGAGAACGAAGTTCGTTTTGCGCTGGCCACCAATGGCTTTGTATTGATGTGGCTGTGCCTGGTGGTCGCTGGGCTGTTGCCCGCTGCCTCGCGTCTGGGGGCTGGCTTGTTGATGCTCGGTGGGCGGATAGCGCCGGTTGTGTTGTTTCTGGCCTTTAGCTGGGGCGTCGTTGATGCGGGTGCTTTGCAGCCCCAGGGTAGCTTGACCTCGTTTGCGGGTATCGTCGCCAAGTTCAGCGTGCCCGAGCGTCTGCTCAACGTCTGGATGGAGATACTGGCCTTCATTCTCTTGGCGGCCCACTGGATGGTGGTTGATGCGCTTAGGCGTGGCTTGAGTCGGCTGGTTTTGCTGCCCTGCCTGGTGGTGACGTTCATCTCCGCCGCCTGGGGTCTGCTGCTGTACTTGCTGGTGTTGGGGGTGTGGCAACTGTGGCAGCGTTTTTCCGCCACGGGTGTTTCGGCCCATAATGCCGACCTGAGGGCATCTTCATGACGGGGGTGATTCGATAAGACTGGGTTTTAAATGACGGCAACTCCCTATCTGTTTTTCTTTGGCGCAGCGCAGGGGCTGTTTCTTGCCCTCGCGCTGTTCCACGGGTCTAACGGTAACCGGCGGGCAAACCGCTATCTTGCGGCTTATCTGGCCTTGCTGTCGGTTGAGTTACTCGAGGCGGGTCTGTTCTTCATCGGTGTGCTCGAGGCCAGCCCAGCACTGCGCATTCTGTTGTCACCGTACACTTACGCCCAGGGACCGGTGTTGTACCTGTACTGCCGCTGGTTGACGCGGCCCGACCAGCCCATGCACACCGCTGCGATACTGGCGATCTGGAGTCTGCCCTTTCTTCATCTGTGCCTCGCCTGGCCGCAGCTGTGGCTGCGCCCCGACATTCAGGCGGCAATGCTGGGTAGTGGGGAGGGGCTTGAGCCGTTCTTCGCGCTGTGGCACTGGCTGCTCACCGATGTTGATGACGTCGTGTTTGCAGTGCACTTCTTCCTCTTTCTGGTGCTCAGCCTGCGGCTGCTATGGATGCATCAGGTGCTGATTCGGCAAACCCATTCATCTCTGAAGGGAGTGGGCCTGCAATGGTTGCGGCTGATTTTGTTGGCCACCTTGTCGATCTATTTGCTCTGGTTTGTTCAAGCCTTAACCCTGGATCCGGAGTCGCTGGTTTCGCGTCGTCTGGATCTGTTCAAGGGGCTGGTGTTGGTGGCGTTGACTTATACGCTGGGCTGGCTGGGTTACAAACAGCCCGGCATTTTCACCACTGCCGGCAGCGCTGAAGGTGCGTCCGAGCCGGGCACCGATACCGCGCCATTGCCCGCGCCGGGCGATCCGGGGACGGCCGGCGAGAAGTACGCCCGGTCGGCACTGTCTCCCGAGATGGCGGCGGCGATTCTCGCCGAGGCGGAATCGCTGATGGTGTCTGAGCAGCTCTATCTGCAACCCAGTCTCAGTCTGAATGAACTCGCTGCCCACATGCGGGTATCCACCAATTATTTGTCTCAGGCTATCAATCAGCAGCGTCAGATCAGCTTCTTCGACTTCGTGAACAGCTATCGGGCGAGCCATGCCGCGCAGCTGTTGGCAGACGCATCGATCACGATTCTACAGGCGGGACTCGATGCCGGATTCAACAGTAAGTCGGCGTTCTACAGCGCGTTTCGCAAGCACCAGGGCGTCACTCCCGGCGCGTATCGCAAGGCGTTGAGCGCGGCCAGTGCCGCCTGACAAAGCGGCGTCCTTGCTTTGGTAAGTGGCTGATTTTCATGGGAAGTTCGGTTTGGTCCAAGTGCAATCCTGTAGGATCGCACCGCAGTTCGGGCGCGCTTTAGTGCAACCTTTCACGATGAAACGACACCGCGTGCTGCCCTGACCAGTATTCCTTCCATCGTTAAACCGAGGGAGGGAACCCACGATGCAAACCAACACGACACACTCATTAAGACAGTCTCTGAGCTTGCTCACACTCACGGCCTTGCTGACCGCCTGCGGCGGCGGTGGCGGTGGTTCAGACTCAACACCGGGCGGTGGCTCCGCCGCGGTTGCGGCGGAGTACCAGGGGGTCTGGGTGGCCGAGGGCTACGGCAAGGTGCTCGACATCGGCGGCAGCAGTCTGCGCATTCTCGACTACACCAGCGAGTTCTGTGTGCCCTTTATTGTCGCCAACGGTATCGATACCAGCGATGTCCGCAGTCTCTTTCGTCGACAGGGATCCACCCTCGAACAATTTGGGGCAACGGGTACTGCTAGCTTCTCGGCGCCGGGCGTGGTTTTCACCGCGGGGTCGCTGCCAGCCAGTTGCGCCGGCGGTCTGACGCCGACACAGGGTGACAGCGGCTACTCCCGTGACCCGTCCCGCGATCTGCGTCTGTTCAGCCAGATCCTGGATGAGTACTCGATCTACCCAGAGCTGCGCGAGATCGCGGTGGCAGATCTGTACGCTGAGCAGGCCAATAGCATCTCGACGAGCAGTAGCGATGAGCAGTTGATGCAGGCGCTTTTTGAGATGGCCGAGCCCCTGGGGGACATCCACCTCACGGTCGAGAGTGATCTCGGTCTCATTAAAGTGCTCAACAAGCCGACCTTGACGACCAAGCTCGCCGAAGAGTGGTTGACGCAGCAAGGCCTCGAACTGCCCCTGAGCGAGCCGCTGCTGGCCCAGTTAAACGCATATATCGGCGAGCAGATGATGCTCGACCGGGAAGTCACGCTCTCATATGCCAGCGATGACAGCCCCATCAAACAGGCGGGCAACGATCAACTCACCTGGTTTGCGAGCGACGGCCTGGGTTATCTGGCCATCGATGCCATGCTGGGCTTTGGTGACCCCGAGGACAATGCGCGCGACCTGGCGGCTCTCGACGCTGCCCTTGATACGGCCTTGTCGGACCTGCAGGATGTTGAGGCCTTGATTGTGGACGTGCGCCGCAATGGTGGTGGCAAGGACTTCTTGGGGCTTGCGATCGCTGGTCGCTTTGCAGCTAACGAGACTCTGGCGTACCGCAAGCAAGCCCGCCTGGGCAGCGGCCGCACTGAGTTGGTGGATGTCTTTGTCCAGCCCAGGGGAAATCAACGCTATCTGGGACCGGTCGTGCTGTTAACCAGTGAGACCACAGCGTCGGCGGCCGAGGTGTTCACCCTGGCGATGCGCGAATTGCCCCAGGTGGTCGTGGTGGGTGAATCCACCCAGGGTGGGTTGTCTGACCAGCTGGACAAGCGCCTGACCAACGGTTGGCTTGCGTCGGTGGCGAATGAGTACTACCTGACCCCGACCGGTGAGTCCTTCGAGACTGTGGGCATTCCGCCGGACGTGGAGGTGGCGCAGTTTTCGCGCGAGTTTAGGCTCGAGGACACTGATGCCGGTATCGAGGCAGCCATCGAAGTGCTGAGTCAGTAGCGGCGCGCTCGTGGATAATCGCCGTCAACGCTGGACGCTGGGCGTGCTGCTGGCCGTGGCCGGCGTCGCCCTGACCGCACTGATCCCCGGAGGGCCGGTTGAGAACCGATACTTCGGGCATGTTCACCCGGTGCTGTTGCTGACTTGGCAGGTGGCGCTAACCGCGCTGGGGCTGGGCAGCGTGTGGCTGGCGGTGCTGATCATACGGGGTACACCACCCAACGCGGGGCTCGTTTTCATCACCGCGCTGGCCTTTCTCGCGGTGTATACCCTCGATCTGACGGGTTGGTTTCCAACCAGCCCGACGCGAATGTCCAGAGGGCTGCTGACTATCGAGATGCTGGGCATCGCCCTGGTGATCCCCGTGCTCTGCTTGACAGCCAACGGAGCAGAGCGCAGTGCGCGTCTGCCCCTGTCGCTGTTATTTCATCCGCTGGTTGTTGCCGGTATCGGTGTGGCGGCCATCAGCGTGCTTATTTTTGCAGGGTTGGCACCCGTCGCCCACTAGGCACGATTGCCGGCGGCTGTCCCCTGATTTGGAAAGTACGACTTTGCCATGGAGGCTCTTATCATGTTGCAACAACATACCGCGTCCACCGACTCACTGGTGGTGCGCATCGGGCGGCTTGCGGCCCTCACCTTCTGCCTCGCCCTGGTTGCCTGTGGTGGCGGTGATGGCGGTTCCTCGGCACCACCACCCGGTGCCTATACCAGCGCGACCGCTTATTTACAGGCTGAAAACTTTGTCGGCACTGTGCTGGTGCGCAAGGCCGGTGTGGACGTGCTGCGGGCTGGCTTTGGCTATGCCGACGCCAACAACCAGTTGCCCAACGGCGTCGATACCCGTTTCCGTATTGGCTCCGTGACCAAACCCATCACCGCACTGGCCATCACCCAGCTGCATGAGGTGGGCTTGATCGCAAGCCTGGATGACCCACTCAGCCAGTATCTGCCCGACTACCCGCGCGGCAGCGAACTGACGATTCGGCACTTGCTGACCCACCGCTCAGGCATTCCCGACTACCTCCGTTGGGTGAATCAGGACCGGTACTACACGCCGGCTCAACTGGTGGCGTTGTTCGAAGATCGTCGCCTGTCCTTCAGCCCGGGAGAGCGTTTCAGTTACTCCAATTCGAACTATGTGTTGCTGGGGGTGTTGGTCGAGACGGTGTCGGGTCTGAGCTGGAGCGAGTATTTACAGGTGAATGTGTTCGGGCCGCTGGGCATGATTGCCAGCGACTACGGCAGCAGCCAGATCACGGCCATCGACGAAGCCAGGGGGTATCGGAATACAACCCAGAGCCGCACAGCCAGAGACCTCGACATGTCGATTCCTTACGCGGCCGGGGCGCTGGTGAGTACGATCGGTGACCTGGAGATATGGGGGCAAACCTATCTGGATCAGACCCTGTTAAGTGGCGAGACCTACAGTGCGCTCTACACCGAGGGCGGCTATGGCCTCGGATGGGCCAACAATCGTTGGGGCGGCAAAGTGGCCAACTGGCATGACGGCGCCATCAACGGCTTCAGCGCCATGATGGCGCTGTTTCCCGAGCAAGACGCCATGGTGATTCTGCTCAGCAATGTCGAGGATCAGGGAGAAAAGCTGCGACGAATCGTTGCGAAGATTGCCGAAAACGAGCTCTAGCCCGACTGGCCGTCTTTTGACGGCGCGCCTGGCTGCCGACGTTTGGTGTGCCGGGTAGGCGCCGCTGTCATCGGGTCCTCGGGCCAGGGGTGCTTGGGGTAGCGACCGCGCATTTCTTTGCGCACCTCGGCATAACCATTCGTCCAGAAACCCACGAGATCCCGGGTGACTTGCAGCGGGCGGCCCGCCGGGGACAGCAGGTGCACCAACAGCGGCAAACGACCATCGGCCACCGCGGGTGTGGTCGTGCTGCCAAACATCTCCTGTAGCTTAACCGCGAGTACGGGTGGGTCCTGGGCGTAATCGATACTGATATTGGAGCCCGAGGGCACGCTAAAACGCGGAGGAACCATACGGTCCAGCAACTGCTGTTGTTCCCAGTTGAGTCGCGCTCGGAGTGCGCCCGCCAGGTCCAGTTTCTTCAGGTCAGTCAGGCGTGTGACCTGAGTGAGATAGGGCGAGAGCCAGTCTCCCACGGTATCGATCAGCGCTTGCTCGCCAAAGTCAGGAAACGTCCCCAGTAGCTTGTTTAGATGCCGGGCCCGAGTCACCAGGCTGAGCGCGTCGTCGCTCCAGCGCAGATTCTTTAACCGCTGGTCCGTTATCAATTCGATCAGCTTGTTAACCCGCGCTGTCTCTGGGACGTCATCCAGTGGTGTTTTGTTGAACAACAAAGCGCCGCAACGGGTTTGCCGCTCGGCCACAAAGCGGCCCGACGCGGGATCCCAGTCGGTGGTGGTCTCGGTTGTCAGCAAATGCTTGAGCTGGGTGTTGAATAGCGCCGGGTCCAGGGCGGTGGCGAGGTAGATGGCATCGCCGCGCTGCCCGGCCATGCCACCGAGTTCCGCAACCGCGAGCCAGTCGGCTTTGTCCAGGCTCGCGGTCTCTGCAAAGCGCGCACTGCGCCCATTGGCGAGTTGGAATCCGCCATTGTGTCTTCGTCGGGCTACTCGTTCCGGATAGGCGCAGGCGATCAAATAGCCCGTTTGCTGTGCGGCGGTTGGCCGCTGCAGGTTCGTCACGGTGCTCGATGCGACGCGGCCCTGGAGTTGCGTCGCGAGCTGTCGGGTTCGCTGCTGCCAGCTGCGGTAGCGGCTCGGGCACGCCGCGCCGGGCTGGAGATAGTCGAGGCGGGTTGTGATGTCCGGCCCTTCCGAGCGCAGTGGGTCGCGGTCTGACAGCGACGCAGCCAACAGTGCTCCCGTTTCCAGCGCACCGATATCAGCGGCCGCGAGCAGCATGTGTGCCAGTCGAGGATGGGTCGGCAGGGCTGCCATGGCACTGCCGTGTGCGGTGAGCGACAGGGCGTTGCCCTGCTGCTCGATGGCGCCAAGCTGGCGCAGCAGTTCGACAGCCTGACGGTAAGGCCCCGCCGGTGGTGGTGTCAGCCATTGCAGTTCGCCGGGATCGTAGACGCCCCAGGCGAAGAGTTGCAGCGCGAGGTCAGCGAGATCCGCTTGCTCAATCTCGGGCGACAAATGCGCACTACGCTGATCCTGTTGCGATTCAGACCACAGGCGGTAGCACGTACCCGGTGCCATACGTCCTGCCCGTCCGCTCCGTTGCACGGATGAAGCTTTGGATATCGACACGGTCTGCAGTCGACTCATACCTGTGTTGGGGTCGAAGACCGGCCTGCGTTCCAGGCCGGTATCGATCACCACATCGACCCCTTCGATGGTGAGGCTGGTCTCGGCGACATTGGTGGCCAGTACCACCTTTCGTTGCCCGAGGGGGAGCGGTGCGATTGCCAGCTGCTGCTTGTCGATCGGCAAGCTGCCCAGTAGCGGATAAACTTGCACCGATGCGGGAAGCGACAGCGCCTGTTTGACCTGATTGATCTCCCCCTGACCGGGCAGAAACACCAGTAAGCTGCTGTCAGCATGGCGTTGCACGGCCTGCTCAATAACAGCCACCGTACGGTCAACCAAGCGCTCCCTCGGATTGCGTGGCGGTCGATACTCCAGTGCGACCGGGAACATCCGTCCTTCGCTTCGGATCACGGGCGCCTCGAGGTGGTCCGCGAGTTGGGCCTGATCTAATGTCGCCGACATCACCAGCAGTTTGAGCGGATGGTCTCGCTCGAACAGCGCGCGGCCGTGTTGGGCCAGCGCCAAACCCAGATCGCTGTCCAGCGAGCGTTCATGAAACTCGTCAAAGATGAGTATGCCGACCTCATCGAGACTTGGGTCGTCGGCCAGCATGCGTAGCAGAATGCCCTCTGTAACGACTTCGATACGGGTATTGGGGCCAACGCGGCTGTCGAGGCGCATGCGATAACCGACGGTCCGGCCCGGTGCTTCGCCCAGCAATGTTGCCATGCGCGAAGCCGCGTTGCGGGCGGCAATCCGCCGGGGCTGCAGCATGAGGATTTTGCGATGCCCGAGCCAGTGAGCATCGAGCAGACTCAGCGGGATGACCGTGGTCTTACCCGCTCCCGGTGGTGCCTCGACGATGAGCTGGTGGCCCTGATCCAGGCGTTCGTGGATGGCATCGAGGACGTCGATAATCGGCAGGGCGCCGAGCTCGGTGCGCAATTGTTGGTTGATTGTCGAGTCACTCATGGCGATGCGCGAAGCTGGAGCGGTGGATGGCTGGGGTCGTGAACCTGGGCGCAAGCTATCACTGCCCTGCAGAGAGTCAATCGTGCGGGTGATAGGATCGAGTCATAACGGTTCCCTGACGCTGCAGGCAGCGGGAACCCATGATGTGTGCCCAAGGAGATAACAATATGCACACCGCCATGCCAGAGCACGGCCGCAATACCGATGAGATCCTCAATGAAATCGATGCCTTCAAAGGTGACGACCCCCAGTACAAGGACGGACGGGTCTGGAGCCTGGTGTATTACCTCGACGAGGCGCATTCAGATTTCATCAAGGAAAGCTATCACCGTTACGCCTGTGAAAATGGACTCAATCCCGGCGCGTTCAAGAGCCTGAAGGCGATGGAGAGTGCGGTGATCAGTGCGACCGCCGATATCCTCAACGGCACCGATGAAGTGTGTGGCGTACTGACCTCAGGTGGGACCGAGAGCTGCTTGATGGCGGTGAAGACCTATCGCGACATGGCGCGTGATCAGCGGCGGATCAGAAAGCCCGAGATGATTCTCGCGACCACGGCTCATGTAGCGTGGTTCAAGGCTGCGGAGTACTTTGGGGTCAAGGTGCGCCTGATACCGCTGCGCGACGACATGACGCCCGACTTGCGCAGGCTCAAACGCGCGATTAATCGCAATACCATCATGATCCTCGGCAGTGCGCCGGAGTATCCCCACGGCATGATTGACCCCATTGAGGCGATGGGTGAAATCGCCCAGTCGAAAAACATCCCGCTGCACGTCGATGCTTGCGTGGGTGGCTTCATCTTGCCCTTTATGGCGATGAATGGTGAGGACCTGCCACCGTGGGATTACCGGGTGCCGGGGGTGACCTCGATTTCCGCGGACATTCATAAGTATGGCTACGCCGCAAAGGGCGCATCGACGATCACCTACCGCAACCTCGATTACCTGCGTTATCAGATGTTCGTCTACGAGAATTGGCCCGGTGGCATGTTCGCGTCATCAGCATTGCTGGGTACTCGCCCCGGTGGCGCTTACGCTGCTGCGTGGGGAGCGCTGCAGTACTTCGGCAAGAGCGGTTACCGCAAGCTCGCCGCCGACACACTCGAAGCCGTCAATCGTCTCAAGGCAGGCATCGAGCAAATTCCTGAACTGGAAGTGATCGGCAACCCCCAGGGGCCCTTGTTCTCGTTCCGTTCGACCAGTCCTGATATCGGCATCTATGCGGTTGGGGACCAAATGGACGCGCGCGGCTGGCAGGTAAATCGCAACCAGCAGCCCGAGGGATTGCACGCGATGGTGACCGCTCAGCACCTCAGGGTCGTCGATCAGTACCTGGCGGACCTGCAGGCTGCGGTCGAGGTTGTCCGCGCCAATCCGGAGCTGGCCCAGCAAGGCGGTGCCGCCACCTACGGCATGATGGCTCACGTACCCATGCGTGGGATGATCAAGAAGAAGGTACTCGAGATGTATTCAGAGCAGTATCGCGCCGGTGGCGGCAAGCTAGACCTGTCAGCGGGTACCTCAGCTTCGGGTGGCGATGGTCGCAGCCTGCTTGACCGAGCGGTGGCCTGGTATGTGGCCCGGCGATCGCGGCGTGCGGCCGGTGGATGAGTCTGTCCAGGTCTGTTCCCGTTGTTGGCCTGCGTTGTCATAAAAGCGTCCCATAAGCTGTGGTCTGATAACGCCTCTACGTCGGTAGTCCTGTGCACGATAGCTGCGTCTGGCAGCCTCGTGGCCCGGCAGGATCTCGCTAACCGGCGATTCAATGACAGTTGAGGTGAAGTGATGGGACTGGGTGGCATTAGCATCTGGCAACTACTGATTGTATTGGCGATTGTCGTCATGGTGTTTGGTACCTCGCGACTGCGCTCGCTGGGCGGCGACCTCGGTTCAGCGATCAAGGGGTTCAAGAACGCCATGCAGGAACCCGAAGCGGCGGAATCCCCACACAAGGAAATGGCTGAGAGCGTCGAGCCGGCCGCCATCTCGCCGACGTCTGACGAGCGCTCAACGGCTTAAGCACTCAGCGGAGACCGGCAGCGGTGTTCAGTATCGGCTTTCTCGAGATGATGATGGTGGCGGTCGTCGGTCTACTGGTCATGGGACCGGAACGATTGCCGGGTGCCGTTCGTGAAGCGACCGTGTGGATGGGGCGCATCAAGCGTCATGTGGGCGAGCTACAGCACGAGTTCGAGTCACAGGTCGAAGACATGGACAACGATGCCATGTTGGCCAGTATGCGCGAGGGCAGACGTTTGCTGGACGAAGCCCAGCGGGATATCAATGCGGCGGTCGCTCCATCGGTCCCCTCAGCCAGTAGCTCGCTGGGCAAACCTGCGACGCACTTGCCCGAACCGGGCGATAAAGCTTGAAGCCATCCCACGCCTTCGCAGACCGGGATCAGCAAATGCCGCTGGTCGCTCATCTGCGGGAGTTGCGCAGTCGCCTACTCACAGCGCTGGGCGCAGTGGCGTTGGCATTCGCGGCATTGATTGGCTTTGCGAATCCCATCTACACCTTTTTATCAGCGCCTTTGCGGCGATTCTTGCCCGACGGTGCCACCATGATCGCCACCGATGTGGCGTCGCCTTTCCTGACGCCCTTCAAAATGGTGCTGGTGCTGGCGGTGTTTTTGGCCATTCCCGTGATTTTGCATCAGGCCTGGTGTTTCGTGTCCCGTGGCCTGTACCGCAAGGAGCGCGGATTTGCGCTGCCGTTGCTCGTATCCAGCGTTGTGTTGTTTTACCTCGGTGTCGTTTTTGCCTACGTCGTCGTGTTTCCCCTGGTGTTTGCGTTTTTCACCGGTGTGGGGCCCCAGGGCGTCACGGTCATGACCGACATCAGCTTGTATCTCAACTTCATCATTAAATTGTTCTTTGCGTTTGGGCTGGCCTTCGAAATTCCTGTCGCCACGGTCCTGATGGTCTGGTCGGGGGTGACCACCGTGGAGCGTCTGCGCAGCCGGCGTGCCCACGTGATTGTCGGCTGCTTCGTGATGGGCATGTTACTCACGCCGCCGGATGTCATTTCGCAAACACTGCTGGCGTTTCCAATGTGGCTCCTGTTCGAGCTTGGCGTGCTTTTCTCGGTGCAGGTGGCGCGCAATCAGCGCCTGAGTCAGCAAACCGCCGCGTGAACAGCTAATGTTCTGATAGTGAGCGTGCCCGTAAACGAAAAAGGCCGAAGCATTGCTTCGGCCTTTTTGTTTTGGGGCGCCGCCCGGGGGAGGCGCCGGTCACCACTTACTGACCCACCTGACGGCGGTCCTTGTGGCGGATAGCGACAGTGGCATCGCGGGGGATGGATACGCCGTCGTTCAGCGGGAAGTTGGTCGCGCTGGGGTCGCCGTTGCCCGGATGCTGGATGTTGATGAACACGGTGCGGCGATCGGGCGTGTAGGCGAAGCCAGTGACTTCGTCGCCGCTGACACCCATGAACAGGCGGCGCGGGTTACCCGGATCACGAGGGTCAACCACCAGCATTTGATCTTGCAGACCATCCTTCTGACCACCATCGGTCTGGATGAATACGCGGCCAACGTTGTCGACAGCGAGACCGTCCGGATCAGAGAACGACGCCTCGGTACCGTGGGTGTCCTGAGCGATCAGGAAGATATCCCACTGGAAAGAGGTGCCATTCACATCATCATCTTTCCAGCGAATGATCGAGCCATCGGGGTTCGGTGCCATCGGATTGGCGGCGTTTGGCGTCTCACGGCGGCTGTTATTCGTCAGCGTGCAGTAGATGGTGCCGTCGGGCGCGGTTGCCGTCCATTCGGGGCGATCCATTGGTGTAGCGCCGGCTTCGTCAGCGGCGACGCGCGCGTGGACAAGGATTTCTTCCAGCGTGTCGTAGGAAACAATGTCGGGGTTGTTAGGGCTCAGTTCCAGCCACTCGCCGACGCCGCCCTCAGAGAAGCGCGCCACGTAGAGGGTGCCTTCGTCCAGCGGGCTCACGCCTTCGGCGATCATCTGTGCCCAGGGGCGTGCCGACAGATACTTGTAGATGTAGTCAAAGCGCTGGTCATCGCCCATGTAGAAGGCCACACGACCATCGGCAGCTTCGCGCCAGGCCGCACCTTCGTGCTTGAAACGACCCATGGCGGTTCGCTTAACGGGCGCCTTGGTGGGCTCGTGGGGATCGATCTCTACCATCCAGCCAAAGCGGTGCTCTTCGTTCTTGTAGTCCGGATTGGACAGATCGAAGCGCGCGTCAAACAGGTGCCAGCCGTAGCCAAAGCCGTTCTCGCTATAACCGAAGCGTTCCTGCTCGCGGGTCGGTACCCAGGTGGCTTCATTGTTGGTCGCGCCAAAGTAGCCGTTGGTGTTCTCTTCGCAGGTCAGGTAAGTGCCCCACGGGGTCGTGCCATTACCGCAGTTGTTGACGGTGCCCAGTGGGAAGTTGCCCGCGGGCGTCTTGAGCAGATCGCTGTCGGCGGCGGGGCCGCTGAATTCCATCGGCGTGTTGACGTGGATACGGCGAGAGAGGTTGCTCTCAACCACTTCCCAGCTGCCGTTGATGTCTTCGATTTGCACCACCGATACACCGTGGGCGTGCTGAGACATACGCACGTCTTCCAGTGACTCGGGGAAGTCTTTGCCGAGTACGTGAGAGTTGCGACCGAACTCGTGGTTGGTCACCAGCAGACCGCGTTGGTTGACAGCGGTGCTGTTCAGCACGGGCTCCATGTCTTCGCGTAGCGGGAAGTAGTACATGCCGTCGTGACCGATACCGGTTTGGCGTGCCTGCTCGTCGCTGGTGTTGCCGCGCTCTTTGTAAGCGGGGCCGCTGGGCTCGATGGGGTCGCCCCAGGGATTGATGACCTGATACTCGTAGTCCGGTGAAATCAGCGGCATACGGGCGTCACCGGCGGCAGCATCAGCCAGTGTGACCGGGCGGAAACGCCGAGCATAAGGACCGAAGGTGAATGCAGATTGCGCCTGAGCGCGAGACGAAAAGCCCGCAGCGAAGAAAGTCGCGGCGCCTGCAGCGAGGCTGCCTTTAACGACTGCGCGGCGCTTCATGTCGGCTGCAAGTACGTCATTGAAAGGACGGTTACCGCTGGTGTTGCTTGGGTTGTTTTCTGAATCGTCGAGATCGACGTCAGAGAAATCTACCGGCTGGTTCATGTTGTTTTGCCCCTGGAAACGGAATGATTGGAATGCAGCAGACACTGCTGACGCCAAGAGGCTAAAGGGGGTTTTTGAAGCTGGTGTTGCGCGGAGATTGCGGTGCGATGATGGTTTTATGACGG
>CAYZWL010000060.1:0-16389 GCA_964482195.1 uncultured Alteromonadaceae bacterium | reverse complement strand
TTCAGGCTTTGGGCGGTTGGGGTGTTGCTGGTGCTCAGTAGCAGCGCAACGGGTGAAGCGCCCTATATGCGCGGTGCCTACATCAAAGGTGGTTTCGATTACGGGGATTACACCCGGTTGTTTAGAGCTTCGGGTGAGTTCTCAGCATCACATTGGATTTCGTTTCTTGTGCCCATCAACGACGGGGTCTGTGGAACCCCTGAGGTACTGAAGGTGGTTGGGCTGAAGCCGGGTGAAGTCGACGACCGGATCACAGCGTTCATGAGTGAGCGCGAATGCAGTGGTTCCGTAGATGGCAGCGAAGGCGACGCCACCAGCTATGCGCTTTACGGGCGCATGATGTCTTTCGATCGCAGCTTTAGAAATCTCGACAACGTCGGCAAGCAGGCGGGGCGCTTGCGCCGGCAGATTGCCGAATTGGTTGACCCCAACAACGCGTTTACCGCCGAGGCACTCGATACGATGTTGCAGGGTTGTCAGGGTCAGTGCTACGCCATCCAGGTTCTGGCTTCTTTGTTCGCGCGCTCGAATTCTGCGGAGGCTCGCGGCGACAGTGCTTCCGCCGACCTCTGGCGACTCGTGGCGTTGTCAGTGGTGAAGCGCAGCTCCTGGTTTCGGGAAAATTTTCATGATGCACTCGCGCGTGCCGTTTATCGCAGCTATCAGCGGGCGGTTGAACGCAACGATCTCGGGCTCGCAGCGCGCGGCGTAGAGATGCTTAGTGATTTCACGCTTGAAGGTGAATCTCCGCAGAAGATCAGGGCGCACTACAGCGAATGGCAGCGCACGCGCGCTAACTCGAGAGCGCCGTTGATCCAAAACTTCAGCCTTTCGGTCGACAATCCGTACAGCCAAAACCACAGCGTGGCGCAGGTGTTTCTTGAGCGCGGGGATTTTCGTCTCGCGGGTGAGTTGGGTTCTGTAGACCTGGCGCTGCTCATGTGTCGCGCCGCGTCAGGTGGGTTGCGCACAGTCACATTACAGCTCGCGAACCGTGATCGGTGGCAGCTGCCAGAGGAATGGTCTGACTGCGAGCTGCTGCTGTTCGGGAAGGAGCCCACCACACTGGCGCTATGGCAGTTTCCGGCGCTTTGAGTTGGGCTCAGGCCCGCACTGGCGGTTGAATCACCAGAGTCGGTACACCGCAGGGTGCGTCGCGCACCGTAAATACCCGCGATCCGGGTTTGCGCCCATCGCGGACCTCAGACACTGAGAAGCCCGCGTCGTGCAGGCGCGTCCGGGAAGTTTCGGCGTCGGCGGTTCGCCAACTGATCCCGAAAAAGCCATCCTGGTCAGCAGGCGAGGGCATGTCGGTGCTTTGAACGATTTCCAAGATGGCGTCGCCGACCCTGAAGAACATCAGTCGCGCATTCCAGTCGGGTCGGGTCAGGTCAAGGCGCATGTCGAGACCGAGTCGCGCACCAAACAGCGCCGCACAGCCATCCGGGTTGTCGGTACTGACGACAACGTGATCGACGCCGTTTAGACAACTGAGGTTCGCGGCCTCGGGGACTCGGCGCTGATGCTCGGTAAAACCAAGATCGAGGCCGCGGCTGCGAATGTGAAGCGCCGAAGTGTCAGGCTTCTCCCTGGGGCCCGCGGCAGCATCGGCGAGTCCGAGGTTTTTCAGACGCCGCGCCCAGCGGGTTCCATCGGCCACAGAAAATTGCGTTTGGACCAGCCCCTCGCGCCCTTCCGATTCGATTAGCGCCAGTGCGACGTTGCCGAGATCAAACCGGACGCCGGAGTGGGTATCGGCCGAGTCCGTCGGGGAAACACCGAGCAGACGTGCGGTCGAGGCCGCGTCCTTGGCCAGATCGTGACTGGCAATGACCAGTGAGTGAAAAGCGGTGATCATGAGATCTAAGGTTTTTTCCTAGTCAAATGGGGGTGGCAATGGCCAGCCTAGTGGTATGTTTGAAATCATTGTGGACTGTGGGGAGTTCGGTTGCGAGCATCTGGCGCTCAAGATACCAACCTTGTGGGTGGGGATGCATACCTCGCCAGGCTTGACTCAATCCTCACATACGGTCCAGCCGTGGCTATCGCCTGGGACCTCAGCGAATCCTGGCCAGTTATTTTTGTTTCTCCCAATATCACCCAGTTCGGTTACGAACCCGACGACCTGTTGTCGGGCCGTGTGCTTTATGCCGGCATCATTGTCGAAGAAGACCTGGCGCGGATCAGTGAACAGGTCACTGAAGCGATTGCGAGCAGGGTGGTCCACAGCGTTCAGCGCTATCGCATCCGCACGGCAGCCGGGGAGGTACGCTGGCTCGCCGATTACACCACTTTCGTTCGGGATGAATCGGGCACAGCACGCACCGCGCAAGGCCTGTTGATCGATATTACGGCGCAGGTACAGACCGAAGAACGCGCCGGTGCATTCATCGATGAACACCCCAACCCGATGTTTACGCTCGACAGGCAGGGTCGCATGGTTGCCGGGAACGCGGCGGCGCGATTGATGTTTCAGCAGGCGAAAACCCTTGGCGACTCAGCCAGAAATAAATTTGAGCGGCATGTTGAGGAATGGGCGTCTCTGACGGAAACCTACGAGGGCTATTTTTCCTACGACCATCATGTGTACTGGGTGTCATTGACGCCGACCACTGGTGGTGACGCAGTCAATGTTTTGGCACTGGACGAGTCTGGGGAGCGCGCGCAGCGAACCCTGCTGGAAGACATCAAGAGCCACGTCACAGGTTTGATTTTTCGTTTCCGGCTGCAGCCCGACGGTGAAGAGTCCATCGAGTTATTCAATCCTGAGATTTTGCCTCAGCTGGGCGTCGACGTCGCGGGCATCACTGGCGGTCGAGTCGAGAATTTCAGAAACTTCGTGTTTGCCGAGGATCTCCCGGGATTGGAGCGTTCTGTCGCTGAATCGGCCGAGCAATTCACGCCCTGGGACCACGAGTGGCGGATTGTTGATGGCGATGACGAGGTTCGCTGGTTACGCGGTACCGGCACACCCTTGCCCCATACCGACGGCAGTGTCACCTGGACCAGCATGCTCATCGATATCACCGAGCAAAAGCGTGCAGCGGTCGCGTTGGCAACAGCACTCAAGCAGACCATCGACGTGATCGCGGACGCTGTCGAAATGCGCGACGCCTATACCGCCGGTCATCAGAAAAATGTGGCGGAAATCTCGGCGGCCATCGCCCGGGAAATGGGGCTCGATGATCACACCATTGATGGTCTGCGTCTCGCTGCAGCCGTGCATGACGTCGGCAAGATCCGCATTCCCATTGAGGTGCTCAGTAAGCCAGACCGCCTGACCAAGCTTGAGTACAACCTTATCAAGCAGCACGCCGAGTTTGGTGGCGAGCTACTCGCGGGCATTGAATCGCCCTGGCCAATCGCAAAAATTGTCCGGCAACACCACGAGCGTATCGACGGCTCCGGCTATCCCGACGGACTCAGTGGCGAGGACATCCTTATTGAGGCGCGCATCATTGCCGTAGCCGATGTGCTTGAAGCGATCAGCAGCGCGCGCCCCTATCGTCCCGCCCGGGGGCTGTCGGCAGCACGGCAGGAACTGACCCGTGGGCGTGGCAGCGCTTACGACCCCTCGGTGATCGACGCCTGCATGGCATTGATCGAGTCGGGTCGTATTCAAATGGAAGCGGGCTCAGCGTCGGTACTCGACATTCCTGCCTAGTGGAAAAGCCAGATCATGGACATCATTCCCCAGTTTCCTACCTTGGACAGCCCCGACCCGGAAGTGGCCCGTTATGGTCGGCGGGAGTATTTGACCGATGCCGATGTGTTGCAGGCATTTCTGGAACTTGCCGTCGCGCGCACCGGTAGCGAGATCGGGTATCTGCATCTCTTCGATGAGGACGCGCAAGAGATCAAACTCAATGTATGGTCGAGCAAGGTGTTTGATCATTGCACGACCTCCCACGATACCCATTATCCGCTGAAAGACGCGGGCATCTGGGCCGACTCGATTCGTACGCGAAAGACGGTCACCCACAACGATTACCTGCACGACCCAGGTGCCAAAGGCTTGCCTGAAGGGCACATGCCACTGGTCCGTCATATGAGCGCCAGCGCGGAGGAGGGCGGCAAGATTCTCGGCATTGTTGGCGTTGGCAACAAACCTGCCGATTACTCCGACACCGATCGCCAACTGCTGGAGCAGTTGATCGAGGTGGGCTGGCCGGTCGTGGAGAACCGCTTGGCCGAACGCCGCTCGCGGGAAGCAATCCGACACCGCATCTACGAGAGTCAGGACACTCAGGAGGTGATGTTTTCGCTGATCCATGCAGTGGGTCGTGCGGTGGAGCTCAGGGACCGCTACACCAGTCGCCACCAATCGAACGTCGCATACATCTCGGATGCGATTGGTGTCGAGTTGGATATGAGTGACGAGCAACGCTTTGGGCTGCGGCTTGGCGCCTCGATTCATGACATCGGAAAGATTGGTATTCCCGCCGATATTCTCAATACGCCACGCAAACTGACCCCTGCCGAGCTTGCGATCATCCAGACTCACCCGGTCACCGGCGCCGCGATCTTTTCAACGGTAAAAGTGCCCTGGCCGCTCGGGGATATGATCCGCCAGCACCATGAGCGGATGGATGGCAGTGGCTATCCTGATGGGCTAATCCGCGATCAGATTTGTCTCGAGGCGAGAATTATTGGCGTGGCAGATACTTTCGATGCGGTGGCATCACACCGCCCATACCGGGAGGCGATGGGCAAAGATGCCGCCATGGCCGCTTTGCTTGCTGGCCGCGGAGAGAAGTATGACCCCTATGTGGTCGACGCCCTCGGTCGCATCGTTGATACCGACCCTTTGCTCAAAGGTAACAGTATGTACCGGTCCTGAGTGGGCTATCGGCCCTTGCGAAGATTATTGAAGCGGCTGAGCTCGCCATCATCACTGATCTGCCAAGCGGCTGCAGTGCCGGGCTCGGTGAGCACCACGGTAGGCTGCAAAAACAGCGGACGTCGCACAAAGTGCAGCGACCACCCCTTGGCGCGGTGATCGTCAAGGATCTGGCGTTGCGCGTCGGTGAGCAGCGCCTCGTAGCCGAAGGGAACCTCGGGTTGTTTGCCCCGTTTTTCCTGGTCTGACATTGGCTGGCCATCCCCCGTATCGCCCACTAGGCAAATATCTGAGCGCCTTTGAGCGACTCTTTAAGCTGTTTATCATAAGCTGCTGATTCCAAAACGAACAGGGCGGAGAACCCCTATGCAGCGCGTAATATCACCACTGGGCAAAGGCTTGTTGCCACTGATGACTGCAGTATTGGTTGCCTGTGGTGGCGGAGGGGGCGGTGGGGGACCTGCACCAACCGTGACTGCGCCACCCCCTCCGGTGACCGGTGGCGGTACGCCAACCGTGGATGCCTGTGGCATCGACGGTCAAAAGGAGTTTGCGCTGGCCGTCGCCAATGATTGGTACCTCTGGTACGACGAAATGGCCGACGTAGATCCCGCTGACTACAGCACCGTTAACGAGTATCTGCTGGCATTGACCGAGCCGTTGGCGGCTGATGGTCGCGATCCGGGCTTCTCGTTCATGACCACCGTCGCAGAGGATGAAGCTGGATTTACCTCCGGCGCCTTTGTGGGCTTTGGATTCCGCTACGGCATTGCCAACGGCAACCAGTTCTTCATCTCAGACGCGCTCGAGGGAGGCCCGGCCTTTGAGGCAGGTTTCGCCCGCGGCATAGAGGTGCTTGCGATCGACGTCGGCAACGGGTTTGAGACCATCGCCGAATTGGCGGCCCGCGGCGTCAGCAACGAAGAGTTGTTCGGGGCCAACGAGGCTGGCGTCGAGCGCTCTTATCGGTTGCAGCTGGAAGACGGTATCTCCGATGTGACCATCGCCAAACGCGAACTCGACACGCCGCCGCTGGCGGGCGGGGCCGTACTGATCGAGCGTGACGGCAACTCACCGGTAGGCTATGTACACATGCGTCGATTCATCTCGACCGCCAACGACGCGCTGTCGCAGGCCTTCACCAGTTTTGCTGAAGCTGGGGTCACCGATTTGGTGATTGACCTGCGTTATAACGGCGGTGGTTTGGTCAGTGTTGCCGAGAATATGCTCAACATGCTGGCCGGACAGATCGCCGCTGGTCAGGTGTCTTTCGAGTACTTCCACAACGACAAGCGCACCAGCGAGAACCGCCAGGCGTTTTTTGCCGCGCGCAACGACGGGGTCACGCCGCTGCGAATCGCGTTCATTACTTCCGGCGGCACCGCCTCAGCCAGCGAATTGGTCATTAACAGCTTGTCGCCGTTGATTGAGGTCGTATTGGTTGGCGAAGACACCCTGGGCAAGGCCGTCGGTCAGTATGCTTTTGATCAGCCAAATTGTGAGAATCGTCTGCGGTTGGTCGGCTTCGAGATCGTCAACGGTGAAGGGCAGGGTGGGTATTACACCGGACTCGTTGACAGTGGTCGTTTCACCCTGTGTCCGGCGGCGGATGATATTACGGCAGGTTTCGGTGACCCGTCCGAGGATTCACTGGATGTCGCGCTCGGTTGGCTCAACGAAGGCGTCTGTGGTGTACGCAGCGCCAGCGCCGCCAAAGCCCTGGTGCAGCCCCGCGATCCGTGGTCCTGGTATCCAGAAACGCCCGTTGTCCCCGACCGTCGATCGCCACTTTGGCAGTGAAGATTGGCCTTCAGACCGCGGCGGAGGGTTCCAGCCGCGGATCTGCGTAGGCACCGAGATAGCCCATTCCGGTGGGCCCGCCCCGGGCCAAATGTAAAATGACGTCGCGAACAAACGGCGGTGAAAACTCGGCCGCGGCGACTTGTTCCAAGCTGAGCCATGTGACGCCACGCTGGTTGCGGTCTGGTCGTGGACCATTGCGCGGCTCGTAGCCCTCGGGCAATTGAGCGACGAACAGGCATTCGATGTGGTCGCAAATCAGGCCGCTGTCATCTCGTCGGCGGTAGTCTGCGACCCCGACTAATGTCGGATCGATCAGGCTGCTACCAATCTCTTCGCGGGCCTCCCGCTGCAGGGCTTCGATCAGTGTCTCAAAGGCCTCCTTGGCGCCGCCAGGCAGGCCGTAGTAGTCACCTCGGTCCTCGGTGCGTTTGTGCTGAACCAGGCAACAGCCATCACTCAAGATGATGGCGCGAGAGACGATTCGCTGAGTTGTTGACTGTAAGGTCACCTCATTCATTGCCACAGTGTGGCAGACCTTGGATCGAAATGCGCGGGTGCTTGCCAAGTGACGAGCATGCGGCGAGACTCTGGCTCCCCAAAAAAGTGAGTGTTGTTATGGAACTGTCTTCCGCCTTTGACACGATCGTTGCCGAGCGCCGATCCATTCGCACCTTCAGCGATCAAGCTGTGCCAGAAGATGTGATCAAACACATTTTCTCGAGCGCGCTGCGTGCACCCAGCAACTGCAACACCCAGCCCTGGTATGCGCATATTGTCACGGGACCTTTACTGGAGGAACTGCGTGAATCCATGCCGGCGAAGTTCGCAGCCGGTGAGATGGAACTCGATTATCCCTACGATGGCCGCTATGAGGGCGTGTTCAAGGAGCGTCAGCATGGTGCGGCAAAGGCGCTATACGACGCGTTGGGTATTCCCCGAGAGGATAAAGCTCGCCGTGCGGAGTGGTTCATGGATAACTTCCGCTTTTTCGGCGCGCCGGCCTGTGCATTCTTTACCCTGCCGGCTGAGTTCGGCTTACGTGAAGCCTGCGACCTGGGCATGTTTGCCCAGACGGTCATGCTGGGTCTGACGGCGCATGGTTTGGGTTCTTGCCCGCAAACCTCGCTGGGCTTCATGACCAACGTGGTGCGACCGGCGCTGAAACTACCCGATGACCAGAAGCTGATGTTTGGCCTGTCTTTCGGTTACCCCTCAGCATCCGCCATTAACGAGGTGCGCACCGACCGCGCCGATATGGCCGACGCGATCTTCCTGCACAGCTGAGCTGTTTCAGGGACGGGGTACGAAGTCCGTCACTTCGAGATTGAAACCCGACAGTGCATTGAAGTGCAGCGGCGCTGACAACAATTGCATGCGGCTCAGCCCCAACTGCCTGAGGATTTGGGCACCCGTGCCGATCAATCGATAATTCTGTGGGCGCTCGAGCCGAGGCTCAGCGCCCACAAAGCGGGCGATGTCATCGAGCATGGCATCGCTATCGGTCGGCTGGCTCACCAATACCACAACCCCGCGACCTGCTTCAGCGATGTGCGCCATCGCTGTGCGATAGCACCAGCCCTGCTGGGCGTCCGGTAAACGCGTGCCCAGGACGTCGCGCAGTAGCTGGATGGGCTGCACCCTAACCGGGATCGGCTCGTCGACATCGACAACCCCGAGGCTGATGGCGTAGTGCAGTGAATCGTCTACCGTGTCTCTGAAGGCTCGCAGTGTGAACGTCCCCCACTCGGTATCGATGTCGTGACAGGCAGCCTCGGTAATCGATTGCTCGTGTAGTGAGCGATATTCAATCAGGTCGGCGATGGTACCCATCGCCAAACCATGCTGCTCGGCGAAGGCCTCGAGTTGTGGTCGGCGCGCCATGGTGCCGTCGGGGTTCATGATTTCAACGATGACCGCTGCGGGTTCACAGCCTGCCATGCGAGCCAGGTCTACCCCGGCTTCTGTGTGTCCGGCGCGCTTGAGCACGCCGCCGGGTTTGGCCACCAACGGAAAAATATGGCCGGGCTGACGAATATCCTCGGGTTTGACATCGCTTTTCACCGCCTGAAGTACGGTGTGCGCGCGCTGGGCAGCGCTGATGCCCGGGCCCACCTGTTCACTGGCGTCGATGGATACGGTGAAATTGGTCTCGTGCTGCGACCGGTTATCCCTGACCATCAGCGGCAGACGAATTTGTCGGGCCCGCTCCACGGTGATCGGCATGCAGATGAGTCCGCAGGCCTCCGTGGCGAAGAAATTGATGATCTCTGGCGTCACCTTCTCCGCGGCGATGATCAGGTCGCCTTCGTTCTCGCGATCTTCGTCATCCATAAGAATGACCATTTTGCCTTCGCGGATGTCATCGATGATGTCCGGGATACTGGACAGGGCCATGGGCGGACTCCTCAGACCACTTCGATGGCGACAGCGGTGGCTTCTCCGCCGCCGATGCACAGGGCAGCGATACCGCGTTTTTTGCCGTAGCGTTTCAGTGCATGGGCGAGGGTCACCAGCAGTCGAGAGCCAGTGGAGCCGATGGGGTGGCCTTGAGCGCAGGCGCCGCCGTGGACGTTCACCTTTGCCGGATCGAGACCATGCGCACGTGTGGCAAGCATGGTGACCATGGCGAAGGCCTCGTTGATTTCCCACAGATCAACGTCTTCGGCGCTCCAGCCGGCGCGCTCCAGGACCCGCTCGATGGCACCAACCGGCGCGATGGTAAATTCCTCCGGGGCGCGGCTGAAACGCGCATGTGCGATGACCTTGGCCATCGGGGTCAGACCTTGTGCCTCGACGGCGTTGCCGCTCGCTAGCAGGACCGCGCTGGCGCCATCAGAGATCGAGCTTGAGTTGGCCGCGGTAATCGTTCCGTCCTTGGCGAAAGCAGCTCGCAGGGTCGGGATTTTCTCAACGGAACCCTTATGGGGTTGTTCATCGTCGCTGACCACGCGATCGCCCTTGCGGCCTGAAATGGTTACCGGCGCGATTTCTTCTACCAGCAAACCGTCGTCGATGGCCTTTTTGGCGCGAGTCAGGCTCTGGATGGCAAAGTCATCCATCTCTTCGCGGGTGATGTTGTGCTCGTCCGCGGTGGCCTGGGCGAAGCTGCCCATGGAGCCGCCGGTGTAGGCGTCCTCGAGGCCGTCCATGAACATGTGGTCAAAGATCTGAGTGTGGCCCAGGCGCTTTCCCTTGCGACCAGTGGGCAGCAACTGTGGTGCGTTGGTCATGCTTTCCATACCACCAGCGATCACCAGATCATTGTTCCCGGCGCGAATACTGTCGATGCCGAAAATGGCCGCTTGCATGCCGCTGCCGCAGGCTTTGTTGACGGTGACCGCACCGGTGGAGGTCGGGATACCTGCGCCAATCATTGACTGGCGAGCTGGGCACTGCTTGAGTCCTGCGGGTAGCACACAACCCATGAAGGCCTCGTCAATCTTGGCGGGTTCGACGCCGCTTTTCTCGAGGGTAGCTTTGATGGCCACAGCACCGAGCTCGGTGGCAGTGACATCCGCGAGATCACCCAGGAGACCACCCATGGGGGTGCGGGCTCCGGCAACGAGATAAACGTCTTCGCTCATAACTGACTCCATGTCCAAACAGCTTGCTGAAAAAGGGGGCTTACTTAAAGGGGGCTTACTTAAGGGTGCGCGCATTTAGCCACAGCTGTCATGGTGGCTCAATGTGTGGTTGATGCTTGCAACGTGAGGATTCACACCGCCGGATCCACCTGTGAGTGATACAACTTGGGGTTCAGAGTCGGCATACTGCCGGGCTTCAGAAACATAAGGACGGGCAATATGCTTGGCTTGCCTATTATCGTCGCCGCCGGGGGTATCAACAGCGCGGGACGAACCTCTCGGAACCATGCTTACCGACGCATGGTACTCGAGGCCCTGCCAGAGACATCGCGTGCAGAAACACTCGCCGCCCTGGCAGAAATGATGAACGTCGACGCCACAGACGCGCTGTTGGCGCAGACGCTCATCCGGCGGATTGAACCCCAGTACTTTGATATCGACAATGTGCCCTGGAACCGGCGCGTCACCCTGAGCGACCGGCATGGTCCGGTGACCTTTGAGACCTCGATGCACACCGGCGCCGATGTGTTTCCCCGGGACTGGCAGGTGGAAGATATCGATGGCCGGCGCCTGAAGATCACTGTCGCTGCGGCGCCGGACGTGCTGTTTCCCAGCTCCCGTCAGTTCGAGGTGGGTTCTGCAGGACAGTTACCCACGGGTTTTGTGCCGGGCGAGCTTTACCCCTCCCGTAATCATCCTCGCGGGCTGCAGATGACCATTTACGCCGCGTCCGACGCCCTGGCAGACCTGGGTATCGATTGGCAGACGGTGGTTGATCGCGTGTCGCCCGAGGCCATCTCGGTATACGCCTCTTCATCGATGGGGCAGTTGGACGATGATGGCAGCGGCGGCATGTTGCGCGCCCGTGCCGATGGCCGACGGGTCTCGTCGAAGCAATGTCCGCTGGGCTTTGCTGAAATGCCGGGTGATTTCATCAATGCTTATGTGCTGCGTGCGCTGGGCAGCACCGGCCCGGCGCTCGGTGCCTGCGCCACTTTCCTCTACAACCTGCGCCTTGCCGTGCAGGATATTCGCGCGGGCAGAGCCCGGGTGGCCGTGGTTGCCGCGGCCGAGGCCCCTATTAACGCCCAGGTCATGGATGGCTATAACGCCATGGGAGCACTGGCGACGGCCCAGGGCCTACGTGGCCTTGACGGTGTTGAATCTGGCCAGGAGCCAGACTGGCGGCGGGCCTGCCGACCTTTTGGGGACAACTGTGGTTTCACCATTGCCGAGAGCGCGCAAGTGCTGGTGTTGTTTGACGACGCACTGGCGCTGGAACTGGGCGCGCCGATACGTGGCGCTGTGCCAGATGTGTTCGTGCATGCCGACGGTGCCAAAAAGTCCATCAGCGGTCCCGGTGCCGGTAATTACCTGACCTTCGGTCGAGCCATGGGCGCACTGCGCGGCATTTTCGGTGATGACGGGCTGCGTCGCGGTGGGCTGGTACAGGCCCATGGCACGGGTACGCCACAAAACCGGGTGACCGAGTCGCAGATTCTCAGCCGCGTCAGCAGTGCCTTTGGCGTGGACCAGCTTCCGGTGGCGGCGATCAAGAGTTACGTTGGGCACTCGCTGGGCGCGGCCGCCGGAGACCAACTCACAGCAACTCTGGGTATCTGGGAGCAGGGGCTGGTGCCGGGTATTGGCACGGTCGACCAGTTGGCGGATGACGTCGCCCAAACCGGGCTGGATTTCGTGCTCAAACATCGCGAGGTAGATGCCTCCCGATATGCCTTGATTAACAGCAAGGGCTTCGGTGGCAACAACGCGACCGCTGCACTGTTGACGCCGGCGTCGGCAACTGCATTGTTGCAGCGTCATCATGGTGAGAAGGGCATGACCGCCTGGCAGCGGCAGGCCGAGGAGGTCACCCAGCGGCGGCTGGATACGGAGCAGTCTCGTCTGGCGGGCGAGTGGTCCCCGACGTATCGGTTTAACGACGGTGTGCTCGGCGACGACGACATCGGTGTTACCGATGACGCCATCACCGTGGGTGGGCAAACCGTCTCACTGCGAGGCAGCACCCCCGATGGTTGGCAATTGGATTGACGCAAACATGACCCCAACAGAACTGCTACTGAACCGTAATTCACACGCCCGACTGGTGGCGCCTGCGCCCGAGGGCGAGGCCCTGGAGACTATCCTTCGCGCGGGGCTGCGCGCCCCTGACCATGCCCACCTGCGCCCCTGGCGATTTTTGTTGGTGACCGGAGATCGTCGCGAGGCGCTCGGCGGGGTACTGGCTGAAAGCCAGCGACTGCGGGGCATCACCGATGAAGCTGCGCTCAGCAAGGCGCGTAATGCACCGCTGCGTGCACCCCTGATCATCGCGGGGATGCTGACACCCAAGGAGCACCCCAAGGTGCCGCGAGTCGAGCAGGCGGCCGCTGTTGCCTGTGCACTGCATGCGATGTCACTGGCCGCCGAAGCGCAGGGTTTTGGCAGTATGTGGCGCACTGGACCCTACGCGATGGATCCCCATGTGATTACGTCGCTGGGCGGTACGCCCGGCGATGAAATTATTGGGTTTCTGTATCTGGGCAGTAAAGAAGGTCCGGGTAAACTGCTGCCTCAGACAGAGCCTGCGGACTACGTGTCGCACTTCTGATTTCTTTCCATAAACTGCTGTTGGTGATGTATGCAACTTCCTGAATTCGAAACACTGCTACTCAGCCTCGATGATCGAGTGCTGACCGTAACCCTGAACCGTCCTGACAAGCTCAATGCGCTCAACGAGCCGATGTGGCGGGAATTCAAGCAGGTCTTTGAGTGGGCCGATGAACAGGACGCACTGCGCGCCATCGTTGTTGCCGGTAGTGGACGTATGTTTTGTGCCGGGATTGATCTTGAAATGCTGCAAGGCGTTCAGGACTTTGCTAGCGAGGATCCTGCTCGACGCATGGAGCAATTCCGTAAGCACGTGTTGTGGCTGCAGAGCTGCTTTACCGCGATGGAGAAATGCCGTGTGCCTGTTATCACCGCGATTCACTCGGGGTGTATTGGCGGCGCGATTGACATGGTGACCGCGGCGGATATCCGCTACGCCACCGAGGACGCCATCTTCAGCGTTCGCGAAGTCAATGTTGGCCTGGCGGCCGATGTGGGCACCCTGCAGCGTTTACCGCGGCTGATTCCCGAGGGTGTCGCCCGCGAGTGGTCTATCACTGCGCGGGATGTGCCCGCCGAGGAAGCGCTGCGCTACGGCCTGGTCAGCAAGCTCTTCCCCGATCGCGACACCATGATGGCTGAGGTGGCCAAGATTGCCGCAGACATCGCCAATAAGTCGCCGATTGCAGTGCGGGCAACCAAATCAGTGCTGAACTACTGCCGCGACCACTCCATTGAGGACGGTTTGGATTACGTGGCGACCTGGAATGCCGGCATGCTGAGCCGCCAGGATGTGATCGAGAGCGTGATGGCGCAAATGGAAAAGCGAGCGGCCCAGTTCGAGGACTGAGCCTCCCATTGAGCAGATGACCGCGCCCCGCTTACTGGGGCGCATTCCCAGGCCAATTGGCCATTTCAATCCAGGGGTGCATCGCGATCGAGATGCCCTCGTTGATGAAATTCTCGCTCGGCAGAATGTCTTTGCGGCGGACAAAAGCGAGGCCCGATCGGGTATCGACGGCCTCTGTGGTATCCATACCGCCGGCGCCATCAAACACCTTATTCAAATTGCGGTCGTAGAGCGCAACGCGGATCGTCGCGGCAGAGATGGGTCGGCTCCAGTCGAACTCCGCTGTCACGCCCTGGCCCGGACCCTGTAGCGCGGGTTTGCGGCTGACCCCGTCCCATCGCGCGATGCGCGAGATACCTTGGCTGAACGTCACCTCTCGCTCGACGAGATCAGTGAATAAAAAGGCGTCTACTTCGGTTTGCTCAACCATCTGCTGACGCACGGTCTGCAGAATTTGGATAAAACTGTTGGTATTGACGCGCCCCGTGGTCGGGTCGATGGGGTTGCCGAAGGTCAGCACCGCGTTATTCCATCGCTGGCTGAATTCTCGCTGGGGCAAAATGTTGTAGCCCGCACTGCGCAGCCGGTCCGCAACCAGGGCGTCTACGCGACCTTCCTCGCGGCGCAGATACTTTCGTGACGGTGAGCCCAGATTGACGCTGGCGATGACGATCGTCTTGATTTCAGCGCCTTCGAAAGCAGCGCTGTTGAAAGTGTTGGTAGGCGTGGTGGGGTTGTAGCCACTGCTAATGCCACCTCCGCCAGCACAGGCGGCGAGACCCACGGCGAGCCCGGTGAGGCCAAGCCAGCGGACGATGCTCTTGATTGGGCGTGGACGAATGACGGCGAACATGGCAAAACTTCCCTTAGCGACTTTCCGTGGAATCCTAACAAAGGAGCGATGAGCATGGGCATTTCGCTGCACGATAGTGTGGTGGGGGAGGGGCCAGACGTAGTGTTGCTGCATGGCCTCTTCGGACAGGGGAGTAACCTGGGCATGATCGCCCGAGGGCTACAGGACGAATTCCGGGTGCACACCCCGGACTTGCCCGACCACGGGCACTCGGCCTGGACAGAAAACCCATCGATATCTGCCTACGCGGCAGCAATCAGTGATTGGATGGAAGGCCACGGGCTGAGTAACGCGCACTTCATCGGCCATTCGCTCGGCGGTAAGGTGGCCATGCAACTGGCCTTTGATGACCCTTATCGTGTGAACAAACTCGTCGTCGCCGATATCGCCCCGGTGGCCTACCCACCTGGGCATGATGGCGTGTTCGCGGGGTTGGCGGCAGTGGCGGGGGCGCAGTGTGCAAATCGTCAGGAAGCCGCGGCGGTTTTGCGCGAACACCTGGAGGAAGAGCAGGTCGTGCAGTTCCTGCTTTTGAGTTTGATGCGGACCGAGAGCGGTCACTACACCTGGCGGCTCAATCGCGAGGGGCTGGAAGCCGGGTATGACGGTTTCCGTGCGGCCCCCGAGGCCGAGGTTCCGTTTGATGGGGAGACGCTGTTCATACGGGGTGAGCTGTCGTCTTACGTCACGGACGAGCACCTGCCCATTATCGACCAGTGGTTTACCCACAATGAAGTGGGAACCCTGCCGGAAACGGGGCATTGGTTACACGCCGAGCGCACCCGGGAATTTAACGCTGCCGTGCTGGAATTCCTGTTGTGAATAGGCTGCATGCTGTGACGGACATCACAACTGTCCACAGAAGCTGTGGATAATTTGGTGGGTAATTTGTTTAACCTGCCACCGGGAAGGCATGTTTTGTAACAAGCTAGAAAGTGGTTAAAAATCGACCACTAATAAAAAATATACTAAAATCAACAATATGCAGCGGGTTGTTGCTATGGTTTGTTCGGAAGTGACGCTAACTTTGTTGCAAAAGTGTGACGATCTCCGGCTGTGAATAAGGGTTTTCTTCTGTCAACCCCCGTCGCTAAGTTTTTGTCCTAGATTTTCGTCTTATCGCCTTATCTATTGCGGGGTCATTTTGGCGGCGTTCAGCCGTCCTCACCGCGATAGATGCAGCCTACTGTGCAGGTTTCACGGACTTCTACGGCAGAAAGCTCTGCGAGATTGGGCTTCAATTCAGACCAGATCCATTTGGCGAGTACCTCACTGGTGGGGTTCTCGAGGCCTGGGATATCGTTGAGGTAGTAGTGGTCCAGCCGGTCGATAATCGGGCCAAAGGCGCCTTTGATGTCATCGAAGTCCATGAGCCAGCCGGTGTGGGGGTCGACGTCGCCGGTGACGGTAATGCGGACAAGGAAGGAGTGGCCGTGCAGCCGGGCACACTTGTGGCCCTCCGGCACGTTGGGCAGGCGATGGGCGGCTTCGAAGCGAAAGTCCTTGTAGAGCTCCACGGTTTTCTTCCTCTGGATTGAGCGGTTGAGAAGTGCGCCAGAAGCAGCGCGAGCGGAGTCTACACCATCGAAAGTAATATTTTATTCATCTGCCGTTGACAGACAAAAAAGCGTCCCTATAATGCGCGGCTCTGGTTCAGGGTGATTAGCTCAGCTGGGAGAGCATCTGCCTTACAAGCAGAGGGTCGGCGGTTCGATCCCGTCATCACCCACCAATCCCTCTCAGCAGGAATTGGACCAGACAACAGCGTATTCGTCCTCTAACACGGATGCGTCTTCTACCTGGAGCGGTAGTTCAGTTGGTTAGAATACCGGCCTGTCACGCCGGGGGT
>CAYZWL010000059.1:9043-17042 GCA_964482195.1 uncultured Alteromonadaceae bacterium | reverse complement strand
TATTGCCGCCTGGCCCTTTGCTGTGCGCGATTGCGGTCTATACTGGTGACCGGAAAAGATGTTCGCCACATGGCACCAAAGAAAGCGCGTCACCTGAAACGCGATAGCAGCTTGTTAAATCTGGGGGAAACACATGGACCAATATCTCGATCCTGAATACCTGATGGCACTAGCCACCACCTGGGGCACCGCCATCCTGTTGGCGCTTGTCATCTTCTACGTCGGCCGCTGGGTGGTTAACCGTGTCTGCAACGTGCTGACCAATCTCGCCCAAAAGCAGGGTATGGATGAGACCTTGACCAACTTCCTGGTCTCCATCGCCCGCTGGGTAGGATTGTTGTTCGTTGTCATTGCGGCACTCAGCCAGCTCGGTATCGACACCACCTCACTCGTTGCACTGCTGGGTGCGGCAGGCCTGGCCATTGGTCTGTCGCTGCAGGGCTCCCTGGCGAACTTTGCTGCAGGTGTGATGATCATCATCTTCAAGCCTTTCAAGAAAGGCGACTTCATCGACGCCGGTGGCGCCATGGGTTCGGTAGACAAAATCACCATCTTCACCACGGTGCTGACCACCCCCGACAACAAAGAGATCATCGTACCGAACGCCGGCGTTATTGGTGGCAACATCACCAACTTCTCGGCGCGGGCGACCCGCCGTGTCGATATGGTGTTTGGCATTGGTTATGGCGATGACATCAAGAAGGCCAAGGAACTGCTTGAGGAAATCATCGCCGCGGACGACCGCGTACTGGCTGATCCTGCGCCGGTGGTGGCACTGGGTGAACTCGCAGACTCCAGCGTCAACTTCCTGGTTCGTCCCTGGGTCATGGCCGGGGACTACTGGGCGGTACTCTGGGACACCACTGAGACCGTGAAAGAGCGCTTCGACCAAGAAGGTATCAGCATCCCCTTCCCGCAGATGGATGTTCATCTGCAGAAGCCCGACTAAACTGGGAGTCAGTCCTTTGGATGCCGTGGGCGCAGGTCGTAGCCCACGGTGATCCGCTCAACCGCACCGCCAGCCGGTGCGGCCACCGGCTCCACCCCGTGCCAAAGGTATGAGGGAAAAACAGCCAACTGCCCCGGACGGGGTTTCATCCAATACTCTGCCATCAGCGGCTCACGTGCCCGGAATCCCGGCTCACCAAATTTGAGCCAACCCGCTCCACCGAACGCCACCGAATCCGGCACCCACACATAGAACGCACTGCTCAACCAGCCTTCCGGGTGGAAGTGATTCTTGTGGAATCCATCGGCCAGCAAGCGAACTGACCAAGAGTCAGCAAACTCGATATCGCCGGTGTTGCGCGACAGCAACGGATGGTCTTCGCCGTTCGGCAGGCGATTCGCGAAACCGAACAGTTGTTCGTACAGTGCCGATGCCAGCCACTGCACATGGGGGTCGCGGCGGCTGAACAGATCATCGAGGGTCTGGGTTCCTCCCACCATGGACTGCTCTGCCGGATGGGTTCGGGTGTTGTGTAGCGCCAGTAATGCCAGTCTCAGATCGGCGAGGTAGTCAGCGACGCTGGCGTAGTCCTCTGGCGCCTCAATATCAAAAGCCTGCACCCAACGATCGTAGTCCACCAGCGCCCGGTACGCCTGCTCATGACCGGCATAGCGCAAAGCTGTAGCGTAGAGCGCCCAAAGCCCCTGGTCTTCCGGGCACTCACTCACAAGGGATTCGAGTTCACGCACGGCGGCTTCATAATCTGCTGCGGCAGCCATCAGCGCCGTGGCCCATTCCTGCCGTGCAGCGATGCTCTGGGGTGACAGTGTTACCGCGCGTCGAGCGCTTTCCAGCGCCTCGTCAAAAGACCCCGCCTCGCGCAGGGCATGGCTGCGCTCGGTGTGAAGTGTCGCATCTTGAGGCGCTACTTCCAGCGCGCCATCCAGCACCGTCAGCGCCTCCAACTCCCGATGATTCAGTATCAGGCGATGGGCGAGACTGATCGCCATCAAAGCATCTCCAGGGCGCTCAGCTAACACCTCACGATAAGAATCGAGGTAGCGTTCGCTGCCCATCACCCCCAGATAATTGTTGTACCAATCGTGGAGCGCAGGATCATAAGGGTCCAAAGCCAGCGCACGCTGGTAGGCGTCGACCGCTTCTTCTTCGCGACCGGCCAAGGCCTGCGCACCCGCCAGGTTGGCCTGCAATGCCGCCGACTCGGGATCCTGTCTGACAGCCGCCGACAGGTACTGCACCGCCGCATCTGCGAACCCAAGCGTCTTTAAAGACAGGCCCATGCCATTGAGTGCGTCGCGGTTGCTAACGTCGTACTCGAGTACCCGCTCAAACAACGTCAGCGCCAACTGATGTTCACCCGCTGCCTGCTGTGCCGTCGCCTCGGCGACCAACGCGCTGAGATCAGGGGTTGACGGCATCAGTGTGCCAGCGGCCGTCGCGACGCACATGACGGCTGCGCGTCTGCGGGTGGCGCAGACTCAGTCGGTCGACATGGGTAGGGGAAAACTTCAGTCCGACGAAATGCTCGGGCGGTGTCTCCGTCACCGGATGCGCCGATGACAGCCCAACCGCCTCCCCGGGATGCGCCCAAAAAAACTGTTCGCTGGCCGCGTCGCTGAGCGACTGCCACAGATTGATGCGCTGCTCGTGCAGGCGAGTCTCGCTGCTGTCGAGAATGGTCGCGAGTGCACGAATGCGGAACTGCTCCCGGGTCACCGGAAAGTACCAACACAACTCCACCCGCGCGTCGGTCAGGATCTCCCCCACCTTCTCGTTGCGCGTGTCGGTGACGGCCAGCAGGTCATAGCTGTCCTCTGCGAAGCCGCGAAAAACAATGGTGCGATTGCGCGGGCTACCGTCGGCGGCGACCGTGGCGAGTTGCAGGTAACGGGCAGCCGCCTCCCGGCGGTTACCCTTGATGGCTGCGCGCAGCGGTGTAAACCAGGCCTCGGGCATCAGGCGACTCCCTGCGCGCCGGACTTCGCATAGGCCAGCACAAGCTGTGCCAAGCGGGCACCCTCGACATCGGCGTTGTGTGCAGCGGCCACCCGGGCGTGGCCGCGGCTGCCCATGGCGGCCAGGGCCTCGTCTGGGGTTGCCAGCATCGCGCGCATGGCTTCCAGCAGTGCATCGAGCGAGCCCGCCGGCACCAGCCAGCCGGTCTCACCCGGCGTGACCAATTCCGGCACCCCGGCAATGTAGGTGGTGATGACCGGCCGGTGCATGGCCAGCGCTTCCATGATCACCACCGGTAAGCCTTCGGCATAACTGGGTAACACCAGACCTCGGGAGGCGCGCAGTGAAGCGATCACGTCGGCGTTGCTGCGCCAGCCTGCAAACACCACGTTGTCGGTAATGCCCTGCTCGCGGCAGTAAGTCTCGAGCCGCTCGCGAAACTCGCCGTCACCGATGATCTCGACCACCAGGTCGGTGTGCCCTTCTTTGACCAACGCGTTCACCGCCTCGAGCAAAATGTGCTGGCCCTTCTGCTCGACCAGCCGCCCGATGTTGATGAACCGCTTGTCCGTGGGCAGCGGGACGGCCTCGCCTTCCAGGAAAGCCTGGTCCAGCCCACAGTGAATGATGTGAATGCGGTCCATGTCCTCGGGCTGTGCCCAGCGGCGCAGCTGGCTCACACAAAACTCGGTGATGGCCACGGTGAACGCCGCGTGGTGCATTTTCAGATCCAGCGCGAGCCCCTTCGGGTCGTCGAATTCTTCGGGACCATGGGTGGTGAAGCTGTAACTCGGCCCGCCGAGCACACGGCAGAGCATGGCCACCGCGGTGGAGTTGGTGCCGAAGTGCACGTGCAGGTGGTCCACCTGATCCCGGGCCGTCCAGCGTCGTAGCAGGCAGGCCTCGACAAAGTAGGCAAGGTGCTTTACGAAGCCGCGCTGGGCATTGCGACGGCTCAGCGTCAGCATCAGGTTGAACGCCGCAAACCAACGCATGGGGTTGGTCAGCAGCACAACAAGTACCGCCAGCGCGAGCGGTACCGGGCCGCCGTCGAGCAGACGTGCGGTCTTGCGCGCCTCCTCCTGGTCCTTCGGGTCGGGCAGTTCAAAGGCGTGCGCACGCACGCAGTACCGGAATACTCTTTCGAAATGGCCTGTGGCTTCGATCGCGGTGATCTCTCTCCGGATGAAGGTTTGGCTGGGCATCGGGTATCCGTTGACGAAGTAGCCCAAGCGCATTTGCGGCTCCTGTTTGCTTTTGGCGTAGACTAATGGTGTTTTGCCACGTTGTCCGCGTTTGATTAACGAGAAGAGTCCCTTGATTGCATCTGAAAACCACTTGGGCGTATTCGCCGCTTTGATGGTGATGTCCGGCATCGCCTTCCTGCTCGAGAAGACCCGCTTTGGGCAACACCTTACCGCCACGGTCCTGGTGATTCTGATGGCCATCCTCGCCGCCAACCTGGGCATCATTCCGCACAGCGCGCCGGCCTATGGTTTTGTCTTCAGTTACCTCGTGCCCGTGCTGATCCCGCTGTTCCTGTTTCAGGCCGACCTGCGGCGCATCATCCGCGAGGCGTCGCGCACGACCGTCGCCTTCCTGGTTGCCACCACCGGCACTGTCGTCGGCGTGCTCACCGCAGCTACCTTGCTCGACCTCTCGAGCCTCGCTCAGAACGCAGGCATCCCGGCTGAGCAAATCGAGGCTGCTATCGCCGGCTTATTCGCGTCCACCTACATCGGTGGCTCGGTGAATTACGCCGCGCTGGGTGAAGTCACCGGGTTGCGCAATGACGCTTCGTTCTTCTCTGCGGCCACCGCCGCTGACAACCTGTTCAGCGCGGTCTATCTGAGTGTGCTGGCATTGATCCCGGCCACCCGCTGGATTGCCAAGTACTTTCCGGCCCACGTGAGCGACAGTGCGCCCGCGGACGCACCCGCAGAGACCCATCAACACGAGGCCCCAGTCAGTGCGATGTCATTGACGCTTGCGCTGGCCGCGGCAGTCGGGCTGGTTGCCATCACCGATGCGCTGGTTGCGGCGTTTAGCCTAGATGGCTGGCGCTACGTGCTGCTGACCGCACTGAGTGTAGGCCTGGCGACCACCCTGCCCAACACCCGCCGCTGGTTCGCGGGTGCCTTTGAAGTCGGTGTTGCATTGTCTTTTCCTTTCTTCGCTTCGATCGCCGCCGGCGCTGATGTGCCGGCCATGCTTGGGGTAGCGCCCATGTTGATTGCCGTGGTTTTGATTCTACTGACCATGCATCTGCTGGTGCTGCTCGGTGTCGGTGCTGCTTTTCGGTTGACACTGCCCGAGCTGGTCACCGCCAGCAACGCAGCGATTCTCGGCGCGACGACGGCACCGGCACTGGCTGCCGCCAAGGGCTGGACCGATCAGGTCACCCCTGGGGTGCTGGTCGGCGTGCTGGGTTACGCACTGGGGACTTTCATCGGTACCACGATCTTCCAGCTCTGGTGAGACGTACTTCCAAATGAGCCAACGCCTCGAGTTGCTGCTACACCACCGCTACACCCAGTTGCTGGTGATGGTGCTGGCAGGCGGCGCGATTTACCCGCTGCTTTACCTGCGGCAGAACTTTGAGCTGTCGCTGCTCGACGCCTATGGCATGACCACCGCCGACCTGGCGCGCTGCTATTCGATGCTGGGCCTGATCTTTGTGCTCACCTATCTGCCGAGTGGCTGGCTGGCGGACCGGGTACCGACCCGGGTGCTGGTGTCAGGGTCCTTGGTTGCCACCGGGCTGCTCGGGCTGTGGTTCGCCACCATCCCCTCGGTGGCGATGGTGCAGCTGATTTTCATGGGCTGGGGCATCGCCACGGGTTTTACCTTCTGGGCGGCCATGATCAAGTCGGTGGCGCTGATCGCGCCCTCTGACCGGCAGGGCACCTACTTCGGCATTCTCGATGGCGGTCGCGGTGCGGTGGAAGCCGCCATGGCGACCGTCGCCATTGCCCTGTTTGCCGCGACCATCGGTGATGCCGAGGACAACACGGTTGGCGCCATGCGGGCGGTGGTGATGTTCTATTCGATCACTGTCTTCGTGCTTGCACCGATTACCCTGTTTTCGATCCGCACCCGGGGTGACACCGGCAGCGGTGAAGCCATTCAACACCGGGGTACCTGGGTCGAACTCAAGATCCTGTTTGGCAACCGGCGACTGTGGCTAGCCGCCTTTGCGATCTTCGCGGGTTATCAGGTGTTCTGGACCACCTACACGTTCTCGGCCTACCTGCAGAATCACTTCGCGCTGACGGCAGTGACCGCAGGCACGCTTACGGTGGCCAAGCTGTGGATGCGCCCCATTGGTGCGCTGATTGGCGGGCTGGTCGCCGACAAACTCGATATTACCCGGGTGCTGGCGGGCTTAATCTTGGCCTCGTCGCTGTTGCTGCTGGGGTTCGCCTGGCTACCTGGGGATGTACCCATTCTGCTGGCCCTCGCGCTGGTGCTGGTGCTCGGTCTGTTCACCTACGGCATCCGCGGGGTGTACTGGGCGACGCTCGAGCACTGCGACATTCCCCTGTCGGTGAAAGGGCTGGCCATTGGCCTCATCAGCTTTATTGGCTACCTGCCCGATGTACTCGCCCCGATGCTGCAGGGCGCGCTGCTGACCGCAGATGCGGGCAAGGCCGGTTACCAGGCCTACTTTGGTATTGCCGCCGGTATTGGCTGTTTGGGGGCACTGGCGGCCTGGCGGCTGCATCGTTACCCTGCGCCGAGCACAAAGACCGAACCAACAACCCCGAGGTCCCCCCATGAGTGAACTGCAAACCAACGTCAACAACATCACCGAGCGACAGATTGTCGACAGCCGCTACAAGGCCGACACGCCGCTGATGGAAGGTGAGGTGATGCTGAAGATCGACCGCTTCGCCTTCACCGCCAACAACGTCACCTATGGGGCTGTGGGCGAGCGCATTGGTTACTGGCAGTTCTTCCAGCCCTCGGGCCGCGATGCCGACAGCGGCTGGGGCATGATCCCCGTGTGGGGCTATGCCACGGTGGTGGCCAGCGCCCAACCCGAGATTGCCGTCGGCGAGCGCGTGTACGGTTACCTGCCGATGGCCGACCACTGGGTCATGCGCCCTGGCCGCATCAATGCCAATCGCTGGGTGGATGTGAGCGAGCATCGCAGCGAATTGCCGCCGGTCTACAACAGCTACCAGCGCTTCCCGGCCGATACCGCCGAGGACGCCCAGCGCGACAACCTCACCTCGCTGCTGATGCCGCTGTACGGCACCGCTTACTGTCTGTGTGATGCCCTCGAAATGAAGGACTTCCACGGGGCCTCGCAGGTGTTGATTATCTCAGCGTCCAGCAAGACCAGCCTCGGGCTGGCCTTTGCGCTGAGCCAGTTGCCGGAAGAGAAGCGCCCGAAAATTATTGGCGTGACCTCGGCGGGCAATGCCGACTTTGTGTCGGGGGTTGGCCTCTACGATCAGGTCGTCAGCTACGACGCGCTGGATGCGGTCGACACCAGCCAACCGGCGGTGATTGTGGATATGTCGGGTAACCGCAAAGCGCTCAGTACCCTGCACGGCGCGCTGGGCGACAACATGCGCTGGACCGACTACGTGGGCCTGACCCACCTCGATGCCGCCATGATGGCCCCGGGGGAAGATGCACCCAAGCTGATCGATGAGCGCAGCGCCATGTTCTTTGCACCCGGGCACATTCAGCAACGCGCTCAGGAGCTCGGCCAGGACGAGTGGAACCGCCGCATGGGGGCGTTCGTGCAGAGCGCCATCGGCAGCGCAGCCCAGTGGCTCAAGGTGCGCGAAGTCACAGATTTGTCATCTTTCCTGCCGGACTACGATGCTATGGTCGCGGGGAAAGTGAACGCCAAAGAAGGCCTGATCGTCCGCCCGTGAACGAACCCCTGTTTGACCATTACCTCCGGGACGTCCCGGGACTGACCTATGAGTCCCCGGATGACGGCTGGATCGCCCGCCAGGTGACCCGGGGGCTCGAAAAAGCCCTCGGCCGCCACCGAATCGAGCGCGAGTACTTTGCGCTCAAGGCGCGCAACCTGCCCACCCCGGAATTCTTCCG
>CAYZWL010000059.1:6338-8943 GCA_964482195.1 uncultured Alteromonadaceae bacterium | reverse complement strand
GAAGGCCTCAAGCAGAACATCCCACTGGTATTGTTCCCCTCGGGCATGGTCAGCACGGCCGGCAAGTTTGGCCTGGGCCCTGTGAATGACGCCCCATGGACCACCTTTGTGGCCAAGCTGGTGGGGCAGCACCAGCCCACCGTGGTGCCGGTGTACTTCCATGGCCGCAACTCGCGACCGTTTCACATTGCGTCGCACATCGCCGAGCCGCTGCGCATGGCGATGCTCATGCACGAGGCATTGCGCCAGTTTAATACTGAGCTGGATGTCGTGATTGGCCAGCCAATGACGGCCGAAGACTATGGACACGTGGCGGGTCGGCAGGCGCTGACCGATCATCTCTACGCCCGGGTACAGGCGTTGGGCGCGTCCTAAGCGGCGCGTTACTTCAGATTGGCCTGCCGGATGGCATTGACGCGCGTCCGCATGGCCTCCCGCCAGAAGCGAGGACCCGTGCGCTTGGCAATATTGAACTGTAGCCAGGTCGAGAATCCCCAGCGATTGATGTGAAAGCGCCAGCGATACAGGCGGCTCTGCACGAACAGTTTGATGACTTCCAAGCGCGAGGGTGGCCGCGGGTGCTGGTTGACCAGCTCATAGCCCCGTTCGCGCATCAGGGCTTCACAGCGGCTCTCGACCAGTTCGACCTCACGGGCGGTTAGCCTGTGACGCCACTGCTCGCTTAGCGAGGCATCGGGGCGCGAGTAAGTCGTGTCTTGATCGATGGCGAGCATGCCGGGCTCATACGCCACGCCCAAGAACTCACAGATACCGCTCAACACGCCCTCTGGGTCGCTGACCAGCTCCTCGTAGCGCACCTCGTGGAGCTGCTCGGCAGGCACCGCGTGGCGGAGTTGGTTCCAACGCCACTCGGGGCGGTTCCAGTAGGGGGCACCGGCGTAGGCGTTGCCTACCCAGCCCATGCCGATGCACGAGCGGGCCACGTCGCGCGGGTCGCGCAGCAGATGAATGAAGCGGGCCTTGGGCCACAGCTTGGGCAGTAATTCAAAGCGGGAGTGCACAGCGCCCGACAGAATAGGCTGCGGGTCGCGCGCCCAGGCCTGGGATAAAAAGCTGTGCACCAGTTGCTCGTAGCTGAGGCTGGGATCTACGGCGTAATTCGCCTGACTGAACATCCGGTCATTGCTCAGAAAACGGCGGTACTCCTCCACATCGGGCCAGTCATCACCGACTGCCTGGGACACGGATTCCTCGAACTCGCCGATGCCACCGATCTCCGAGTGATGAGCGAGCAACAGGCGCAGCAACGTGGTGCCCGAGCGCAAGGGTCCAACCACGAAGACCGGCGCCTCGAGGGTCGGGTTGTGCTCAGCAATATTCACCGCAGAGTTCATCCGAGTGGGTGGCCGCAGAAATAAAAGAAGCACTCTACGCGCACTCGGCTGGCAATGTAAGGCGTGTCACCTATACTTCTGGGCCATATGAACGCAGATTCCCAACCCATAAAGACCCCACATATTGTGCTGACACACGGGCGCAGTGGCAGCAATTTCGTGGTCAATACCCTCAACCAGCACCCCGAAATCTGCAATTTCGGCGAAGTTTTTGGTGACTGGACCCCTACGGGCAAGTGGTACCGCCGTCTGAGGCGGAGCAACCCTGATTGGGCCGCCTATGCGGACCGCTTTCTCGAAAGCGGGTTGTTGTTCCGCAGCGCCCAGCTCGCCAATGTGGTGCAGCGCACCCTCGGCGGCCGGCCACGTAACTACAAGCCCTACGGCCAGGTGAAAACCGTGGGCTTCAAGGACTTTGCGTTTCACTTTGAACGCCTGGGCCTGCTCGACTACCTGCGCGAGCGCCCCCAGCTGCGGGTGATTTGCCTGTCGCGGGACAATGACTTTGAGCGCTACGTGTCACTGAAGCGAATGAAGCTCACCGGCCAGGCGGTGGCCCGGGACGGTGGCCAGCGCACGGTCAACCTGCATATCGATACCGACGACATGCTGCACACCCTGCGGGAAATCCAGCACGAAAAGGCCGTCGAGGCCGAGATCACACAGGGGCTGGTGAACCCCATCATGCACATTGCCTACGAGCGCTACTTTGCCGACGAAGACACCCAGCAGAGCATCAACCGGGCGATGTTCGGCTTTTTGGGGGTGAGTGACTTCACCGCCCGCGGGGAACACAAGAAAGTGATCACCGCTCACCCATCGGAGTTCATTGAGAACTGGCAGGAAGTGCAGGACGTGTTGGCCGTGAACCAGTTTGACCACTTTCTCAGCAGCCTCTGAACCGTGTCACGCCTGACTCGCAAGCTACGCCGCGTCTTCTCTGACCTACGCCAGCGGGCGGTGATAATGAAGGCCGACGCCAAGCCGCCTATCTGCATCCTGGCTGCCCGCCGCGGCGGCTCGACCCTGTTGGCCGACATGTTTGCCGCACAACGGGGTGTCACGCTGATCAACGAGCCCTTTGCGACCTTCCCCGGGCATAGCAACGCCCGGCGGCGGCTGCACCGGTTTTTGCCCGAGCGGGAACACTCCCAGTACTTCGACCTCGATGGCCGGGAGACTGAGCAGGTTCGCGGCTATGTGCAGCATCTGCTGCGTAACGAGTTACACACCGGCCTGACCCGGGACCC
>CAYZWL010000059.1:0-6238 GCA_964482195.1 uncultured Alteromonadaceae bacterium | reverse complement strand
CAGGCGCTGTCGGTGATACGGCAGGGTTGGGGCTTTGACGTGGGCAGCTACTTCGCGCGCAAGGACTTCATGGGCCAGCACTTTAGTGACGCGCAGATGGCGCTGGCCGAGCAGATCATCAGCGAGAACGACCGCTGGCAGATGGCGATACTTAATTGGGTTAACGACAACGTGCACCCCAACCGCATTAGCCAGAGCCCGGTGACCCAGGTGGCCTATGAAACACTGGTGGCCAAGCCCGACACTGTCATCAACGCGCTTGCCGAGGCCTTTGGTTTTGAAGACACCGCCCGTATGCGCGCAGTCATCGCCAAGCCCAGCCACTCGAACATGATGTCGACCCAGGACACCAATGCGAGCATCAAGGCCGGAGATACGCAGAAGATTATCGGCGGCTGGCAAAGCAAGGTTGACGAGACTATGTGTGAACAGGCGCAGCACATTCTGGATGTATTTGAGGTGAAGCGTTACCGCATGGACGCCGTCGAGGCCGACACTTCCCAGCGCTGGTAAGCGCCTTAGGTCAACGCCCGATACACGGCACGCAGACATCGAAACAACGGATTTCGGCTGGCAGCACCAAAGCCCTCGACCCGATCGGTGGCCGGGGTGCGGGTGGCCTTTTTCATGGTGCCTTCGACCACGGGCAAGCGTGCCTCTGCATCATCCAGCCCGACCTGCTCGAGCAGGTGCTGGATAAACGGGCGCGGCGCTGCCAAAAAATCCTCGTAGTAGACCACCTGCACCTTGAGCCCGCGCATGGCGGCGTAACTGCGCATTAAGCGTAGCCGCAGTGCATGGACGACACGTTTGATCGCGGTGCTCCAAAAGATCTTGCTAGGTAGCGGTATGGTACGGCTGGAGATCTTTTTGGCCTCCTGGGCGCGCTCCTCGTCGGACATCTTCGCGAAGTCGAACTGGCCGTGGGCCGGGCCACCCTTTTGGGCCTGGTCGTAATTGCTGATGGTGAGACTGGCGATGAGCTCGTCGAAGTCGCGCCGGTACAAGAAGAAGCAGGCCACGTTGTGGGCTTTAAGCGTGCTGACAACGGAAGCCGGGCTGCCATGGGGCCGCCATTTAAAACCCACCGAGTCCACGGACTCACCGCGCTTTTTACCCGACACGAAATTCTTGAAGCCCCAGTCATCTTCATGGGGAAAATCGTTGCGGCTATAGATGGTATCGAGCTCGGTCGGGATATGCAGGCGCCCACCGTAAAAGCGCTCGACCCAGAACTTGTCGAGCTCTTCAAACAAGGGCACCGAGACGCCTTGGCAAAGACTGAGCTGGTCGATGATGGCGGAACTACCCTCTCGTGCCGTGTAGACAATCACGAAGTTAGCAGTGGCCATGGCAGTTGAGCGCGTCGGGAGTGATCGGTGAGCCTAACGACTCGGCCTGAAAAGTAAAACCCTGATCAGTAAAGCCAGCGCCACGCCGATGAGGTTGGCAATGGCGTCGTCGAAGGCGGCCGTGCGGTTTACTGGCTGAAGAATGTATTGCAGTGGCTCAAGAGCGAGTGCAATGAGAACGGCCACCATAGTGATGCGGACCAGATATCGGCGCGGAAATACCAGGTAGGCGGCTAGTGTGACCAGTGCACAGGACAAGAAGTGCATCCACAAGTCAGCGCGGTAATAAGGAAGCGCGACGGGCTTCGGGTTGAAATAGCCGTAGAGAAAGCCGAGGAACAGCAGTAAGAAGAGCAATCGGCCGATTTTGGGCCTCATCATGCGTTTCTCATGCAGTCAGGGTTTCTCCGGCAGCGAATACTGCGACCTTACGCCGCGCTCGATGACCTCATCATCGGCTGGAACTGCGTACGAGCGATCTTCCAAGGGTTGGTGCTCACCAACCGCATTGCGGCCTCATCACCAATAATACTTGCGGCAGCCTCTTTGGCTGCCAGTAGTTCCGGTACGCGAACCGAGGTGTTGTGGGCGTCAGAAGCGATGAGCACGGTAGCGGGCCAGTGAAGCAACTCTTCGGCCACTTCCTGAGTTTTGCTACCAAACTCGCCGAGCAGTGAGCCGGCAGTAAGCTGAATACTCGCGCCTTCCGCAATCAGCGGCTTCAGTCTCTCGCGTGAACGCATCGCATCCTTGTTACGCTCTGGATGGGCAATGATCGGGCGAATGCGCATCTCGCGCAGTTTGCGGATAAAGATCTCAGTGCCCAGCGGAATCTGCCCATGGGGCAGTTCGAGCAGCATGATGCTGTCTTCACCCACATGCCCCAAAAAGGGTAACTGCCCTCTCTTGAGATGGTCGAGCAATTCGATATCGAGCCGCGCTTCACAGGCCAAGCCCAGATGCAATGGTATGCCCGCCAGCGTTACCGCAGCCTTGAAACCTTCGAATAATGGTTGGATTTTTCTGAGTGGATTTTCCCAGCGGCCCGGGTGCAGGTGCGGCGTCACCACCGCATGGGTGATGCCGTTATCGGCGGCCATGCGCGCAAGCGCAACCGCCTCTTCCATGGTAGAGGGGCCATCATCAATGCCGGGCAGGAAATGGCAGTGAAGATCAACGATGGGCATAGTCATGGCAAAGCACCCGCGGAAAATACTTAACTCATCATTACTTACAGCGAGTATACGAAGCTTGGCGGGGCTTCGCGCTACCGCAGGTGGGTCAAACGAGTACGCGTTGCAGATCTTGTGACCGAGCGCACAATTTGCCCCGGAGCAACTGGCCCAAAGGTACCAACGGTTCTGCCGCATCCGGCGACTTTGGTTACACTGGCAGCAAGGTACACTTGTAGAGAGCCGCTAAGGCACTCACAAGCAAGCAGCGCTGGGGCGAACACTTGCAAGACAGTATTCCACTGCACAAACGGCTGGGCGCACGGTTCGCCACCGTCATTTTTTTGCTGCTCGTGTTGCCGCTCATTATTCTGTATGTCTTCATCGCCGCCTCCAGCTCGGCAGTGATGATGGATCTGGCCCGGGAAGACCTCACAGAAAGAGCGGCTTTTGCCGGTGCTGACATCGACCGCTTCATTCAGGAACGCGTGCTCGACACGCGCATCATCTCCCAGGCAGATGTCCTCGAAGGTGAAGACAACCAGCGCATCATTCAGTACATCGAAGAACTGCTCATCGAAACACCCTACGTCAGCGACATCGACGTCATCGACGAGAATGGCATCTTCCTCACACCGGTAGGCCGAGAGCAGGCACTCGGACGCTCCTTTATCGAGATGTTTCCCGACTCCATTCCCGCCTGGGAGGCCGCGCGGCGCGCCGAGCAAGGCAATGTCTTTGTCTGGGAGACTCCAAACAGTCAGGGCGGCATCAGCCTGATTTTCATGGCGCCGATCACCGATGACGCCAATACCGCGGTGCTCAAAACCCTTGCGCTGGAAGTCACGCTGGATGTTGTCGAGCAAATCGTCAGCCAGTTCGACAGCCAGGTCGATGGCGGCAAGTACGTTTACATCGTCGACAAACAAGGCCACATCATTGTCAGCACTGACCCCATCGCCAACGTTCGAGAACTACACCCAGATTTCGAACTCAATGGCGGCTTGATCAATCGCATCGCCAGCCAGCGTCAAGCCGGTAATGTGTCCTACATCGACGCACGAGGCGATAGCGTTATTGCAGGCTACTCAGACATGAGTGAGTTCGGTATGAACCAGGGGCTGGACTGGACCATCATGGCCGTGACGCCCATGAGCCAGGTGACCGGACGCTTCCAAACCCTGCGCACAACCATTGCGGTGAGTATGGGACTGATCTCGCTGTTGATGGTGGGTGGCGCGCTGTTCCTCAGCCGCCGCGCCTCTCGTCGCATTCAGCGCATGGTGGACTCCGCCCGCGAAATTGGCGACGGCAACGCCCAGCACCGTATGCCGGTGGGTGACCAGACTGAATTCGACTTCCTGTCGGCCACCATCAACCAGACGCTGGATCAGCTCACCAAAACCAGTGGCGAGCTCGAAGCCGCCTCCGCACAGCTCGCCAAAGACAAGGGCCTGCTCGAAGTCACCCTGCGCTCGATCGATGACGCGATCGTCACGACCGACCTCGATGGACGGGTGCAGATGATCAACCGGGTCAGCGAGGCACTCACCGGGCACGACAGCGACACCTCTTACGGTGCTCGAGTCGAACAGGTGTTCCGGCTGTCGAGTCCGGGCGGCGCCGATGTTCTCTCCGATTGCTACGACAACATCCGACAGCAAAAGAAGGCCGTGGTGTTACCTGAAGGCACCCTGCTCAAAGCAGAGTCTGGGCAACAACACCAGGTTGAGGGCTCGGTCTCGCCCATTATCCAGCGCGATGGAGAAATCGTGGGGGCGGTGGTCGCTTTACGCGATGTCACGGCACTGCGCGAAAGCCAAGCCGACCAGCAAAAAATGCAAGAGATCCTCAGTCACCGCAACAAAATGGACGCCATCGGCCAACTCGCCGGTGGCGTCGCGCACGACTTCAATAACATGCTCGGTGGGATCTTCGCGGCTGTCGACCTGCTGCGCGCCAAGTCAGACAAGATGGACGCCAAACTACACAAATACGTCGATATCATCGACAAGGCGAGCACCCGCTCTGCCGACCTTACCGCCAAGCTGCTGGCGTTCGGTCGCAAAGGTAAGGTCATGTCCAGCGATGTCGACATCCACCCCATTCTGGATGAGACCATCGCCCTACTGGAGAAGACGCCCAACAAAAACGTGGCCATTAACTGCCGGCAGCTGGCTACGAACAGTGTTTTCAGCGGTGACGACTCGAGCATCCAGAACAGCTTGCTCAACATGGGTATCAATGCCATCCATGCGATGCAGGATGGTGGGGAACTCACGCTGGAGACTGCCAACGTCAAGCTCGACCCGGTGTTCTGTGCCACCAGCCCCTTTGACCTGACCCCGGGTGAGTTCATCGAGGTCACCGTGCGCGACACCGGCTGCGGCATCCACCCGGAGATCATCGACAAGGTATTCGAACCCTTCTTCACCACACGCGAGGCCGGCGTGGGCACAGGGCTCGGGTTGGCCTCGGTGTACGGCACCATCCTTGACCACCACGGTGCGATTACTGTCTATAGTGAACTGGGCGAAGGCACGGTATTCCGCTTGTACATTCCAGTGTCGAATGACCCGGTAAGCACCGCCGAACGCAAACCCGCGCGCGTCAGCAGGCAGCACCGCCGCTCGGTGCTTCTCGTCGACGACGAGGAAATCATGCTGGCTACCGGGCGCGGGATGCTTGAGGAGATGGGCCACGAGGTCGTGTGCGCCACCAGTGCTTCAGGTGCCTTGCAGGTGTTCCGTGGGGACCCGGCCCGCTTTGACCTGGTCATCACCGACATGATCATGCCGGGCGTGAATGGCAGCGAGCTGTTCTACCAACTGCGGGAGATCGACCCAGACTGCCAGGTGGTGTTGTCATCTGGCTTTACCCGCGATGAGGACGTCACCGACCTCAAAGACGATGGGCTCGCCGCGTTTGTGCGCAAGCCCTTCCGCTTCTATGAATTGAGCGAGACTATCGAGCGCCTATTCGTCACAGCAGCCGACGAGTAAGGGCGTTCAGTCATGAGCGCTCACGACACCAACATGGTTTTTACCGAGGCTATAGGCCAGCGTCTGACTGATAGCCTGCAAACTCTGGCCTGACTCTGCCCGCCACGCGTTAAAGGTCTGCTGGATGGTGGCGAGGCTTTTCTTGGAGGTCAGTCCGCCCTCAATCAGCTTGTGTGCGCGGAAGAAGGTTTCGACATCCTGCGAGAGCACAAAGGTGTCCTTACCGATTGCCCTCAAGGCATAGGGCCCGGTGTTGCCGCCCAGGCGGCTACCGTGTTTTTTGAGGTACGCCCACAGTCCAATGATGTCATCGTAGGGCCACTCAGCCAGCCACTTGGCGGCACTGCCATGCCGACGGGCAAGATCATTGAGCATCAGTGCGTTTTCACGAATCGTCAGGCATTTGCGGTAATTGCGGATGATCGATGGGTCCTGGGCTTTGCGCTCCAACATCTCGTCGGGCATGAGCAATAGTTTCTCGGGCTCAAAATCGAAGAATACGCGCTCGAAGTCAGGCCACTTCTGATTGACGACCCGCCACACGAAGCCCGACTGGAAAACCTTGCGACTGAACTCCGCCAGCAAAAATGCATCGGGCAGCTTCGCCAGCGCCGCTTTGGATTTGGGCTTACTGATCAGGCGCTTGAGCGCCGCCTCGCCACCTTTGCGCTCGGCGGCGCGGTGGTAGATGTCTTCAAAGGATTCCATACTC
>CAYZWL010000058.1:0-17201 GCA_964482195.1 uncultured Alteromonadaceae bacterium | reverse complement strand
CGGGCGCGGCTGCGGGCTTGGTGAGTCACAAGGTTGAGTTGACGCACCCCCGGCACCCTCACCAGCGCCAGCTTTTAAGCGCAATTTCGTGATTTTCCTCCCGCTTGACGCTGCGCTTTGCGAGGCGCGTCACAGTTTGAGACATCCCATTGGAAATGCCCGAAACGGCTCGCTACCTTCACATCATCGACGGTTATTGAGGGCCGCAGAGCAAAGCTCAGCAGTGCCCGACATGAGAGGTATGGCAAATGGCTCTAAGTAAAATTCTTACTTATAAATCAAGGATCTACCCGGCCGGGCCATTGGATGGGGCGCAGATGGGTCATAAAATCAGTTGCATGGGTCGGGGAATCCGTAATCGCGCTGCTTCAAGCGCCCAGAACGGTCCCCTGGGGGAGGCTTTGAACGCCATGTTTGCTCGCGTGACGACAATCATTGCCAAGCAAAGAAAGCTGCTGATCGCGCTGCTCTGCTGCATCGCCTCCGCATTCGTTGTGCTGCCCGCACAGGCTGCCTTGGACCCGGTTGACCCCGCCCTGACCGGCGAAGAATTCATTTTTGACTCAGTACCTGCCCAGGCGCCTGGCATCGCAGTCCAGGAGCCCGTTGTTGCCACCGCCAAGTGGGTCACCCTGGTTCTTGGTGAGCGCGGCACGGTTGAGGGTGCAGAGCGTCCGCGCATGGCCGCGGTTCCGTTTTCGGCGATGGCCTGGCTGTTTGGCTCAGCGCTGTTGGGCTTCATCTTCCTGTCAAACCGCGCGCGGGTCTGAGCTCGCCGCAGTACACGGGAACGCTGCCCAGCCGTATAAATGACTTAACCAACCCGATTGGTTGGTTTATTCTGCCAAACGCACAGTTGATACCAACTGTGCGTTTTTCATTCTGGGGTGGGCATTATGCGGTTTGCGTTGCTGTTGGTCCTGCTGGCTGTGGCATGTCCGGTCACGGCACAAGACCTGTACCGATTGAAGTCAGGAGATGTGGTCAGTATTGAAGTTTGGGGCGAGCCCGAACTGACCCGTGAAGTCCGTGTGCTGCCCGACGGCAGTATCAGTTTTCCGCTGGTGGGTCGCATCGATGCCACCGCATTAGGCGTGACCGAGCTCAAAGCCAGTCTCGAGACTGTGCTCAACGAGTACATTCCTGCGCCCGACGTATCGGTCTCCGTGGTTGAGCCCGCGGGTAACCGTGTGTTTGTGGTTGGCAATGTGCAGAACCCTGGCGCCTACCCGATGCCCACGCCCCTAAGCGTTATGCAAGCGATTGCCCTCGCAGGTGGTCTTACCGCATTTGCCGATGACGGAGGCATTCGCGTGCTCCGCGGCAGCGAGGGCGAACAGACCACCTTGCAGGTCAGGTTCTCGAGTATCATGCGAGGCCAGGAACTGCAGACTAATTACACGCTGATTGCCGGCGATACCCTGATGGTGCCCTGATGACTGAGAAAGCTGTTTCGCGCTCGACCTGTTTTGCAACCGCTCCTGTCTGGGGGGCTTTGCTCGCCGTTGGTCTGGCAGCGCCAGTGCCGGCACTCGCCGCGTTCAATCTGGGTGGTAACACCGACCAGAGTTTCTCACTCGAGATGCTCGGCGAACTCAACGACAACCCACTGATGATTCCCAATGATGAGTCGGAGAGCGTGGGTATGTTTGTGGTCACCCCGGGCTACAGTTTTGGCTGGAGTGATGGGCAGAATCGTTTACGTATCGATGCAGCGCTGCGTATCCAGCGCCCGGATTCAGAAGATTCCGTGTTCAACCGTGACGACCCCACACTGACGCTTGAGTGGGAAAGGAAATCAGAGAACCTCACCTATGGCATTGATGCCGGATTCGCTGAGGCCTCAACCCGTTTAACCGAACTCGAGGACACCGGCCGAATTTTCCAGGACGGGACCCGGCAGGACGGCTCGGTCGATGGCTTTGTCAGCTACGCGCTTGACGATCGCACCAGTCTGGGTGCCTCTGCCAGCTGGCAGGATGTCAGCTTTGACCTCGATAATTTCAATGACTTTGAGTCCACGGGTGCGCGCGTCGACATTACTCACGCGCTGTCACCGCGGGCGAATCTGGTGCTGTTCGGTCGCACCAATCGGGTGGAGACCGAGGAGACGCTGCTGCGCCCCCTGCCGGGACCTGCCACCAGCAAATTGCTGGCATCGGGTTTTGGCATTGATTGGGACGCCAGCGAAAGCTTTAACCTCGAGGCCAACATCTCGCAGGTTTGGGTAGAGACTGACGACACCGAGGCCGAACTGAACGGTGAGCTCACCATGGCTTACCAGTCGCCGCTCTTCCTTTGGGAACTGTCCGCGGGTCGGTCCACCACACCGAGTGGGGTGGGTGGTTTTATCGAGGCCGATTCCCTGCAGCTGCGTCTGGTCAAGTCGCTCAGCTCGGAAAGCCGGATTGGCGCCCAGGGTAGTTACCGCGATATCAGCGATCCGCGCCGCGGCACCGAAAATGAAGTCGGTACCGGTACGCTTTATTACGAACGCAATCTGACACCCCGCTGGTCATTGCGCACCTCCTGGAGCTACCGCGAACAGGAGGGCGGGATTCCGGTCGCGTTGCTGGACGGCTCGCCGATCACACGCGGTCAGACCCTTTCGGTCGGATTTACCTATGCACCCCAGCTGTCAGTCGGTGATTGAGGAACAGCGAACTCGGTCACACTCATGCCTGACGGCAAGTGCTAATCTTTATCGTTGTAACTCGCTACCCGGTTAAAAGCTGATGGAAGAGCAGTACCAGCTCACGCTGAACGATTATCTGGAGATCGCCAAGCGGCGGTGGCTGCATTTTGTGGCACCGTTCGTGGTGTTGTTTATGGCGGCCATTGGTGTGGCGCTATACCTGCCACCGGTGTACCAGTCCTCGGGCACTATTCTTATCGAATCCCAGCAAATCCCAGAGCAGCTGATCCGCTCGACGGTGACCAGCTATGTCGATGAGCGGGTGCAGGTGATTACCCAGTTGGTGATGACGCGTGAAAACCTCCTCGCTATTGCCAATAAGTTTGAGCTGTATGGAGAGGATGCAGAGTCGATTTCAGAGACTCAACGTGCGGACTTGCTGCGCAATCGCATAGAAGTCGCACCGTTGCCTGGGCAACTGACTGCTCGTCGTAATCGCAGCGCAATCGCTTTCTCCGTGTCTTATGAGGATGGCTCCCCCGGGCTTTCCTATCTTGTGGCCAACGAACTGGTCACTCTGTTCCTTGAGGAGAACATCCGCACCCGAACTGAACGTGCCAACGAGACGACACAGTTTCTTTCGGACCAGTCCGAAAAGCTTCGCGCAGAGTTGGATGACATCGAATCCAAAATTGCTGACTTCAAGCAGGCCAATGGCGACGCATTGCCTGAGCATCTTGATATGCACATGAGCATGCGCGACCGCGCAGATGCCGATTACGCAAACATTGAGCGTGACATCAAAACAGCCCGCGACGAATTGCGCTTGCTTGAGATAGAACGCAGTGCGATCGACTCAGGATTGGCGGTGCCGGATTCACCGTCAGCCGCAACCTCTCCCGCCCAGAATCTGGCTATCGCCCAGGCCGAGCTGACTCGACTGGAAGGGATCTACGCACCCAAGCATCCCAGTGTGCGGCGCCAGAAACAGTTGGTCGAGAATTTGCAGGCAGAGGTGGCGAGCAGCAGCGCCGAGGCCGACAGCGCCGGTGACGAGACGGCGGCCGCGGCGGTCAATCTCGACCTTGCCCGTATTAATGCGCAGGTGGAGTCGGTCGAGAGCCGGCTGGACTCACTCGAATCGCAACGGCGTGAGCTGGCGGATCGCCGCACTGAACTCGAAGAAATCATTATCAAGACACCGCAAGTGCAGCGCGAGCTGTCCTTCCTTTCACGGGACTACGAGAACATCCGCGCCAAGTACCAGGAGATTGAAGCCAAGGAAATGGAAGCCCAGGTGGCGGAGAGCCTGGAAGAGGGCGAGCAGGGGGAGCGTTTCTCATTGATCGAACCGCCCGTTCGACCGGAGAAGCCGGTAAAGCCGAATCGGCAAAAGATTATGTTCTTTGGTTTTGTGCTCTCTGGTGCGGCAGCGCTTGGTTTGGTGATTCTGTTGGAACTCAGCGATCAGCGGATTCGCGGTATCGAGACACTGACTCGACTGATGGGCGATCGGCCCATGGTCGCCATTCCTTACATCGTCATCGACGAAGAAGTGGCCTTCCGCCGCCGAATGATTCGCCTGGCTGCCGCTGCGGCGCTGGCGTCAGGATTGGTGGCAGCAGCAGCGATACACGTACTGTATATGCCGCTTGACGAACTGATGATCAAAATCATGACCCGGATGGATTGAGGCAAGCATGGAGCGCATCAAGGAAGCACTGGATCGGGTCAAGGCTGAGCGGGGCGACGACGCGCCCGGTGCGGGTGGCGGTAAGGCAAGCCCATCAGCTGCCGCTGCACCGCGGATGGATCATTCCGCCCCGGTGGGTAATAGCACTTCGGTCATTGATCAGATCATCAACGCGGACAGCGACGACGAGGCAGCCGGTCTCGCCGGGGGGGGCTGGCAAGTATCCGCCCGCGATGTTGTGGAGCTGGATGCCCGGCATCTGGAGAAGCACCGCATCGTTGCCCATCAAAAGCACAATGTGCTGAGCGGTACTTTTGATCTGCTGCGCACCCAGGTGCTGCACAAAATGGCAAAGCATGGCTGGAATACCGTTGGTGTAGTGTCCCCGGCACCCGGGGCTGGCAAAACAGTGACCTCGATTAATCTGGCGCTGAGTATTGCTCAGCTGCGTGACCGAACCTCGATGTTGCTCGACTTCGATTTACGGCGCCCGAGTGTCTTGCGTTATCTGGGCATGGAGCCTGAAGTCTCACTGAATGAAGTGTTGGACGGCGACGCGAAGTTTTCCGATGTCTTGAGCTCGCCCCTGCTGCCGCGTTTTTCAGTCGCTGCGGCTGCCAAGCCCGTTCCTCACTCGGCAGAGGTGCTGTCATCCCAACGCCTGGTCGACTTGGTGTCCGAAGTCAAAGGTCGTTACCGAGATCGAACCGTGATTTGCGATCTGCCCCCGGTGCTGAATGCGGATGATGCACTGGCCATTATGCCCAGCCTCGATTGTGTGCTCATTGTGATTGGCAGCGGTATGTCATCCCGACTTGAGATTGAAGAGATGCTGCGCCGACTGCCGTCTTCGAACGTGATCGGTACGGTCTTCAACAAAGCCAAGGTCTCTGTGGAGGCTTACGAATATGTTTAAGCAGCTTCGTGTTTCTGTGCTTGCCGCGCTGTGCCTGGCGCTTATCCCCGCCCTTGCCCCCGCGCAAACGCCAGAATCAGAAGCGAGTTATTTGCCACCGGCCGAGTGGCCCCCGTTGCAACCGATGCAGGGCGTCGCGCAGCCCACCGTGGCCTTTGGCTTGAGCCGAGTGGCGGACTGGGTGCCTATTAGTCCCTTTATCAATGTGATGCGGACCATGCGTGTTTGGCAGGCGGCGGCGCCGGGTAACTGGAATGCCATGACCGAAGCCGACCTGCGTGATCAGGGTTTTCTTGACGAGAATGGTTGGGTCACCCGCATGCCCTCGGGTATTAATCGGGTGATCGGTCTTTTTGCCTGGGGTGACATCGGTGCGGACATTCGTGATACCCGGGCGGGACGCTACGTGTTGACGTACGAGGGCACCGGCTCGGTACGCGTGCGCGGCAACCCTCAGGAGGTGACCTCGAATCCTGGCGAGATCGTTTTTGATGTACCGGAGCTGGCGGGCAACTGGTGGTTCGAGATACGCGAAATCGAACCCGACAACTACATTCGCAACATTAAGATCTTCCGCGAGGAGCATCGGCCGCTAGTGGAGGCGGGCGAGATTTTTAATCCAGACTGGGTGGCGTTGATTGAGGACTCCCGCCAGATTCGTTTCATGGACATGATGGAGACCAACAACTCCGAAGATGTCACCTGGGATGAGTTCACCAAGTCCAGCTATTACACCTGGTCCAAGGAAGTCCCTGTTGATGTGCAGGTTCAGCTGGCTAATAAGGTCCAGGCCGACCCTTGGTTCAACATCCCTCACTTGGTCGATGACGACTACGTCACTCGTTTCGCCGCTTATGTAGCCGAGCATCTGGATCCTTCGCTGCGGGCGTATGTGGAGTTTTCAAACGAGACGTGGAACTGGCAGTTCAGTCAGACCCGGGATCTGTCGGACATTGGTCGCGAGCTGTGGGGTAATGACCAGCGCGGCATCTATTACACCAAGCGCGCTGCTGAAGTGATGGCCATCTTCACCGAGGCTTTTGGCGGTAGTGCCGAAGATCGCCTGGTGCGTGTTTTGGCCGGGCAGAACGGCAATGCCTTTATCGGACGGATCATCACCACCGGTGATTTGTGGAGTGATCTGGATCCCGACAATTTTGTACCCATCGGAGAGGCCTTTGATGCCTGGGCGGTGACGACCTACTTTGGCGGCTCGCTTGGGCGTAGCGATCGAACCGAGCTTAGGAATACCGTGTTGTCGCTACCCCCGGCCGAGGGCTATCAGGCCATGGCAGATGCCTTGATGGATGAGTCGGTGTACGGAAATCGCTCCATTCCCGGTGTGCTCAACAGTTTGATCGAACAACGCGATCTCGCCCATGCTCAAGGCCTGCGCTTCTTGCTGTACGAAGGTGGCCAACATCACCACGAGTCCGAAGCGGGTTTTGGTAGCGACCAGGCGTATCAGGCGTTTATGCGCGGGTTCGTGCGCAGTCAGCCAATGGCCGACCTTTACGCCGCACTCTGGGATGTCTGGGAGCAGGTGGGCGAAGGGCCCTTCATGCAGTTTATTGAGGTTTCTCGCCCCGGTAACTCAGGGTCCTGGGGGCTGCGCATCAACGAAGGTGATCAGCCGCCCCGGGCGAGCTTTCTCGATAACGCGAATGCCACGGTGTCCCCCTGGTGGCCGGTTGTACCGGGCAGTGACTATCGGCACGGGCTGACTTTTGTTGACGCTGCTGCAAACAGTGGCCGAATTGCCGGCACCGATGGCGATGACACGCTGGCCGCTGGTGACGGCGATGACTATATTCGACCCGGTGGGGGGCGAGATCTGGTGCACGGTGGCGCGGGTATCGATGTCATGTTGCTGGAAGGCAACGCGGCCGACTGGAGTCTCGAGCATGACAGTGATAGTTGCACCTATAGATTCGGCGGGCAGACAAAAACGTTCCGGGCGATAGAAAGGGTGCAGTTTGCCGACGGTGATCTGCAGAAGACCGATGGGTGTTGATCGCTGAACACCCACTGAGCCCGCACCGCTGTGCCTAATTCCTTTGCCATACTGATCCTACTGGCCTGGCCGCTGGTTGCGGGCGTGCTTTACCTGCAGCTGCGTACCTTACCGGCGACCTTTTGGACATTGGTCGGCGGCTATCTTTTCTTGCCTGTCGGGGTGCGCATCGATTTGCCGCTGGTGCCCGCGCTGGACAAGGAGCTTGTGCCCGCGGTGTCGGCGGCCTTGTGCCTCTATTTGATTAAGGGCGTGAAGATTCCTTGGTTGGGTGGCAAGGGTTGGCTGCGGATTGTGGTGCTGGTGATGCTGGCGCTACCTTTCCTGAGCGTGCTGAATAACCCTGAGGGCTTCACCCGCGAGGAGACCTTCTACCGCGGTCTCGGCCTCTACGACGGCCTGTCCAATGCCATCAACATGTATGTGCAGTTGTTACCGATGTTGATTGGCCTCGCGATCATTAAAGGGAAAGCCGACTTCGTGGAGGTATGTAAGCTCACGGTTTTGTCGGCGCTGGCGTACTCGGTGCTGGTCATCTTTGAGCTCCGGTTCAGTCCCCAGTTGCATGCTTGGATCTATGGCTACCACCCACATTCCTTTGCCCAACAGGTGCGCGGCGGCGGGTTCCGGGCAATGGTATTTGTCGGGCACGGTTTGTTGATTTCGATATACATCGCATTCGCGACTGTCGTGGCAGCTGCAGCGCTGCGCTCGGGGCAGCGGTTGATGATTTTCAGCAACATGATGATTTTAGGATTTCTGTTGTTGGTGCTGGTGTTGTCGAAATCCATGGGAGCGTTCCTGCTCGGTGGCTGCGCAGTGGCGACCATGCTGATCGCCGGGCCTGGGCTTTTCCGCATCGCTATCTGGGTGATTTTGACGCTGGTCGTGAGTTACCCCTTGTTGTCTATGATGAATCTGAACCCGCTCGAAAGCTTTGCACTGATGATCGAGAGTTCGTTCCCCGATCGCACGCAGTCGCTCATGTACCGGCTCTATCACGAGGGGCGCCTGCTGGAGCTGGCCTGGGAAAAGCCGATCACCGGATGGGGCGGATTTGGCCGAGCGCGGTACGAGGATTCGGTGACCGATGGTTTTTGGATTATCACCGTCGGTAACTTTGGTTTGATGGGGTTGTTTGGTTTGGGCGCGCTGCTGATTACTCCGATTCGAGCCTTGATGGATACACGCCTTGAAATCCCGGGGGATCGATTCCACTGGCTATGCAAAGGCTATGCGCTGGCGCTGGGGATCTTGCTGGCGGATCAGATTCCCAACGCGTCGGCACACGGTTACTTCTGGCTGTGGTTTGGCTGTGGCCTCGGTGCCGCACGCGTACTGCTCGCAGAAGCAAAGGAGCGCCGCGAGGCGCCAGTACCAAGGCGGATAGTCGATGCCACGATCTGATATTGCAGTCGTCGCCATTGGGCGCAACGAAGGGGCGCGGTTGTTGGCTTGCCTTCAGTCGGTCGTCGACTCGGTGGCGCTGGTGGTATATGTGGACTCCGGGTCTACCGATGGCTCGGTCGATGCAGCACGCGAACTCGGTGCTGAGGTGGTGGAATTGGATATGTCCATTCCCTTTACAGCCGCTCGGGCGCGGAATGCCGGCTGGCGTCGGGTGCATGAAATGAATCAAGCGATTGAGTGGGTCCAGTTTGTCGATGGCGACTGCATGCTCGATCCCGCTTGGTTGGATACGGCATCTGCGTTCCTGAGCGACCACCAGGATGTTGCCGTGGTCTGTGGTCGGCGACGGGAGCGCTTCCCGGAGGCGACGGCTTACAATTTTTTGTGTGACTACGAGTGGAATACGCCCATTGGGGAGGCCGCCGCTTGTGGGGGCGATGCGCTGATGCGCTTTGCGGTGCTGCGCAGCATCGATGGATATCGGGAAGATCTGATTGCCGGTGAGGAGCCTGAGATGTGTTTTCGCCTGCGGGAGCGGGGTCATCGCATTTGGCGCCTCGATGCAGAAATGACTTTGCATGATGCGGCGATGGATCGCTTCAGCCAGTTTTGGCAACGCAGCAAGCGGGCAGGTTACTCCTACGCCAATGGCGCCTGGTTGCACGGTCGATCGCCTGAGCGCTACTACGTGCGCGAGTGCATTCGAGTCTGGTTTTGGGCGGCAGGCATCCCGCTGCTGGCGCTACTAGGTGCAGTGCTGATGGGGCCGTTGGCGCTGCTAGTGTTGCTGTTGTACCCGCTGCAGTGGCTACGCACCGGGTGGCGTGTCAATGATGCGCCCGATCGTCGATGGACAGTGGCCAGTGCTCTCACCATCGGCAAGTTTGCGGAGTGGACAGGTCAACTCAAGTTTTTGGGTGATCGGCTGTTGGGACGCCGTATCGCGCTGATCGAGTACAAGGGAGCCTAGCGGGGTGTTGTCAGCACTGATTCATGCTGTGCTGGTCGTGGTGGCTGTAGTCTTGCTGCTGCAGGCGCTGCTACTGGCAATCCAAGTGCTCTTGGCGCTACTCCCGGTGCGGGACGCTCATCGCCCCGTGGCAACGCTCGCTCCCATTGCAGTGCTCGTCCCCGCTCATGATGAAGCGCTGGTCATCGAGCCGACGCTGCGTGCATTGATGCCGCAGCTTCGCCCCGAGGACCGGTTATTGGTGGTAGCCGATAACTGTAGCGATGAGACCGCGGCTATCGCCCGCGACGTCGGTGCCGAGGTGGTAGAGCGAACTAGTCTCGCCCAGCGGGGCAAGGGTTTTGCATTGGACTTTGGTATTCAGCATCTGCAGCAGGCGCCCCCGGAGACGCTGGTGATTTGTGATGCGGACTGCATTGTCGAGCCGGGCGGACTTGTGGTGCTGGCGACTGCGAGCCAAACGCGACAACAGCCGGTGCAGGGGCTCTACCTGATGAAAGCCAGTGCCGATGACGGTATTGCCTCGCGCCTTCGCGCCTTGGCTTGGCGGCTCAAAAACCAGGTGCGTGCGCTCGGTAATCTGCGCCTTGGCACACCCTGCCAGATGATGGGCACCGGGTTCGCCCTGCCTTGGCAGCAGGTGGCAGATTTGCACTTTGCGACGGATAACCTCGTCGAAGATATGCAGCTCGGTGTGGATCTCGCCGTGGCGGGACACCCGATTCGCTTCTGTCCCAACGCCTTGGTGACGTCGAATTTTCCCTCCACTGATACAGCGGCCACCGGCCAGAGCCGTCGGTGGGAACACGGTCATCTCAGTACAATTATGAGTGAGGTGCCCAGGCTGTTGGGCGCAGCTGTGAGCCAAGGCCGGGTTCATCTATTGTTGTTTGCGCTGGATCTGTCTGTGCCGCCGCTGGCACTCATGGGTATGCTCGTCATCGGGCTTATGCTCTGGGCTGCGGGTATCGCGTGGCTGACGGGGCTGACAACGGCGCTGCTCTTGGGCGGCGGAGCGCTGTTATGCCTGATGTTGGCGCTGCTTGTGACGCGTTGGCGATTCGGCGCTGATTTGGTCACATTCCTGGATTTGCTGGGCATACCGCTGTACATGCTGCGCAAGTTGCCCATCTATTTGGGCTTCCTCTGGCGGCGTCAGCGCACCTGGGTACGGACGGATCGCGAATGAGCATTGCAGTGAAATTGCCGGTTTCGATCGTCGGTGTCCCGATTCATCCCCTGACCATGGATGATGCGGTCCTTGTGTTGCGCGACCATATCGATAGCGGGGAGCGATGTTTCATGTCGACCCCCAACCTCAATTTTTTGATTGCCAGTCTGCACGACGACGGCTTCCGCCACGCGGTTGTTCGTAGCGAGTTAAGCGTTGCCGATGGTATGCCGCTGCTGTGGTTGGCTAAGCTGCTGGGTATCCAGTTGCCCGAGCGAGTCGCGGGATCTGATCTCTTTGATGCATTGCGCGCGGGACCGGCAGACAAGCCTGCCCGCGTCTTTTTCTTCGGTGGTGAAGGTGATGCCGCCGAGGCGGCCATGGCTGAACTCAATGCCACACCGCAGGGGCTGTTGGCCGTCGGCGCGCTAAACCCTGGTATGGGAACACCGCAGTCGCTCTCCAAGCCCGAATACCTCGATATCATCAACCAATCCGAGGCCGATTTTCTGGTGGTCTCGCTGGGTGCCGTGAAGGGGCAGGCCTGGATTGTGCAAAACCTGTCGACGCTCAAAACCCCGTTAATCAGTCATCTGGGCGCGGTGGTGAACTTTGCGGCCGGCACGGTGGAGCGGGCCCCAGGCCTGATGCAACGGCTGGGTCTTGAGTGGTTCTGGCGCATTTACCAGGAACCGCAACTGTGGCGACGCTATTTCGACGATGGCATGGCTTTGCTGCGGTTGGTACTGGGGCGTGTGCTGCCCTACCGGCGCTGGTTGCGGCGACACCGCCCCCAGCAGTCTGCACTTGAGATCGATGTTCAGGGCATGGGCTCTCCTGATCTGGCCAATGCACCACCCACGCTGAGTATTTCGTTGAAGGGTGCGCTGGATCACAGCACGCGCGACCAGCTTTGGCGTAGTCTTGAGCCGCACTTGTTGGGGGGGAGTGAATTTGTGCTCGACCTCGATGCGCTCGATTATCTCGATCCCGCGGGACTGGGTGTTTTGCTGATGTTGGAGGGCCACGCACTCCGGCAGCAGCAGCGGCTGCTGATCTCGCGTTGTAATCCCGCCATCAAGCGGATTCTGGAATGGAACAATATGGGGCACCTGACGGCTGATGTATGATTTACCCATCCAACAGGACAACGACGCAATGCGCCTGCAATCCCTGCCATCGGCCCGGATGACCTGAGCTATGTATGAGTCATTTTATGGGCTGAAAGAAAAGCCCTTTTCGATCCAGCCGGACCCGGACTTTCTGTTCCTGAGCAAGCGGCACGAAATGGCGTACACCATGCTCGAGTTCGCGATAGAGAACCGCGCGGCCTTTTCGGTCATCGCTGGCGATATCGGTTGTGGCAAGACGACCATTGTTCGCCATTTGCTCAATAACATCGATCAATCGATCAAAATTGGCATGGTCACCAACACCCACCCTGAGTTTGGTGACATCCTCGAGTGGGTCATGCTGGCCTATGGGCTCTCTCACGAGGGGCTGTCAAAGGTGGCATTGTTTGATCAGTTTCAACAGTTCCTGATCAAGGAATACGCTGAAGGCAATCGCATCGTGCTCATCATCGACGAGGCGCAGAACCTGACCGCCCCGGGACTCGAAGCGCTGCGCTTGTTGTCCAATATCAATGCCGACAAGCATCAGTTATTGCAGACGATTCTGATCGGTCAGCCAGAACTGCAGGACCTGTTGCGCAAGCCGGAGCTAACCCAGTTTGCACAGCGCGTTGCAGTGGATTTTCGATTGATGCCGCTGGAGGGCGAGGAGGTCGAGGAGTACATCAAGCACCGACTCCTGGTCGCTGGGCGCTGGCAACCGTTGTTTACTTCCAAAGCGTGTAAAGTCATCGCTGAGGCAGCCAAAGGGGTGCCCCGCTCGATCAATATCATCTGTGAGATGGCGCTGGTCTATGGCATGGCGCAGGAAGCCGACCCCATTGATGATAACGTTGTGCAATCGGTGCTCAGCGACCGCGCCGACTACGGCGCACTTAACTTGATGGCATGAACGACGAGATCCCCCCCCAGAAAGCCCGCGAAGAAGCTGACCCACACGAGTTCGAGCGGGCGGCTGAACAACTTGAAGGGCCCTTGGCGTCGCTGGTGGGCGACCACGAGGAAGAGGCTGCGCATACCGAGACAGGCACCGCTCGTTCACGGGGTATTTACCTGCTGCCGAATCTGTTCACGACCGGTGCCTTGTTCTGTGGCTTCTATGGCGTGATAGCCGGCATGCAGGGTGATTTTTACTCGGGTGCGGTGGCGATTTTCGTGGCGATGCTGTTCGACGGACTCGATGGCCGGGTAGCGCGCTTGACCAAAACCACCAGCGCCTTCGGCGCCGAGTACGACAGTCTTGCGGACATGGTGTCATTTGGCGTGGCGCCGGCACTGTTGATGTTCAACTGGGCCTTGAGCGGGTTGGGTAAGCTCGGGTGGGTGGCGGCCTTCCTGTACACCGCGTGTGCTGCATTGAGACTGGCGCGGTTCAATACCCAGCCGGACGACTCGGGCGGAAACACCTTCACGGGACTCGCGAGTCCAGCGGCGGCGGCGCTGGTGGCCGGCGTGGTCTGGTTGGGCGATCAGGAGGGGATAGACGCCGGTGGCGCATTGGGTGTGGCCCACGCGGTGCTGATTGCCTGTGCCGGTTTTTTGATGGTGTCGCGTTTTCCGTACTTCAGTGGGAAATCGATTCGCGTGGAACAGCGGGTCCCTCTGGCACGCATCCTCTTGTTGATTGGATTGGTGGCGCTTATCGCTCTGAATCCGCCGTTGGTGCTGGTTTGTCTCTTCTTTGTCTATGCCATTTCAGGGCCGGTGCAATATTTTCGCCGTAGAAACGACAAAGTAGAAACCCAAACGGATACCAACGATGACTCGCCGGCGCTTCACTGACCCTTCGATTGCTTCTTTAGACATTACTCCGGAAGAAGTCTTCCTCAATCGCAGACGCTTCATCCAGAGCGCGATCGCTTCAACCGCCGCTGCAGGCGCTGTCGCTGGGGCCACTGCCGCCCCGAGCCCGTTGACGCCGCTCGACTACGCGGCAGCGCCCGAGGGGAATTCGGCATACCGCACCAGCGAAGACCTGACCCCCGAGTCTGATGCCACCTCGTATAACAACTTTTACGAGTTCGGCACCAATAAGTCGGACCCGGCTAAGCACGCCGACAGCATGACTACCGACCCCTGGAGCATTCAGGTGGGTGGTTTGGTGAACAAGCCGGGCAAGCTGAATCTCGAGGACATTCTGTCTGGCTTTGACCTTGAAGAGCGGATTTACCGGTTCCGCTGTGTCGAGGCCTGGTCGATGGTGGTGCCCTGGGTGGGCTTCCCCCTGTCTGAGTTGCTGGCGCGCTTCGAACCCAAGGCCGAGGGCAAGTTTGTGGAGTTCAAAACGCTCTACCGCCGCGAGGAAATGCGCGGGACACGGTCATTCACGTCAATCATTGACTGGCCTTACCGTGAGGGGTTGCGCATGGACGAGGCGATGCATCCGCTGACGCTGATGGCGGTGGGCATGTATGGCAAGACATTGCCCAACCAGAATGGCGCGCCGATTCGCCTCGTGGTGCCGTGGAAGTACGGCTTTAAAAACATCAAGTCGATCGTTGAAATCAATGTGACAGACCGGCAGCCACAGACCAGCTGGCAGATGCTCGCGCCTCAGGAGTATGGCTTCTATGCCAACGTAAACCCGGATGTCGACCACCCTCGTTGGTCACAGCGATACGAACGGCGGCTGCCCTCGTCGATCTTTTCACCCAATCGGGTGAAAACTCTTCCCTTCAATGGCTATGCAGAATCGGTAGCCAGTCTCTATGATGGCATGGATTTATCCATCGAATATTGAGATGTCCCAAGCCACAGCTCCTGTCCGATCGCTGCGTCGACGATTTCTGACCGCGGCAGCGACGGTATTTTCCGGCACACTGGCCCAGCAGTTCATCCGCTTCGGCGGGAACCTGATTCTGACGCGGTTACTGGTGCCGGAGGCCTTTGGTCTGATGGCGGTGGTCAATGCGATTGCCTTCGGCACCATGATGCTCACCGACGGGGGTATTCGTGACAAGCTCATCAATAGCGAGCGTGTGTCGCAGCCCGACTACGTCAATACCGTTTGGACGCTGCAGATTATGCGCGGGTTCCTCGTCATGGCGCTCATGTTGCTGGCGGCGCTGGGAGTGGCTTGGTTTGCGGCTTCGGGTATGGCGCCCGAGAACTCGGTGTACGCCAATCCGGATTTCCCCTGGCTCATCGCGATCATTTCGCTGACCAACGTCTGCAAGGGCTTCCACAATCCTGGCCAGATTTTGGCGCAGCGCGAACTCAAACTGACGCGGGCCGTGTTGGCGCAGTTGATTGCGCAGGTGGCAGGGCTCGGGTTGATGATCGCGCTCGCCTGGGAGTACCGCAGTGTGTATGCACTGGCCGCGGGCGGGGTGTTGTCGGCGGCGCTGGTGCTGCTCATGAGCTTCCTGTTATTTGAGCGCAAGGGCTTGCGGCTGTGCTTCGAGCGCAGCGCCGCCTGGGATGTCTTCAATTACGCCAAGTGGATCTTTCTGAGTTCCACGGCCACATTCATGGCGAATACCGGGGACCGGCTGCTGCTCGGCGGTATCTTGAGCGCCGCCAGCATGGGGCGTTACTCCATCGCGTTCTTCCTGGTTGAAGCGTCACGCATGGTGATCAGTCGCGTGATGGGGGGCGTTGCCATGCCGGCCATCAGCGAGCTGGCCCGAACCAAGCCAGATCGGTTGCGCGCCACATACTTTCGAATGCGGTTGCCCGTGGATGTGATATCTGCCGTCGCAGCCGGTGGTTTATTCATGGTGGCCCCGGCACTGATCGAGTTTCTGTACGACGATCGCTATCGGGATGCCGGTACATACCTGCGTATTTTGACGCCGCTGTTGATCATGAATCGCTACTCGCTGATCGCTCCGGTACTGGTCGCACTCAACCGTCCGAGGATGATGCCGTTGATGTCGGGGATCACCGCGATTTGTGTGTTTGTGGCCATACCGCTGGGCGGGCACCTGGGCGGCGAGTTGGGTGCCATCACCGGTGTGATGGTGGCGCAATTTGTACGCATACCCGTGCTGTGGGTGGTGCAGCAGCGATTCGGTTGCCTGAGTTGGTGGCGCGAACTACAGATTTTGCCTTTGGTGGCGATTGGACTCGCTTTAGGGTGGGTGGCGCTACAGGTCATGATCTTGCTGGGCATGGCCGCGGCCTGAGATGGTGAGTACGGCATGCAGAGATTGATGACCCCCGCAGTTTTTCTGACCGCCAGTGCGCCTTTCGTGTGGTTGGTCGTGCAATTGCTGCAAGGTTCGCTTGGCCCTGACCCTGCGCAAACCCTGATGCATTCGACCGGGGAGTGGGTTATGCGCTTCTTGGTCCTGGTTCTGCTCGCTCGTCCACTCGCGTTCTACGGTCGCCCTTTTTTGTTCCGCTATCGGCGTATGTTGGGTTTGTTTGCCTACTTCTACGCCACCATGCATTTGCTGGTTTTTGCTCAGGTGTATATCGCCTGGTCCGGAGACATTCTGACCGAGGAGTTGGTAGAGCGACCCTATGTGCTGGTTGGATTCTTGGCGTGGTTGATCATGGTGCCGCTGGCTATTACCTCAACCGACGGCATGCGCCGGCGCTTGCGGCAACGTTGGAAGCAGTTGCACCGGGGTGTTTATGCGGTTGCGGTTCTGGGGACGCTGCATCTGCTGTGGTTGTCGCGCTCTGATATCGGCGAAGCAGTACTGTATGGGGCCTTGTTTTTAGGCCTTTTTGCCTGGCGATTGCGAAAGCCTTTCACAAAAGTGTTGCAAAGCCGTTTTGGCCTTGGTTAATATTCGCACCCCGCAGCGGGAACGGCCTCTCAGAGGTCACCAGCGCGGGTCTGAGAGCTTTTAAAAACTTTTTGAAATAAAAGCTTGCAAGGATCTCAGAACGGCGTATTATGCGCCTCCCTTCGCAGGGCAACGACCTCAGGGTCAGCCAGCGAACGGGACGAGAGCTTCGAAACTTTTTGAAAAAAAAGCTTGCAAAGATCTCAAAACGGCGTAATATGCGCGCCTCGGTTGAGCGACACCTCAGCCACTTAAGCCAGCCCAAGCGGCGGTTTGATGCTTAAAAAACAGATGAAGACAATTGTGTGGGCACTTGTTTGGATGGTAGTCACGAACTATTTCAGACACAACAAGTGACTCATTGATTCAATGATTTCGAATTGTGTCTGAGCTGAGATTTGAAGGGTAAAGCAAGCTTTGCGTAATCCTTCCCTCTTGTAGCGATACAGAGGTAAAAGATTCTTCAACTGAAGAGTTTGATCATGGCTCAGATTGAACGCTGGCGGCAGGCCTAACACAT
>CAYZWL010000057.1:2462-17223 GCA_964482195.1 uncultured Alteromonadaceae bacterium | reverse complement strand
CTCAGCCGCAGTCTCGCCCGGTCCCGGCACCGCGAGTGACACGCCACAAGTACGTCCATGTAGGCTCTGCGGCGCCCATCCGGGGCGCCGAAGGTCACGCGCGATACCGGGCCCGAACACGCCTGCTCTCTCAGTGGGTGATCATGGCTACGCGCACCTCAGACAGAGCGCATAGCCAGCGGATACGCCGTCCCAGACCTTCTTTGGCCACGGATGGCCAAAGCAGAGCGCCCAAGGACGGCTGGAGCGTGTCTGGGACGGCGTATCCGCTGGCTGGGCGCGGCTTTGTGGTGCCACAAAACCGCTGACACAACTGACTGATTCGACGATCCAAAAAATCGCGGGCAAAAAAAAAGGCCGCGCAGTGCGCGGCCTTCTCATGGTCTGTCCGATTAGAGCTTGAAGCTCGCCTCGATACCGAAAGTACGCGGACGGCTGAGCGGCGAGAAGGTACCGCCAGTGGGGAAGCCAGCCAGCAGACCCGGCAGCTGGGTGTCACCACCAAAGCGAACCGTATCGAGCAGGTTACGGCCGTACAGCGAGAAGACCCAGTTGCCATCACCCGTGTGGAAATCGAAGGCGATATCGAGCATTTCCTGCTCGTCGATGAAGCCCAGGTTGTTATCCGTGTAAGCGGTCTCGTCCCGGTAGGCATAGGTCGCGCGTGAGGTCAGGTAACCGGCGCTGCCAAAGTCCTGATCGTGGATCAAAGTCAGGCTGTAGGTCAGATCCGGTGCACGCGGCAAGGTCAGCGACAGATCGCCGTTGTCGACAACACCGTCACCGTTCAGGTCAAAGTCCACCGAGTCGTACTCGTTGTCCATCCAGCCGATAGAGGCCTTGGCAGTCAGGCTGTCGGTCAGTGCGAAGGTACCGTCAGCTTCCAAACCGAAGATGGTGGCGTCAGCCGTGTTCTGGATCAGCTGCAGTACACCTGCGGTCTCTGAAGGGAGGTTAACCTCGCGCTGCATGTCGGAAGTCGTGGTCTGGAATACAGACACGTTGAACTGACCGCGAGACCACTCGGACTTGTAGCCCAGCTCAAGACTGTCGGCGCGCTCGGTATCAAACGGGCCCGGACCAAAGACAATCGGGAACTCGGTGTTACGCAGGTTGTAGCCACCCGAGCGGAAACCGCGGGACCAGCTGGCGTAAACGCGCGAGCCGCCGTCGATCTCGTACTGCAGGCCAAACTTGGGCGACACGAAGTCCCAGCTCTCGTCATCGACAAAGTCCGCCACACAGGCCGGCTCGTTGTCGGTGTAGCTGATGTTCGGCGCGGTGCCCGGGATCGTACACTCGTTGTTGGTGTTCACCGTCAGCGTGGTGATCTGAGCGTCTTTCTCCTCTCGTGAGAAGCGGATTCCCACAGTCGCCGTCAAACGGTCGGTGATGTCGTAGTCACCCTGGGTAAACAGACCGAGGCTGGTGACATCGAGCAGACCACCACCACTCTGGGTGACAGCCGGGCGACCCGCGAGCGGTGTACCCACCAACAACTGACCCAGCAGGTTACGGTCTTCGTCGTAGGCCAACTCACTCTCGAAGTAGTACAGACCCACCGTCATGTTCAGGCGGTCATCCATGAGCAGGCCGTTCCAACGCAGCTCGTTCGAGATCTGGTCGTAGGCGCTGGCGGTATCCGAGTGGAATACCCAAACCGGCTGGGCGTCGATATCGGCGTTGGTCTGCGAGTAGCTCTCGCGCAGGCCAAAGATGTTGGTGATGGTGCCGCCGGCAACATCCCATGAGAAATTGACGTTCAAGTAGTCAACTTCGAGTTCAAACGCGCCGGGCTCATCGATATTGAAATCGAAGCTGTCGCGGTCAAAGTTCACGATCGAACCGGGTACACCGGAGCCATTGGTGTGGCTCTGTGCAGAGGGGCCATCGGCTTCCACTTCCTGACGCTCGTAGCGGACGGTCAGCTCCATGTCCTCGCTGGGGTACCAGGTGAACGCAGGACGAATGATGGTCTGGTCGTAAGCGCCGTGGTTGGCACCGTCGAACTGGTTGACCAGCGCACCTTCGTCGTCGTTGTAGTACACCGCCAGCTTGGCCATGAAGGTGTCAGACAGCGCGCCGCTGATGCTACCGCTGAGGATGCTGCTCGCACCGCCGTCTTCCGGCGTCTCGTAGGACGCGCGGGCTGACATTTCAAATTCTTCGGTCGGCTTCTTGGTGTTAACCAGTACCGCACCACCGGTCACGTTACGACCGAACAGGGTGCCCTGGGGACCGCGCAGTACTTCGATGCCCTCCAGGTCGAAGGTGTCAAATACGACACCGGCGTTAGTACCGAAGTAAACACCATCGACAACCACGCCCACGGCGGGGTCGATGGAGGGGATTGAGCTGTTGATGCCGAGGCCACGGATCGAGAAGTTCGCATAACCGCGCGAGGTACCGATCTCGTCGAGCACCACGTTGGGCATGCTGACGGCAAGGTTTGACAGGTTACGGAATTTCAGCGCGTCAATCTGGTCTGAATTGAACGCCGAGATCGACAGAGGTACGTCCTGAGCGCCTTCCTCACGCTTACGGGCGGTTACCACCACCTCTTCCAACAGTGCACTGGCTGAACGCCGGGGGGCCTGGTCCTGTGCTACCGCGGTACCTGCCATCGCAAGACCGACGCCGACACACATGAGGCTTCGGGTGAAGCTGGGGGTTTGACCGCTCATGGGGTTTCCTCTTCGGGTTGTCACGTTACTTATTGGTGGATTCCGGGGCGCATCGATTAGGGGTGCATTATAAATTCAGTCGTCACGAGGACGACCGCGCCGGAGCCCGCTTATTCAGCTCCTCTTTTTAACCGTTCTGGCGGTCATAAAACAAGTGTTTACAGGAGCTTGGCCGTAACATTTCTGCAATTGTCACCGCGGTGTTTTTTGCGTTAGGGTCGTTAAAACCACTGAGCGAGACCCATGCACGCGATCCTAAAACTGGATCTGGCAGGTCAGCCCCGGGGATGGTTAACCCTGCAGGAGGCGGTTTCTGCCTACGCCCGCGGCGATGTCATCTATGGCATCGGGGATTCGCTCCCCCCGGTGTTTGGGGGTACCCAACGGCTCAGCGGCCTGCGCTCCAAAATTGTCGTGCAACCCATTGTTGCCATCGACGGACGTATTTTCGATCATTTCACGCCACCGCTGTGCAATCGCACGCTGTTCAGACGCGACGACCATCGATGTCTGTACTGCGGCAACCAGTTTGCGCGCAGTGAATTGACCCGGGACCACGTCATGCCGTCATCACGAGGCGGGACGGACCGCTGGGAAAATGTGGTGGCGTCCTGCCGACGTTGTAACTGGGTCAAGGACAACCTGACCCCCGAGGAGGCATCAATGCCCTTGCTGGCTGTGCCTTTCCGCCCTAACTCCTACGAGTGGCATTTTCTGGCCAAGGACCGGATCCTCGCGGACCAGATGGAGTATCTATCCAAGCAGTTCCGCGCGGATCGCGACTGGGCCAACTGATCAGCCCCGAGAGGCGCAGTCAGCCGCGGAAATAGCGCTGGGGCACCAGGGGTAGTTTTTCAACCAGCACCGCGACCGGCTTGCCACGCACATCCACCGCCAGTTCGGCGCCGATCACCGCACTGGCCACCTCAACAAACGCCATCGCCACTGGCGAATCAGCCGTCGGGCCAAAGGCTCCGGAACTGACCACACCAATGGCCTCTCCATCAGCGTTCAGCACCGTCTGACCCTCGCGAACCGGGCGCTTACCCTGCACCCGCAAGCCCACCAGTTTGCGCGCTACACCCTCGGCCATCTGGCTGGCGACCACATCTGCGCCAGGATACCCCCCGGGTCGGGTGCCATCGGCGCGACGCTGCTTGGCAATTGCCCAGCGTAGATTGGCCTGCACCGGGCTGATGTCGTTGCTCAATTCATGGCCGTAGAGGCACAGGCCCGCCTCGAGGCGCAGCGAATCCCGGGCACCCAGGCCAATCGGCTCGATCTCTGGCTCCGACAGCAGCTTGCGCGCCATTGCCTCGGCAAAGCTTGCGGGCACCGACAGCTCATAACCATCCTCGCCGGTGTAACCGGAGCAGGTCACGTACAACTCGTGGCCCTCGTAGTTCACGGCCATACCCGTCATGAACACCAGGGACGCCACCTCGGGTATGAGACGACTCAACGCCTCGCGCGCCGCGGGTCCTTGCAGCGCCAACAGTGCCCGATCGTCATCGAGCTCAAAACTCAATTCAGGCGCGGCACTGCGCAAATAATCCAGATCAGTGTGCTTGCAGTCGGCATTGAGCACCATGAAGAAGGCGTCATCGGACAGGCGGGTGATGATGAGGTCATCACGCACACCACCCTGGTCGTTCATCAACAACGAGTACACCGAGTGGTTCGGCGCGAGTGCCTCGAGGTCGGTCGGCAACAGCGACTCCAGTGCCCGGGTCACCTCTGGGCCGGTCACCCGCACCTGCCCCATGTGCGAAACGTCAAACAAACCCGCGGCCTCTCGGGTATGCAAATGCTCCTTGATGATGCCCTGGGGGTACTGCACCGGCATCGCATAGCCGGCAAAAGGGACCATCCGCGCGCCCAGTTCACGGTGCAGCGCGTCGAGGGGAGTCGTCAGTAATTCGCTCATGTAGAACCTCCTGTAGGGACGCGCATTCTGAGCAGGCACTGGCAGCATCGCAAGGGGCTGGATAGAGTGTCGGTCCAGTACGGAGAAAAACATGCGACCCACCCTTCCTCTCAGCCTGATTGGCATGCCCGGCAGCGGCAAAAGCACTGTCGGCGTCTTGCTCGCCAAGCGCCTCGGCCTCGACTTTGTGGACACCGACCTGCTCATTCAGGCCAGGGAAAACGCGACTCTCGCCGAAATCATTGCCCGCACCGATCACCAATATCTGCGGGATGTCGAAGAGGCGGTATTGCTCGAAATGCCCATGACGCACGGTGTCATCTCCACCGGAGGTTCGGTGATCTATAGCCCAGAGATCATGAGGCGGCTCGAACAACAGACGCGCATCATCTATTTGCGCGCAAGGCTCGAGACCGTCACGTACCGTATCTCGCTGGCACCTGACCGCGGCATTGCCTCCCCTGGCGGACACACACTGGAAGACATTTATCGGGAGCGGGTGCCCGGTTACGAACGCTACGCCCAAATCACCGTGGACGTCGATGATGAGGCACCGGAAGTGATTGTCGGACACATCGCCGCCGCACTGGACGCCCACTGAGCGCAGCCGGACGCGTCCACCCGACCCCTGCCGACCACGAATGCCCAGCGTTTAGGCCAAGCACCGAATTGGCACGCCCATTGCTGTCTGCTCTTCAGGTGGCCCGCCGGTGTCAGCAGGGATGCGACCCATTGATGCGATCGGCTGCAGCACTAGCCAGGGACGGCGAGAACCGGCGGGCTGCCTTATCAACAGCAGTTATTTCCAGTCGCGGTTTCAGTACTAAATAATTGTTGTGTAGAGGCTTTCACACAGGGCTAACTCGCAGATACCGATGCATTGGGTATCGGCAGACTTGTTCTAAATCATCGGGAGGTGATTTATGGGTGAGCAAAACCGTGAAACAACAACGAACGAATCGTTGGATGACCTGTACGACCCCATGGTCGCGGTCGATGTCGATGACGAGCTGCTTGACGAGCTGGAGTCAGGCGGCGCCACTTGCGACAAAACGAGGTTGGCGGCCAAGCGCCGCAAAGCCGAACAGCGCCTCGAGGCCATGCGCCTGCGCGAGGAGTTGGGAGACTACGACTTCGACTTTGACGACGATTTTTAAACGCTGACAACCTCCGAACCGGAGGGACACGACGCCCTCTCAGCGCCCGATCTCGCTGGCGCCGTGTGCCTCGCTCGCCCCGCGTATCTCCCGCTGCCACTCGAACACGTTCAACTCAATGAACACGAAGGCGAACAACCAAAGGGCTGCGTCCCAGAAATCGAGAAAATCCCCCTTGAACCCCCAGAAGATGGCGGCACCTGCCAACGTGGCGTAGAGCAACACTTTGATGCCGTTGACCGCGGGTACAACACCTTTGGGCAGACGGTGCTTGGTCTCAAGAATCCGCACCTCTACCTCGAGAATGATCACGACCAAGATCCACGCCTCGGCGTTGAGCACATCCACGAAGCCCAACCACTGGGCGGCGGCCCAGACCTCGGGGGTGGCCACGACGCCATCGAGCCCCGTGAGTACCACAAGGTCGGTGCCCAGAGCGCTGCAATTCGCACCGTCGATCAGCGAGAAATCGTCGAACCGGTTCATCACCGACCATCCCTCGCCCGCCAGCTCGCAGGCAGCCGCCGCCAGAGGCTCGGCGTTCCACAGTGCCAGCCACTCGCCCCAATAGCCGAACGAGGCACTGACAATCGCAGCGCCACACACCAGCCGAACGCCATGGATAGCAAGCCGGGTCCAACCTACCAGGCGCTCATCCGGGATGACCGCAGTCTCAAGCTCGAAGAGCAACAGCAAGACCACCCAGGCAGCGGTATCGAGGGTGGCAGAGAACAGCTGGATCAAGTCGAGCAGGCCGACATCACCGCTGACGCTGTGCATCACCGTGGCCGATTCCTGCTCAAGAAACAGATAGATGTTGAAACACAACGCCAGATAAGTGGCGTACTTCACCGCCGTGAACACCCGGTAGCCGAACTGGCCCATGCCCCTGTCGGCACTCATGTCATTCATGGTTGACCGCTCTCAATCCCACTCAACGACTGGTAATGGACGATGCCCGACTACCGCTAAACCTGCAGCAGTAGGTGTTCCCGCTCCCAGGAACTGATCACTCGATTGAACTCCTCGAATTCATCGAGCTTGACCGCTGCATAGGCCTGCATGAACAACTTGCCAATCATGTCCTGCAACTCCTCGGAGTCGTGCAGACGTCGAACCCCTTCTTCCAGGGTGCGCGCAATCGCCACTTCATCCTCGTTGGCGGTGCCCCGGTGGGGGGCACTCGCAGGAATCTGCTGACGTATGCCCAGCAAACCACTCGCCAGCGATGCAGCGATGGCGAGATAGGGGTTGGCATCAACACCGGGGAAGCGGTTCTCGATACGGAGGTTCTTGGCATCGCTATTCGGCACCCGGAACGCGGTTGTCCGGTTGTCAAAGCCCCAGTGCAGATTGATCGGTGCCGAGATATCGGGCGCCAGCCGCCGGTAAGAGTTGACGTTGGGCGCATAAAAACTGATCAACTCGGGGGTGTAGCGCTGCAACCCACCAAGGTAGTTCATCATCGCTGCCGAGGGCTGGCCGTCTTCACCGCAGAAAACATTTCGTCCGCTCGCCGCGTCCAGCAAACTCTGGTGTATGTGCATGGCACTGCCCGGCTCTTTCTGCATGGGTTTGGCCATGAAGGTGGCGTACATGTCATAGCGTTGGGCGGTCTCGCGCACCGTTCGCTTGAAGACAAACACCTGATCCGCCAGATCCAGCGGATCCCCGTGGTTGAAGTTGATCTCCATTTGCGCCGCGCCGTTCTCGTGGATGAGCGCATCGACGGCCAGCTCCTGCGCGTCGGCAAAGTCGTACATGTCTTCCACGAAATCTTCGAACTCTGCGACCGCATCAATGCTGTAGGACAAACGCGCCACTTCACGGCGCCCGGAGCGCCCCTTGGGCGGCATCAGTTCATAGTCGGGGTCGGTGTTCTTATGGACGAGGTAGAACTCGACCTCGGGAGCGATCACGGGTTTGAGGCCAGCCTGCTCATAGAGCGACAGCACGTATCGCAGCACATTCCGGCTGGATAGTGGATGCGCCTCACCGGTGGGCTTGTAACAGTTGGCGATGATTTGGGCGGTCGGCTCCCGCGCCCAAGGCACCATACGCAGGGTGTTGGCATCGGGTCGCAGAATCATGTCGGTGTCGGTGGGCTCGACAAAGTCCCAGTGATCGTCGGTGTACTCACCGGTCACGGTCTGAATCAGAATGCTTTCAGGCAACTTGATGTCGCGTTCGCTGATGAACTGGTGCGCCGGAATAAACTTGCCGCGGGCATTGCCCGTCATGTCCGGTACGAGACACTCGACCTCAGAGATTTTTCGCTCTTTGAGCCACGCGCTGATCGCCTGCATATCGCTGCTGGGCAAGCCATCGGTATCGTAGGGCTGGCTCGGGGTATAGATGATCGTCTCTGATTCGCTGCCCGAAAGACTCATAAATGTCCTGAGATTGCCGTAATTGGGGCAGTATGGGTTGGCGACAATCACCGAGCAAGCTCATAATCGCTGGCTATGACTGGCAGCCTTCCCCACGTCGACTCCTGGTATGCAGCCTCGGCAGCGCCACTTCCTGAGTTCCCAATGCTCAGGGGTGAGTCGTTGACGGACGTTTGTGTCATCGGCGGCGGCTATACCGGCCTGTCGACCGCCATCCATCTGCGTAAACGCGGATTTGATGTCACGCTGCTGGAGGCCAACTCCATCGGCTGGGGCGCATCCGGGCGCAATGGTGGCCACGTCGGGACCGGGCAACGCGCAGACCAGCACGACCTTGAGAAGTGGGTGGGCAACTCTGCTGCAAAATCCCTTTGGCAGATGAGCCTTGAAGCCGTGCGCCTGGTCTGCGACCTGGTGCAGGAATTCAACATCGATTGCGAGCTGGGTGTGGGCAACCTGCACGTAGCCTCCAAACAGTCGCACGCACTGGCGCTCAAAGAAGAAGTCGAACATCTTCGCTCTCGCTACAACCACCAGCAGATCAGCTACCTTTCAGCCCAGGAGGTTGGGGTGCGCACGAGCGGGCGAGGATTCTTCGGCGGCGCGCTGGATATGGCAGCCCGGCACCTGCACCCGCTGAAATACGCCATCGGGCTGGCCAAAGGCGCCGAACGCCTGGGTGCCAAGCTGTACGAAAACAGCGCGGCATTGCGGATCGATGAAGGCGAGAAGATTCGCGTGCACACCGACCAGGGGATCGTCACTTCCCGCTTCCTGGTGCTGGCCTGCAACGGCTACCTCGACCGACTCGAGCCTCGTATTGCGCCGAACATGATGCCGATCAACAACTTTATGATCGCGACAGAACCACTGCCGCCAGACTTGGTACGCCGCATCAATCGCGACAACACCTCCATCTCGGACAGTCTGTTTGTTATCAATTACTGGAAAATGTCCGCCGACGGCCGACTGCTTTTTGGTGGCGGTGAGAACTACAGTCATAAATTCCCCCGCGACATCAAAAACTTTGTTCGCCCGCACATGCTGCGCATCTACCCAGAATTGGCGGGCATCAAAATCGACTACGGCTGGGGCGGGACCCTGAGCATCACCATGAACCGCATGCCCGACTTTGGCCGTATCGGAAAGCGGGTGTTCTACGCACAAGGTTTCTCGGGGCACGGTGTTCCCACCGCCACCATGGCGGGCCGCCTGATGGCCGATGCCATCTTCGGTGACAGTACGCGCTTTGACCTCATGGCCTCTGTGCCGACCCAGCGCTTCCCAGGCGGCACACTGCTACGCAAGCCAGGACTGGTCGCGGGCATGTTGTTCTATAGCCTGCGGGACAAACTCGGCAAATGACGGCCCAGCGCACAGCGGTCATCGCCGCTGACCGGGACTGGCAACAGGAACTCAAGCTGGCGATTCGCTCGGTGGACGTGCTGCTCGAGGCGCTGTCGCTCACGGCCGACGACCTACAGGGCGCCTACGCGGCGGCCCGGGACTTTCCGGTGCGGGTACCGGGGCCCTTTCTGCGCCGGATTCGAGCAGGAGACCCCAACGACCCGCTGCTCAAACAGGTGTTATCGAGTGGTGAAGAGACCAGCCAAGTCACCGGCTACAGCAACGATCCGCTGGAAGAGCGCGCGCACAATCCGCTGCCAGGCCTGATTCACAAGTACGACTCCCGGGTGTTGTTAATGCCCACCGCCGCCTGTGCAGTGCACTGTCGCTACTGCTTCAGACGCCACTTCCCCTACGCGGACAACCGACTCGATAGCGGGGCTCTGGACGCCATCCTCGCCTACCTGGGCCAGCACCCGGGAATTAATGAGGTCATTCTGTCAGGTGGTGATCCGCTCATCATCGATGACGACGCCATGGATGGCTTGATCAGCCGGCTTGAGCAACTGCCGCAACTCTCACGGCTGCGCATTCACAGTCGTTTGCCCATTGTGATTCCCGGCCGGCTGACGACGACGCTGGCTGAGCGTCTACGTGATTCGCGACTCAACACGGTGCTGGTCGTGCATTGCAATCATGCCAACGAGATCGATGCAGAGACCTCGATGGCGCTACGCGCCTGGCGCGACCGTGGCATCACTCTGCTCAACCAGGCCGTGTTGTTACAGGGCGTCAACGACACCGTCACCGACCAGGTGGCGCTCGCAGAGGCGGTCTTCGACGCGGGCGTATTGCCCTACTATCTCCACGTGCTCGACCCGGTCGCCGGCACCGCGCACTTTGATGTCAGTGATGGCGCTGCGCTGCAAATCCATGCGCAAATGCGCGACGCCCTGCCCGGCTTTTTATTGCCGCGCCTGGTTCGGGAAGTGCCCGGAGAACGGGCCAAGCGCAACGTCGTCGAGATCACTGCCTGAGTCCCAACGCCGGCTTGCCAGGCATGCTGCGACGGCGCATCCTCAATCGACACCAAGGTCACGCTGCGGGGGCTGTACAGTGAGCACGTCGGTCAAAGAACTGGTATTACGCGATTGGGCGAGGCGAAGCCGCAAGGCCATCCTCGATTACCTCGATTACGAGGATGAGTGGGAGGTCTACCACGCGGAGTTCAGCACCTTTGGTACCCCGCACTTCAAACTGGTGCGCAAGGATGGGCTGCAAATCAGCGATGACATCGAGGTGACTGCCGCGATGGTGGAATACGTCGAAGCCAGCTACGACTGAGCGAGCCGTAGCTAGCTTTCTTCCGGTAGCAAGCCCGTTGGCACCCGGCGCTCCTGGGCCTGTTCGCCATGCAGTTCCAGGTCCATGCCGCGGGCACGCGCATAGAGATAACCCAGCAATCGTTCCCCGGCCTCGGCGTCGGACAACTCGCTCTGACTGTCGACACACTGCAGCATCTCCAGGCGTAAGCGGGCATTCACCCCAGCACACGCCATGGGGTAGACCTGGAACACCGGGGTATCGACCGATCGCCGCAGCAAGACGCGGCAATGATGGTGACGGGGATCACGTTGAATAACTCCCCATATGACCGCCACACCGGCGGCGGGTCCCTCAAGCAACTGCACAAAATAGCCGTCGGCGTGCAGCAGAATGCCTGACACACCGCGACGGCTATTGTTGACGTAGGCGGTCGACAAAATACGGGTGACTTCCGTCTCAATGACGGCGTCGGCGCCCTGGATCCGGCTTTCACTGACATACAGCAGCTGTTCAACCATGGTCACCTCCAGCTCGGTGCCGCAACTGGCTCTGCCCTTTTCGACGCTCCATTTTAAGCAGATTCGCGCTTTTTCAATCAGAACCGTTCGGACAATCAGTGGCGGCTGCTATTCCAGGGAGATATTGAGGTGCAACACCGCGAGACCCGCGGTCATGGCACGTCATCAACGAATGTCCGTAATGACAAATCCCTGCTTGGCTGTCCGCCACTGCAGCACCAGATCATAGGGATTGCCATCCACCAGCGCATCGACAATGGATATTCGACTGTTTTGAACATCACACTGGGCACTGTTCAAGTTGACCGCTTCCTGCGCCGCGATAAACGACTCAGCAAAGGCCACGACCTCGAAAGTCGCACTGGACTCCAGCAACTCCCCGCCCACCGCACGCGCCCGCGCGGTGATGGTGTGGCTGCCCGGGGAAAGATCACCGTAATTGAAGGCCAGCGAGTAGCCGGAGTTGGCGGCCCCCATGACGTCCGGAAAGCTGCTGCCAACATCGTCTCGGCGGCCACCGTAGGGGGCATCAAATTGGTACTCACCGTCGATGTAGATTTCGATGCTATCGATACCGCTTTCAGCCAGCGCCCAACCCCGCAGGTTACCGACACCCGAATGGGTTTGACCGGTGACAGGTTCCTCAATGAAGTTCCTGAAAACACCGGCAGGTGCCGACAGCGGAGTAAAGGTCGCTTCCACTTTGCAGTCGCGCACCAATGGCCCCGTGGCAAAGGTGCCGTTGGTCAGCGTGCCACCGCAGGTATCCTTGACCGACAGTAACCGATAGCCATCGTCGGGCTCGAACGCAATATCTACCGACTGCCCAGGGGGGGCGGCGATGTCGGCGGCACCGACGACCGAACCGCCGGGCGTTACGCCTGCGCGCACGAAGACATCGGTCTGCTCCAGGTTGTTGATGTCCCAGTTCAAGCGCGCGGTCTCGATCACCTCGCCGGTTTCAGGGTGGCGGTACCTGACCGAACTCTGGGAGATCCTGGATCCCATTAAGTTCTGAATGTCACAGTAACCAAAGAAGAGAAATCGGTTGTTGCTTAAGACGCTATTACTGAACACTTCAATGTAGACAGCGTCATCAGGCGCATAGAACACAAAGGATTCAACAGTGATCGAGTCGGTATGTCCGTTCTGGATCGCAGTGCCGTAGTAAGTGCCTAAACGGCCATCCGGGCATTGGTAATCGGTCCGGACTTCCTTGAAAACACTGACCACTTCAGGCGCGTAACCTTCACTGCGGGACGTAATGGCAAAGCGAACATTGTTCAGCGCCAGTACGTTATCAGCGGATTCACTGTCATCGGCGCCTCGACCACATGCCTCCATTTCGCCACAAAGGCGTGAAGGGTCTGAGTAAGTCGGTATTCGTCCTTCGCGATAATCACCGGGAATTCCCATGACCGTCGTAAACTCGGCTGCCACCCGATACCCAAAGGAATAGTCGGTGGCGTAGAAGTCGTCATTGGAAACATTGCCACGATTGTGCCGAAGGCCGAAGTTGTGGCCCACTTCGTGGGCAAAAGTTGCGACGTAGCAGAACGATCCGCCATTCCCCGGCGCATCCCAAATGGTGACTGCGTTCTTTGAGGCGCTATTCGGCCGGCCACGAAACACGCCGACCTGGCCACGGCCACAATTGCCATTGATCAATTGCGGCCCTCTGAATGCCTGAATCAGATCGGGTCGAAAGTTTGCGTCGTCCTCACCTATCGATTCGAAGGGGTACTCAGCCGCCGACATTTTGTCGATCGTATCGAGCGCGGTTTCTTCGTCGTCGATATCGGCGGGCAGCAAACCCACGATGCGCGCAGTGATACCGGCACCACTGTTATCGAGCGTGGTATTGAGAACACCCATCGCCTCATCAAGGGCTGCCGCGTAGTCGGGGAAATCGTCGTCGTAGTAGACCAAGATATCCAGCACGTCATCGCCCGCACCAAATCCCGCCGCTGCGCGCTTGGGCTGGGTCTTGGCGATTCTACGGTCGGTGCCAGCCCGTTGATCAAGCGCAACCGCCGCGACGCCATTATCCACCGCCTCGACGTTGCCGATGTGCGCCCCATCGTCGATAGGTGCGGCTGTCTCATCGATCAGGGACAGATCAAGCAGCTGGCCTGAGCCCTGCTTCGCATCGAAGCGATACATCGCCTGCTCACTGGAGAATGACCCTTGCATGGCACCTGCAGGCGTCACCACCATCACCAGCGGAAAGCCTTTGGCATCAACGGCCCGGATCACGCGATTGCCGGTGATCGAGTACTGGGCATCGACGACGCGATAACTTCCAGGCCCGTATTCGAGTGTGGGCAGCGCAAGCGCATCGCCCACCTGCAACGCCACGACAGCACCCGGCGCAACAAGATCGATGGGATAACTGCCCCGAAGATCATTTTTTGATGCTTGCAAAGCCTTCTTCGAGACCTCAAAGAGTGTCAGGCGGCGCGGTTCGTGCGCCTGAGCCTGAGTCTGTGCAGCAACCAGCAGCGCGAACACCATGCCTACACAGACGGCGGTGAATCTTCGAGTTCGAAACAGCGCAACACTCAATCGACAATGCCTCTCGGTTCACAATGGCGCGAATGGACCACCCGCACGGTTGGCAATACAGGCACGTGGTCCGGGGCTACCGCCAAGACACCCCGCGCACTAGGACTCTTCACTAGAGCAAGGGCGACAACCCTATCGATAGGATCATCCAAGGTTGGGAGAAAACCAAGGGGTTTCCAATGGCACTCGTGCGCTGTTCGACTTGCAAGCAGAGCGTCTCACCACGTGCAGAAACCTGCCCCGGTTGTGGTAAACCACTGAAGGGTCGCAATCAGGCGAGTGGCTGCGGCACCCTGGTCATCATCTGGATTGCCGCCGTCTATCTTTTTTCTGACCCGCGAGACGCGACGGAGCGGTCCCCGTCCGCCAGACCGCCCGCCCCCATCCTGAGCGACAGTGACTGTCGACGCGTGTTGAAGTGCTGGGCAGGGAAACACGCTGAGCAGGCGTCGGATGCTTGCCAAGAACGGCTTGCGCAGTTGATCGGCGACACACAATCGGGGATTGAATTAGCACCGCAGGCCAACCTGTGGGAATACGCCTGGGAAGATCGGACGCGAGGTACGCTCCGGTATTCGGGTGATGGCAGCAGCCTACGAATCGACTCAGACGCCACGAAAAATGCTGCCCTTGAGTGCGTTTATGACCCGCTGGCAGGTCAAGCCTTGGACGTTTTCATCACCGCCGGAAACCTCGGCAACCAAGATAGGAAATAATCCTAATCGGGGAATCCGTACGAACGCGTGCTGCGGAGATGGGTTAGCTTACCTCGTGTTTCTTCTTCGCGTCTGTGATGTTCATGCTGTTACAAATAACCCGCTCGCTGCTGTTACTGAGTGCATTCTGG
>CAYZWL010000057.1:0-2362 GCA_964482195.1 uncultured Alteromonadaceae bacterium | reverse complement strand
GATGTTCATGCTGTTACAAATAACCCGCTCGCTGCTGTTACTGAGTGCATTCTGGGTGCCATTAACCCTGGTACCGAAGACGGTGTGGGCTGCGACTTCTTTCCAGCCACCCAAGCTGGTGAAAGACGGATCGCTCAAGTTTCCAACGATCGAAGGGCGCCGCGGTCGAGAGGCATTTATCGTCTATTCCTATGAAATCGGTACCGACGGCGACGTCAATGACGTTCGCATCGAGTACTCCAACAATCTCCCCCGCTTCGAAAAAGCCATCATTGACTGGGCCCGCCAGCGTAAGTTTGAACCCGCTTTGCTCAATGGCGAACCTGTTGTTTTCAGAGAAACCAAACAACAGGTCTTCATTCAGTCTGAAAATGAGCGAGGCGTTCAGCGTCGTTTTTCCCCCGTCTATAAAACAGCCGCGATCGCCATCAATGAAGGCCAGTATGACAAGGCCGAGACCGCCATCCGGCGAATGCAGGCAATGGACAAACGGTCGCTCTACGAAGAGCTTCACCTGCAGTACATCTGGTCGCAACTTCACCATGCGCGAGGCGATAGAGCGCTTGCCTACAAGCGACTGAACGTCATGGGGCACTTTTTGAGGTTCCATGTTCAAAACGCAGAAGAGGACCAAATAGTCCAGATAGAGAAAGACAGCTTCTTCCAAAACCCGTTCATTCAAGCCTACAACTTTGAAGTAGATTCACTGATGCTTGCAGATGCCGAGCGCACGCTTAAGCTGCTCGAACAGCTCTTCCCCAACGCCGACAGCACAAAGCAAGCCAGAACACATTTTGATTCGATCACAGGTTTGGTGGCCAACAAGGCCTTTCAAACCGAAGGCGAGATCCTGCCCGACCCCTACTATGGGAACCAACCGCGCTGGGTAGGCGCACTGTCCCGGCGCTCGTTTGCACTGAAAACGCTTAGCGGCCAAGTCAGCAGTGTGCTGCTGCGCTGCAAGCAAGGTGAATTCGCGCTCGACTACGAAAGCAATTACGCCTGGGAGGTCCCTGCGAACTGGCGCAACTGCGAGCTTGAAATCACCGGCGACAGCAACACCAAGCTCGCAGTGATTCAAAAACCGGATTGATGCTCATAGGCATGTTGCCTATTTGGTTCGTCAGGCCCCGCCCCTAGTCTCTGCTCAATATCCGCTAAACCACAACATAAGACGACAAGGTTGTGGCTTCGAAGCATCGTCAACATCAGCGGTATGGAGGGGGAAAGAATGCTGCAACCGCGACGCTTACCTGGGCTGTTGCTTAGCGCTGCTCTGCTAACACCAGCACTCGCCGGCTTCGCGGGTTTTCCTGCGCCGAGTGCCAATGCAAGTCCACAAGATGGAGGCGTCAATATTGTTCAGCGCCTGCCCGCCACATCCGGGCTTGCGTTAACAAGCGCCGCCCCCCACCCGGACCGAGCGCCGCAATCCCTCCACCCCAACATTCAAACCTTCCAACAGCCCGACCCCTTTTCCGGATCCATTGCAGAGCATTTGTCGATGAACCCGGCAAGCACGCTGGATGTCACCGAGTTGCTGTCGCTTGGCCTGGCAATGATCCGCTGCCAGCGGCTGGCTGAACTGCCCCGCATACTGGAGTCCATGCAACTGGACGGCGTCAGCATTACAGCCAGCGAAGAGCTCGAGCATGTCTGCGACGGATTTAGCGGGGCGCTATATGCGGATGTTGCCTTGGAGCTTCTCGCAATCGCGAGGGAGGGTGATATACCGGCCCTGTATGCGGCCAAACTGCTATTGGCGCACGGTCAGGGCTTCCTGAGCGGCAATCAGGCCGACAGCGGCACGGCGTTGCGCGAGGCGATGGAAGAGGCACAGGAACTATCGCGGCACAGCCTGCTCCGCGGCGACCTGAGCGCCGCCACAATGCTTGCACTTGAATACACCACCAAAGGCACCAACGGGTTTCCTGTCGCAGATGCAACGGGGCGCTTCGAACAGGTGGTGGACCGGACCTACCTCATCAAAGGGGTTGGCGTGCAACAAGCCATTTATGAGGTCAGCGGTGATAACGCCTTGGGCATCATCTCACGACACAGAAACATCGAACTCTCTGAGCAAGAAACGCTCATGGCGAACGAAGTCAGGGACTATCTGATTGGCCTGTGGCTCGCGCTGGACACGCTGCATGATCGCGCGAACCAGTTTGGCGGCGGCGGCGGGTGGAGCCATGATTCAACGGACCCGTTAGCCGATTTTGAGTTTGACGAGTCGAGTGAGTAGGCGGTTTCGCGGGAATTGATTGGCCGGCGCGTTGAGTTTGGGCGGAGGTTGCCCAAGGGATGTGGTCGGTGTGGAGGGATTTGAACCCCCGACCCCTTCCTCCCGAAGGAAGTGCGC
>CAYZWL010000056.1:0-17299 GCA_964482195.1 uncultured Alteromonadaceae bacterium | reverse complement strand
GGTCAGGACACCTGACCGGTGACTCTCACACGTTTGGAGCCGACGACGGGGGCCTCCCGTCTGGCGGCGGCGAGGCGCTCATTGCGTGCGTCGATGACGTTCTTCAGTGCGATCAACAAACCCATTACGATGAATGCCCCCGGGGGCAGGATCGCCAGCAGGAAGGATTGATAGTCCGTGACCAGCACCACATGCCAGTTCCGCGCGCCCTCACCAAACAGTAGCTGCATATCGGCAAAGAGCCCGCCGGTGCCGAGTAGTTCGCGTACAGCCCCCAGCAGAACCAACACGACACCAAAGCCCATCGCCATGATGAAACCGTCGTACACCGAGGGCAGGATCGGGTTCTTGGAGGCGAAGGCATCGGCACGGCCGAGAATCACGCAGTTGGTCGTGATCAACGGCAGGAAGATGCCGAGAATTTGGAAGAGTTCATAGGCATAGGCTTGCATCAGCAGTTCGATGGCGGTGACTGCCGCGGCAATAATCATCACGAAGGCGGGCAGCCGAATCGTGTCGGACACGACGTTGCGAATCAGCGACACGCACAGGTTCGAAGTTACCAGAACGAACATTGTCGCAGCGGCCAACCCCAGTGCATTGACTACCGAGGCAGTGACGGCCAGGAGCGGGCACAATCCCAGCAATTGCACGAGTGCAGGGTTGTTTTTCCACAGGCCATTTTCGGTCAGCTTCTGCCAGGAGATATCGCTCATGGGTTGGCCTCCGCTGTTGTTGCGATGTTGGTGGGTTCCAGAAAGAGTGTTGCGCGATGCAGCTGGGCGTATTCGAGCGTCCGGCGTACTGCCGTCACGACGGCTCGCGGTGTGACGGTTGCGCCAGTGAATTGATCAAAGACACCACCGTCCTTTCGCACGGCCCATTGCGAGGGGGCCGGGTTCGTCAGCGAGCGACCTGCGAATGACAGCACCCAGTCTGATTTTTTCCGGTCAACTTTGTCACCGAGCCCAGGTGTTTCCCTGTGGCTGGCAACCCGGACGCCGGCGAGACTACCATCGGCACGGATACCGATCAGCAAGCGAATATCGCCGCTGTAGCCATCCCGCGCCGTCGCCGGCAGGATCACGCCCGTGACCGCATCGCCTGTCATCACACGGTAGCCAGCCCGGGTTTCGCGCAGTTCGAGTAGCACGGTTTCTGCGGCCAGCTCAAAGCGTCCATCCAGTAGCGCGTTTTCATCGACGGCGTCCGGGAAGATCTCCAGCAATTGCCGTGCCTCGAATGCGCGCTCAGCCGTCGCAATATCCTCGGCGGTATTGATCCAGGTCCAAGCGATCAGGCCGGCGGTCAATGCCGCAAAAGCACCGAGCAATGCACTGTTGCGAACTACCGTAAGGCCGCTCATGGATCGTCGCTCACTTTGCGTGTGCCATACACCCTGGGCTGCGTGTACTGGTCGATGAAAGGGGCCGCAAAATTCATGATGAGCACGGCGAAGGCCACGGCATCTGGATAGTTGCCGTTGCTGCGGATGATGTAGATCAGCAAGCCAATCAGAGCGCCGAATACCAGCCGCCCGCGGGTCGAGACTGCTGAGCTTACCGGGTCAGTGATGATGAAGAACGCGCCAAACATGGTGGCACCGCTGAACAGGTGGAAGAGCACTGACCCGCCGCCCTCGGAGCTACCCTGGTCGAATCCGATAGCTGCAGCGAAGGCAAGGGTTGCGAGCATCGCCGCCGGGGCATGCCAGGTGAAGATACGCTGCTGCAGCAGCCACAAACCACCGGCAAGAAAAGCGAGATTGACCCACTCCCAGCCCACGCCGGCACGCGTGGTCAGCTGCGGTGTCTCGCGCAGCAGGTCTTCGAACATCATGCCCTTGCTCTGGCGCAGTACATCGAGCGGGGTGGCCATGGTGACGCCGTCGTAGCTGGCAGGCAGGAAGAACGCGGTGAATGCATCGATCAATCCCGGTACTTCTGCGAGTCCGCGCGGCGCGGCCCAGGCACTCATTTGCACCGGGAAAGAAATGAGTAGGACCACGTAGCCGACCATCGCGGGATTGAATGGGTTGTAGCCCAGACCGCCAAACACATGTTTGCCGAGCAGCACCGCGGACAGCATGCCAACCGTAATGAGCCACCAGGGCGCATAGGGTGGCAGCGCAATGCACAGCAGTACCGCCGTGACTAGCACACTGAAGTCTTTGAGGTAGAAAGAGGGGTCCCTGCCGCGCAGCCGCATGACGCCCCACTCGAGGCCCAGCGCAATCAGGCAGCCAAAGGCCATGTTGATCAGCGTGCCGGGTCCGAAAAACCAGGTTAACGCAGCGACGCCAGGCAGGGTTGCCAGGAGCACTGTCTGCATGACGCGCTCAACAGGTTTGGCGCCGTGTGCGTGGGGGGAGGTGACCGAGAGCAGGCTCATGAGGGGTCTGTCTCCGAGCTCGGATTCTCTTGGTCCGCGGCAGCGCCGGCGTCTGGTGCTCGCTCATTCGCCTGCTTTGCCTTCGCCGCCTTTCGGGCGGCGGCCCGGGCGATGGCTGCTTGTATGGGATCTTCGCCTGCGTCTTGAGTGGTTTGCTCAGCCTTACGGGCTTGAGCGCGCGCGATAGCAGCCTGCACCGGATCCTCACCGCCCGCCTCGGCTTTCTTGGCCGCGGCGGCCTTGCGTGCGGCGCGTTTGGCCTCGCGTTCGGCGGCTTCCTTCTCCACCCTGAGTTGCCGGGCTTCGAAACGCTCTCGGGAGTTGTCTGAGCGCATCTTCTCTGCACGAGCTTCCCGAATCGTGCCCTTGGCAGATCGGTAGTACTGCACCAGGGGAATGTGACTCGGACAAACATAGGAACACGCGCCGCACTCGATACAGTCGAACAACTGGTGCTTTTCGAGTTGTTCCTGGTCCTTGGCGCGGGCGTACCAATACAGCTGCTGGGGGAGCAGTGAAGCCGGACAGGCTTCCGCACACATGCCGCAGCGGATGCAGGCCTGGGCGGGTGGCGGCATTGGCAGCTCGCTGCGGGTGGGTGCCAGTACGCAGTTGGTGATCTTGACCATGGGCGCGGTGGTATCCCGCAGGGCAAAACCCATCATGGGCCCGCCGTGGATCACGCGCTCGTTGTCAGTCGGATCGAACCCGGCATGCGCCAATAGCCATTCGATAGGCGTACCGAAGAGGGCGCGAACGTTTTGCGGTTTACCCAGGGCCTCACCCGTGAGTGTGACAATGCGGTCCACCAGTGGGCGGCCGTCGATGATTGCATCGCGCACGGCGACGGCGGTCCCCGGGGCCTGACAGACGATGCCAATATCCGCAGGCAACCCACCGCTGGGAACCTGCTGGCCCGTGAGAATTTCAATCAGTTGTTTCTCACCGCCGGAGGGGTACTTGGTGGGGAAGGTCGCCACTTCCACTTCGACGGGCCAATCCCGCTCCGTGGCGGCGTCCTGCATGTTTGCCAGGGCCTGGGGCTTGTTGTCCTCGACCCCGATCAGCACTTTTTCGGCAGCGACGATGTGCGCGAGAATCTGCGCGCCTTCGATGATCGCCTCTGATGCAATCTGCATCAGGGTGTCGTCGGCGGTGATGTACGGCTCACATTCGGTGCCATTGATGAGCAAGGTATGGATGGGGCGGTTTTCACCGGCAATCAGTTTGACGGCCGTCGGGAAGCCGGCCCCGCCCAGTCCGGCGATACCGGCATCGCGAATACGGTCGATGAGTTGTCGTGGCTCGCGGTCGCGCCAGTCGGCATCACCTGTGAGTGCTTGCCAGGTATCCTGCCCATCAACGTCGATGACGACGCAAAGGTCCTCGAGTCCCGAGGCGTGTGGTACCGGTCGCAACTCGATCGCGGCCACGATCCCTGAGGTGGGCGCGTGCACAGCGGCACTCAGCGGCCCATCACACTGAGCCAGCGTCTGTCCCCCCAGGACGCGATCGCCAACCGCCACCACAACCTCAGCCGGGCGGCCTATGTGTTGTGACACGGGGACGACTAAAGTCGGCGGCAGGGGCAATACACCCAGCACACCCGGGTTAGACAGTTGCTTTCGCTCCGGCGGATGAATGCCACCGTGGATATCGTGCACGGTTCTCACGCGGCGCTCCGGTCAGTGGCGATCAAGTCGCCGGGGCGCACCTGATTGGGTGCTGGGTCGGATGGCAGATCCCAGTGCCAGAACTTGATCCCCTCTGCCCGTGGAATCATGTCGATGCAATCAACGGGGCAGGGTTCGACGCACAGGTCACAACCCGTGCACTCATCGGCGATCACGGTGTGCATTTGCTTGGCGGCACCGAGAATGGCGTCTACCGGGCAGGCCTGGATGCACTTGGTGCAACCAATACAAATGTCCTCGTGGATATACGCCACTAGTTTTTCCTGCTCGACACCATGTTCAGCGTCGAGCGGTTGGGGCTCTACATCGAGCAAATCAGCCAGCGCCTGAATCGTGTCTTCGCCACCGGGAGGGCACTTGTTGATCGCGTCCCCGTCGGCGATGGCCTCGGCGTAGGGTCTGCAACCCGGATAGCCGCATTGACCACACTGGGTTTGCGGCAGACATGCGTTGATCTGGTCGGCGATGGGATTACCTTCGGTCTTGAACTTTTCCGCCGCGAAGCCGAGCAAGCCTCCGAACGCCAGTCCGAGGATGGCCAGGGCGCCCAGTGCTGCGAGTAGTGGATGTTCGGCTATCAGCGCCAGCATCAGGACACCAGCCCGGCGAAGCCCATGAATGCGAGGGAGGCCAGTCCAGCCGTGATCATGCCGATCGCTGCCCCTTGGAAAGGCTCGGGTACGTCGGCAACGGCCAGGCGCTCTCGCATCGCCGCGAACAGCACCAGCACCAGCGAGAAGCCCAATGCGGCGCCGAGTCCATAGAACAACGACTGGGTGAAACTGTGGGCCTGGTTGGTGTTGAGCAGCGCCACGCCCAGAACCGCGCAATTGGTAGTAATCAGCGGTAGGTACACCCCAAGTACTCGGTGCAACAACGGGCTGGTCTTGCGCACTACGATTTCGGTGAACTGCACGACCACAGCGATGACCAGGATGAAACTCAAGGTACGCAGGTATTCAAGCCCCAGCGGCGTCAGCAGATATTCATAGGTCAGATAACTGGAAACCGATGCCAGGGTCAGCACGAAGGTGGTGGCCATCGACATACCCATGGCGGTCTCAAGCTTGTTGGACACGCCCATGAAGGGGCACAGCCCGAGGAATTGCACCAGCACAAAGTTGTTGACCAGAACGGCCCCTACCAGCAGCAGTGCATATTCACCCAGCATCAGTGCTTGCTCGCCTCCACCATCGCAGCAACCGCTTCGGGGTCGACGCGCTGCAAAAGCGGCTTGAAAGTCTGGATTTCATGCCCGACCAATGGCGCTTGCAGATCAGTCCAGTCCAAATCGACATTGAGAAAAGCCTCGGATTTTTCGGCCATCGCAGGCAGAACAGGCTTGAGGTAGGTCATGAGCACCCGGAACAAGTTGATACCCACACTGCAGGCGTCGTGGACTTCCTGCTCTCGGCCTTCCTCCTTGGCCAGCACCCAGGGCTTCTTCTCGTCGATGTACTGGTTGGCCTTGTCCGCCAGCGCAATGATCTCGCGCATCGCGCGGTTGTAGTCCCGTGCCTCGTAGGCGCGCGCCACGGCCTCGCCCTCGTCAATGAATGACTGCACCAGTGCCTGCTCGCTGCAAACATCGCTGAGGCGGTTGTCGAATTTCTTACGCAGGAATCCGGCGCAGCGCGAGGCAATATTCACCACCTTGCCGACCAAATCCGAGTTCACCCGCTGGGTAAAGTCCTCGAGATTCAGATCAATATCGTCAACGCTCGGCCCGAGCTTGGCGGCGAAGTAGTAGCGCAGATACTCAGGGTCGAGATGCGCGAGGTAAGTCTGCGCCATGATGAAAGTGCCTCGGCTCTTGGACATCTTGGTGCCATCGACGGTCAGGAAGCCATGGGCATAAATGGCGTTGGGCTTGCGCAAACCGGCGGCGTGCAGCATGGCAGGCCAGAACAGACCGTGGAAGTTGACGATGTCCTTGCCAATAAAGTGATAGAGCTCTGCACGGCTGTCTGCGCGCCAGTAGGCGTCGAAATCGTCGCCGCTGTCTGCGCAGTATTTTTCGTGGCTGGCGATGTAGCCGATTGGTGCGTCTACCCAAACGTAAAAATACTTGTTGGGGTGCCCCGGAATCTCAAAGCCGAAATAAGGCGCATCGCGGCTGATGTCCCAGTCCTGCAGACCTGCATCGATCCACTCGCGCAATTTGTTGGCGATGGCTGGCTGCAACTGGCCGCTCTGGGTCCACTCGGCGAGAAACTCCTGAAAATGGCCCAGATGAAAGAACACATGATCTGAGGCCTTGTCCACCGGGGTGCTGCCCGACAACGCCGACACCGGGTCAATCAACTCTGAGGGGCTGTATGTGGCGCCACAGGCTTCACAGTTATCGCCGTACTGGTCCGGGGTTTTACAGCGGGGGCACGTGCCCTTGATGAAGCGATCCGCCAGGAAGAGACCCTTGTCTTCGTCGAAAGCCTGGACAATTTGGCGGACGCCTACGTGCCCGCCTTTTTCCAGCTCGCCGAATATCTTTTCGGACCAGCGGCGGTTGGCATCGCTATGGGTGGAGTCGTAGTTGTCAAAGTGCACCAGAAAGCCGGCGGAATCGGCTTCGTGCTCCGCCTGTACCTTGGCGATTTGTGCCTCGGGGGTGATCCCCTGTTTCTCGGCTGAGAGCATGATGGCAGTGCCGTGGGCGTCGTCGGCACAGACATAGCGGCAGTGGTGGCCACGGGAGCGCTGGAAGCGCACCCAGATATCGGTCTGGACCTGCTCGAGGATATGCCCGAGGTGCAGAGAACCATTGGCATAGGGCAGGGCCGAGGTGACGAGAATCTGGCGGGAATCAGAGGACATGTACGCTTGGATTTTCTGGGTCTGAAGTGACATTCAAGTTTACCCCAAAGCAGCGCTGGCCCGGTAGGAAAGGCCGCTTATAATCGCGGCATCAAAAGCCTCGACCGGAGCAGTCGATCATGGAAAAACCCCGGCATATTGTTGCAGTCGCTTCCGGTAAGGGGGGGGTCGGTAAATCGACCGTCGCCAGTAACCTTGCCGCGGCCCTTGCCGTTCAGGGGCTAAAGACCGGGCTGCTCGATGGCGACATTTACGGCCCCAGTCAAGGTTTGATGCTGGGCATTGCCGAAGGGACCCGCCCAGAACAGCGCGACGGCAAATGGTTGGTTCCGATAGAGGCGCACGGCGTTAAGGCGATGTCGATGGGCTTTCTCGGCAACGAGCGCACGCCCAATGTCTGGCGTGGGCCCATGGCGGCGGGAGCGTTGATGCAAATGCTGGAGCAAACCCTCTGGGGTGCGCTCGACGTCCTATTGGTCGATATGCCACCCGGTACGGGGGATATTCAGCTCACGTTATCCCAGAAGGCGGCACTCGCCGGTGCGGTGATTGTCACCACACCGCAGGACATCGCCTTGCTCGATGCCCGCAAGGGCGTGGAGATGTTTACCAAGGTCCAGGTGCCCGTGCTGGGCGTTATCCAGAACATGGCCACGCATGTTTGCTCAGCTTGCGGTCATGCGGACCCGGTGTTCGGCAGCGATGGTGGTGAGCGTCTTGCGGCGGAGTATGACGTACCCTTGCTGGCGAGCTTGCCCTTGTCGAGACTGATGCGCGAACACGCCGATAGTGGTCGGCCGGTGACTACCAGCGTGCCGGATTCTGCCGAGGCCAGGGCCTATCTCGAGGCTGCCGACAGTCTGGTTGCAGCCCTGGAAACCCGGGCGGCACCTGCCGCACCCACCATCACCATGGGCGATTGACTCGCCCGCTGGCCACTGCCCCGAGTCGCGCGATTATCCCGCGGCGAGGATTGCTGGTAACTGTTTGGTCAGCGCCGATTTCTCGCGAATGGCGCTACCGGTCAGCGCATAGCCCAGCAGTCCGCCGTCGGCGCCTGTAAAGGTCGCTTTCAAATTTGGGCTGTCACCCTCGATGATCCACTCGCCAATTGCGTCCCGGGGCGGTGGTGATACGGCGACCGGGCAGGCCGGCGTTTTGATCGTGACGGGCATGGCGGGATAGGCCACGGGAGTCTCGGTGCCGGTGAGCGTCGCTCCGAGCGCGCGGCCGGCCGCCATCAGCGGCGCCACGTATACCAGCACATGGCCCTCGACTTCCGCGCAGTCACCGATGGCATACACATCCTTGGCGCTGGTGCGCAGGAAGCGGTCGGTCTGCACGCCGCGGCCAACCTGAATGCCGGCGGCTTCGGCAAGTGCGGTACGTGGGCGTACGCCCACGGCTGACAGCACCAGGTCAGCGTCGATGTGCTCACCGTTGTTGAGGCTGACCCGATAACCGTCGCCCTGGCGATTGACCGCGGTGGCCAGCGGCCCAAAGTGGAAACGCGCCCCTTTCGCTTCCAGCGCCCCTTGCACCGCACGGCCGCAGGGCTCGGGTAGCAGTGTGGGCAGACACCAGCCCATCGGGTCGACGGACTCGGTCTCGAACCCGCCATTGAGCAGATCGTTGGTGAACTCGCAGCCGATCAGGCCTGCGCCGATGATGGCCACCTTTTTGGCGCCGCGTTCGGCCGCGACTCGCTGGAAGCGCTCGTAGTCGTCGAGGTCGTTGACGCTCAGTACGTCCGTGACTGCATCGCCCTCCATGGGCGGGCGGATCACATCGGCACCGAGGGTCAGCACCAGATCGCTGTAACCGAGCGTTTCTCCGCTGGCCAAAGTCAGTTGATGCGCATCGGTATGAATGGCGGTGACCTCAACCCGTGTGCGCACGCTGATGTTTAGCTGCTCGGCAATGGCGTCGCTGGTCTGCATCGCCAATTGTTCAACACCAAGACTCTTGGTGTAGCCGGTCGACAACAGCGGCTTCGAGTACACCTCGCCGCCATCTGCGGTGAGTATGGTGACTGGCAATTCGGCGTCGTGGCGGCGCAGTTCCCGGGCCAGGCCGTAACCGGCGAGTCCAGAGCCGATGATCACAATATGGCGTTCTTTTGGGGTGGCTGACGCGGTCATGCAGGGTTCCTTCGTTGTTTTTGTGCGCGGTAAGCAGATTCGATTGGGTGTTGGTTCTGTTATTGTGGCATCACCTGCAAGACGATGCTGCCCCAAGGAGAAATCGTGAGTATCAAGTCAGACCGCTGGATCCGTCGCATGGCCGATGAGCACGGCATGATCGAGCCTTTTGAGCCCGGCCAGATTCGCGACCGTGATGGTGAGCGACTGATCTCTTACGGTACTTCAAGCTATGGCTACGATGTGCGTTGCTCGCGCGAGTTCAAGGTGTTCACCAATATCAACTCGGCCACGGTAGACCCCAAGAATTTTGATGAGAACAGCTTTGTTCATATCGAAAGCGACGTCTGTGTCATCCCGCCCAATTCTTTTGCGCTGGCCTCGACCGTCGAATACTTTCGCATCCCTCGAAATGTACTGACGGTTTGCCTGGGGAAATCTACGTATGCGCGGTGCGGCATCATCGTTAACGTCACGCCGCTGGAACCCGAATGGGAGGGGCACGTCACGCTGGAGTTTTCCAACACCACAACCCTGCCGGCAAAAATCTACGCCAACGAAGGCGTTGCGCAGATGCTGTTCTTCGAGTCAGACGAGGTCTGTGAGACCAGCTATGCGGACCGCGGTGGTAAGTATCAGGGCCAGACAGGCGTCACCCTGCCGAAGGCCTGACCAACACAGCGCCAGCGGCTAGACCGATGGCCCCTGTGGATCGATGCGTTCGCCGTTGATCTCGGCGTTGACCAGTTTGATTTCGACAGTGGTGCCTTTCTCGACGTGTCGAGTCAGCACCATCAGGTAATCATGGTCGATCGCCAGCCACACATCCGAAGCGCGCTTGTCATCTTCGTGGACCTGCCGGTAATGCAGCGTCGCCAGTCGACCCGCTTCGGTATCGAGCGTTTCTTCGCCGACGAGTTCCAAGGTCTTAGGGCGTACCCGGGCGCCATCCACGATGGTGAAACTGATCTGCGCTGGCGGGCTCTCTGAGGCCATCAGCGCCAGTCGTAGCTGTTCCTGCTGGCTGAGCCGATCGAGTACGTCTGGTGACCAGGCATGCTCGCTCCACTGTTTTTTCTTGAGGCTGCGAATGACGCCATTGTCAGGGTCAAACTGGACCTCCCGCTTGCGCCGAACGATGCCACCGAGTTTGTAATGAAAACGTTCCCCGCGAATCTGGCCGTCATCGAGGGTGAAGGTGGCAACCTCTTCGAGGCTGGCGACCAGCACCTTGCCTTTGTTGCGTAGGGTGTAGCGGCCGTTTTCTTCGCTCAAGGTGCGTTTGAGGGTCATATCGAGACCCATCGCGGTGGTGGTATAGCGCGCTTTGTACGGGCTCAGTATCGGTTCCGCCGATACCTGCGACAACGAGAGCAGGCAAGCCAACGCGACCAGAGACTGGAGCACCGTCCGGCTCATTGATCCGCCCGCCATTGCACCCCACCGACGGGCAGCGGTTTGCCATCGAGCAGTGCCTGACTGCCGTGGAGTTTCAGCTTGTCTTGCAGATGCCATTGCGCCGCCATCGGGAAAATCTGGTGCTCGACCACCTGTACCCGCTGCGCCAGCGCCTCTGGGGAGTCGCCCGCGACGATCGGGACTCTTGCCTGTAGGACCACGGGGCCCCCGTCGAGTTCACCGGTAACGTAGTGCACGCTGGTGCCGCCGTGGCTGTCCCCGGCATCGATGGCTCGCTGGTGCGTGTGCAGTCCGGGGTAGGCGGGCAGCAATGAGGGGTGGATATTCAGCGCACGACCCGCAAACGCATCGGTAAACACTGGCGTCAGGATGCGCATGAAACCCGCCAGACAGACAAGCGCGGGTGTGACGGCGTCAATACATTTGACCAAAGCGGCGTCAAAGGCTTCACGGGTCTCGAACTCCCGATGGTCAATCACTGCCGTAGGGATGCCCGCCTGCTGGGCGACCGCCAGCCCGCCAGCGTCAGCCTTGTTACTGACCACCAAGGCAATGCGCCCGCCGAGCGTTCCCTGTTGTGCGGCTGTCATCAGAGCGGCCATGTTGCTACCGCGGCCGGAGATCAGCACGGCCACCGCGGGTTGGTCGGTTTGAGCACTCATGCTTATTGCGCGAGTTGCACCTGACCGCTACCGGCGACCACATCACCGATTCGCCAGGGACTCAATCCCTGCTCGGTCAGTGCCTCAAGGGCAAAGTCTGCCTTGGCGGCCGATACGGCGATGACCATGCCCACGCCGCAGTTGAAGGTGCGCAGCATTTCCTCGCGTTCGACGTTGCCGCCCGCCTGCAGCCAGTGGAACACCTCAGGCAGTGTCCAGCTGCCGAGATTGATACGGGCATCACAGTGATCTGGCAATACCCTCGGAATGTTCTCAATGATGCCGCCACCTGTGATATGGGCCATGGCGTGGATACGAATTTCGTGGGCCAGTGCCAGCAGGGGCTTGTTGTAGATGCAGGTGGGTTCAAGCAGCGCCTCGCCCAGGGTGTGTTCGCCCATTGGCATGCTGAGCGAGTCGCCAGTGCGCTCGAGAATCTTGCGAATCAGCGAGTAACCGTTGGAGTGCGGGCCACTGGAGGGCAGGGCGATCAAGGCGTCACCTTCAGCGACACGACTGCCGTCGATAATCTGGTCCTTTTCCACCACACCCACGCAAAAACCAGCCAGATCGTAGTCGTCGCCCTCATACATGCCCGGCATTTCGGCGGTCTCGCCTCCCACCAGGGCGGCGCCGGCCAGTTCACAGCCGCGGGCGATGCCGGTCACCACCTCGGTCGCGGTATCCACATCGAGGTGGCCGGTGGCGTAGTAGTCGAGGAAAAACAGTGGTTCGGCGCCGATGACGGCGATGTCGTTTGAGCACATGGCCACCAGGTCGATGCCGATGGTGTCATGCTTGCCCATCATCAGTGCCAGGCGCAGCTTGGTGCCAACACCATCGGTGCCAGATACCAGTACCGGGCGGTGGTAGCCCTCGGGGATCTCGCACATGGCGCCAAAGCCGCCCAATCCCGACAACACCTCTGGCCGGCGGGTTCGTTTGGTGGCTTCCTTGATCCGGTCGACCAGACGGTTTCCTGCGTCGATATCCACGCCCGCGTCGCGGTAGGTGAGTGAGCTTGAGTCAGACTGGTCGGTCATTGGAGCTTCCTGGTGCTGCATTCATGGTGGGCGGGTCCCTTCGCATGTGGGTTAGCTGAGGCAGCACATTGATGGGCGCGCCCTGCTAATATCCCGCCTGTTTAACCGCTTGAGATCGACTATGCGTCGCACGCTGCTATCCCTGATGCTGTTATTGCTGGCAATCCCTGCCTCTGGCGCCGATTTCCTTGCGGAAACCGTGCCAGTGGCGGATCGCAGCGAATCCGAGCTCGTGGACGCAGCCAAGCGGGCCTTGGCGAGCGTGATGGTACGGGTTTCGGGTGACGAACGCATCGTACAAGTACCAGCTGTGGCCGAGGCGATAGAAGACGCCCGCAACCGCATGTCCTTGTACACCTACGAGGTCGAGGGCGGGCAGACCCGGCTCTACGCCCAGTTTGATGATCGGGTCATCAAGAACTTGATTCGGACCGCTGGTGCCACCTGGTGGGCGCCGGGCAGGCCGCCGGTGCTGTTGTGGATGGTGGTCGATGACCCCTATGCACGGCGTTTCGCCACGACCTCGGAGGACGGACCGTTACTACGCGAGTTGGCGCGGGGGTTCCAGGCGCGCGGCGTTCAACTGCGCCTGCCGCTGCTGGATCTGGAGGATGCTGCCGCGCTGTCGCCCGCTATGGTTTGGCAGAAAGTCGTACCTCGGATTCAGGCCGCCTCTCAGCGTTACGGTACCCAGCATATTCTGGTGGGCCGGTTGGTGCGCCTGTCCAATGGTCGCATCATCACCGACTGGCTGTATCTCGATGACGGCCAGCAGCGCACCCGCCAGGAACAGGGTACCGATGCCGCTGCCATTTTCGCAGGCGCAGTCGACATGACGGTTGACGCGATGGCCGAGCAGTACGCGGTGGTGCTCGAGGAGGTGACCGATGTGGATTCGGTGATTGTTGCGATCGATGGTGTGCGCTCGATTACCGATTACCGCGCAGTGCTCGAAGTGATTGATGCCATCGATGTGGTCGAGGGGCGCCAGGTCGCCGCCATCAGCGGTGAGCGGCTCGAATTGCGTATTCGCGGTGTGAGCAGCGCTGATGCCTTGGCCAAGCTGTTGCCGCGGCGCTCGCGACTGGCTTTGATATCCATTCCGACAGAAGATCAGCTGCGGCTGGTGTGGGGCTCGCCATGAGCAACGGTGCACTCAAGGTCAATCGATGGCCACTGATCATCGGCCTGCTGATCGTCGCCATGGTGCTGTTCGTTCAGCTCAAGGCCATTCTGATGCCCTTTGCTATCGGCGGGCTGATTGCCTATCTGGGGGATCCGCTCGTCGACCGACTTGAGGAGCGCGGTTACTCGCGAACCGGTGGCGTCATGTTGGTGTTTGCGCTGTTCAGCCTGCTGCTGCTGTTGATGCTGGCGATTCTGGTGCCGGTGGTGCTGCAGCAGCTGGATTCATTGATTCGCCAAGTGCCCGATGCCTATCGATGGCTGAACCAGGTGGCATTGCCCTGGTTGCAGTCCCAGTTGAGCCTTGCCCCAGTCTCGCTGCCCGCCATCGACTGGGAGGCCGAGCTTGCTGCGCACTGGCAGTCGCTCGGGCGTATGACGACCGAGACCTTGCGATCTCTGACGGCGTCGCTGTCCAACTTTGTCTTTGGCATCTTCAATCTGTCGCTGATCCCGGTGGTGGCGTTCTATTTGATGCGCGACTGGGATCATATGGTTGAAAAAGTGCTCGACCTGGTACCGCTGACCTGGCAGCAGAAGCTGTCCTTGATGGTTGGCGAAGCCGATGACGTGCTCGGGGCTTTCCTGCGTGGCCAGTTCGTGGTGATGCAGGCACAGGGTGTCATGTATGCGGTGGGTTTGTGGTTGATTGGCCTCCCCTATGCGTTCTTGCTGGGCACCGTGGCCGGGCTCGCGAGTATCATTCCCTATGCCGGAGCGGCCATTGGTATCGGCAGTTCGCTGCTGGTGGCCTGGTTCAGTTTTGGTGGTGAAATCATGCCGTTGGTGCTGGTGGCGGTGGTGTTTGGCATCGGCCAAACCGTCGAAAGCCTGGTGCTGACCCCGCTGCTGATTGGTGATCGTATCGGCCTGCACCCGGTCGCTGTCATTTTCGCACTGATGGCCGGGGGCGAGCTGGCCGGTTTTACCGGGGTGCTCGTGGCGCTGCCAGTCGCAGCCGTGTTGCTGGTATTCTTCCGACACGCGGTTGTCTACTACCGTCAGAGCGATACTTACCAAGCAGAATAGCGCCAGTCAGAATGGGCAGCGTCAGAGCGGAAGGGTGGATTGGCCCCGCCTTTACCCCCGCCAGCATGCGCCGGCTGTGAACACCCGATGACACAAACACCCAATACACCCGGTCGACAACTACCCCTGTCGATTACTCTCGATACGGAGACTACCCGCGACAATTGGTTGTCCCGCGAGAGTACTGCCGCACTCGAACAATGGCTTTTTGACGACGAGGGCGGTGCTTATATCCGGGGGGAAACCGGCGTCGGTAAAAGCCACCTGCTACAGGCGCTATGTCACGCGGTGGATGACGCGCTGTACCTACCCTTGGGTGACTTACAGGACATGCCGCCGATGGCTCTGTTGGAGGGCACCGAGGGTTGCACCCTGCTGGCGATCGATGAGCTCCACGCGGTGCTCACCAATGGCCCGTGGCAGGAGGCGCTGTTTCATCTTTTCAACCGTGCCCAACAAACGGGGACCCGTCTCGTGATGGCTGCGAATGTGGCGCCGGGCATGGTGCCGGGACTGCTGGCAGACCTGCGCTCCCGTTTGGAATCCCTGCCGACGTTCGTGTTACCGGTTTTCAGCGATGCTGATCTCGATGCGCTGCTCAGCCTGCGGGCTGAGCAGCGAGGTCTGGTGCTTTCGGATGAAGTGAGAGCCTATGTACTGCGCCGTGTGCAGCGCTCGCCGGTGGCTTGCCTGACGCTGCTGGATACCCTGGATCGGGAGGCGCTGGCTCTGGGGCGCGCGGTGACGATTCCATTGTTGCGAGAGCTGGACTTGTTGCCCTGAACAGAAGCCCTCCCGTTCAGGTTTCGGTTTCTGGGTCGGTAATGCTCACTGCGTATTCGTTCTCGTCGAGAACGAGGTAACGGCGCAGCCATGCCACCAGTAGGTAGAACGGAATGGTGTCTACCAGCGCCGATGCCGCCTTGAAGCCGTAGTTGCTGGCGACCAAAACCAGCAGCGTGTTGAGTGTCATTTCTCCGGCCAGGAACACAGCACCAAAGGTCACCGACACCACCATGACCGAGTCCACCATCTGGCTGACCAGCGTGCTGAAATTGTTGCGCAGCCAAAGATGCTTGCCCTTGGTGAGCCGGCGCCAGAAGTGGAACAACTGCACGTCGCAGTACTGGGCGGCGATATAAGCCAGCATCGAGGCAAAGACCGCGCCGGAGGTGGTGGCATAGATCAACTGATAGAGCCCGATTTCGTTTTCGACCGTGGATCCATTGGGAAGGGCCACCGGTGCCGCCAGTTGGATGACCTGCCAGGGCGGCATGGTCTCGGCGGGGACGGCGGGCGCCAGATCTCCCAATGTCAGAACCGCGAGAATGAAAAAGTTCAGCCCGAGGCCGACGCTCACCAGGAAGTTCGCTCTGGCCCGGCCGTAGATTTCGCTGACCAGGTCAGTGCACAGAAAGGTGAGCGGATAGGGCAGCACACCGACAGCCAACGCCAGGGGCCCCAGTTGGATAAAGCGGGTAATCCCCACGACGTTGAGCAGTGTCATGGCGCACAAAAAGACACCCGCGAGCACCAAAAAAACGCGTTCCCTGCGTTCTCTGAGGGCGGCATCAATCATGGGTTCAGCGCTCCTGCTGGCCCAGGTTGCCGTGCATAACGGCGCCGTTGATCACCGGGTTGGCATGGCACCAGACGATCATTTCTGCGATTTCCGATGGTTCAATCAGCCGTTGGAAACTATTCATATTGCTGATGGAGGCGATGATTTCTGGATCGTGACCAATGTGACCCAACAGCATCTCAGTGTTGGTGAATCCGGGGGCAATCAGCGCGGTGTGGATATGCCGCCCCATCAGGTCCTGGCAGGTGGCGCGCATCATGCCCAATTGCGCGTGCTTGCTGATGACGTAGCTGAACGCGCCGGCGACAGCCTTCTCAGAGAGGGTGGACCCGATGTAAAGCACACTGGAGCCCTCTTTGAAGAGCGGAATCAGGGCGCGGTTCAGGGTGTTGATGGCACCAATGTTGATTTGCATCACCCGGGCGAGGTCTTCGTCAGAGGTATGCTCGGTGTCGTCCTTGAGCATCAGCGCCGCGTTGTGCACCAGGCACACGCTGGACGCGTTCAACTGGCCCAGGCGGTTCGCCAGGTCGGTGGCAATTTCCCGGGCCGCCACCGGCTCCGCGAGGTCACCGCAGATGTTTTCGACCCCTGCGATCGGGCACTCTCGGCGGGACACGTTGATGGTCACAAAGCCTTGCGCGAGAAAACGTTCAGCAGCGGCGGTGCCAATGCCTGCGCTGGCACCGGTGATAATGGCGACCTTGGTCATCGCGTTGATTCCTTTTTGTTGATGACGACATAGCTACGCCGTTGATTGGGAGCGAGCGCAGTGTTCGTGTGCAGTGTACCCCGTGGCTTACGCTGGCGTCGGCGACTCGGATCGATGGGCCGTGAGTTGCCAATGATCAGTCGAGTCCCTCAGACTGTGCCGCTCGCGCCAACCCCCCCACCGGATTCACATGCGTCTCACTACCCTGCACATCGATAAGCAAGCCCATAAATTCTCAGCGGCCCACTTCACAATATTCTCTGCGACCGAGCGTGAAAGGCTGCACGGCCACAATTACTCAATGTCTGCGCGCATTGTCGCGCCGATGGGGCCCGAGGGTTTTTCGGCTGACTACAACGTTTATAAGCGCCGCATGAAGGCGATTTGCGACGCGCATGATGAGTACCTGCTGCTGGCGAAGCATTCGCCGCATTTGCGCATCGAACAGATCGAAGATGAATATCATGTGGTCTACAACGGCAAGACCCTGCGCTTTCCGGTCGATGAGACACTTTTGTTGCCGATCCTCAATGTCACCATTGAGGAGTTGGCGCACTACCTGCTGGGTGAGTTGCTCAAAGACGGGGGAGATGAAGGCCTTACGGAAGTCGAGGTTTTCGTGTCCTC
>CAYZWL010000055.1:0-17837 GCA_964482195.1 uncultured Alteromonadaceae bacterium | reverse complement strand
TCGTGGAAATCGAGCTGCACGTTCGGCTTCCAGGTATGGAACATGGCGAGGCGGGCACGGCTCTCCGGGTGCTGGTGGGCCAGCCAATCTCGATTCAGATCGAACCAGTAGTAGTTGGTGCGGCCATTGGGGCTCGCCTCACGGTGCTCGCGATCGTTGGGGTCTGCGCTCGGGGTCATGCCGCGCAAGCTGTTGCTCCAATGGGCAAACCGGTCGAGGCCATCAGGGTTCTGCATGGGGTGAAAAATAATCACCAGGTCCTGGAGCTTCGCGGCAAGTGCCGGGTCTTCGGCTGCCGCGAGGTAGTACGCGACCAGAGGGGTAGCATTGGCCCCGCTGGGCTCATTGCCGTGGATGCTATACATCATGTAGATCACGGCGGGCATGTCGTCGAGCTTTGGGTTGGCCGCGGGATCAACAATCGATGCCCGTGCTTCTCGGATCTCGTCCAATCGGGCGAGGTTCTCGGGTGAGGAAATCGCGTAGTTGACGATGTCCCGGCCACCGTAGGATTTGCCATTTGCGCCCAGGGCCACCATACGCGGCGAAACAGCGGCGACCGCATCGAGGTAGCGAATGATTTCAAAGTGATGCCAGTGCCGCTCACCAACTTTGATACCGACCACTGATTCCGGAGTGGGGATCTCGCTGTTCAGTGTCGGGACTTGTGGCAGCACGTCGCTGAGCTTCAGCTCGTCCGCCTGGGGCGCAGCGACGAAGATCAGGCAAGCAATAAGCAGAAGGAATCTCATGGGGGGGCTCCGCGGTATAACGAGGCCCAGATACTACTCTCTTACGGGCAAAAATCCCCCGCGAGTGTCAACGCGGTTAGTCGGCCCCCGGTATGCGTGTTGCCTGCCAGGTAAAGGCCTGCCAACCCTCACCACTGCGTCGGAAAACGCCAGTGTTGAAGTAGGCGGCCTGTTCGCCACCCGCCATGTCAGCGGTCAGTTTGAAAGTGACGACCGCATGGTCACCGAGCACCCGAATGGTTATCGCTTCCGCGCCATAGCGGGGGCCCTTTTCAGCGTCTGGGTCATCGTCCTCATCAAAGCCCGCCATGATCTGATCTTTGCCGAAGCGGCTACCTGAGGAGCTGGTGTAGATAAGATCTTCCGCCCAGAAGCTCGCGTGGGTAGAGGGTTCGTCGACCGTTGCGAGGAAGTGGAGCAGCAGCTGTGTCAGTGCCTGTTGATCAGCGTCCTGGTCGGCGTTGGCTGAATGGCTCATGACAACGGTCAGGGCCAGCGTGGCGACTAGTCGATACAGTAAAGCGTGACGCATGGCGTGGTCTCCGGGGCAAAGATGGGCTGCCTGGCTCAGGTGAAGAATTCTTTCTCACGGTTGGTGTAGTAGCTGGCCTGGCCGATTTCCTTGCGTAAGGTGTCGAGCAGGATTTCGATCGAGAAGGGCTTCTGAAAGAACCCGGTGGCGCCGAGCGAGTGGGCGCTGAACTCGTGCACGTCCTCGTGCTGAGTCATTAGAAAGTAAGGGACATTGCGCTCGGAGGCGCGGACATACTTGAGCAGCATGATGCCGTCGCCCCGTGGCAATCGCACGTCGCTCAGTACGGCATCACAGTTGATGTTGTTGAACTGAGTGATCGCGTCAAACATGTCGCTCACTGGCACTACGTCGAACTGTTCTTCGTGCAGCTTTGACTGGAGGGAATGCTCCCGACTTTCGCCCTCGACCAGCAGTATCACCGGGTTACTGCGAAATACCGGTTCTGGTTTTGGTGCGGTGTCATCTTCGGGGGCGGCGCTCAGGTCACTGTCTACCGTGCTGAGCGTAAGACCGCCGCGGTTGAGGTAAATGAGCACCTCGACCTTGACCTCATCCTCACGTGGCTGCTCGCCATCAAATGCCAGGCGGAAATCTCCCAATGACGAATGGATGCATAGCTCCCTGCCCTCTACCACATAGCTGAAGCCAACCTCAGAGCCATTGAAATCTACGGTGTGGGTGAACGGCGAAGCCAAGTAAACTTCCTCCCGGGCGATCTAGGACAGATACTCAGCCGCATTTTCCAGCTTAATCTGTGACTGGCAAGTGTGCTGAATGCGACGAGTGCGCCCTGGAAAGTACGATGAATCGCCAGCTGAGCAAGCCTCCCGCCAGTATCAGGCCGGCGACAAAACCGCCCCACACATAGTGCGGGTCCAGCCGCCACACCACCGCAGCGCAAAAGGCCATCGGGAAGGCGACAATCCAGTAGGCAAAGGTTGTCATGATCATCGGCAGTCGTGTGTCCTTGTAGCCTCGCAACGCACCTGCAGCACCCACTTGGAGGCCGTCGGCGACCTGAAAAATCGCGGCCATCAGCAGTAGCGATACCGCGATGCTGGCGACAGCGGCGTCACGGGTGTATAGGCCGACAATCTGGTCACTGGCCAACAGCAATAGCGTGGCCGACGCTGCCATCACGGCGACGCAAAGCACCAAGCCGGTGACGCCTGCCTGTCGCGCCTGTTCGGGCTGGCTGCGTCCGAGCCAGTATCCGACCCTGACGGTAGTCGCAGCGGAAATCGCCAGCGGGATCATGAACATGGTCGAGGCGAAATTGAGCGCGACCTGGTGCGCGGCGGCGACGTTGGCACCCAGCGTGCCCATCAATAGCGATACGGCGTTGAACAAGCCTGCCTCGGCCGTCACGGTGACTGCAATGGGAACACCCAGCGCCAGCATCTCTCGGAGAATCGTCCGGTCAAAGGTGAAGGCGTTTTCGAACAGCCGGTAGGGCTGGTAGCGACGCGCGCGAAGCATGTAAGCGAGCAGTACGATCAGGACCAGCCACATGGTGATCGCGCTGGCGACCCCACAGCCAACCGCGCCTAGCGCTGGCGCGCCAAACTTACCGTAGATAAACACCCAGTTCAGAAAGACGTTGCTGGCCAGCGCCAATAGCGAGGTGTACATGATCGGCTTGGTATAGCCGATGCCTTCGTTGGTAAAGCGCAGCGCCAGGAAGGCGAAGATTGCCGGTGAACCCCAGGACATCACCGCGACGTAGCGCGCGGTGAGGTCGCGAAATGACGGGTCAATCGTGAGAAATTCGAGAAAGCCTGGCACGGCCAACTGGGCCAGGGTGATCACTGGCAGCGCGATCAGTAGCGCGAGCAACAAGCCATGCCGGGTGTAGTGTCCCGACAGATGGGCGGACCCGGCCCCCACGTGCCGGGCAACGATGGGCGAAATCGCCATCATCAGACCCAGCACCACCATGAAAAACAGGAACCAGACACTGCTACCGATGGCCACTGCGGCCAGCGCCTCGGCACCGAGTCGCCCCGCCATCACGGCATCTGCGAATTGCATGCCTGCGATAGCGAGGTTGTTGACGACGAGCGGGGCGGCCAGTGTCAGTAGCTTGCGGGTCTCGCTGTGGGGTGCAGACATTGGATGCCTCGATGCCGGGGTCATGACGGTGATTGATCAGGGCCGTGCAGGGTAAAATCTGCGCTGAGTCGATGCCATCGCCGCGGTAGGTAAAAAGCCCCATTCCCATGGACCCCATTCAGACCCTCAATCAGGTTTTCGGTTACGAGAGCTTTCGTCCGCTTCAGCGGGAAATTGTCGATAGCGTGATTGCGGGTGAGCACGTGCTGGCGCTCATGCCGACCGGTGGTGGCAAGAGCATTTGTTACCAGGTGCCGGCGCTGGTGCGTCCGGGCTGCGGGGTGGTGGTTTCACCGCTGATTGCGCTGATGCAGGATCAAGTCGATACCCTCAAGAGTCTCGGGGTGCGAGCCGCGTTTCTCAACTCGACGCTCGATTACACCGAGGTACAGGCAGTCGAGGCCGACCTGCGGGAGGGCCGTCTGGATCTGCTTTATGTGGCACCCGAGCGCCTGGTACAGCCGCGCACCCTCGCGCTGCTGGACGATGCGGACATCGCCTTGTTTGCGATTGATGAGGCGCACTGCGTTTCCCAGTGGGGCCACGATTTCCGTGAGGACTACCTGCGCCTGGAAATGCTGGTACAGCGCTTCCCCGACGTGCCAAGGATCGCCTTGACCGCTACTGCGGACCCCACGACCCGTGAGGAAATTGTCGCGCGTCTGTCGCTGGGCGCTGCCAATCAATTCATCAGCAGTTTCGACCGGCCGAACATCTACTACAACATCATCGAGAAGAAGGACGCCCGCAAACAGCTGCTGGGTTTTATTCGTGAGTCCCATCGAGGCAGCACGGGGATTGTCTACTGCGGTACCCGGGCGCGGGTCGAGGAGACCGCCGACTGGCTCAGCGGTCGTGGCATTCCGGCGATCCCCTACCACGCGGGTATGACCCAGGAGGTACGCGCTGAACATCTGCGGCGTTTTCTGGAGGAGGATGGCGTGGTGGTGGTGGCGACGATTGCTTTTGGCATGGGTATCGACAAGCCCGATGTGCGGTTTGTCGCGCATTTGGACATGCCGAAGAGTATCGAGTCCTACTATCAGGAGACCGGGCGCGCGGGCCGTGATGGGCAGCCCTCGGATGCCTGGATGGTCTATGGCTTCCAGGATGTGGCGTGGATCCGACAGCGCTTGCTGGATTCGGAGGCGAGCGAAGCCTTCAAACGCAGCGAGTGGCGGCGCCTGAGCGCCATGCTGGGTCTGTGTGAAGCCAGCACCTGTCGGCGCACCGTGGTGCTGGAGTATTTTGGTGAGACCGCAGCTGACCAATGTGGCCGCTGCGATAATTGCCTTCGTCCGCCGGATACCTGGGATGGTACCGAGGCTGCGCAGATGGCTTTGTCGGCGGTCTATCGCACCGGGCAGCGATTCGGTGCCAACTATGTGATCGATGTGCTCATCGGCAAGGTAACAGATCGGGTGCTGCAGAATCGCCACCACGATTTGCCAACTTTCGGCGTAGGCAGCCACCTGCGCATTGCCGATTGGCGTTCGGTATTGCGGCAACTGGTGGCCAAAGGCGTCCTGCGGGTGGATATGGAAGCCCACGGGGCCATGAAGTTAACCGAGAGTTCCCGCGCTGTGCTCAAGGGTGAACTGCGCCTCGAAATGCGCCGGGACCGCGACGTGGCTGGGGGGGCAGGTAGGCGTCAGTCGCGCAAAGTGGGCACCGCCGATTCGCTGGATAGCCGTGTCGATCGCGACTTGTTCGAACGGCTCAAAAAGCTTCGCAAGACACTCGCTGATGAAAAGAAAGTACCCGCCTTTGTGGTTTTCAATGATCGGGCCCTGATGGACATGTGCCGCCAGCGTCCCGAGACGGTCGGGCAGTTTTTGGCGGTGGATGGGGTGGGGCCCAAAAAGTGCGACGAATACGGGGAGCGCTTTCTCAACGAGATTCGCGATTATCAGGCAGCCGGTTGAGCGGCCAAGCGTCTGCCATTGTCGGCGACCAGACTCACCAACACCCGACGCTGACCTTCGAAGGGGCGTCGTCCATGCATGACCAGGTAATTGTCGACCAGGGCAACATCTCCCGCCTGCCAAGCGAGATCAAAGCTGTATTGATCCCCCAGCTCGATCGCCAGATTGATACCGCTGGCGTCCAGGGCGGCGCCATCTCCGAGGGTAATCACCTTGCTGCCGTCGGTGCCAGCGTCCTTCCAGCCTCTGAAGGCAGCGATCAACTGGTTGAAAAACACCTTGCGCCCGTCTTGCAGGGTGCGGATGGCGGGTAGCACTGGCGTGGTGGCCCGCAGGGCACCATCACCAAGCCATTCGAAGTCGTAGCCCAGTTCTTTGAGACGGGTCTCTGCGGTGGCTCGACCATCGACACTGAGCGTGCTCTTCCAGCTTCGGCCCTGCCCCGAAGCGAGGTCATCCTCAGCTGGCATGGTGTTGGAATAGCGCACGCCATGTTGCGCCAGTGCTGCGACAAAGTCGGGTGCCAGTCGGGTCAGTTCACGGAGCACCACGTCTGAGCGACAGAGGGGAGTTTGGCCGCCCCGGGCTGCGGCGATCTCGCAGCAGAAGAAGAGTTGTGCGGGGAACAAAGGCGTTTGTGCCATCTCGTGGTGTAGGAAGATCGACACCTCGGGGGGGGCTTCATTGGCGGTAAACACCAGGTCGGTCTTGTTGACGCGCACTGCATTGGAGAGGGATTCCGCATAGGTGAAACTGCCGAGGCCAAAGGCGCGGATGAAGGCATCGAAGTCCTCTGCACCGTTGATAGGAAACCCTCGGAAGAGCACGGCGCCGTGTTGTTCGACCTGGGCCACCAGTTGTTCGGCATGATCCCGTGCCCAGCTGAGCGTTTCTTCCAGGCTGATATCGGTGCGGGTAGGGCAGTGCGCCAAGGGGAAGACGCCGTCGTATTCCTGCTGGTCAGGCACTGCGGGGTTGTGCGTGGTCAACGTCGCCATGACTCAGTGGCCCTCAGTCGTAAATCGGATGGAAAGTATTGAAGGCGCTCTCGGTAAACACCGCCGGGTCGTTGAAGCGTCGGTTTTGATTGAGTGCTGAAATCGCCGCCATTTCATCGGCGGTGAGCGTGAAATCAAACAGGGCCAGATTCTCCACCAGTCTTTCACGACGGTGGGTTTTGGGAATGATGGCGGTGCCTCGCTGGACCCCCCAGCGCAGTACAACTTGTGCCGCGGTCTTTCCGGTTCGGGCGGCGGCGGCCACTACCGGCGCCGCATTGAGCACAGTGTCAGCGCCGCTGGCCATATCCAGTTCTACATACGAGAGCGCACCAAGCGGTGAAAAAGCCGTCACTGCGATGCCGTACTGGTGTGCCAGCCGAATGAGGTTGGCCTGGGTCAAAAAGGGATGGGATTCGATCTGCAGCATCGCCGGCGGCCGCTGGGCGTAGGCCATCAGGTCGTGCAGCAGGCCCGAGTTGTAGTTGCAGACGCCAATGTCGCGCACAAGCCCTGCTGTCACCAGTTCCTCCATGCCCGCCCAGGTTTCGGCCAGCGGTACCTTGTCGAGTTCGATGCGCGGCTCTGCGGCATCGGGGTCGAAAAACCACTCAGGGGGATAACGCTGGTCAATCGGTACGTAGCGCTGGGCGATTGGGAAGTGAATCAGATAGAGATCGAGATACTCGAGCCCCAGGTCTGTCAGGCTTTTCTCACAAGCCTCGCGGACGTGTTCCCGGCGATGAAAGCTGTTCCACAGTTTTGAAGTAACCCATAGATCTTCGCGCCGACAGATGCCATCGGCGATCGCCTGGGCAATGCCCTGCCCGGCTTCTCGCTCGTTACCGTAGTCACAGGCGGCATCAATGTGGCGATAACCCAGTTCAATGGCCTCATAGACCGCACGGGCCGTGTGCTCCGGCGCAATTTTCCAGATCCCGAGGCCGACGGAGGGCATCGTGTGTTGGCCGACAGAAATGCTGTGCATGGATACGGACTCCCGTTAATCGGCGAGAAAGTCGCCCAGTTGGTGTTGTTGGATCAGATCGGCGATGTGCACCGGCGCACCCGTGGCGGCGGATTGTTGGGCTGCGCAGGCGATAAGCATCGACCACAGACCTTGTCTGGGGGTGGCGGCGTCGCATGCTTGCCCCGCCAATTGGTCAGCGAAGGCCACATGTTCGAACCAAGTGGCACCGTGGTGGCCGCTGCGCTCAATTTCCCGACTGTAGGCCACGTCTATCAGCCGACTCGCGTGTTGGTCATGCCGGTCAATACGCACGATAGCCTCGGCGCTGTCCTGCAGATGGAAATTGAAGCGCTCGGTAGCGGTGAGCCTACCGGTCTGCCCCGTAATGATCAGCTCCTCATGGAAATGCGGTGCGAACATATTCAGGGTGAACTGCCCGCGCAGGCCGCTGGCGTAATCGACAATGACAAAGGCATGGTCATCGATGTCGGATGCCTGCCCGTCGTGTTCCAGGTCAATGAAATTCACCGCGCGACCCGCTGAGGCGTAGACCTTGCTCGGTTCTGACTGAGCGAACAGCGTCATCAGATCGAAGTAATGGCAGCACTTTTCGACCAAAGTGCCGCCACTCATGCTGTTGAACTTATTCCACTGGCCAACCTTGTCGAGAAACGGGGGGCGATATTCGCTCATCGACAGCATATGGACTGGGCCCAGTGACTGTCGTTCGAGCACCTCGTGTCGAGCTTCGACGTAGGCCGCCTTATAGCGATACTGCAGCCCCAATTGGATAAAGCTGGGGTAATCGGTGGCGATCTCGCAGACCCGTCGGGCGTCTGCCAGTGTCGTGGCCATGGGTTTTTCCAGCAGCACGGGCTTGCCGGTTCTGGCGACAACTTCGAGCACCTCGAGGTGCGTGTAGTTGGGCGTGCAAATCAAGAATGCGTCTACCGCAGCATCCTCACAGGCTGCCTCGAGTGAGGGATAGCGGATGACGCTCGCGTCGGAGAGTGTGGCGAACTGCTCGAGCGCTATGTCCATACTGTGCTCGGCGGTATCGAATACACCGTGAATGCGGACCCGCCCAAGTCGTGTTGCGACTCGCATATGCTCCATACCGATCGTGCCGGTACCGATCACCACCACGCTGTGGCTGGGTTTGCGGCGAGCGTAGAGGTAATGGTCTTGCGGCTGAACATGTTGCTGGCCAGGCGCGTTGGCGAAGTAGCTCAATCGGGGGCGGGTGTCGCTCACGGGGTATCTCCGATTCCGAGTCTCGTTGTGGCAGCAGAAGGGGCCGCTCTCATTGCCCGCCACCAGAAGGCCAGATTGGCCATCAGCAGTACAGCTGCTGACACATAGAAAGTCTGGCTCATACCGCCCACCAGACCCCATGGGGAAAACAGCAGGTAGAGCAGCACCACGCAAGACAGCAGTGTGAAGGCAACCGGGTGTGCCAGGCGCCACGGGGTCATGTCAACCTGGTGCTTGTCTTCATACCGCCATGGCGACTGGCGCGGCCATAACTGTCCGATGAACAGCATGATGCCGACCTCGATGACAAACAGCACCGCATAGAGATGCAGGAAATGCAGGCTGATGACATCAGCGAAAGCAAACTTGGCCAGCCCATAGGCAATCACGTGGAAGACAATCACGATCTTGGCGCCCAGTGCGGGCACGCGTTGAGTGAACAATCCGACCAGGACAATGGCCACGACCGGGATGTTGTAGAAGCCGGTAAATATCCGGATGACCTGCCAGAGGCCCTCCGGTGCGTACTGCAGCAGCGGTGCGATGGCAAAGGAGAACAACGCGATACCGATGCTGGCGAGTTTTGCCACGCGCACGAGCTCTGCATCGCCAACGGGCTGGCGTCGCAGCGGTGCGTAGACGTCCAGGCAGAACATGGTGGCGGCCGAGTTCAGCAGGGAGTTAAAGGAGGAAAACACCGCGCCCAACAAGACTGCGAGAAAGAAACCACTCATCCAGGCGGGCAGGTGATCGCTGATCAGTCGTGGAAAGGCTTGATCGATCGAGGTCAGGCCCGGTCCATAGAGATGAAAAGCAATAATGCCCGGGAACATCATCATGAAGGGCACCAGCACCTTGAAGAACCCAGAAAACAGCACGCCCTTTTGGCCTTCGGCCAAGTTCTGCGCCGCCAGCGTGCGTTGGATGACGTATTGATTCGTACACCAGTAGAAAAGATTGGCGAAGATCATGCCGGTGAAGATGGTGCCAAAGGGTGTCGGGTCCTCTGGCCCGCCAATGGCATTGAGTTTCTCGGTATGGGTCGTCAGTACCGTCTCGAGACCCGCTGCGATCGATCCTCCACCGAGTGCGGCGAGCCCGAGCAGAGGCACGCTCACGCCAATGATCAACAAGCCGACACCATTCAAGGTATCGGATACCGCCACTGCCCGCAGGCCGCCAAAAATCGCGTATACCGCACCGATCACACCAATGGTGATGATGGTGAGCACCAGTGCCTGCTCGTAACTGACTCCCAGCAGTGATGGAACGTCGAACAACAGCAGTACTGCGATGGAACCTGAATAGAGCACCGACGGAATGGTAACCAGCCCGTAGCCAACCATGAATAACAGCACTGACAGTCGCCGGACATCGTCATCAAATCGGCTGTTGAGAAACTCTGGCAGGGTGGTGAAGGCGCCGGCCAGGTAGCGGGGGAGAAAGATCAAAGCCATACAGATGGTGGCAAAGGCGGCGGTGACTTCCCACGCCATGGAGCTCAAGTTGGCACCATACGCGGAGCCATTCAGGCCGATCAGCTGTTCTGCTGAGAGGTTGGTGAGCAGCATGGAGCCGGCAATGAATATGCCCGTCAGACCGCGCCCGGCGAGGAAATAGCCGTCGCGTGTCGATACCTCGCCCCGGGTCTTCCAATAGGAAACCAGCGCCACCAGTGCCATGAAGCACACACAACTGGACAGCGTTAGCAGCAGGTTGTCGGCGGCCATGGCGTGGATTTACTCGGGTGATGCCCTGAATTTGATGTGGCTGCCCGTGCCTTCTTCTTCGAACTTGCCCGTGGCGCGAATCAGGTCGGTCAGTTTCTTGAAGCCGAAGGTGCGGTGGTCGAAGTCGGGGTAGCGCTGGATGACCTGCTGGCCGATCAGTCCGGGATTCCACCATCCCTCCGGGTCGTCAGAGCTCTCAATGACATTGCGCAGTAACTGGTAGGCCCGATTCATGTCGGCTTTTTTCGCGGGCTTGCGCGATTTCGGTTCGGCGCTCTCTTCGTCCCCAAGGTTTTCGACGTAGATGAAGCGTTTGCAGGCCTGCCGGAAGGCGTCGGGGGTTTTCTTTTCGCCAATGCCATAAACGTCGAGTCCCTGCTCGCGGATGCGGCTGGCCAGACGGGTGAAGTCACTGTCAGAGGACACCAGTACGAAGCCGTCAAAGCGTCCCGAGTGGAGTAGATCCATGGCATCGATGACCAGTGCGATATCGCTGGCGTTTTTACCCACCGTATTCGCAGGTTGATGGTGAGGCACCAAGCCCAGCGCAGGGATACGTTCGCTCCAGCCACTCATGCGGGAGCTCGAGAAATCCCCATAACAGCGGCGCACCGAGGCTTCTCCCAGGCTGGCGATTTCCTCAAAAATCGCTTTCGCATGTTTGGGTGAGGTGTTGTCGGCGTCGATCAGGACGGCGAGCAGATTGGTCTTGGGTGTCATCGATACGGTCGCCTGAGTCTGCAGTCACGCAAGATAACAGATGCGGCGGTCAGCACGTCGGGCCGGGCAAGCTTGGAAGATCACGAGCGAGCGTCATCTGGCTGGCTGTTGCGCTAAGGTGCATGGCCTAGCTATTTCTCGCGAATCGATACCAGGCCGCCGCTGGCCAGTACAGGGGGACGCATGATTGCCAGATTGTCACGGATAATGAGCCCGGGGATTGGGTTGGCGCTGGGGCTGGTGGCCACGTCGGCCATGGCTGATTCGCAGTGCGCGACCATTGCGTCCGACAGGGATCGCCTGGCGTGTTACGACGCCGTGTATCGCACGCCCTCCTCCGATGCTTTTCTGCAGACCGAGCGCGTGGCTGCGACGGCGGTGAATGAGCTGCTGACGCCGCTCGATCGACGAGCCATGGCGGAGGCTGAGGTCGTTGCGAACCCCTTTGCCATCACGCCGCACAAGCCCAATTACATTTTGCCTGTCACTCACAACGCCACTTCAGATTACGGTGGCTATGGATTACTGGGCCAGGCCTTCAATGAAGAAGAGATCAAGCTGCAGGTCAGCCTGAAGACTCCATTGCTGCGAAATCTTTGGGGCGGCTCGTCGGTTTGGTTTGCTTACACCCAGCAGGCGTACTGGCAGCTCTATGCCGAGGATCTCGCATCGGCACCCTTCCGGGAAACCAACTATCAACCCGAGTTGTTCTGGCAGATACCCACCGATCGTGAGTGGTTGGGGTGGCGAGCACGGCTGCTTCGCTTTGGCATCAATCATCAGTCCAATGGGGAAACCCAGCGGTTCAGTCGCAGTTGGAATCGGCTGGTCGCTGAAGCCGTCGTTGAGCGTGGCAATCTGGTGGGTTCGGTCAAGACCTGGCACCGTCTGGAGGAGGATGCTGAGAGCGATGACAACCCGGATATCGAAAACTACATGGGGCGTGCAGAACTTGGGCTGGCTTATCGCGCCGGACAGCAGACCATTTCAGTCAATGTGATCAACAGCCTGCGGCTGAAAAACAATCGCAGTGGTGTCGAGCTCAATTGGATGTTCCCCTTGCTCGATAATCTCAAAGGCTACGTGCAGATTTACTCGGGCTACGGTGAAAACATGTTCGATGCCGAGAACTACAGTAATCGCATCGGCATTGGATTTGCACTCAATGACTGGCTCTAGCCGAGCACTGTAAGAATCGCCTGCCATGACCGACCAAACCGTATTCGGTTTGCCGGGCGTAATGGTCCGGCACTATTTCCCCCCCCCCCTTTTTTTTTCAGGAGCTTAATCATCATGCGAGTCCCCGGTTCTTTCTTCAAAGGCGCAGTTTTTCTGCTTGGACTGCTCTCAGCGGTCTTGGTGACGCAGCAGTCGGCTTTCGCCGCAGACCGCCTCGGGCCTGGTGATACCGCTCCCGCATGGGTAGGCACCGATCTGGACAGCGGCGACCAAGTCCGTTTTCCCCAAGTGCTCGATGGTAAGCCGGCAGTGCTCGCTTTCTGGGCGACCTGGTGCCCCTATTGCAAGGCATTCATGCCCTACTCGAAGCGTATTCAAGCCGACTATGCGGCCCAGGGTGTGCAGGTCATCACCTTCAACGCCAAGGAACGAGGCCACGGTGACCCATTGGCGTACGTTCGTTCGCTCGATTTTCCCATGATCGCCATCGCCGATGCCGACGCCATCGCCGCAGACTATACCGTTGAGTTCATCCCTGGCCTGATGGTGGTCGATGGCAATGGCACCATCGTCTATCGCCGTGGATGGACCGAACTGCCCGCCGGCAGAACGGTGGCCCAGCAGTGGGATAGCGAGGTGCGTGCGGCGCTCGACGCCATTAAAGCTGGCAAATGAGCCCTGTCTTGGGGTCCATTTTCCCTGCGCAGATGTCCGAGTAGCGCTCACTGAGGGCAGCGATACCGTCGGCTTGCTCCAGCGTGAGCCACTGGCCTGAGCGCGCTGCAGCCTCCATGACGAAGCTCTGGGCCCTGCGCTGGAACTCTCCGGCTGGCAAGGCTTTGCTGCGCTCAAGAATGTAACTGGGCGCGAAGAAAAATTCGCGCCGATCACTCTCGCCGGAGAGCCCCTCACCGGCCTGATCCCAGTGGGTCAGACCTACGCTGATAAAGTGCTTGAGCGCATCACCCAGATGAGTGGCGAGAGCGTTGGCAGTTTGTGCGTTACCCGCCATATCCACGACTGCGGTCGGTACGTGGGCGATGGTCTCGATGGCGTTGTAGTTGACACTGGCATCGTAATAGCCGAGGTCTGCCACAAAGGTCGCATTGGCCGTCGAGGTCACGCCGACGATCGAAGGGGCCTGTTCATCATCGGCGAGTGCCATCGCAAGGCCAATACTCGTTTTGCTCGACGCGCTTAGGATCACGATCTGTTCGGCACCGTAGAAGCGGTTCTCGCTGAGCTGGTCCCAAAGACAGTAAGACGTGTTGTACAGCGGGCCGAGCAATGCCTGCAGTTGCTCGACGGACGCCGCATTGCCCGCGCGCGCACGCTGATAGCGGTTGTAGAGCGGGGGCAGCGCCTGTCGGTGCTCGCTGCCATCGAACAGGCTGTGTTCGCTGAGGTTGATGGGGTGCATCACCAGTTCGTCAGCGGGTGGGAAATAGCCAAACAGGCGTTCTCCGACTTCGACCTCGCTGTGGCGGGACTCCACGACATTTGCAAATCCCCAGACGGGGATGACGCCGTAAGCATCGTCCCCCGGCACCGGGAAAAACTGCCAGTAGCCCAACATATCCCCTGCGGCAGCATAGGTCATGTTGTTGGCGGTGAAGGCGAAGAAATCGATGTCGACACGGATATCGCCGTCATTGAGCGGTGTTGACGCGTGCTCGGCTACGCGGAAATCGGTGAAGAGCCGCCGGTTAACCTCTAACTGCTTCATGTGTCCTGTGCTCCGGTCTGTGCCTGGAATTCCTGGTCGAGTTTCAGCAGATTCATGACCGCGTTGGGCGCATTGTCTTTAAGCCGCTTGAGTACTGCTTCCTTCTCGGGATTACCTTTGGCAGCGACGACCATCTGACTGAAGCCATCGAGCCGATTGTTGAGAATCCACTCGGAAAGCGCGGCGTCCTGCCCCCAGTGGTACTGGTTCATCATCGCGATGGCAGTGAAGTGGGCAAAACCGGTGTCGGAGTCCGGTGGTGGGACCACGGCGCAGAGTTTGTTTTTGGCCTCGTCCCCCTCGTAGTTCAGTTCAATGTGGGCGGCGAGGGCGGCGCTGAAAACCGGTTGGTATGAGCGGACCATTTGCGGCGTAATCGTCCTACCGTTGAAGATCGGCACCTCGGGCAGATCTTCAACAGGGCGCGCAGAACAGTCGATAAACAGCGTGTTGTCGGCGACGGGAAGTCGGCCCTGTTGGAACTCGATTTCTTCCCTGCCCAGATGCGTAATACGACCAAGCCGCACCACATCCTTGATCTTCCGCAGTTCTTCGAGTTCCCGAATGGACACGGTGGCGCCGTGGAACATGGTGGGTTTGTGCTGGGTATCAATGCGTAAAAAGTAACCACAAGCTTCGAGTTTGGCGAACAGATCGTCGAAGGATTCTGCGGCGGCGGCCGACTCCATCAAGCCTGCTTGCGCATTGAATACATCGAAAAAGAACGCGTCGGTGGGCTGTGTGTTGCGGCGGTTCAAAAGCCAGCTGTCCCGGGGGCGGATCCACTGAATTTTTTCGGGCGGACAGCCCATCTGCAGCAACCACAGGCAAGCGTCGATGCCGGTTTTACCACCGCCAACAACCACATAGCGGTCGGGTTGTGCAGTGACTTTGGGCAGATCGTTCAGCGGCATGAAGTTCACACCCGCTTCGATACTGAAATTGGGTGTATGGGTTGAGGGCACCTTGGTCTTCAAAATGGTGGCGTCAACGATCTTGCGGTTTACCTTAACCGTGTATTGCTCACCACTGACTTTGGATACGAAGCGTCCCTCGCCCTGGTAGTCACACATGGGGAAGTACTGCACCCGCCCCGAGGGCAAAAACTGGTGGCGCATCACGTCGTCGAAGTAGGCACTGACTTCGGCGCCACTGGCCAATTCATTGAGTCCGTCGTTCCAGCCGCCTTGCTCCAGCCGGCCCCGGCTCAGTTCGCGACTGCTTACGCCGTAAAACTGGGATGGCTGGTGAAGCTGCACAAAGGGGTACGCGGCGTTCCAGTGACCGCCGGGCTTGGCGTAGCGATCGACAATCACAAGCGTGGCATCGGATTCGGTCAGCAAAATGTCCGCGAAGGCCATGCCGATCGCACCGGTGCCGATGACCAGGTAATCCGCTTCGAGTGAGTGTTCAGACATGGTTCCACCTCGTTGGGGCGGGCGGGTTGTCAGTATTCAGCTCCGCCCAGGGCTTGAACTATAACAGTGTTATGGCGGAAAATAACGGCGTTATGGTGTGCTGTCAATGCCGATACACAGGGAAATTCCAGTCGCTGTGAACAACAAAGAAAGAATTCTTGGTGCCGCGTCGGAGCTGCTGTTGGCGCAGGGCTTGAATGGCTTGAGTGTGCGTGCCATCAGTCAGCGGGCGGGCTTGTCTACCATCGCAATCTATAGTCATTTTCAGGGCAAGCAGGGCGTGCTTGACGCGCTCTACGTTGAAGGTTTTGGCTTGGTTCGGCAGGCGGTGTTGTCGGTTGCGGCCATGGAAGACCCGATCGAGGCCGCGTTGGCCAGTGGGCAGAAGTACCTCGATATCGCCCACCACAATGAGGGTCACTATCGGCTCATTTTTGGTGAGACCGGTGCTGCCTACACGCCTTCGGATCATGCTGCGGGTGCTGCCCGAGAGGCGTTTGAAGCGCTTGTTGCTGCTGTGGCACGGCTGTTGCCCGCCGAAACCAGTGAGTCCCACCAACAGCGTGCAGCGCTGCGGGTGTGGGCGACCCTCCATGGTTATGTGAGCTTGCGTCATCACGTCATCGGACGCGTACTGGCGTACGCCCAGTGGCGCGAGATGGCGATTGAGGCTCTGCGCCTCGTCATCTTGCAGATGGTGAGTGCTGCTGAGCCTCAATGAGCGCGACCACTTCGCCCGGGTACCGAGCATAGCGAGTCCGATCAAACTGCCAGGAACGCCATAGACCTAAGCGCTTACCTGCTTTTCCTTACTGTTCGGGTGGTTTAATGTGTGCCGTCACTTTCAATAGTGATTATGACACTGGGAGTGATCACAGCGCGCTGAGCTGCCTCTCTTCGAATGAACTTCCGCGTGGCGACTCCCAGCAATGGTGCTCGGCCGGCGCGACAGCCCATTGGAGCCCCGTCAGATGTATAAAAAGAAAGAACCAGGCGTTGCAACCACCATGGTCTTTGGCGCTTCGCTACTCTGGACGCTGGCAAGCTCCTCGGTGGCCCAAACCAACAATGAGTCACTGGGTAGCAATGCCGGATCCTCGATCACCACCGGTGACAACAACGTCATGCTAGGGGACAACGCCGGTGCGAGCCTGAGCATTGGCAGCGCCAACACCCTTGTCGGTGAGTCAGCCGGTGCGGCCCAGACCACTGCCTCCGACTCGACCTTCGTGGGGTCTCAGGCCGGTACCGCAGTCACGAACGCAGCGGACAATGTATTCATAGGCGCTCGCGCCGGACTGTCGGTCACGAGCGGGAATGACAATACGTTTGTCGGCACCGAAGCGGGTGCGGAAACGACGACCGGCTTTGACAACACTTTCATTGGTGAACAGGCCGGTGAGAACAACGTGGAAGGCTCGGACAATGTCTTTGTCGGTGAGGTTGCCGGCTTCTCGAACGTCGGCGGGCGGCGCAATACCGCCGTGGGCTCAGCCGCCCTGCGCAGTCATCGTAATGGCCTGTTCAACACGGCGGTGGGTTTTGAAGCGGGTTACGACATCAGTGTTGCTACCCGCGAGGACCAAGAAGGAATCGCCGTCAGAAATACGGTTGTCGGCAGTAATGCTGGCATCGACATTGGCGCCGGCGTGGCGAACACCATGATCGGCGACAACGCCGGCGCCAACACCGAGTGGGGCGACTTCAATACCTTCCTCGGATTTCAGGCAGGTTCAAACAACAATTTTTTTAACTCCCAAACCGCGGGAAATCGCAATACGTCTGTTGGCGCTTACTCGGGCTATTCAAACGCATCGGGCGAAGACAACGTTTGGGTAGGCGCGTTGGCGGATACCGGGCGCTGGACCTTTGACAACGACGTCGAGGTGGCCTATCTGCGAGAACGGACCACCCCGTGGAACCCTGCTTTCGCTGGGGCAGGCCCCGTATCATCCGGTAGTGCCAGCCGCACCACGGTGGTGGGTAACCGCGCGGTGGCCATGGATGACGATGGACTGGCACTGGGTTACATGAGCCTGACCGATGGTGGTGGCGCCGTGGCGCTGGGCGCCACGGCGGAAGCGGGTCATCTCAATAGTGTGGCGATTGGCTATGGCGCGCAAACCCGGGCAGCCAACACGGTTGTCATCGGCAACGACAGCATGACGTCGATTCAACCCGGTCGAAGCAGTTTCACCTCCCTGGGTACCCCCGCGGTGCAGTTTGGTGGCGTATTCAGTACTCACTTTCGCGCTCAAGCTAACGCCGGCGTCGACGCCCGGGTGGAGCTTTTCGCTGACGCAGGTCTTCAGAATGCGGACCTGTGGCAGTTGACCGCCATCAACGACGGCAATTTCACACTCGATAGCTATGCTACCGGTAACTGGGGCTCGGTGCTGTCGGTGAGCAACACCGGCGACCTCTGGATTACCGGCGATCTCACCGTTGAGTCCGACGCGCGCCGCAAAACGGGCATTACCCGGGTCGAGCAGGCCCTCGCGCTGGTTTCGCAAGTCGA
>CAYZWL010000054.1:6047-17839 GCA_964482195.1 uncultured Alteromonadaceae bacterium | reverse complement strand
TAAGCCTTGTCGCTCTCAATGAATGATGGCAGCGTACCGCTGGCTGAAATCGATGAATAAAAAGGATAAGGCATGAAATCTGGCTACCAGGCCCTCGCGCGCAGGGTTGTTATCGCATCTGTTGTCTCGCTAGTTGCCGGTTGCGCTGCGGACGACCCCGAAGGCCCCGTCGCGGTAGCAACCAGCGCATCGGGTGCGACCTATCAGGCGACAGTGACCCGGACCGCATACGGCATTCCGCACATCGAGGCAGATTCATGGGGGTCGCTCGGATTTGGCGAGGCTTACGCCGCAGCGGAGGATCAGGTGTGCAACATGGCACTGGCACTGGTTCAGGCTCAGGGAGAGAGTGCGGCCGTATTCGGATTGGGGCGCGACCAGCGCAATCTAACCCGGGATATTGTCATCAAGGCGCTCGACATACCCGGGCGCGCCGAAGCAGCGCTCGCTGCGCAAAGCGAGGAGATACAAGCGTGGCTGAACGGATATACGGCAGGCTACAACCAGTATCTGGCAGAACACGCGCAGGGCGTCGGCTCATGGTGTGACCAGGCCGACTGGGTACGCCCCGTCGCACCGGCCGAGTTTATGGCCCAGTATCTGAGCCTGGTGCAGAGTCTGCCCCGGGTCGGGGGTGCGATTGCCTCCGCGAGTCTGCCCGATGCAACCGCGTCTTCCGAGGTGGCGGCAGTCATCGCTGCGCCGACTCTCGCCATGACACTGACTGACCTCAAGCTGCGAGATATGGGCTCCAACGCCTGGGCGCTGGCCGATGCGCGAACCGAAGATGCCAACAGCCTGCTACTCGCGAACCCACACTACCCCTGGTACGGGATTGCCCGCTTCTGGGAAAAACATTTGACCATCCCGGGTGTCTACGATGCTTATGGCGTTGGCCTAATTGGCACACCTGGTGTGAGTCTTGGCTTCAATCAGAACGTCGCGTGGTCCCACACGGTTTCCAACTCGAAGCGCACGGTGATCTATCAGCTCACACTGAATCCCAGCGATCCCACTCAGTATCGTTGGGGTGATGGGTGGCGTTCGCTGTCTCCCGTTGAGGTGGCCGTCGATGTAGCCAGTGATACAGGAGTGGAACCTCGTGCACACACGGTCTGGTTCTCGCACCATGGGCCGCTCATTGCACTCCCAGGTTTGAACGAGGATCCATACACGGTGTTTGCGATCCGCGACGCCAATGCCGAGAACACACAGGTGCTGGCGCAATGGCAGGCCATGGGGCAGGCGACTGGTATGGATGCGCTGATCGATGCACATCGCCAGTTCAATGCCATGCCATGGGTCAATACCATTGCTGTCAGCGCCGAGGGACGTGCGGCGTACATTGATAACTCGACGGTCGGTGCATTGAGTGCTGCCGCCATCGAGGGTTGGCGAGCCCAGCTGTCGGCCAATCCCAAGCTGCAGTACCTGTACCTGGAGCGGGGATTGGTGATTCTCGATGGCAGTCAGGCAGCCAATGACTGGGTGGCCACCGATGCACCGATCCCCGAGACCGTGCCCTTCGAGCAACGCCCGTTGATCGAAAGCGATGCCTATGTGTTCAATGCCAACGACAGCTATTGGTTGAGTGATCCCGCCAATCCAGCGGCGGCGTTGTCTCCGCTCTATGGTGCCACCCACTCTCCTCGCAGCGTTCGTACCCGCATGAATATGGAGCTGCTGCGCCCGGATAGCTCCTTGGCTTACGCGGGTGACGACGGTCAGTTTTCCATTGCGGAAGTACAGACAGCCCTGTTCGCCAATGACAGTCTGGCGGCTGACCTGTTGCTGCCTGAATTGCTGTCGGCGTGCACAGCGGCGCCGATTCGTGCGCTCGACGCAGGTACGGTCAACCTGAAGGCGGCCTGTGAAGTGCTTGCGGCCTGGGATGGCACGCTGAACATCGAGTCAAAGGGCGCTGTGCTGTTCCGGGAATGGTTAACTCGATACCCCTACAGCGAGACCTATCTCGGTAATACGCTATTCGCAGTGCCGTTTGACCCCGAGGCGCCTCGTACGACCCCCCGGGGCCTGAAAGATACCGATGAGGCGCTCAATAAGCTGGCGCAAGCGGTGCAACTGTTGCAGTCCGCCGATATCCCGCTGGATGCTCCGTTGGGTGACTACCAGGTGGGTCACCGCATGGCGGCGCAGTTCCCGATCCATGGCGGTAACCGGCATGAGGGCATCGCCAATCTACAGATGTCCACCACTCGCGGTAATAACCCCACCGAGACGCCCGTTTTCACGGGCAGTGATGACTTCATCGGCGACAGCGCCAGCTTGTCCACGACAGGTTACAACGTGGTGCACGGATCCAGCTTTATCATGACCCTCGCCTTCTCGGATGATGGTCCCAGTGCCGAGGCAATCCTGTCCTATTCCCAGTCGGGTAATCCGGACTCACCTCACTTCAGTGACCAGACGGCGCTGTATCGGGACAAGCGCTGGCGAGAGATTCTGTTCAGCCCCGAGGACGTCCAAGCCGGAGCGGTTTCCGTCACCGTGCTTGGCAGCAACGACTGACACTGTCGGCGGTTAATAGCAGGAGTTCGGCGACAGGTCCGGATTCACTTCCCCGGCGACTTCGTCGGGGTCAACGCCTTGATCCAACAGTACGGTGCGCACGGCTTCGATCTGCGCTAACACGGTGCCGGCGCGGTCGCCGTATTCGTAGCTGGTGACCTCAATGGCTTGGGGCATGAAGGTGTAGGCGATCTTCAGTGCGTTGAGTTGCTCGTCGGTCATGTTTGTTTGGCCTCTGCTTGCGTGCGCGATTCCCTATTCGGTGTCGTTTAAGCCGCGTCGACGTGCGCGAGTGGCAGCCGAATGGTAATTCGTGCCCCGTCGTCGACGTTCTCAGCCCAAATGTCGCCCTGCATGTCTTTGATGATGCCGTAGGAGATAGAGCCTCCCAAACCCGTGCCTTGCCCCACGGGTTTGGTGGTGAAAAAGGGTTCAAATACGTGGGGTAAAACGTGCTCGGGAATGCCGCCGCCGTTGTCCGATACGGTCAGCGTCAATTGGTCATTGCGCTGGCTGCAGTCCAATACCACTCGACCGGCACTGCCGGATGAAACGATGGCGTCTTTGGCGTTATTGATGAGATTTAGTAGTACCTGTTCGAGCTGGATGGCATTGCCACGCACGACCAGGCCCTCGGGGGGAATGTGGTTATCCAACGTGACATTCCTTAGGGCAAGCTGATCACCCATGAGCTCACAAGCCCGCAGCGATACTTCGCCGACACTGATATCCGAAAACGCTTCGTTGGCAACCCGCCCGTAGGCGCGCATGTGATCAATGATGCTCGAAGCACGGCGCACCGCGCCCTCGATTTTTTCAAGCTTCGCGAGTATCGCCTCTTTCTCCGGCATCCCTTTTCTGAACATCATCCGCAGGTTCATCCCGGCGAGGGAAATGACGTTCAGCGGCTGATTGAGTTCGTGGGCCATTCCAGTGGACATCTCTCCCAGCGTGGCGAGCTTCGATGCCTGCATCAGTTTGGCATTGGTGTTCTTTTGTTCGGTCAGGTCGGTGGCGATCAGCCAAACTCCCGACGGCTCTCCCGAGGTGTTGAGACGGCTCTCTACGCCGAGCAACAGGCTTTTCGGAGTCTGTCCATCGATGTGAAGCTGCCATTCGTCGACCTTGCGTTGATTCTCCAGCATTGTGAAGGCGTGCCGGGTCAAGCGCCCGGTTGCCTTGGCATCACCCCCAGTGAGCGCTTGAATGGCTTTGTTGGCGAAGCGGATCTCGCCATCCTGATCAGTGGCGATGACACCCAGTGAGAAAGAGTTGAGCAGCTGGTCGTAGTTGGCCGCCAACATCGATAATTGCCGCTGTCGCTGATGATTGATCCGAATGTAGGCGACCACCGCGATCAAAACGACCGCCAGCAGCGCCGCGCCAAACAGCGTGTTCCGCTGACCCCGTTCTGCGGCTTCCAGCTCCAAGGCTTGTTCGGCCTGCTCTTTCTGCAGTACCACCATTGCCTTTTCAGTCTCGGTAACTTCGAAGCGAGTTTGCAGTGCGGCCAGTTTGTTTTGGCGTTCGCTATCGAACAGGTCGACCTGCAGCTGGCTGAAGGCTTTGCTGTGCATCAAAGCGGTCGCGTACTCACCCGCGTCCTCATAGAGTGAGGCCAGTTCACCGTGGATGTCACGCAGCAGGTGCTTTTCACCCAGCGCGCCGGCGATTTCATAGGCAATCTGGCCTGCCTCCATCGCCTTGGCGGCATTTCCCTGCTGCTGGTACAGCCGCGCCATGTAATAGCTGGATTCAGCCTGTTTGGAACGACCTCCCAGTGATGAGGCCTGGGCTCGGCCGTCGAGCAGGTACTGCTCGGCCTTGGCGTAGTCGCCTTTGGCGAGATACATGTTACCCAGGTTGATCATGATGCTGATCCGGCTTTCCGCCCGCTCGGGTAGCTGTGTGAGGGCTAGCGCATCGAGGTAGTAGCGCTCCGCCTCGTTATATCGCCCCATGGCAACGTATGCTTCACCAATGTTGTCGAGGTGGATCGATTGGTAGACCTCGTTTTCATTCGCAACGGAGATCTCCAGTGCCCGGAAAAACTGCTTGATGGCATTGTCGAAGTCACCTTGTCGCGTGTAGACCAGCCCGATGTTGTTGAGAGCGCCAGCCACACCATTGCTGAACTCTGCACGTTCGTACTGGCCCAGCGTTTCGAGCCAGTTCTCCAGCGCGAGTTCGTTGTCCCCGAGATTGAAGTAGATAGAGCCGAGACTGTTGTAGGCGCGGCCTACGCCTTTCAGGTAGGCCGCAGAGTCGGCAGCTGCCAAACCACGCCGCGCGTGGACCAATGCTTCGGGATAGTTGCCCAATACGCGGTGCGCCCAGGCCATTTCATTGAGGATGTCTGCTTCGAGCATTGCATTGGGTGAATCCAGCAACAGTGCCAGGCCCTCTTCGCCGTACTCAACAGCGGCGAAAGCATCCGTGGTCCGCAGGGCGTCAACCAATGTGGCCAATATGCGGATTCGCTCGATGCCCTCGGTGCCGTCCAGTCGCGCCCGCAAGTCATCGGCCTGAGGTTGTGCAACGACTGGCGCACACAGCGCAGCCCCATAAATCAGCAGAAGACTGAGCAAGAGGTGTTTCATGGCACTGCACCTCGCTGACGGGTGTTTGTGACTGGCAGTTCTAGGGTCGTAGCGGAGAAAAATCCACCGACTTGCCCCATATCGTCTCGCCACGGTAACAAACTTTTACCGGGAAGCTACCAGATGGCAGTGTGCCAGTATCACGAAGATGTTGGGTGATGAACAGTCGCACCAGCGTGCGCTCGCTGGGCATGCCACCGGTCGTGAACTGACTTAAAAACTGGTCGATGAGGTCCTGATGACTTTCAAACGCAGGGGGAAGATCGCTGGTCGACACGACTGGGCTCCATTTTTAGCGACTTCAGGAACCTTCCTCGGGGCGCAATACTGGTCAAATCTCCCGTGCCATGTAGGCGGTGCGAACGCTACCAAAGGGTGTCAGCCGACGCAAGACTGCGCCGGCGTAGTGGATGAACCAGGATGCGGTTGGTTGGCGTCAGTCCGCGCCCATGGCCTCGTTGCGCAGCTTGTCGATGATGGTCGCGCTGACCCAGTAGATATCAGTGTTACCGGGGGCCATGCCGCGGTTGAACAGTATGTATTTGCCGTCAGATGTGACGGTCGCAAACGCCTCCCAGCGATCGGTATTGACGTGCTCGCCCATGTTGATCGCTGCTCCCCAGCTGCCGTCATCCTGCCTAAAGCTGATGTAGAGGTCAGAGTCCCCGAATCCTTCCTCGCGCTCGCTATCCCAGATCAGGTAGCTCTCATCGGGTGCAATAAAGGGGTGTGCTGTCCACTCGCCGGTGTTGACGACCGGGCCCATGATTTGTGGGGGCTGCCGCACACCGTCGATCACGTGGGACACCCGGATCACATCACCGCCTTTATAGTCGTCGAACACGTAGGTGCCTGCGGCGGACGCTGACAGACGCATGATTCCCCAGTCCTCTTCCTGCAGCATCGGCGCGAGTAGTTGTCGCTCTGTCCAGCCATCTTCAACCCGATCCCGATAGCCCTCGGCCATATACATACGCTGGCCATCGGGTGAAAAAGTGACTTCGCCATCGCGAATGAACTCCAGATACTTCCGCCAGATCCTGCCCTCTTGCCGATAGCCAATGACCGTCGGTACTTCGCGGTCGCCCCCCCGTGTCGTGAAATAGAACTCCGTCATGCCAGGGGAAAATACACCCTCTACCTCCCAGGCATCAGTGGAAACAATGCCGGGTGCGAAGACTTCGGCGCGAAGCCCGGGCGGCGTCTGGCCCATGTAGGGGCCCTCGAGTTCCGGGAAGTTGCGCGGGCCATCGCTCTCTGCTGCCGCGACAGCCGGCAATGTAAGCAAGCCCAGTAAAAAGAGCGTGATGCGCATGAGGAGTAGCCTCTCAGTTTTGATGCGCTGGGATTGTCGCTGCGCTTATCTTTGGGATCACGGATCCGGGCCTATCAAATGCGACCAACCGTATCGGACTGGCGCTCAAACCCAATGTCCCGGGGCCATGGCTTTTCTCGGCAGTGAGCGCAGACGATATCTACTGCGAGGGTTTGGCCGCAGGGGCCGTGGACAAGGCTGGTATCGAGTTGCGATGGCCGTGAGTTATCTATCGCCCACTGTCGCAGGGCCATGATGAAAGGAAAAATCGAGAGCCCCTTGTCGCTGAGGTGGTAGGCGTGACGCGGCGGGTTTTGCTGATAGCTCGTGCGGGTCATGATGTCGCCGCGGACCAGTGCTTTCAGTCGCTCTGATAACAGGTTGGGCGAGATGCTGAGCTGTTCCTGAAAGGCGTGATACCGACTGACGCCAAAGAAGGCAGCGATCAGGATCAGCAGTGTCCAGCGGTCGCCAATGAGATAGACAAGGTCTTCAGGGTCCGCTTTGACGCGCCGAGACTCGCGCACCCGGCGCTGGGAATGCATGGCCCTGATGGCTGCCATTTGCCCCTCAAACCGCTGTTCCGCTGCAACCCAGTGCACATCTTTGAAGTGGACTTCTTCGCGGCAGTGCCGGCATACCGTCAAGGGTTCAAGTCGGTGTTGGCAGCGAATGTGGTATGGCCAGGGCCTCTGTGCATCGGCGTTGCTACGTCGTGCATCCCAGGCGTGGGCGAGCAAAGATGCGCCCAGCAGTTCCATACCCATATCTGTGAATCGATATTCCGCATGGTCAGTTCTGCCGCTGTTTTGGTGTTTGTAGAAGACTCCGCTGTCGACCAGTGCTTTGAGGCGCCGAGACAGCGTCGAACGACTAGCGCCGGTGTTTTCGACCAGGGCCTCGAAGCGATGATGCCCTGAGAACGCCTCCCGAAGTATGAGAAGAGACCAGCGGTCACCGATGACGTCTAAGCCTTCTGCAACAGCGGCGTCGAGGATCAGAGGGTTATTGCTCATGACCCGCATGGTAGCAAAGGCCGGTCCGTCGATGGGGGTATCGATGAGCCACTTCGGATGGCCACGGGTTGAGTTGACAGGGGGTTTTTGCACCTATAAGTTTCATAACAATAGTTACAAGTTGACCCCCGATCACGAGACTCGCCATGACAGTTACCTGGAAGAACACCGTCAGTCACACACTGGCGCCCAATCATCACCCCTATCTCAATGGCGCATGGCGTCCCAACTACGATGAGCTCGATGCGCAAGATCTCGAGGTCATCGGGACGATTCCCGACGATATCGACGGCGTGTACGTGCGCAATACTGAAAATCAGGTCAATGAGCCGATTGGCAATTACCACCCTTTTGATGGGGACGGGATGATCCACGTGATGGCCATTCGTGATGGCAAGGCCACTTACCGAAATCGTTTCGTGCGTACCAAGGGCTTCCTGGCAGAGCAGGAGGCAGGGGAGTCCCTGTGGGCCGGTGTGGGTAATCCGCCTCAGCGTTCCAAGCGGCCGGGTTGGGGCGTACAGGAGTATATGAAGGATGCGTCATCCACTGATGTGGTGGTGCATGCGGGAAAGATTCTATCGACCTTTTGGCAATGCGGTGACGGCTATCGTCTGGACCCGTACACACTCGAGCAACACGGTGCTGAGAGCTGGACCCCCGTAGACGGCATTTCCGCCCACCCCAAGGTTGATGAGCGCACAGGCGAGCTGCTCTTCTTCAACTACTCGATGCATGCCCCCTATCAGCACTACGGCGTGGTCGATAAGCACAACAAGTTGGTGCACTACACGCCGGTCCCGCTGCCCGGCCCCAGAATGCCCCACGACATGGCCTTCTCAGAGAACTATTCGATTCTCGTAGATCTGCCGTACTTCTATGATCAGGAGCAGCTGGCTGAAGGCCGCTTCCAAATGAAGTTCCATGAAGATCTGCCCACCCGCTTTGCGATTTTGCCGCGCTACGGCAACGAAGAGGACGTGATGTGGTTCGAGGCCGAGCCCACTTACGTATTGCACTGGATGAACGCCTACGAAGAGGGTGATGAGCTCATTCTCGATGGGTATTTCCAGGAGGCACCAGATCCCGAGCCAATTCCAGGGCTGCCCGAGAAAATCGGCAAAGCCTTGGCTGGCATCGATGAGAACTCCTTCAAGCCCAAGCTGCATCGCTGGCACTTCAACCTAAAAACCGGAGAGGTGCGCGAATATCACCTCGACGACCGCCTACTTGAGTTTGGCACTTTCAACCAGCAGTACGCCGGGCGAAAGAGCCGCTACGTCTACTCCACCTGGACCGAGCCGGGCTGGTTCCTGTTCTCGGGCTTGGTGAAGCATGACCTTGAGACCGGTGAGAGTTGGAGTCTGGCATTTGGTGAGCAGCGCTATGGTAGCGAGGCGCCCTTTGTGCCGCGCATCAATGCACAAGACGAAGACGACGGCTACTTGATCAGCTTCATCACTGATCTCAAGCAGGACCGATCCGAATGTATTCTGGTCGACGCCAAGAACATTGAGGCGGGACCGGTATGTACCATCGTGCTTCCCCACCGTATCTGTAGTGGTACCCATGCCGCTTGGGCTGACGGGCCAACGGTCAGGTCATTTGCGGAATGACTGGGGTCTATGTGTTGGGGGGGCATCAAAGCGATTTCTCCCGAAACTGGCACCGAGAGGGCGCATCGATCTATGATCTTTTTGCGGATACCGTGCAGCAGGCCCTGCATGCGACCCAGCTAAATCCGTCCGAAATCGGCGTCGGCCACGTAGGCAACTTCACGGCGCCGCTCTTTACGGGTCAGTCCCACTTGGGTGGCTTCTTTGGTCATGTCGACTCCCGGTTGGCCAACCTGCCGGCCTCTAGCCACGAGGCAGCGTGTGCCTCAGGTTCGATGGCGTTGCTCGCAGCCGTTGCTGAGATTGAGGCGGGTTTCTACGACACGGCCTGTGTTGTCGGCATTGAGTTGATGCGCAACGTGCCCGGTCGTCAGGCTGCCAGTCATTTGCGCGGTGCTGCCTGGGCCGATCGTGAGTGGACCGATACCGATCTTGTTTGGCCCTGTGCGTTCAATGACATGCTCATGGAATATGAGCGTCGCTACGGGATTGATCACACTCACCTGAGCGCCATTTCGAAGAAAAACTTCGATAACGCCAGAGCCAACCCCAACGCCCAGACCCGCAGTTGGACCTTCGAGCAGGACAGCTTTTCCAGCGATGACGCGCTCAATCCCCCTGTCGCAGGGCGTTTGCGGCGACAGGATTGTGGGCAGGTCACCGATGGCGCCGCTGTGGTGTTTCTAGCCAGCGCAGACAAAGCCCAGGATTACGCTCGCCGCCTGGGTATTCCGTTGGCCAGCTTGCCCAGAATCAAAGGTTGGGGGCATATCAACGCGCCGCTGGGTTTCAAGCAGAAACTTCAGCACGCCGAGCCCACTGGCCACTTATTGCCCCATGTTCGAGAGCTTATAGAGCAAGCGCTGGCGCGGGCCTCACTGGACGGGATCGAGCAAATCGATGCCATGGAAGTGCACGATTGCTTTTCCATCACCGAATACATGATTCTCGACCACTTGGGTTTGTATGCGCCGGGTGAGGCTTGGCGCGCGGTTGAAAGTGGCGAGACCGAGCGCCACGGTCGGTTGCCGATCAACAGCAGTGGTGGTCTGATCGGCCTCGGCCATCCGGTGGGCGCCACCGGCGTGCGTATGCTACTGGATGCCTACAAACAAAGCAGCGGCGTTGCCGGTGACTGCCAGATTGAGGCGGCCAACAATGTCATGACCTGTAATCTTGGTGGCAGTGCAACAACGTGTGCCAGTTTTGTGGTTGGCAGAGACCTGTAGCGGAACGCACATAACAAACAGAACAGAACCCGTGAGGCGCCAGATAAAGGCAATGTGGCGCGGGGTAGGAGAGTGAGTTGTCTAAAGCACTGATCATCATCGTCGTGTCGGTGACGCTGGGAGCGCTGCTGGCCCTGGCCGGCAGTCAGCAGAGTTTGATCTGGCAGGGGTTGCCCGTATTTGCGCTTTGCGCTGGGGTGGCGTTTCTCGTCCAGTGGCTGGCTTTTATTCCCGCCTATTTACGGCAAACCGAACGGTTTTATGATCTGACGGGAAGCATTACCTATCTGTCGGTGGTCGGCTTTGCTGTTTTCTCGGTGGGCGAGTCCCGACATGCTCGCAGCCTGCTGCTCGCCGCTATGGTGGCGGTTTGGGCGGTGCGCCTGGGTAGTTTCCTGTTTATCCGTATCTCCCAAGATGGCGGGGACCAACGTTTTGATGTCATCAAGACCAAGCCGTTACGCTTTCTCTCGGTGTGGACGTTGCAGGGTTTATGGGTAACCGTCACGGTCGCCGCCGCGCTTGCAGGTATTGTGTCAGCTGACCAGCCCGAGTTAGGTCTGTGGGCACTGGTTGGCACATTGCTGTGGGTCGTAGGCTTTGTGGTTGAGGTCGTTGCTGACCACCAGAAGCGGGTCTTCCGCGCGACCCGAGATCAAACCGGCCACCGTTTCATTCGCACCGGGCTGTGGGCTTACTCGCGCCATCCAAACTACTTTGGAGAAATTGTGTTGTGGTTGGGCGTCAGTGTGGTCGCCTTCCCGGCGCTGTCGGGCTGGGGTTACGCCACATTGATCTCCCCGGTATTCGTGATTCTGTTGCTGACACGGGTCAGCGGTCTGCCCACGCTTGAAAAGCAAGCAGACAAGCGGTTTGCAGATGACCCGTTGTATTCGCAGTACAAGGCGCAGACCCCTGTGCTTGTGCCGCGACTGACCCGGCCGCCGGCTCTCGATTAAAGCGATACATTTCAAAAAAAGGGGGCGTGTGCCCCCTTTCTAAGGCGTGCTATTCGAGCAAGCCCCAACGTTTCTGTACCTTGGCTTCATTCAGCACGTATTTACTGACCACGCTGCTGTCATCGAACAGTACGGTCAACTGTTTGCGTTTCCCGTCCTTGACCTGCGACAACACATTGTAGGGAATGAAGTTACGTAGTCGTGGTGACGTGTCTTCGAACTCGTAACTGATGACTTCCAGTCCGGAGTCGGTGAAGCTGGTCTGAGTGGGCGGACCCATCATCGACAGCACTTCTGCTTTGCGGGTCAGTCCCACCTCGATTTTGTTGGCCAGCGTGGCATGAGTCTCATGTTCCAGTTGCCTAACGCCTGAGGTCGAACAGGCGGACAAAAAAAGCGCGAGGGCCAGGGCGGTGATTGTTCTTTGTTGCACGTTGCTATCTCCAAAAGTGGACGGCAGGAGATTAGCGAGGCGATCCTGAACGCGGCCTGAACGGCCGCAAAGTTGCGCAGTGCTTGCAGTGCCGG
>CAYZWL010000054.1:0-5947 GCA_964482195.1 uncultured Alteromonadaceae bacterium | reverse complement strand
CGATCCTGAACGCGGCCTGAACGGCCGCAAAGTTGCGCAGTGCTTGCAGTGCCGGCGCGAGCAACTCGCGGCCGTGTCCCCTACAGCCCGCAGCTTTCGTTGATATCGGCGAAGAACGCCGGGCGGTTGGTTTCTCGGTCAGCGTTGACCTGTTTGGGGATGTCGTTGGCGGTCATGCGCTCGCACAATACGTGCAGCAGAACGTGAATCACCATGTTGTCGTCGTTGCTGTAGGAAAAGCTGTGCACGGTGATCATCGATACAAATCTCTCGCTACATGGTGGGACTGCATACAATGATGCAGGTGCGCCACATCGCCATGACGGGGTTCGGGCGCGCTATTGACGAGCCAGCAACGATTCAGGGAGCAGCCAATGCCCATCTCTACCTTTGAAACACATCCGGGTCTGCCCGAAATCGAACTGTCTCACGGGGATGTTCGGGTGCGGCTTTCACTGCAGGGCGCCCACATTACGCACTACGAAGTGGCCGGTGAGCCGCTGCTTTGGGTCAGTGATACTGCGGTTTACGCACGGGGTGCCTCGATCCGTGGTGGCATCCCCCTGTGTTGGCCCTGGTTCGGGGAGAGTCTGGATGAGCCCTCATGGCCCCAGCATGGTTTCGCCCGGCGCAGTCAATTTTACGTGCGATCCCAGTCGGAGGACGCGCATCAGACTTCGGTGGTGCTGGTGCTCGACGACCAAATCGACATTGCGCCCTGGCACTCAGCCGCGGCCCTCGAGCTTGAGGTTCGAGTCTCTGACCATCTTCGGATGGCGCTCAGTACCACCAATACCAGTGACCAGACATTGAAAGTGGGTGCCGGGTTGCACAGCTACTTCGCGGTGTCCGATCGGAGTCAGGTGACGATTCCGGAACTGACGGGCCTGGCGTATCTGGACAAGCCCTCAGGGTTTACGCCCATGACCCAGGTCTCACCGTTGACCCTCGACGGTGAAATTGATCGGGTCTTTGTGGATGCGCCATCGTCAATCGAGCTGCTCGACCCCGGCTTTTCGCGGCGGATTGCGGTGGACTCCTGGGGTAACACCGACCTGGTGATCTGGAATCCTGGCGCGTTAGTGGCCGCCCGGATGCAAGATTTTGATGATGAGGGTTATCAACGCATGGTGTGCATAGAGCCTGCGATCGCGCTGGACCGCCGAATTGAACTGGCTCCCGGCGAGAGCCATGTCATTGGGCAAACAATCCGTCGCTTGCCATTGTGAGCACAAGCCTCTGTTGAGCGATCAGAACGGGATGTCGTCGTCGCTGTAGTTGGAGGGCGGCGGCGTCGGAGCGCTTTCGGGGGCGGGAGCCGAGTTGTCGTCGTCCGTGACAATTTTCCAACCCTGTAGATTGTTGAAGTAACGGCCGTTGTATTCACGGCCGCGGATATCGAAGCTCACCGTAACCACCTGTCCGGGTTGTAGCGTATCCAGCAGCGCCACTTTGTCTTGCACGAACTCCAAATTGATTTCCTGCGGATACTTGCCATCTTCGACGATGACCACCATTTCGCGCTTGGTGAACCCGCTGTCGAAGGTCTTGGGTGGCTGAATAAGTTTGATTTTTCCCGTGAGTTCGTAGGCCATCGCTCATTCTCTGGTTCGCGCCACCGTGGCTATTGGCACGTGGGCTTGCTCGCATGCTGCCCGCGCCGGGGCTGTTAACTGTGGGTAATCTGCTGAATACCCTGCAGGGTGGCAATGATAGTGCGTGACCCAGCCCTGTCACGGTGCTCACACAAATAAATACCTTGCCAGGTGCCGAGTGCCAGGCGCCCATTGCGGACTGGCAGGGTCAATTCGCAGCCTGTCAGCACCGACTTGATATGTGCGGGCATGTCGTCGTCCCCCTCGAGCGTGTGCCGATAATGCGCTGCGTTTCGTGGTGCCAGTACGTCGAAGTGGCGCGTTAAATCTCCCCGAACATCCGGGTCAGCATTTTCATTGAGCGCCAGTGAGGCCGAAGTATGTTGGATGAGCAGATGTAGCAGGCCGATCGAGCAGTGCCGCAGCTCCGGGATCCCGTCGATGATCGTATCGGTGATGAGATGGAAGCCGCTTGAATAGGGCGGCAGGCGCAGCGTTTGCGAGGCCCAGAGCGTGGCAGGGTTTGTGTTTAAAGCGTCACTCATAACGTAACCATCATAATCCAGGGACCATCGGTGCGCGTTACCCCTGCGTCACGCAGGGTCTCACCGAGGTTGATGTGCGTGACACACGACCAACACCCCGTCGGCCAGGCGCTGCGTACGGATCGGATGGAATTTGCCCGAATTGACGGGCTTGGACGACTAAGTAAAAAAACTCGGTGATCATTGCCTCTGGTGTCTGATAACCTGACTTTGCGTCAACTTTTCTGGTGAAGATGCCATGACCCAACCCAAGTTCGGCTTGCTCGTGTTTCCGAGTATCGCGCTTTTGTGCCTGTTTTCTGCTTCTGTATCTGCGCAGTCTATTCTCATGGACTTCCGCACAATTGATGGTGACTCCGAGGTCAATGGTTATGAAAATCAGATAGATATTGAATCATTCAGCTGGGAGTTTGCGCGTCCTGTTGACTCCCGGCCGGGTCAGGTGCCGGTCCCCGGGCGCTTTGAGGCGACTGAAATCACGTTGGCAAAGATCCTGGATTCGGCTTCTGCGGGACTGTCGGGGCTGTTGCTGTCTGGCATGCTCGAGGAGCGTGTGACGATCTCTTTTCTGGAACCCTCCAACATCCCAGATCAGTTACGGCCTTATATGCAAGTACGTCTGTGCGACGTGTACGTGACCTCATTGAGTACCGATGCAGGCGGTGGCGAACTCGTGAGCGAGACGCTTACCCTCAATCCTCGTGCGTTTACTATTGAGTACATTACCTACGCCGACGTGGGTCTGGTCGCAAATCGGGAGCAAGTTAGCTGGGATTTCCTTACAGGCACTAATAGTGGCTGTTCAGCATCCTAAGATAGGAACTTTAAACCTTGCCGCTCTTTACCAGCGATCGTTTGTGTCTTGAGTCGGTATTTGTACTGACGCTGTTGACCGTTTTGGCCGGCACTGCCAGCGCACAGCCTGTTGCCGTGCTCGAATTTGCAGGCATTCGTGGCGACGTTCAGATTGGTGGTATTGATCAAGGCATCTCAGTACTCAGTTTTACAACGCAGCAATCGGCAAACGCCGCGTCTGATCCAGGTGGGCCGTTCTTTGGCAATGCCGGCCTCGATGATTTTGCGCCACTCGTTGTGACTCGCCAAGTAGACCGAGCTAGCATCAGTCTACTTGATCTGCTAAACGCTGGTAGCCTGCGCGGTGATTGGAAACTCACCCTTTTTTCACCACTGGGTCAATCTGAGTTTGAAAGTACGCTGACGCTCGAATTGTGCGATGTGACGGTTTCCAACTTTGTGTTGTTCGGTGAGGGGCGAGAGGTGCCGTATGAGCAAGTCTCCTTCAGCTATGGGGGCTACCGATTGGGTGTTCGCAGGGACTCCAGTGTTGATGAAGGGTTTGACTACGCCGAGCCTTTTATTGCATCTTGCAGTTTGAGTGGCGCACCCGTTCTCATCGACGAAGATGGAGACGGCACGCCAAATGATTCGGATAACTGCCCCACCATCAGCAACTCGTCGCAAGCCAACACCGATGGCGATAGCTTTGGCGATGCCTGCGACAGCGACGACGACAACGATGGTTTCGCCGATTCGGTAGACGTGTTCCCACTGGATGCCAGCGAGTGGGCAGACAACGATGAGGACGGAATCGGTGATAACGCCGATCCCGATGACGATAACGACGGCCGCTCGGATGCTCAGGAGCTGGAGGACGGTACCGATCCGTTGTCGCCCGACTGTGGTCCGGGTGAGTGTAGTACCTTGCCGGTGTGGATTATCTATGAGGTCATTAGAGAGCAGCTCTCCCTGCGCCGATAACGCCCTCCCGGTTGTATAGACTTTGGCGTAGACACTGAAGCTCAGTGTGGTTGGCGCGCCGCTCCTCGGATAACCGCCTCAAGAACTTCGTGAGCGCCTTGGTGGTTCGTGAATCCATTGAACCCTGTCTGTTTGGTGTCACCACTGTTTTCGTATATCACCCGGTCTTCTTTAATGGTCTTTACGACTTTGATCCGATCGAGATGTTCGGGATCAACGGTCAGTGGGTTGTCGGACAGGATGACAAAATCTGCGAGCTTGCCGACTTCGATGGAGCCCTTCGAGTCTTCTTCAAAGTGTTGCCAGGCGGGCCAGATCGTCATTGCCTTCAACGCGGTCATGACATTGACCCGCTGGGTGGGACCCAGGATGTCTCCCGAGCGGGTGCGGCGGGTCACTGTGGCATCAAGGACCCTCATGCTATCGGGGAATGCGACCGGCGCATCATGGTGCGTGCCAAACATCATGCCGCGGTCTACCAGCCAACCTGTGGGGGAAATGTTCTCTGCGGCCACAGGGCCGACTGTATGCTCGCGATGCCAGTCCCCCCAGTAAAATGTATGCATTGGAAACAAAGACGGAAAGACGCCTAGCGCTTGATAGCTATCAACCTGGTCTTCGCGCAAGAATTGCCCGTGGATCAGTACGGGTCGCAGGGGTTTGCTGCCGTGTGTGTCCTGCGCATGCGTGATGGCCTCAATGAGCATGTCAGAGGCACCCTCCCCGTTGGCGTGTGTCATGATCTGGATGTCATGCTCGTAAGCCCAGTTGATGGCGTCCTGCGTCTGTTGCATCGAGGCTGCAGCGTAACCCGCATAGTCGTCCTGGTAGTCGCCGACTGGGTTGTAGTAGGGCTTGTCTCGAAGCGCGGTAAATCCCTGCGGAGAGCCGTCGATAGTTAACTTGGCGCCGCCGACACGCACGCCGTCAACGTAAGTCTTGGAGGCATTGTTGAGGATGTACTCACGGTCGGTGAGAACATCGGGATAGGCGACAACGTCAATAGGAATCTCCCCCGATGCTGCCATTTGCTTGAGCGCTTCTACGGCTGCCGCCGAGCTCCTGCCTTCCTGTCCAGTGGTATAGCCAAAGCTTGCCCACAGATTTGTACCCGCTCGCGCGAACGTTTTCAGGCCTTCGGCGCCCAGGTCGCCCATGATCATGCCGAGCACCATGAAGAAGGCATTCTCTTCGAGCACCCCTGTGGGTTCACTGTCGGTACCAAATCGGATAACGCCCCCGGGCGGTGGTGTGGAAGAACGCGTAATGCCAGCCTTTTCCAGCGCGGCTGAATTCGCGACGCCAAAATGACCGGACTGATGGACGATAACGATCGGAACATCGCGGGCGACTTCATCCAGTTCCCATCGATCGGGGGGACGCTGCTCTGCCAGTTGGCTTTCGTCGTACCCGAAACCGATGATCAGGCCGAAGGCGTCCATCTGTGATTGGTTCCGTTTGGTCCAGCTGGCAAGCGTGCTCTGGAGCGTCGCGATATTGGTCACGCCGCCGTCGGGAGGTGCGAGCAGATTTGCCGCGATCGCCTGTAGGCCTCCCATCACGGCATGCCCATGACTATCCACGAATCCGGGGAGCAGCGTGCGCCCTCCCAAATTAACCTCGCGTGTCGTCGCAGCTCGGTAGGCTTCCATCTCGGTGAGGTTGCCCGCAGCGATGATTTTTCCGTTTCGGACAGCGACGGCCTCCACGCTGGGCTGGGCATCATTGACGGTGATGATGGAGCCACCCAGATAAAGCGTGTCTGCTGGCTCGTCACTCAGAGCGGTGTTGGCTAGTGATACCAAACCCAGCACCAGGCAGAATTTGAACAGGTCATACGTCATCAGCCACACCCTATCGCTTGCCCAAGTCTCCAGTACGCTGTCACACACTATAGGTAAGGTGGGCCAAGTCACCAACTCACTGGGCGCTCGGCAGTCAGTAGCGAGCCAGCTGCCTACAGAATTTCAATGAGCGTGAGCTCGAACAGCAGCGTGGAGTTGGCTGGAATTGAGCCAGTGGTCTGTG
>CAYZWL010000053.1:0-18727 GCA_964482195.1 uncultured Alteromonadaceae bacterium | reverse complement strand
CGGTACCCCTTGATGGGCGCAGTTTTGCTACGCTTGTGCCCCCCAAAGGAGACCCCATGACGACCACGATTTACGGCATTCCAAACTGCGACACCGTGCGCAAGGCGCGCAAATGGTGCGATGCTCACAACATCCCTCACGAGTTCGTGGACTTCCGCGAGAACCCGGTGGGTGATACCAAGATCGCCAGCTGGCTGTCGGCAGTTGGCGACAGCTTGCTCAACCGTCGCAGTACCACCTGGAAGCAGTTGAGTGATGAAGACCGCGAAAGTGCCGGCAGCAATGCCGGCATTGTCGCCCTGCTTGCTGCCCATCCCACCTTGATCAAGCGCCCGGTGCTCGAGCACAACGGCGACACCGCCATCGGTTTCAAAGCAGACGATTACGCTGCGCGACTCCAATCCTGAGGAAATCCCATGACTGCCATTCACGCTTTTGGTCTCGGTATCACCAGCCACAACAAGGCGGGTGAAACCCTCGATGTGTTCTATCCCCACCCGATCGCCAATCTCTCCGGGGACATGGCCGCCGTCGTGCGCGAGCTGTCCGGTACCCTGGACGTTCCGGCGCTGCACGCTCTGGCCGAGGACTTCGACCGAATCAACGCACCGGATCAGGCCGCACTTGCCCGCCGACTCACAGAGAGCGCCCACCCGGTGGTTGCGGTCACGCTGGCCGAGAACAGCGCCCCGAGCAGCGTCGAAGAGGCGTACCTCAAACTGCACATGCTGTCCCATCGACTGGTTCGCCCCCACGGCACCAACCTCGAGGGGCTGTTCCCGCTGTTGCCCAACGTCGCCTGGACCGACAAAGGACCGATCTGCCTGACCGAACTGTCGGCACGCCAGCTCGATGCCCGTCTGCGCGGTGAAATGCTCGAGGTGGCCAGCGTCGACAAGTTCCCCAAGATGACCAACTACGTCATCCCGGCGGGCGTGCGCATCGCGCATACCGCGCGGGTCCGATTGGGTGCCTACCTCGGCGAGGGCACCACCGTCATGCACGAGGGCTTTATCAACTTCAATGCCGGCACTGAAGGCCCTGGCATGGTGGAAGGCCGCATCTCCGCTGGCGTCTTCGTGGGCTCAGGGTCGGACCTGGGCGGTGGCTGTTCCACCATGGGCACTCTGTCTGGGGGCGGCGATATCGTGATATCCGTAGGCAAGGAGTGCCTGATCGGTGCCAACGCCGGACTGGGCATTCCCCTCGGCGACCGCTGCACGATTGAGGCGGGGCTTTTCATCACTGCAGGGACCAAAGTCACCATGCTGGATGGCGCCCGCAAGCCCATGGAAACCATCAACGCCCGTGATTTGTCGAGCCGATCAGACCTGATGTTTCGCCGCAACTCGACCACAGGTGTGGTCGAGTGCCTGAGCAATCGCTCGGCTATCGAACTGAACGAGACCCTCCATGCCAACAACTAAGTATGGCGCCGAGGCGGTCGCCCTGACCGAAGCGCTGATCCGCGAAGCCTCCGTCACGCCCGACGACGCCACTTGTCAGGAGCTGATGATGCGCCGTCTTGAGGCGGCGGGTTTCAACTGTGAATCGATGCCCTCGGGAGACGTCAGCAACTTCTGGGCAACTCGTGGTAGCGACGGCCCCACTCTGGTTTTTGCAGGGCATACTGACGTCGTGCCCACCGGTGATCTCGAGCGCTGGCACAGCGATCCCTTCGAACCGACCATTCGCGATGGCAAGCTTTACGGCCGGGGCGCGGCCGACATGAAGGCCAGTCTGGCGGCGATGGTCGTAGCCTGCGAAGCGTTCGTGGCAGAACACCCTGGGCACAAAGGCCGCATTGGTTTTCTGATCACCTCCGACGAGGAGGGCCCGGCGGTAGAGGGCACAGTCCATGTGCTGCGTCAGCTGGTTGCACGTCAAGAGAAAATCGACTGGTGCATTGTCGGAGAGCCGTCGAGCACCGATGCGCTGGGGGATGTCATCAAAAATGGGCGCCGGGGCTCGCTCAATGCGGCGATTACTGTGCACGGCATTCAGGGACATGTGGCCTACCCCCATCTGGCTGACAACCCGATCCATCGGGCACTGGCAGCCTTTGCTGAGCTTGCCGCCATCGAATGGGACCAGGGCAACGAGTACTTTCAGCCGACCTCGCTTCAATTCACCAATATCGGCTCGGGAACCGGTGCCAGCAATGTCATCCCCGCCGACCTGAACGCAACTTTCAACATCCGCTTCTCACCGGAAACCAACGATGTGGCTTTGCGTACGCGCTGCGAAACAGTACTGCGCGACCACAGTGTTCCCTGCGATATCGAGTGGAATTTGAGCGGCCAGCCCTTCATCACCGAACCCGGAGAGCTGGTCAATGCCGTCTGCGACAGCATCGAAGCCGTGACAGGCACCCCCCCTGCACTCTCCACCGGCGGTGGCACTTCTGATGGTCGCTTTATCGCGCCCATGATGGACTGCCAGCTGATTGAATTGGGCCCCATCAACGCCTCAATTCACCAGATCAACGAGCACGTACTGGTGGATGACATCCCCCGACTGACGCGGATCTATCACGGTGTTTTGACGCGCTTACTCGCCAGCTAATGACGCTCCTTCAGCCAGCGCGGGAGCCAATAACTCGCGCAGGCTGTCTTCACTCCAGTCCCGATCGGACTTGAGCAAATCGATACTCTCGAGCCGTCCCGCGCCCGCAAAGCCCGACCAGAAGCCCGCCAGAAAACCGGCGACCGCGTCGTCAAGCGCTTCAGCACCCGTTACCTGGCGCAAGGTAATCAAGCGGGTCACGCCACTGGGCAATGATGCGCCCAGCACGCCCTTGGCTAGCGACACGGTCAGCGACAGCGCTGCCAGCAGCTCCGCGTCTTCGTCGAGTCCTGTCACTGCGAACGGCGCCGCTGCTGCAGGCACACATTGCAGTACGACGTCGAAGGGACCACGCTGGCGTATCAGATCGCCGATCTGTCCACGGCCAATCACCGTGCTCGGATCCGCGGCGACCTGAGCCACACCGGCGCTACCGGCCCGATCGAGCACCTCGGGGGCCACCACCAATACCTGATGGCCCATGGCAACCAGCGCCTCACAGCACTCGACCACGTGGGTCTCAACATTGCCCAGCAATAACACCTTGCTCATCGCATTGACTCTCTCATTCTGCAGCGCTCGACGGCGTCTGCTGCTCAAACTGTGGGCGCACCAATACATCGAAGCGCACCGCCTTTCCCTCGATGCTGTGTGACACGCGCATACCTTCAAGGGGCGGTGACTTGGGTGGTCGCTTCACCACAATTCGTGGCGATGGCTGAGCAAGGGCCCATGCCAACAGCCCGGCGGCGTCACCCCCATCGCCGTCGTGCAAGCGTTGCAGGGTGGCCAGATCTTTGCGCACGGCGGCACTCGACCGCCGCTCGGGAAACATGGGATCCAGATAGATCACTGTCCCCTGAGGTACTGCCACCTCGCGACTATCGCCGACGCGCACGCGCATGCGGGCGGCCGCTGCACGCACGGAAAGTTCGGCATCAATCGTCGCGGCCGTCACTGCCTCGCCCAGTAAAAACCCAAGAATGGGCGACTGCTCACACAGCAACACTTCACAGCCCAAATCCGCGAGCACAAAGGCATCCCGCCCGAGCCCAGCGGTAGCGTCGAGCACCACCGGTTTACGTGACGCCCGCACACCCACTGCCCGGCCCAACAACTCGTTTTGCCCACCCTTGCGCCGATGTCGCATCGCGGGATCTGAAAAATCTACCCGCACCGGTCCGGGCGCGCGTGCACCGGTCTGCTCCAGCCAGGCATCACCATCGGCGACCACCAACACCACGGTACTGTCGGCATCGTCGATCCGATGAACGAAGGGCAAGTCCAGCGATGACGCGACCGCACGTGCACGATCAGCGCGACCCGCAGGCGCGGGGGCCACCGCGCAGACCGCGGTCATGGGATAGCAACACCCAGTTCGAGCGGTTGTCCGCCGAGTGTGACCTCACAGTGAAGATTGAACGCTTGCTGCTCAAGACCATGCTTGTCCACCAGACGCTCGGCGGTGGGATTGTCGGTGCCACAACTGGTCCCCAGAAACGCAATGTCTTCAAGCGGCTGTCCCGCCACCTTCAGATTGCTCAATGACAACAACTCTTCCCGAGCGGCACGCAGGAAATCGTTGGCATCAAAGTGGCCGCGGCGCTCGGGCAGCTCTGCCGCAAACTCACCGAGCATGACCTGACCGGCTGTTGCCTTGTCGAGCATACGTGCGAGCTTGATCGTGACATCGCCCACGATGTAGCTGAACAGTGTGGGATTGACGGCTTCTGCCTGGAACAGCTCGTAGTGACTACCGACGTGATATGCGGAGCGAATCACCGGCACCGTATTCCCCGATGCCTCGCGACGAGCCACCGCATTATCCATCAACACGATCAGCAAAAAGGACAGCAAATCGAGATCCGGATAAGGCCCGATATCGCGATTCCAGACGTAGTAACCATCGCCAGTCGTGGTGCGCGCGAAGTTCACATCCACACCCTCGCGCTGCAACTTGTTGTAGGCAGAATTCATGGAATAAGACAGGCTATTGAGTTGGCTGGCTTGCTCAAAGGGTGTGTAGAGCGAAAACTCAGCGATATCGAACAACAATACGCCGCGACTTTCGGTGTATCCAATGCCATAGCGCGCGATGACCGCATCCGCCGCCGCCAGTACCTCCGGGGTATCGCCCAGTGGCAAATCGAGCTTGATAAAACTGGTAGACACGCCAAGTCGCTTGGCGATGGCAAAAATTTCCGGGTGGGTTTTCAGGTGTGACCCGCCGATGACACCACGAATGAACGCCTCGTTCTCCTGGGTTGCCGCGTCGCCGCCACCGACGGTGAAATTGCCAAGAAAGTAGTGGGGCACCACAATGGTCAGCAGACCTCGGGGGTCAGGCGCCCAACAGAGCACAATGTTCTGCCCCAACCGCCACTGCTTACGCAGCACCTGGTCCATTTGCTCCAGCTGGGACTGGAGTTCCTCGGGCAAGTGACTGACTTCGCCGAGGATGTACTGGCCGCTTCCGGCGAGCATGCCGTTCCCTCTTTTTGTCTTCTATTTGGCATTATAAGCACCGTCCCAACGGAGTCCTCCATGTACCGCCCCAATGTTCTGGTGTTTTTCCTCGCCCTCGCAGGTTGCGGAAATCTCAAAGACTACGATGTCACCCTCAATGACCGTGTGCTCTATACGCCGCGACCTCTTGCGGTCGCCCAGGCCGTCGCCGATCCAGCACTAGCCGCATGCATCGGACAACATCTCAAAGACCAAAAGGCCGCCTCGGCCGAACAACTGACTGCGCTCAGCTGCACCCAGGCTGGCATCACCCTGTTAGTGGGTATCGAGGTCTATAAAGGGCTCACCGGGATCAAGCTGACTGATAACGATATTGTCGATGCGTCACCGCTGGCGAAACTCGGGCATCTGGACTATCTGAACCTGAACGGCAACGATCGTATCGACTGCACGACCCTGGGTGACATCGACGCCTCCGAGCTGATTACCCCGGAGCATTGCCGATCATGAGCTACTGGTTTTATCGACTGCTGGCGATGCTTCCCCTGCGGGCCAAATTTGCACTGGCAACACTACTGGCCTGGCTAACCCGTGCGGTACTGGGCTATCGACGCAAGACCGTGGCGGAGAATCTCGCGAACAGTTTCCCCGAGATGTCAGCGGCGGAGCGCAACGCCATTGCCAAACGCTTCTACGGTAACTTGGTCGATTCGGCGATGGAAATCGTGCACGGACATCGGATGCCGCTGGAGGAGTTTCGCCGGCGGGTTAAGGTGCGGAATCCAGAGCTGCCCCTGGCGTTGACCGACAACGGCAGTCGCTCGGTAGTGGTATTGGTCATTCACCAGGGCAACTGGGAGTGGATGTTGCCAGCGGTCAATGATTTGCTGCAGATCCCGATCGATCCTGTTTACAAGCCGCTGCACGACCAGGGCGCGGATCGTTTCATGTACGAAGTGCGCAGCCGCTTTGGCGGCGAACCGATCACCGCTGCAACCGCGGCCAAGAGCATTTTGCGCAAGCGCCGCCAGAGTCGTCTGATTGCCATTCTCGCTGACCAGTCGCCGGGTAAACGCGAGCGCATGCACTGGAGTCCCATGCTCAACCAATCCACCGCCTGGTTTACGGGTGCTGCATCAATTGCCCGACTGATCAAATCACCGGTGGTGTTCGCGCAGTGCTTGCGCACCGACCGAGGGCATTACGAAGTGGTGTTTCACGAACTGGTTCGCGATCCACGGGCCGTCGAGGAAGGTGACATCGTGGACGCGTATGCACGCGCGGCCGAACAGGCGATTCGCGAACAACCCGACAGCTATCTGTGGAGCAACCGCCGCTGGAAGCTCAAACCCGATCAGGCACCGGCTGCATCAAGCGAGCGGTAGTCTGGCTGCGACGCACACTCTATCCACTCAAAACCCAGACCCTGCTCGGCATAAACCACCGTGGCCTCGCACACTGAGGCGCAGTCGGCCAGTGCTTCCGCCGCGCGCGCGCGGGCATTGTTCTGCTCGCTGATATGCCCAACAACGAGCGTGTTGAGTCGGCTGGTATCGGTGGCTTCGAGAAAACCCGCTGCTTGCTCGTTGTTGAGGTGACCCCAGTCGCCGCCGACCCGACGCTTCAGTGCCGGCGGATAAGGCCCACGGCGTAGCAACTCTCGGCAGTGGTTGAACTCCAGCAGCATGGCGTCACAGCCGCCGTATTGACTCACCACATGTGGGGTAATGGAACCCAGATCAGTGAGCACCCCGAGCCTCAGCCCTGCCGCATCGAAAACGAACTGCACAGGCTCCCGCGCGTCGTGAGGTACCGCTACCGCGGACACTTCGATGTCACCGATGGCGAAGCGCTGCCCCGGCTGTATGAAAACGCTGCGTGGCACATCCCCCAGGCGACCACTGGCAGCGGTGCCATGGGTGAGATAAACGGGAATGTTCCAGCCCCGGGCGATGGCACCGACACCACCAATATGGTCTCCGTGCTCATGGGTGACCAGCACAGCATCGACATCAGTCGGTAGCAGCCTGCGGTCCGCCATGCGGCGCACGAACTCCGACTTGGCAAAACCGCAGTCGACCAGCAACAGGGTGTCACCGGCCTGAATCAGTGTGGCATTGCCTTTGCTGCCGCTACCCAGCGACGCAAAACGCATCAGTTGATATTACCCTTGAGCAGGGTCAAGAGGCCCTGCTGATCACGGCGTGTGAGGTCACCGCCCTGCCCATCCACGATGCGCATAAACACCCGCTGATTGTTGTCGTTCTCAACCAATAAGCGGAATTGACGGCCCGCCATCGGGTGCTCTTCTTCACCACCCCAGAGCCAGTCGAAGAAACCGGATTCCTCGTCTTCTTGAGCGCCAATAAAGGTCAGGAAGTACACGCCCTCGGAGCGATTGCGATCGTCGATACTGAAGCCCGCGTCTTCGAGACCCTTGTTGGTCGAGGCCCACGCTCGATCGTAAGGCAGTTCCAACCGCAGCTGCGCACCGGCCTCAGTCTCTTCCAGTGCGATACGGCCTTCATCGCCCATGGCCTGATCCGCCATCATAGACACGGGCGCTGCATCGGCACTGTTGGCAATAAACTGCGCGACGTTGCGCAGCATCTTCATTTCGAGTTCGCCGTCATCTGACACCTGAGGCCAGGGCTCATCTCCCGGAGCGCGATTCTGCTGCAGGATATGCAGCTCCGCGGTGTTGCGCTGGATGCCACTATCGACCCGGAACCGGAATCGCGTGGAGAGCTCGCGGTCTTCGAGCTTAACGAATTGGGTATCGATCAGGCCCGCGGTAGCGTCGGTGCTCGCCACGCCGATACTGGAAGCGGTCAGGAAGCCCCGCACCTGCGGCCACAGTTGGCCCGGCGGTACCGCTACCAACGCCCAACGCTGGTCGCCGAGGCGTTGAATACGGACCGCGTCATACTGAGAGGCAGCCGTCAGCGGAGTGGGTCGCGGCACCTCGAAAGTGGCCTCGAGCTTGACCGAGTTCGCCACCTGGGGAATCGGATAGTTCGGCTCAAGATCGTTGGCGTCGAGATCCGCAGGAACACGAATCTCAGCGAGCTCCGGTGCCTCGTCATAAGGGTCAGCCGTGGCTGGCATCAGGCCATCTTCACCAAACAGGAAGCTACAGGCCGACAGGCTGCTGCCTAGCATCAGTGCGGTTGGCACCCAAAACAGTTTTTTGTTCACGCTTTAAAAGACTCCAGCACTGCCGCGACTTGAGCCGCGTGCGCGTCGGACAATTGAGTGAGCGGCAGGCGCAGGGTGTGTTCGATATGGCCGAGATGGGCCAGTGCCCATTTCACCGGTATCGGATTTGGCTCGACGAACATGACGTCGTGCACCGGCTGCAATCGTGCATCGATCGCCGCGGCCGCATCAAAATCGCCGGCCAGGGCCAGATGACAGAGATCGGCCATCATCTTGGGCGCGACATTGGCCGTCACGGAAATGTTGCCTTTGGCACCACGTCGCATCAACTCCAGCGCCGTGGGGTCATCACCCGAGTACACCGCAAAGCTGTCGGGCAGTGCTGCAATCAGCTCAGCGCCGCGCTCAACATCACCTGTGGCGTCTTTGATGGCAACAATGTTCTCGATCTGACTGAGGCGCAGGACCGTGTCATTGGCCAGGTCGCACGCCGTTCTACCTGGCACGTTGTAAAGAATGATCGGCAGATTGACTGCCTCTGCAACGGCTTTGAAGTGCTGGTACAGCCCTTCCTGAGTCGGCTTGTTGTAGTAAGGAACCACGGACAGTGCCGCATCGGCGCCCACCTGGGCCGCCTGCACCGTCAGCTCAATCGCTTCGTGGGTCGCATTGGACCCGGTGCCCGCAACAATCGGGATTCGCCCGCCTGCCTGTTTGACAGCGAAGGCAATGACCTCGCAGTGTTCAGGGGTTGAGAGGGTTGCGCTTTCGCCAGTGGTGCCGGCGATGCCAAGCGCATCGGTGCCCGCGACAATGTGGTACTCGATCAATCGTTCGAGCGCCTTCCAGTCGATGGCACCATCAGGTTGCATTGGCGTTACCAGTGCCACAATGCTTCCGGTTATCATCCGAGCACTCCGAGGCCAGTGAATTCAAGGGGGGGAAAGACGAGCATGATCGCGCAATTATCCACTTCAGCGACGGCGAGACAACTCACATTTACGCGGTTTTTGCCCGCCTTGCTCATTGCGCTGCTGTCAATGACTGCTGGGACCACGGCGAATGCACAGGGTTCCGAGATCGAACTGCGTATTGAGCCGCTATCCGCGATCGACCAGCAGTTCATGACCAATCAGCGCGCCGAGGTCGAGCGACTGGCGAACCGACTGGGGCGTCGGCTGACCGGTCGCCCAGACCGTGATATCGATACCCTGCAAGAGATTCTGAACCGCAACTTCATCGCTGCCGATGACGAACTGGCGCTGCAAGGCATGGGCATTGTATTCGGCGACCTGCTTGGCACCCGGTTGTCCATGGACTGGGTTGTCTACCGTGATCGCGCAGGACGCTCCAGAGCCTTACGCTACCGCGACAGCGATACTTATCTATTCCCCGTGACAATGATTTCGCGCCGCTATGAGGCGGGTAGTGAACGGCCACTCAAGGATGTGTTCGAAGACACCGTTAAGAAAACACAGGCCCGTCTGCCAGGTGCACGCTGGCTCAATTAGGCTCACACAATGATTGAGGCCCGCGCCACCCTCCATACCGAGGGCGACACCCAGACCCTGACACTGAGCGGCGATTGGCGCCAGGGGGCCACGCCCCATTGTGCACAGTTGGCGAAGGCGCCGGTCACCCGGCTGGTGATCAACGGCAGCACGGTCAATGAGTGGGACAGCAGCCTGGTTGCCTATGCCCGCACCACATTGCACCGGGCCCACGATCAGGGCTTAGAGGTCGAAATGCACCTGCCCGATGGCGCCTGTCGGCTGTTGACCCTTGCCGATGCGGTACCGCGTCAGGAGCGACGCAAGCAACCCCGCCACGAACTGCCGTCGCTACTCGACCCGCTTGAGCAGGCGGAGACTCTCGGCCGCGCGGTTCGCGCCCATATGGAGTTTCTTGGCGGACTGTTACGGGCCCTGCTGCGTATTTTCACCGGCCAATCGCGCATGCGCCGGGTCGATGTATTGCGGTTTTGTGCCCAGGCGGGCTCCCAGGCAGTGCCTATCATCAGTCTGACCAGTTTGTTGGTAGGTATGATCCTCGGGTATCTCGGCGCCGTTCAATTGCAACAGTTTGGCGCTGGCATCTACGTCGCCAACCTGGTCACCGTTGGGGTGCTGCGCGAGATGGGTCCACTGATGACTGCCGTGATCATGGCGGGCCGCACTGGCGCGGCCTACGCGGCCCAGCTGGGCACGATGCAAGTCAATGAAGAAGTGGACGCGATTTCGATACTTGGCGTTTCGCCGACTGAGTTCCTGATCATGCCGCGAGTCCTGGGTATCGTATTGATGATGCCGCTGTTGGTGGTCTACACCGACGTCATCGGCGTCGTCGGGGGCGGTATTGTCGCCAGTGGTCTGGGCATTTCGCCACTTCAGTACGTGACTCAGGTTGAATACTCACTCGCCTTCTCGCATCTGTTTGTCGGTCTTGCGAAGGCGCTCATTTTTGCCGTGCTGGTGGGCATCGCCGGCTGTCGGGCCGGCATCATGGCGGAACGCAACTCCGAAGGCGTGGGTCGCGCCACCACAGAAGCCGTGGTGACCGCGTTGGTCTATCTGATTGTGGCTGACGCTGCGATCAATATCTTCTGCCAGGTAGCGGAGGTCTGATGGACCCGGTCATCCAGGTAGAACAGCTCACCATGGCCTGGGGTGAGCGCATCATCCAGCGAGCGCTCAACTTCGAGGTCAACCGTGGCGATGTCTTCGTGATCATGGGGCCCAGCGGCTGCGGCAAGAGCACCTTGATGCGCCATATGATCGGCCTCGCACGCCCCGCTGAAGGAGAGGTGATCTACGAGGGCACCTCCTATTTTCGTGCCGATGGCGCCGAGCGCCGACGGCTGCGTAACAACTGGGGAGTGACTTTTCAGCTTGGCGGTCTCATCAGCGCCATGACCCTGGCCGAAAACCTGGCGCTGCCGCTGGAGCTATACACCAACCTGAGTCGCGCCGAGCGGAATGACATGATTTCGCTGAAACTGGCGCTGGTTGGCCTGACTGGATTTGAGCACTTCTATCCCGCCGAGATCTCAGGCGGCATGCGCAAGCGCGCGGCCCTCGCCAGGGCCATCATGCTGGATCCAAAGTTCCTGTTTTTCGACGAACCCTCGGCAGGGCTCGACCCGCTCAGCTCCCGCCGTCTTGATGAGCTCATCATCACGCTGGCTGAGAGCATGGGGGCCACGGTGGTCATGGTGACCCACGAACTCGATAGCATCTTCTCGATTGCGACCCAGTCGATATATCTCGACAATGTCACCCGAACCTTGCTCGACAAAGGTCCACCCGAATACCTGCGCAGTCACAGCGAACACGATGTGGTGCGGGCATTCCTGAGTCGCGGCAAAGACTGTAGCGAAGGCACGGAGAACCCCCGGCAGTGAGCGAACGGACAACCAATACCCTGCTGGGCGCCTTTGTCATGGGCGGCATCGTGATTGTCGTCGCGCTGGTCATTTCGATCGCCGGTTCGGGACTCAGCCGAGATGCGCAAAAAGTCCGCATGGTGTTCGACGGCTCCATTACAGGTCTCAATGTTGGCGCACCGGTCGCCTTGCGGGGTGTCGAAATCGGCCAGGTGACTGACATTCGTGTGCGAGTAGACGATGTCGCCGGGCTCAATCTGGTCATGGAGGTCGACGCAGATGTCGATGCCAGCCGCATCCAGCAGGACCAGCAGGCCATTCAGGGCATCGATGCCAGCCTGATCGCGGCCGGGCTTAGGGCCCAACTGGACACGCAAAGTCTGCTGACCGGTTTGCTCTATGTGCAATTGGACTTCCATCCAGAGACGGAAGTCACCCTGCGCTGTCTCACCGATGAGCGATTTGAGATTCCGACGATCCCATCACCGCTGGATCAGTTTTTCAGCCAGCTCGAGGAATTACACCTGCCTGATATGGCCGCCAATCTCGAGAGCATCATGGCGTCATTGCAGCGCATCACCGCCGATGCGCAGTTCCAACAGCTGCCCGCCCGTGCTGTGGCGGTACTCGACAGCGCCGAGCAAACCCTTCAGGCGGTCGATGTGACCGTCAAGACATTGGGCCCGCAACTCACCGAAACTCTGGCGGCGACCCGCACCGCCGTTGACAACATCAACACGGCCACGCCCGGGGTACTCGAGCAACTTGAACAAAATCTGGTGCAAATGGAGACCACGCTCGCGAGCGTCGCCAATACCTCCGACCAGATGGGTGCAGTGTTGGACCACGACTCCCCGCTGCTGCTCACCCTCACCACTACCCTGCGCGAGATCGAACGCACCAGCCGGGCGCTAAACACGTTGGCCAGAACCATCGAAGAGCAACCCCAGGCCCTGATTCTGGGTAAGTCCCAGCCCGAGGAGAATCCATGAATGCATGGCAACAACGTGGGTTGGTATTGCTCACCGCGCTATGGCTCACCGCTTGTGCCAGCGGTCCAACCCCCAGTTATTACCTGCTGGAAGCAGGCACCCGAACTGTCAGTCAATCCGGGGGCGTCAGTTTAGGCCTGCATCCCATTGCGATTCCCGAACACTTGCGCCGCAGCGCCCTGCTGGTTAACGCAAGTGGTGGCGCGCTCAAATTCAGCGGTCAGGGTCGATGGGGAGAACCGCTCACGGACGGTATTCGCCGGGTAAGCGCGCTGGATCTGGCCGCTGCGCTGGGCAGCGGTGAGTTACGACCCTGGCCCTGGTCGGGCGCCCAACAGCCCCAGATCGAGGTGCACATCAACGTGCTGACGCTCGATCGCAGCCGGCAACAAGCCACACTGATCGCCGATGTGGCCATCACTGATCGCCGCGACAACGAAACCGTCAGCGAGCAATTCCTGCGCACCTGGACAACCCAACCCAGCGGCACCAGCGATGCGGCCACCGCAGCGGCATACAGCGCGCTCATCCAAAAAATGAACCGCGACATCGCGGCCGCGATCAACGCGCGCTGAGGGCACAGTCCAGTACGTGGTTTGCCTCAAACCTGCCGAGGCAGCCAGTCAATCTCCCGGGTGTAGTGGAATCGGCCATTGCGCGTCTCGGTGCGGTGACGCACTCCTTCCACGCTCGGGTCTGCGTCTTCATAACCCGCGTCACCGGGATAGAGCATGCACATCTCGTCGTCACCGCGAATGATGATCGGAAAGAAGTATGGCGGTTGTCGGGAGGCCGCCATGGCCACCGCGGCATCGCCGGTCTCGCAGCGACTGATATCAATCAAACTGACAAGCGTGGGGGGTGGCAGGGTCAATTCGCCCTGACTCTGGGCGTCGATGGCATCCACCGGCCGCACCCAGCGGTGTGCAACAATCTCGCTGCCATCGACAGTGATTTCGGCATCTCCCGGCACGACGGTGATGTAAAACCAGGTGGCGTAACGGTGCTTGACCACAATAGGGGTCAGCCAGTGGGAGAAATCTTCAAGCGCCTCGGCGGCAATGTGCAAGCCGGCCTCCTCGGCCAACTCGCGAACACCAGCATGGCGGGCCTGAGCCTCGGCGCTGTCACCGGGGTCGCTGTCATCCACCTTACCGCCGGGAAACACCCAGGCGCCGCCCATGGCGCGAAGCTCGGGGTTCCGCTGTAACAGCAACACCTCGGGACCACTGTCGCCATCACGCAGCACAATCACCGTTGCCGAAGGTTTGGCGTCCCCATGGGACGCCGAAAAATCATAGAGTGAAGACATCAGAGACCCGAACTACAGCTGAGGCAGCGCACATAGATTTGCCGTGGATCACGCAAGCTGTTGAGCACCGCAAGCGGCTCGCCCAGTATTCGCACCAGCTGCGTCAGCAGGGGTGACTCGGTCACCCGTGCCATTCCCAGCTTGCGACCCAACTCTTCGAAAAAAATCTGTTCCTGACTGATCGGCGTGCCTACTCGGCGCACCTGCCAATCCTCGAGCCCGGCGAGCTCAGCCGCGGCCGCGGTGGCATCATCGAGTGTACCCAGTTCATCAACGAGGCCGATCTCCAGCGCGTCGCGACCGGTCCAGACTTTCCCTTCTGCGATTTCGCGCACCGTGGCCTCAGGGAGATCCCGGCCCTCGGCCACCAGACCAATGAAATCGTTGTAAATGTCATTGACGGAGCTGGTAAAGATTCGCCGGGTGGCTTCGTCGAGCGGACGGTCGATCCGGCCACTGCCCGCCAGCGGTGTCGTGCCCACGCCATCGGTGTGAATACCCGCGTAGTCGAGCACCCCTTCAAAAGTGGGGAATGCCGCAAAGACGCCAATCGACCCCGTAATCGTGGTGGGCTGGGCAATAATTCGATCAGCATCTGCCGCAATGTAATACCCGCCTGACGCCGCCACCGAGGCCATCGACACCACGACGGGCACACCCTCGGCTTTGATCTCGAGGATCTTGCGACGCATCACCTCAGAGGCGAAGACGCTGCCGCCTGGCGAGTTCACCCGCAATACGATTGCACCGAGATTATTGATGTTCTCCGCGCGTTCGAGCTGGGCGACGACGGAATCACTGCCGACCATGCCCTGACTGCTGTCCCCAGGAATAATCTCCCCCTCGATCGGCACCACTGCGATCACGTCACCGGACGCCGTCGATTGCAGCGCGGTTTGTTCCGCGAAATTCAGGCTGTACAGATAGGCATCGACACCCACACCTATGTATTCGCCATCATCTTCGCCGAGCAGTTCGGCAATGAAGGCCTCGCTCTCAGTGTGGTTGGTCAACTGATCAACCAGCCCCGCATCCAAAGCCAGTTGGGCCATATCGCCGCCCGAGGCGTCGAGTCGATCGGGATAATTGGCGATCAGCGCGTCCAGACTACCGGCTGCCATGCCTCGGCCAGCTTCCACCGTGCGGGTGTAGTCGTCCCAAAGGCCACCGATCCAGCGACTGACGACTTCTCGTTCCACCTCGGACATATCGTCGCGCAGATACGGCTCGACCGCCGATTTGTTCTCGCCCACTCGAAAAACATGCATATTGACCATGACATTGTCGAGGAACTCACGCAGATAGCTGCGGTAAACCCCGAAGCCCTGCACCATCACCGCGCCCATGGGATGCAGCAAAACGTGGTCTGACTGGGCGGCGAGCAGGTACTGCTGCTGACTGTAGTAATCACCCACGGCAATCACCGGCTTACCGCTGGACTTGAAATCTTCGACTGCGGCGGCGAGTTCCATGGCTTGACTGGTAGACAGTCCGCGCAGGTTTTGCAGGTCAACAACCAGTGCACCCAACCGCTCGTCATCGGCCGCGGCGTGTACCGCCCTGACCAAATCAGCGAGTAGCACCTCGCGGGTTTCGGGCTCTGCCAGCAACGCTTCGACGGCGTCCTTGGAGGTTCGATCCTCAACGATAAACCCACCCGGGTTCAGCACCAGTGCAGAACCGTCGGGGATGCGATCCGGTGTTGTTTGCTCAACCCCGCGGCTGATGAACACGAAAAACAGACCGAGCAGTAGCAGCGGTACAACCACTGAAATGAAATGACTGATTCCTGCGAGAAACCGCCAGATAAGACGCAGCAACTTACCCATCCTGATCACCTCCCTGTGAGTCGTTGGGTGTTTGCGCCTGAGCGGCACGCAACTCGCGCCCACGCAGACGGATATAGGCAACAGCCGAGCTGAACAACAGCACGATCAACACTATGCCCAGGGTGGGCACCAGCGCCTCCGGCTGGGCAAACACCCACTCGACCGAAATGACAAAGTAGAACAGTGTCACGAAACACAGCCAGATGACAGCCCGTAAGTTGTCCCGCGCGACGCCTGGCATGAACAGCACCAGCGGCAGTAAGGACAATAGCCATACCGGCCAGGGCGCACCGAAACGGGCGACATTGGCGACCTGCTGAATACAAAAACCGACCCAGCTTACCCACAACAGCACCCACACCCAGCGTGTGGCGGGACCCCGAGTCATCATGCGGCACCTCGCAGGGCCCAGTTGGCCACCCGTTGGCCGAGCACCCGGCAGAGTGTTGCCTCGCGCTCATCCATGGCGCGAGCGCCCTCGGCGCCCGCCCAGTGACTGGCACCATAGGGCGTGCCGCCGGCTTCAGTTGCGGTGAGTTCCGGCGCCGAATAGGGCAGCCCCACCAATACCATGCCGTGATGCAATAGCGGCAGCATCATGCTCATCAGCGTGGTTTCCTGGCCGCCGTGCAACGATGCTGTCGACGTGAAGACGGCAGCCGGCTTGTCGATTAGCGCACCACTCATCCACAGGGACGAGGTTTGATCGATGAAATACTTGAGCGGCGCAGCCATGTTGCCAAATCGGGTTGGACTACCCAGCACCAAACCCACGCAATCTCGCAGGTCTTCCTCTTCGCAATAGAGCGGCCCGTCATCGGGTACCTCGGGAAGTCGTTCACCGGTCTCGGCGCTGACCGGTGGCACCGTGCGCAGGCGCGCGTCGATGCCGGTCACCTGTTGCACCCCGCGCACAACCTGCTCTGCCATGGCCGCCGTAGCGCCGCTGCGGCTGTAGTAAAGAACCAGCACATAGGGCCGGTCATTGCTGGAAATGTTCATGGGAGAAGCCTTGGGGTCAACGTGATGGATACAGGACGGGCAAGCGCTGGTCTACACTGGGCGCCTCAACAGCGCACTTGGCAGATCAGCAGCCCATGGATCAGTTACACCCGATGATAGCGAACGCCCTGCGCGGCGCGCAGTACCTGTTTGGACGAATTCGCGATGACCGCCTGTCCGAGATTGCCGCAGCACTGGTGTATATGAGCCTGTTTGCCCTGGTACCACTACTGACCGTGCTCTACACCATCGCCTCGGCGGTGCCCGCTTTCAACAGCATGGAGAATGAACTGCAGAATCTGCTGCTCGAGTACATGCTGCCCGACAGTTCCCAGCAGATTGTCGACTACTTGAACGACTTTTCCAGTCAGGCCGCCAATCTCACTGGCTTTGGTATCGCCATTTTGTTCATCACTGCAGTATTGATGTTGCGTAACGTCGAGCGCGCATTCAATAACATCTGGCGGACGCGTGAAAACCGGGGCGCGGTGGCAAGCTTTCTGCTGTATTGGGCAGTACTGAGCCTCGCGCCCATTCTGCTTGGCCTTGGGGTAGGCATTCGCGCCTATCTGTATGCCGCCGCCAACGCACTCGCGGGGCTGGATGTCATGGGCGTGGGCGGCATGTTCCTGTCGCTGGTGCCCTTTGCGCTCAGCGCCCTGAGCCTCGCACTGCTCTACATCGCCGTACCCAATTGCGAGGTGCCGTTCAAGCACGCACTGGTGGGGGGTACTGCTGCCGCTATCGCCTTCACCGTGGCGCGTATGTTGTTTACAACGGTCATGGCGGGCTCGAGTTACACCTTCGTTTACGGCGCCTTTGCCGCGGTACCGCTGTTCCTGCTTTGGCTCTACATCACCTGGAACATTGTTTTGCTGGGTGCCGTGATTACCCACGGCATGTCCGCTTATCAGAACTCCCTGCAGGCCCGCCGGCCGCTGCTGCTCAAGGCACTCGATACGCTGTACTTGCTGTGGTTGGCCCAGCGCGATGGCCGCAGCATGGGTGAACTCGATCTGCTCCGCGACCGCAGCGTGGTGGTCGGCGGTCTCGACGCCGACAGTTGGCGCCTCATCCGCGACCGTCTCAAAGACGCCAAACTGATCGCCCAGGGCGATAAGGGTAACTACCTGCTCGCCAGGGATCTGCATGACATCAGCCTCGATGAGCTCAAGGCCCTGATCGACGACGAAATGCCGGTACCCGATGACGATGACATCAACGAATGGCAACAAGCCGCTGTGCAGTTACTCAAGCGTCAGCGAGAGGAGCAGGCCTCGACCCTCGAAACCCCACTTGCCACCCTGTTTAAAGCAAAGGCCACCTCATGACCGCCACACGCATCACCCGCTGGCTGCTGCCAGCAACCCTACTGTTGACCCTGGGCTGCGCCGACCCGGGACCGACACTGCCGGGTGAAGGCGAGTGGCGACTGGTCAACTATTGGGCCATCTGGTGTGGGCCGTGTCGCGAGGAAATACCGGAGCTTAATGCCATCGATAAACGCGATGATGTGCGCGTACTTGGCGTCAACTTTGATCGAAAAACCGGCGAAGAATTGGCCCAACAAGCCGATCAACTGGGCATTGAATTTGAATCACTGGACTTCGACCCGGGTGAAATGCTCGGCGTTCCCCGTCCCGGCGGCTTGCCGATCACGGTGGTCGTGTCACCCGAGGGGGAAAAGGTCGAGGTGCTGCTGGGGCCGCAAACCGAAGCCTCTCTGCTGGCAGCTCTGGACCGCTAACCCACTGAAAAATCGAAAAAAAACGCCGGCACTAAGGCCGGCGAACTAAGGAGCCACTCAAAACGGGGAGAATCTCAAACTGCAGATTCCGGCCTCCAAGATGTTTCCCACGTACCGTCCCCGCGGCGGCACCATCTCGGAGCTTGTAACTGAGACTGCCCGGTTCGGGAAAAGTTCACTAAAAATTGACCAAGAGGTTTTTGAGGTTCGTTGCGGGATAGGAGGAAAGGCGGACGGCCAGTTGGTTTCAGTTGTCAGTGCGACCAAAAAACG
>CAYZWL010000052.1:0-19697 GCA_964482195.1 uncultured Alteromonadaceae bacterium | reverse complement strand
CGCTTACTGAACCTCTACAGCAGGAATCCGCAGTTCCTTGGGCAGCGAGAAGGTGATGGTCTCCAGTCGGCCATCGAGGTCTCGCGCGGTCCCGTCGTAGCGCGACGCGAGGGTTGAAACCACTTCCTGTACCAGCGACTCGGGCGCCGAGGCACCGGCGGTTACGCCGACGGAGCCCACGTTACTCAGCCAATCGGATTCGATCATGGTCGCGTCGTCGATGAGGTACGCCTTGGAACCACAACGCTCGGCCAACTCACGCAGACGATTGGAATTGGAGCTGTTCGGAGAACCGACGACCAAGACGACTTCGGCATGTTCGGCGAGATCCTTCACCGCATCCTGACGATTCTGGGTGGCGTAACAGATATCGTCCTTGCGCGGGCCTCGAATCTCAGGGAAGCGCGCGCGCAGGGCCTCAATAACCCGCGCCGTATCGTCCACAGACAGGGTGGTCTGGGTCACGTAGGCCAGATTCCCCGGGTCGCGCACCTCGAGATTAGCCGCCTGTGACTCGTCTTCAACCAGATAAATCGCGCCGCCGTTACTGGTGTCGTACTGACCCATGGTGCCTTCGACTTCCGGGTGTCCCTCATGGCCAATCAGAACGCACTCGTGCCCTGCCCGGCTGTATGCGGCAACCTCTACATGCACCTTGGTCACCAGAGGACAGGTGGCATCGAACACCTTAAGACCACGGCCCTTGGCTTCGTTCTGGACCGCCTTGGACACGCCATGTGCGCTGAAGATAACAATGGCGTCGTCGGGGACTTCGTGGAGCTCGTCGACGAACACGGCACCACGATCGCGCAGATCATCGACCACATGTTTGTTGTGCACGACTTCGTGCCGCACATAGATCGGTCGACCAAAAACTTCCAGAGCGCGATCGACGATGTCGATGGCGCGATCCACACCGGCGCAGAAGCCCCGGGGGTTGGCAAGCAGGATATCCATCAGTGCAGCTCCGCAGGCTCTACCCGATCAATCAATACCTTGAAGGTAATGGTACGCCCCGCAAGCGGATGATTGAAATCCACCCGCACTTCGTCCTCATCAAAACTGGCGATCACTCCCGGTAACTCAGCACCCGCGGCATCTTTAAAGCTAAACATCATGCCCACCTCCAAAGACTCACCGGGAGTAAACTCGTCCCGCTTCACCACCTGGATGTTGTTGTCGTTGGGCTGGCCGAAACCATCTTCAGGCGGAATCTCAAAACTCGCTTCTTGGCCCGCGACCAGTCCCTGCAGATACTTTTCAAAGCCGGGCAACAGCGAACCATCACCATAGACAAAACTGACTGGCGGGTGGCCGAAATTCGAATCCACCTCGTTGCCGTCTTCCAGCAACAGCGCAAAGTTGAGATGTACGCGGGTGTTCTCGCTGACGGGAACCTGGCTCATTGTGGGCTCTCTTACTGTGTGTCGGTGGGCTCATGATTGACCCACATGTCAAGAATCAGCAGCGCCACGCCAAAGGTGATCGCGCTGTCGGCGAGATTGAACGCCGGAAAGTACCAGTCACGGTAGTGCACCGAAATGAAGTCAACAACATAACCAAAGCGTAACCGGTCGATGAGGTTACCCAGCCCACCACCCAGAATGGCGCCCAGGCCCAGTACCAGCCACCAGCTGCCCTGGCGCATGCGCACGATCCAGACCGACAGGCCGGCACTCACCGCGATCGCCACCACCGCAAAGAACCAGCGCTGCCATCCCCCGGCACCGGCGAGAAAACTGAACGCTGCACCGCTGTTGTGAGCGAGCATCAAGTCAAACCAGCCAGTCACCGCTTCGGGCACGCGATAAACCAGGTTGCTACTGGCCCATAGCTTGCTCCATTGATCGAGCACGATCACCAGCAACGCACCACCAAACCCCAGACCCAAGCGGCGGGACAGCGGCGGCAGTGCCTGCCCGGCTTGCTCAGGCATAGAGACGGATTTCACCATCGCCGTCGATATTGGTCACGCAGCGACCACAGAGGCTCGGGTGTGCGCTGTGACGACCGACGTCAGGGCGGCGATGCCAGCAGCGTTCACACTTCTCGGCAGCAGCGGGATACACCGCGACCCGAAGACTATCGAGATCCCCTGCAAACGCGTCTTCCGGGGCGTCATCCAGGTTTGCGACGACGGCATCCGAAGTAATCAGCACGAATCGCAGCTCCTCTCCCAACGCGCGCAACTGCTCAGCCAATGTTCCACCGGCGTAGAGCATCACCTCCGCGTCCAGCGATCCCTTCATCTTGCCTTCTGCACGGGCCGCTTCCAGCGCCTTATTGACTACCTGACGCGCGGCGAGGATGTCGCTCCAGAAAGCATCGCCCATCTCTTCGTCGTCGGACGGCTGCGGTAAGGCGTCATACCATTCGGTGAGGAACACTGAGTCCTCGCGCTTACCGGGCAGGTTTTCCCAAATCTCTTCAGCAGTGAAACTCAAGATGGGCGCAACCCAACGCACCAGCGCCTCGGCCAGATGCCATAGCGCCGTTTGCGCAGAGCGTCGTGCCAGCGAATTGGTCTGGGTCGTGTACTGACGGTCCTTAATGATGTCGAGATAGAAACCACCGAGCTCACCAGCGCAGAAGTTGTGCACCTTCGAATGCACCAGGTGGAACTGGTAACTGCCATAGGCCGCGCGGATTTCCGTTTGCAGCGCGTGTGCTCGGCCAATAATCCAACGATCGAGCGGCAACAATTCATCGGTAGGCAATGCATTCTCATCGGGCATAAAGCCGGCGAGATTTGACAACAAAAAGCGCGCGGTATTGCGGATACGGCGGTAGGCATCACCAGTACGCTTGAAAATTTCATCGGAGACCGCGATCGCATCGCGGAAATCCGCGGCCGCGATCCAAAGCCGGAGTACATCTGCGCCGATATCATTCATGGCCTTTTTGGCCGGGATGATATTACCGATCGATTTCGACATCTTGCGGCCTTCACCATCAACGGTGAAGCCGTGGGTCAGCACCGAGCGATAAGGGGCACCATCAAAGGCTCCGATACCGGTGAGTAGCGACGACTGGAACCAGCCCCGATGCTGATCCGACCCTTCGAGGTAGAGATCCGCCGGCGTTTGCAGCTCATCACGCTCGCGCAGGACGCAGGCATGGGTCACCCCGGAATCAAACCAGACATCAAGGGTATCGGTCACCTTGTCATAGTGCTCTGCATCCGTGCCCAATAGCTCAACGGGTTCGAGATCAAACCAGGCGTCGATGCCCCGCTCTTCGATCTTCAGCGCTACCCGCTCAATCAGCTTGTCGGTCTCAGGATGTAGCTCGCCACTGACCTTATGAACAAACAGGGGTATCGGCACGCCCCAGGTGCGCTGACGTGAAATACACCAGTCGGGCCTGCTCTCGAGCATGCTGTCGATACGTGCGCGGCCCCAATCTGGAATCCAGTTCACCTCTTCGACCGCGGCCTTGGCAGCGTTGAGCAAACCGTTCTGGTTCATGCTCACAAACCACTGTGGGGTCGCACGAAATACGATTGGCGTCTTGTGGCGCCAACAATGCGGATAGCTGTGCTCATAGGGCTTGTGGCATAACAGCAGCCCACGGGACTCCAGCTCAGCGACGATTTCATCGTTAGCCTTGAAAATGTGCTTGCCAGCAAATACCGGGGTATCGGGTAGGTAAACGCCGTTACCACCGACGGGGTTGTAGACCTCGAGGTCGTAGCGCTTACCAATGTCGAAATCCTCAAGACCATGCGCTGGAGCCGTGTGCACACAACCGGTACCGGCATCCGTGGTGACGTGATCACCGAGCATCATCGGCACTTCAATATCAGCGAATGGTGGTCGCACCATCACACGATCGAGTTCAGCGCCACGGGCGCGGGCGACGACCGTCGCGTCAACGCCGAATCGAGCAGCGCAATCTTCAAGCAGTTCCTCGGCAACCATCACCAGGCGGCCCTGCACGTCGACGAGCACATAGTCGAGGTCCGCACTGACACTCACACCGCGGTTGGCGGCCAGCGTCCAGGGCGTGGTGGTCCAGATCGCCACAGCGGTATCCGCTTCGGCATCGATGCCGAACACTTCAGCAAAACGGGCTTTGTCGACCACTGGGAAGGCGACGTCAATCGCTGAAGAAACCTTATCTTTGTACTCAACCTCGGCCTCAGCCAGCGCGGACCCGCAATCCAGGCACCAGTGCACCGGCTTGAAGCCCTTGTGCAAATGGCCGTTATCGATGATCCCGCCGAGGGTGCGAACAATGTTCGCCTCAAACTGATAGTTCATGGTCAGGTAGGGATTGTCCCAGTCACCCACCACGCCCATGCGCACGAAGTCGGCGCGCTGGTTATCGACCTGGCCCGCCGCGTAGTCCCGGCACTTCTGGCGGAATTCACCCGCGGTCAACTTCTGCCCGGGTTTGCCGTGTTTTTTCTCGACGTTCAGTTCAATGGGCAAACCGTGACAGTCCCAGCCCGGCACATACGGGGCATCAAAACCTGACAGGGTCTTGGACTTGATAATGAAGTCCTTAAGCACCTTGTTCACCGCATGACCAACGTGCAGCTCTCCATTCGCGTAGGGAGGGCCATCGTGGAGAATAAACTTGGGCTTGCCCTGGCCAGCATCACGCATGCGTGCATAAAGACCCATCTCGTCCCAAGCCTTGAGCCGCTCGGGCTCGCGGTTGGCAAGGTTGGCCTTCATGGGGAAGGCTGTCTGGGGCAGATTGAGAGTGCTCTTGTAGTCGCTCATGAGTTTTCCAGTTGGGCGCTATGCCATGCGCGGGCCGCGGCCTGATCGGCGGCGATACCTGCTTTGAGATCCTCCAGGGAGGCGAATTTTTTTTCATCCCGCAGCTTGTGCAGGAATCGCACCTCAAGGCGCTGACCATAGAGGTCTACCTTGCGGTCGAGAACGTGAACTTCAAGGCTCAGAGCCAGTCCATCAGCGACGGTGGGCTTGACTCCCAGGTTGGCCACCGCTGGTGCGTGATCGAGCCCGCCTCCAGTCGCCGTGACCGCAAAAACACCCTGCAGCGGCGTCGAACGTCCACGCAGTGCAATATTGGCCGTCGGGGAATCGAGTTGTCGACCCAGTTGCCGACCGTAGTTGACCCGCCCACTGATGCAGTACTGGCGTCCGAGCAGCGCTTCAGCAAGCACAAAATCTCCCTGGCTCAGGGCCCCGCGCAAACGCGTGCTGCTGACGCGCTCATCACTCACGGCATAAGTAGGCGTCGGTGCGACCTCGAACCCGAATTCATCGGCGACGGAACGAAGATAGTTGATATCTCCCTCGCGATTGTTGCCAAAACAGAAATCATCGCCAATCACGATGTAACGGGCATCGAGACCCTGCACGAAGATTTGCTCAACGAACGCGCGAGCAGACATCGTGCGCAACGCGTCATTGAATCGCAGACAGGCCAGGCGATCCACGCCCTGCCCCTGCATCGCCACAATTTTGTCGCGCAATGTCATCAACCGCGGCGGTGCGTCCTTGGGCGCAAAGAACTCCCGCGGCAAGGGCTCAAAGGTAATGGCGACGGCATCGATACTCCGGGCGTCGGCCTCGGCACGCAGATGCGCAAGGACCGCCTGATGACCCAGGTGCACGCCGTCGAAGGCGCCAATGGTGACCGCACAGCCGCGGTGCCCCGGGCGCAGATGTTGTCGTCCGCGGATGAATTCCATGACGGGAATGAGGGAGTTGCCGAAAGGCGAGATTATACCGTGCGGAGGGTCGCTGGGCGCAAACCGAGCATTAGCAAGGTCAGCGAGTAGCTGACCAGTCCGGCGGCAACCAGCCCGGCAATCCTCAACCCCCGCTGCCACCAGCTCCAATCCAGCCAGAGGTGGGTCTCGGGGCTCAGAAAATGCAGCACCGCCCCCATCGCCAGCACGGCAATCAGCAGGCGAGGCAACAACCAGCGCAAGGCCTGGGTGGGCGCCATGACGCTGTCTCGTAGCAAGCCGCGATATAGCAATGCAGCATTGAGCCAGGCCGACAGGCTGGTCGCCAGCGCCAGGCCTACATGTCCCAGGTTGTATTGCCATAACAATGGGAACACCAGCAGGGGATTGAGCACCATGTTGGCAACCATGGCGATAATGCCAATTCGGACCGGACGCTTCATATCTTCACGGGCGTAGTACCCGGGCGCCAGCACCTTGATGAGCATGAAGGCAGTGAGACCCAGGGTGTAGGCGCGCAGGGAATGGCTGGCGCGGGCAACGTCATCACCAGTGAAGGCGCCATACTGAAACAGCGTGGTGAGGATCTGGGGAGCCAACAGCGCGAGGGCTACCGTCGCCGGTACCGCCACCAACAGCACCATGCGCACCGCCCAATCCAGCGTAGCGCCAAATGCCTGCCCAGCCGCCTGAGCTCGTTGTGCCGATAGCGTCGGCAAGATGACCGTGGCAATTGCAATGGCGAATACCCCGAGTGGCAGTTCCATCAAGCGATCCGAGTAGTACAGCCAGGCCACGCTGCCATCAGGCAGCAAAGAAGCCAGCACAGTATCTAGCAGTAGGTTGATCTGACTCACTGAGACACCGAACAGTGCTGGGACCATGAGCGTCATGATCCGACGCACGCCCTCATGCTGTAGATCCCAGCGAGGCCGGGGTGTTAGCCCCAGCCCGTGCAGCGCCGGCAACTGAAACAGCAGTTGCGCGAGGCCTGCGATCAGCACGCCCCAGGCCAACGCAAAAGTGGGCTCTGCAAATCTGGGAGCGAGAAACAGGGCCGCCGCAATGAGTGACAGGTTAAGCAACACGGGCGTAAAAGCGGGCACGGCAAATCGCCCGTAACTGTTCAAAATGCCGCCAGCAAAACCCGTCAGTGAAATCAGCAGTAAGTAAGGGAAGGTGATTCGAATCAACTCCGCGGTCAGGGCAAGCTTCGCTGGATCTGAAGAAAAGCCCGGCGCAAACACCAATGCCACGACCGGCGCCGCGAGAATGGTCAGCAGCGTCAGCGCCAACAAGCTCGCGCCGAGCGCCCCGGCGACACGGTCAATCAATGCCTGAACCGCCGCCTGACCGCCGCGCTCGCGGGTATCCGACAGCACCGGCACAAAGGCCTGCGCAAAAGCACCTTCAGCGAACAGGCGGCGCAAAAAATTGGGGATTTTGAACGCGACAAAAAAAGCATCGGCGTTTGCCGCGGCACCGACCAACATCGCCAACACCACATCGCGCACCAGGCCGAGCACCCGAGACATCATGGTGCCAATGCTGACCACGGCGCTGGACCGTAACAGGCTCCTGGGCTGGGTCGGCTGGTCTGACTGAGATTCAGCCGTCATCGCAAGCGCTGTCGGTCAGCCATTGTTCGCGCAGCGCGTCACCGTGTCGCGCCAGCCACTGCAAGGCAATCAGTGTATGTCCGTTGTTGATGCGGTTGGCGTCCAGCAGTGCAACGGCTTCTTTGCGGGGGAGAGCATGGACCAAAATATCTTCCTGCTCATCGGCAAGCCCGTGAATCTCGCCCACCCCGGCCGAGACAACGCGCCCGACAAACAGCCGTATGTGCTCATCACAGGCGCCCGCACTGGGGAAAAAACTGGCAATTTTCTCCACAAGGTCCAGCCGGCACCCCGCTTCCTCCGCAGCTTCACGGTGCACGACGTCGAGGTCACCCTCACCGGGTTCGACGATGCCGGCGACCAGCTCCAACATCCAGGGCGTCTCCCCCCCGCGCAGCGCGCCAGGCCGGAACTGCTCGATCAGAATGACCTCGTCCTTCACAGGATCCCAGGGCAGCACACCCACAGCATCACCGCGCTGAAAGACTTCACGTTGGAAGACCTCGGACCAGCCGCCGGCAAACAGACGATGCCGAAGACTCAGACGACTAATACGAAAGTAGCCTTCGAACAGCGTTTCGCGCTCAACAACCGAGGCGTCCTCGGCCGCGAATCGGGCGCCCTGCCAGCGCTCATCGGTCATCAGAAGCGACGCTCGGTGTACCAGTTAACCGGACGGGCGTGGGCGTCGACCTGATCTGCCACATCGAGCACCAGCGCAAACAAAGCCATACGCACCAGCACGCCGTTATCGGCTTGACGGAAGATCGCCAGATTAGGGTTGGCATCCAGATCCGTGTCGAGTTCCTGGGCACCGGCTCGGGAGTCACGGGGTAACGGGTGCATGATGACGGTATTGGGCTCGCAGTGTGCGGTATAAACGCTCTGGTTGAGCCGGAATCGACCACGGTAAAGATCGGCCTCTTCACTCGATGCAAAGCGCTCCTCTTGAATGCGCGTGGAGTAGACGATATCCACGTGCTCGATGCCCGCCTCCAACTGCTCGGTCTCCACAACCTCGTGGCCCGCGGCGCGAAGCTGTTCGACCATTACCGGGGGCATGCTCAGCTCTGCCGGGGAAACCAAACTGACATGGACATTGCTGTAAAGCGCCAGCAGTCGCGATAGCGAGTGGACAGTGCGCCCATAGCGCAGGTCGCCCACCATGGCGATGCGCAGACCATCGAGGCCGCGGCCTCGACCGGCGAGTTCGCTGCGAATGGTGTAGAGGTCGAGCAGCGCCTGACTCGGGTGTTCGTTGGCGCCGTCACCACCATTCATCACGGGCACACGACTGGCGCTGGCAAAGTCGGCGACTGAGCCGGCCTCTGGGTGGCGCATGACGATAACGTCTGAATAACCACTCAACACACGGGCAGTGTCGTGCAGGGACTCCCCTTTGGCGATGGCGGAACTCTCGAAACCGGTGGTTTCCCGAACCTCGCCGCCCAGCAGGTTGAACGCACTACCGAAGCTCACCCGGGTTCGGGTGGAGGGTTCGAAAAACATCGACCCAAGAATGGCGCCGCTCAACACACGCGTCACTTTCTCACGATGGGCGTAGGGGCGCATTCGGTCAGCCACGGTAAATAGCCGCTCCACCGCTTCACGCTCAAACTGATCGATGCTCAGGATATGACTGCCGGGAAAATCCACGCGCTGCTCCGTGTGTTTTGCTTGTGAGGGTGATGCGTCGCGTCGTCGATTCTAGCAAGGCCACCGCACCGCCGGGCAGTCACGCGTGCTCAGCCCGGCTTCAATTCGTCATTAATCTGCCCTTAATCGGCCAGTTGCAAATGCTGCGCCAGCTCTTGCCGATACGCGGACAACGCCAACAGCGCCTCCCGCTGTCGCTCACTCAAATCGCCCGCCATGATCTCAGCCAGCTCCTGATCGAACTGGGCAAGATTGAACGCCCCCTCACTCAATTGCGCTCGGCAGTGTTCAATCCAGCGAGCCTGTTCAGCCTCGGATAACGTCTCTGGAAAACTGCGCGCGCGGTAGCGGAACAATAGCTCGGGTAACCGGCGATCCTTGAACACGAAAGTCTGTCCGCCCAGCTCATCCGGCGCGGCATCTCGTACCAGCGGAAACTGGTTTTTATCCGCCCAATCGAAGAACCCATCGTAAAGCATGGTGTCCGGGTCGCTGCGAGGGGGGAATTCCCGGCCAGCGTAGATCTCAGCCAATTGGCTGGCGAAGGCGGCGGGGGCCGTGTCACGGACGGTACGCCAAGCAGCCAGATTCGCGCGCAGTCTGTCGCCGTCTAGGCCCCAGCGCTCTGCGGGACCATTCTTCGCCCATGTCATAGGCAACACCGCGGGCGCCCGATTGAGACGAATGGTTTTGAGCGGCGGGCGCTCGACACCCTCGGGCAATTCATCCTTGCGGGTGAACAGCGCCTCACGGATCGCCGAGACGTCCTGCTGCAAAAAATCAGGGGTTGCCGACAGATCCGCACAGATAATTTCGGACTTGATCTTGGGATGTACCGCGAGGGGAATCATTGCCGCGAGATTGCCCCGGGCGCTGCCGATCATGCCCGATACATGCAGTACAGGCTTCATGGCTTTGACATCCAGCAGTGCAGCGACTGCGTCCCGGCTCCGCATCGAGAACAGCGTGTCGAACAGTTCCCGGTCGGCTTTGCGCAGCATCCGCGCCACGGCGATCGTCGCCTCGACGTCCGAATAGGCGTCGTGGGCATTGCCATGGGAGATACCGTTAGCTGCAGTCAGATCCTCAAGCCGAAAACTCACCTGACCATCATCCCGCAAGGGCCATTCGATGCCGTCGGGTCGCAGCGCGTAAAAAGCGCGAGTCACATCGATCAGGTCCCAGCGAGAACGCCCTTTCCCGCGTTCGCGCTCATACGGGTCAAAGAAGTTCCGGTACAGCGTAAAGCGAGTGACCTCGTCATCAAAACGAATGGAGTTGTAACCGACGCCACAGGTGCCCGGTGCGGACAACTCGTCGTGAATCGCTTCAATGAAGTCTCGTTCACTAAGCCCTTGCTCAAGTGCGGTAAACGGACTGATCCCGGTTACCCGGATCGCACCGGGATGGGGCAGATAATCCGGGGTTGGGCGGTTGTAAATGACCAGCGGCTCGCCAATCACTTCGAGGTCCGCATTGGTGCGGACCCCGGCGAACTGCATGGGCCGATCACAACTGGGGTCGGCACCGCTGGTTTCGTAGTCGTGCCAGTAGTAGGTGTCAGATGAGCTCAAGCGCCTGCTCTTCGATCTTCGCGGACCAAATCTTCGGCCCACTGACATGTACCGACTCACCCTGGCTGTCCACGGCTACGCTGACGGGCATATCTTTGACGGTGAACGCGTAAATCGCCTCCATACCGAGGTCCTCAAAGGCGACGACCTTGGCATCGGTAATTGCTTTGGAAACCAGGTACGCAGCACCACCGACCGCCATCAGATAGACCGCTCCGTGTTTCTTGATGGCCTCGACCGCGACTGGCCCTCGCTCGGCTTTGCCGATCATGCCGATCAACCCGGTCTGCTCCAGGATGTAATCCGTAAACTTGTCCATGCGGGTGGCCGTGGTCGGACCTGCGGGGCCCACCACCTCCTCTCGCACCGGATCCACTGGACCCACGTAGTAGATAAACTTGCCCTTGAGATCGACCGGCAATTCCTCGCCGTTTTGCAGCATCTGCGTCATGCGCTTGTGGGCTGCATCCCGACCGGTCAACATGGTGCCTGAAAGCAACAAGGTCTCGCCGGGTTGCCAAGTCTTCACATCATTCGCAGTCACGGTATCGAGGTTGATACGACGCACCGAGTCACCGGGCTCCCAACTGACGTCGGGCCACTGGCTGAGATCCGGAGGCGTTTGAAGCGCCGGGCCTTCACCCGTAAGGGTAAAGTGTGCGTGTCGCGTCGCAGCGCAGTTGGGAATCATCGCCACCGGCAGTGACGCCGCGTGGGTGGGGTGGTCCTTGATCTTCACATCAAGCACGGTTGTCAAACCACCGAGACCTTGGGCACCAATACCCAGCTTGTTGACTGCCTCCATGATCTCCAGACGCAATTCTTCGACCCGGCTATTGGGGCCGCGGGCACGCAACTCCTGAATATCGATAGGATCCATCAGGGATTCTTTGGCGAGTACCGCTGCTTTCTCTGCCGTGCCACCAATGCCAATGCCGAGCATCCCCGGGGGGCACCAGCCCGCGCCCATGGTGGGCACGGTCTTGACCACCCAATCCACGATGCTGTCAGACGGGTTGAGCATGGCGAGCTTGGACTTGTTCTCAGAACCGCCGCCCTTGGCAGCCACGCGCACATCGACAGTATTGCCGGGCACGACACGCGTGTGGATCACCGCCGGCGTATTGTCCTTGGTATTGGCCCGCTTCCCGGCCGGGTCAGCGAGAATCGACGCACGCAGCTTGTTGTCGGGGTGCAGATAGGCGCGGCGAACCCCTTCGTTGATCATGTCTTCGAGGCCCATGTCTGCCTCCCAACGAACATCCATCCCGATCTCGATGAACACGGTCACAATGCCAGTGTCCTGGCAGATCGGGCGGTGGCCCGTCGCACACATGCGCGAGTTGATCAGAATCTGCGCCATGGCGTCTTTGGCGGCAGGGTTCACCTCCATTTCGTAGGCTTTGTGCACACCCTGAACAAAATCTAGCGGGTGGTAGTAGGAGATGAACTGCAGCGCATCGGCGACGCTGTCGATAAGGTCCTGTTGACGAATGACGGTCATGTGGGGCTCCCGGATGATGACTGGGTTTTACTGCAGCGGTGTCGTTGTTGGCGCGGTGTTAGCCGCGCGAATCTGGGCTTCGAGACTGCTGATCTTGGAATTGATCTGGCGACGGAAGGCGTTGATCGATTCGATCCACTCCTCGTTGCTGCCAACACGCTTGCCAATGGCCGCACGCTCCAGGCGCGCTTTGTTGACGCCATCGGCAAGACGCTCGACGTCAGTCTGGGCACGCTTGGCGCTCGCGGCCATACGCTCCAGATCTCCACTCAGCTTTTTGAGTGCAACGAGGTCTGCCTCGAGCCCCTTCACCGCGGTAGCATTGTTGTCGGCCACTGTGCGCAGGCGTTTGATTGAGGTGTTGGCAGTACCCATTTCTTTCTCAAGCTTGTCGAGCGCGGGCTTGGCTTCCTTGTTGCGCCAATCCCACAACTTGCGGATTTCGGTCTTCCAGAAACCCATGTCTTCATTGATCTTCGCCGAACTCTGGCTGAGGGTTTCATCAGTATCCGACAGCAACAACTCGAGATTGCTGACTCGCTCGGTGGTCTGCGCCAATTGCTGCTGGGTCGCCACCAACTCTTGGTAGAGGAACCACCCACCACCACAGGCACCGACCGCGCCGAAGAAGGCCACGGTGAGCGCAAACTTGCCCAGACCACCCAGACCACCCCCCGTGCTGCCGCCATTACCAGCACCCGAGCCATTGCCACCTCTGGGTCGGGCACTGGGCGGTGCGCCACGCGGGGCCGCAGCCAGGGCCTCATCACGGGAAGCGGCAAAAGAAGGGATATCTTGGATGTCGTCGCGGGCCATGCGCGGTGGAGCCTCGTTCAGGTGAGCGGGGAGTATATCGCAGCCATTGGGGCTGGCCGGGTTTTTGACCCGACCAATGCCGCTTAGTTCGAGGTTTTCAGTGCGTTGAGCAGCTTTCCACCATCGCTGGGCAGCCGGTTTAGCGGTGCAACATCGAGAACCTTTGCCGCCACCGGGTAGACGTCCAACTGACTCACTTCCGGAATCGTTGCGCCGACCTTGAAGGCAGGCCCGGCCGCTACCAAAAAGGCAGCCATCTCGGGAACCGCGCTGACGGCAAAACCATGCGTGCCAATCACGCCATCCGCGTCGCGCACGGGCCCGGCGCTGAAGAACCCGGGAGGTATTGCCTCAATCATAATGGCGGGAGTACGCGGCCCCGGTGGGTGCCCCAGCGCCATCAAGGCCTCGCCGTCGAGAACCCGGTACCGTCCTTCAGCGCGCGCCGTCAGCGCAGTACTCAGCGCGTCGACATCAGCGCCCTCCTTCTCGGGGGTATAGCCAATTCGATCCCAACCCCAGCGTACCGTGAAGCCATCGGCCTCCGGCAAATCCTTCGGACCCAACACCGAATCGGCGCGCAGCTCTACCATGCCGTGGTCGGAGACCACCATCAGGTTGACCTGTCCAGGCGCCGCCTGAATCCCGGCCCACAGCTCACCAATGAGCCGGTCGACCTCGGCGACTGCAGCCGCGGTGCCCGATGAGATGGGGCCGTGCTCATGACCGGCGCTGTCCACCAACGAAAAGTACGTCGTGACCAGGCGCGGCCGACGGGCTTCAGGCAGGTTCAGCCAATCCACCACCTGTGCCACGCGCCCATCATTGGGCGCGTTGTGACTGTAGTGATAGTGATAGCTCTGGTGCATACCGTTCACCCGGGCATCGGACTCGGGCCAGAAGTAACTCGCCGCCTTGTGGCCGTGCATTTCCACCAGGTTCCACAGCGGTATGCCACTCAGCCAAGTGGAATCCTTGCCGCCATCCGCCATTTTGTAACACTCACCGCGCTCGCTATCGCAGAAGTTGTTATCGACGATACCGTGCTGCGCAGGGGTCAGCCCCGTCACGATCGATAGATGCCCGGGAAAGGTCTTGCTGGGGAAGATGGGCATCATCTTGGTCGCGCGCACGCCACCTGCGGCAATGGCATTGAGATTGGGTGTCGGGTACTCATCCATGTAGTCCCAACGGAAGCCATCGATCGACACCAGCACCAGACTCTGAGCGAGAGCGGAAGTGGCGCTCAGCGGGAGCAAGGCGCAAAAGAAGGCAACGAAGCGTTTCATGGTTTATCCCTGAATCTGACACAAAAAAGGCGACCCAAAGGCCGCCTTGATGGAATGCTGTGCAATCAGCCCATGTTGGCGTTGCAGAATTCCCAGTTGACCAGCGCCCAGAACGCTTCCATGTACTTCGGACGCGCATTGCGGTAGTCGATGTAGTAAGCATGCTCCCACAGATCAACCGTCAGAATCGGGGTAACACCCTCTTCGGTGAGCGGGCATCCGGCGTTGGAGGTGTTGTGAATCGCCACTGTGCCGTCGGCCTTCTTCACCAGCCAGGTCCAGCTGGAGCCGAAGTTGTTGATGGCGCTAGTAGTGAACTGCTCCTTGAACGCCTCGAAAGAACCAAAGGCTGCGTTGATAGCATCGGCTACCGCACCGGTCGGCTCGCCGCCACCATTGGGGCTCAGGCAGTGCCAATAGAAGGTGTGGTTCCAGATTTGAGCCGCGTTGTTGAACAAACCACCGTCCGAGGAACGGATGATGTCTTCGAGGCTCTTGTCCGCGTTGTCGGTGCCTTCGACCAGACCGTTCAGCTTGTCGACGTAGGTCTGATGATGCTTGCCATAGTGGAAGTCGAGCGTCTCAGAAGAGATGTGCGGTGCCAGCGCATCGCGGGCGTAAGGGAGTTCGGGCAAAGTAAAAGCCATTTGGGTTCTCCTGATTGTTGGGGGTGCATTCCTGTCGTGCGATAAAGCTACGCAGAAACGCTGTATTTGGAGCAGCGCGTAGTATACCGGCATCGCGGACTTGGCCCGTGCCGGGCCCCGCCAGCGACCGGCATTAACTGACCGTCGGCGAGGCGCCTAGAGTGCCGCAACTGCGCCCATAAAAAAACCCGGCCGGAGCCGGGTTTCTCGGAACGATGCCGGGTGGCTTACATCATGCCGCCCATGCCGCCCATGCCGCCCATATCAGGCATTGCCGGTGCAGCAGCTTCTTCCTTCGGTGCGTCAGCAACCATGACCTCGGTAGTGATCATCAGACCAGCTACAGAGCCCGCGGCCTGCAGCGCGGTACGAGTTACTTTCGCCGGGTCGAGAATACCCATGGCGATCATGTCACCGTACTCACCGGTCGCAGCGTTGTAGCCGGTGTTACCGTCAGCCTGGCGCACCTTGTCGAGAACGACAGAAGCTTCATCGCCAGCGTTGGCAACGATCTGACGCAGCGGACCTTCCATGGCGCGCAGCGCAGCTGCGATACCGTGGTTCTGGTCTTCGTTGTCGCCGGTAAGGCCGGAGATCTGGCCGATAGCGCGAACCAGTGCAGTGCCACCACCGGCAACCACACCCTCTTCAACCGCCGCGCGAGTCGCGTGCAGCGCGTCTTCGACACGAGCCTTCTTCTCTTTCATCTCGATCTCGGTAGCCGCACCCACCTTGATCACAGCAACACCGCCGGCCAGCTTGGCCACGCGCTCTTGCAGTTTTTCGCGATCGTAGTCAGATGAAGTGTTCTCGATCTGGACGCGGATTTCGCTGACGCGAGCCTTGATGGCTTCGTGGTCACCCGCACCATCAACGATGGTGGTGTTGTCCTTGTCCATGGTCACGCGCTTGGCAGTACCCAGGTGCTCCAGAGACGCGCTCTCGAGATCCAGACCAACTTCTTCAGAGATCACGGTGCCGCCGGTCAGGATCGCGATGTCCTGCAGCATGGCCTTACGACGATCGCCGAAGCCCGGTGCCTTACAGGCAGCAACTTTGACGATGCCGCGCATGTTGTTCACAACCAAAGTCGCCAGTGCTTCGCCTTCGACGTCTTCAGCAACAATCACCAGCGGCTTGGAAGCCTTGGCGACCTGCTCGAGCACGGGCAGCAGTTCACGGATGTTAGAGATCTTCTTGTCAACCAGCAGCAGGTAGGGGTCGTCGATCTCAGCCTGCATGTTCTCCTGGTTGTTGATGAAGTAAGGAGACAGGTAGCCGCGATCGAATTGCATACCTTCGACGACGTCCAGCTCGTTCTCGAGACCAGAGCCCTCTTCAACGGTGATGACACCTTCCTTACCGACTTTCTCCATCGCCTCGGCGATGATCTCGCCCACTGAAGTGTCGCTGTTGGCGGAGATGGTGCCAACCTGCGCAATCGCGGTGTTGTCTTCGCAAGGGGTGCTCATGCCCTGGATGGCGTCAACGGCAGCAGCAACAGCTTTGTCGATGCCGCGCTTCAGGTCCATCGGGTTCATGCCTGCGGCAACAGCCTTGAGGCCTTCGTTAACGATGCTCTGGGCGAGGACTGTTGCGGTAGTGGTACCGTCACCTGCAGCGTCAGAAGCCTGTGAAGCCACTTCCTTCACCATCTGCGCGCCCATGTTCTCGAACTTGTCCGCCAGTTCGATTTCCTTGGCCACGGAAACGCCGTCCTTGGTCACAGTCGGCGCACCGAAGGACTTCTCCAGGATGACATTACGGCCCTTGGGACCCAGGGTAGCCTTTACTGCATCCGCGAGGATGTTGACGCCGGCCAGCATACGCTGACGTGCGGGATCGCCAAAAAATACGTCTTTTGCCATTTCTCTGCTTTCCTTTCTCTAATAGGGGGCGGGGCGATTACTCGACGACCGCGAAGATTTCGTTTTCGCTCATGAGGATGAGCTCTTCGCCGTTGACTTCGATGGTGTTGCTGCCGGCGTACTGGCCAAACACAACCGTATCGCCAACCTTGACTGACAGCGCACGCTGCTCGCCGTTGTCCAGTACTTTGCCATCACCAACGGCAACCACTTCACCCTGGTTGGGCTTTTCCTTGGCGGAACCCGGCAGGACGATACCTGCGGCAGTGGTTTCCTCTTCTTCCTTGCGACGAACGACGACGCGGTCGTACAGCGGACGAATGTTCATGCTTGTGGATCTCCTGATATCAATATCGTTGACCGGCCCCCGTCGGGGCACGGCGAAATAATGGGGACACATGAAACCATTTCAAGGGTTTTTTAGCACTCGATGCAAAAGAGTGCTAAAAAATGTCGATTAGCGGCTCTCACCATCCAAAAATCGAATCCAAGGTCAGGTCAATATAGATTTGACGAATACCCCTCATGCCTCAGTGGTGGCAAAAGTGGCGTAATTTGATCGCCACGCACCAGAAAAGTGCGCATACACTCGGCGGTGCAAGGGCCAAAGAGCCCCGATCAACACACACGCCACCAGAACAGGGGGGAACACCATGTTCCGCAAATCACTCATCGCGCTCGCCGTCATGGGGGCAACCGCCGCCCAGGCTCAAACCAGCGTACTCGAAGAAGTTGTGGTCACTGCGACCAAACGCGAATCGACTATCCAAGACCTGCCATTTTCCATCAACGCCCAGACCCAGGATGACATCCGCCGATCAGGGGCCACCAACCTCGAAGAGCTGTCTCGCAACGTTGCGGGCCTGACCATCCAGAACCTCGGTCCGGGCCAGAGTCAGGTCGCAGTACGCGGCGTCTCCGCCGGCCAGATCATTCGCGATCAGCCGGGTGTCAAAGAGCAGGTGGGCATCTACCTCGATGAGTCGGTCGTGTCTCTGTCGTTGTTCACACCAGACTTCGACCTCTACGACCTCGCACGGGTAGAAACCCTGCGCGGCCCCCAGGGCACACTATTTGGCTCAGGCTCGATCGGCGGCACTATCCGCAACATCACCGAGCAGCCCAAGATGGACGAGACCGAGGGCTCACTTGAACTCGACGCCAACAGCGTCACCGACGGCGGGACGGGCGGTCATGTCAAAGGCATGTGGAACGTGCCTCTGGGCGAAGATGCCGCTGTGCGTATGGTGGCCTACCGCACCGATTACGCTGGTTTTATCGACGCGCGCCGCGAAGACGGCAGTGTTGACCAGGACGTCAACAGCGGTGAGCGCACTGGTGGTCGTATCGCGGTCAAGTGGACGCCCACTGACAACCTGACCATCACCCCGCGACTCGTTTACCAGGAAATCAACGCCGACGGCTTTAACCGTCGTGAAGAGTTCAACCTGTTCGCGAACCCCTACACCACGACAAGACCTGCCATCCAACTCGGTGAGCGCGAGCAGTTCCTGCTGCTTGATGAGGCCTTTGAGGAAGAGACTTCGCTGACTGACATCGTGGTCAACTACGCCGGTGAATCGGTAGACACCACGTTTGTGGCCAGCCACATGGAGCGGGATATCCTGGTCAGCCGTGACGCGTCAGCCCTGACCGGTTCGGTCTCGGTGGATCTTGGATTTCCCGAGCAAGCGGTCGCCCTACCCTCCAACCTGCGCGACAGCACCGAACTGACCCAAGACACCTTCGAACTCCGTTTCGCATCGAATGGCGATGCTGACTTGCAGTGGGTAGCTGGTGCCTTCTACATGGATGTCCAGCGCGAGTACGCCCAGCGGTTGCCCACCCCGGGTTACGACGCCTTTACTGATGCGGTACTGGGCGCCGGCACATCTGCGGCGGTGGCCAACGGTTACGGCGCTGACTCACCCTACAACGCCGATCTGGATTACGACCTCAGTCAGATCGCCGCCTTCGGTGAGGTGACTTACTCGCTGAGTGAGCAGTTGACCGTCACTGCCGGCCTGCGCTGGTATGACTTTGAAGAAGACCGCACCATCTTCGGCGGCGGTCTGTTCTCGGATGGCTGGGATCAGTCTGACAGCACCGCATCTGATGGTTTCAATCCTCGCCTGATGGCGGCCTACGAAATGAACGACCAGGTTACGCTGAACGCGCAGGTCTCCCAGGGCTTCCGCCTGGGTGGTGTGAACGACCCGCTTAACAGCGGATTGTGTACGCCCGCGGACCTCGAGACCTTCGGTGGCTTCCAGGACTACGACGACGAAACCCTGTGGAACTACGAAGCGGGTATGAAGTCACGCTTTGGCAGCACCGTAGTGAATGCGGCGGTCTTCTACACCGACATCGAAAATCTGCAGACCACCCTCGACGCCGGTTCCTGCTCCTCACGCATTACCTTTAACGTGCCCGAGGCGCACACCGCAGGTGTTGAACTCGAGGTGACCACCCAGGCCACCGAACAGCTGGCATTGACCTTCTCAGGCAGTTTGCTGGAAGCCGAGTTCGATTCCACTGTGCGTGATGGCAATGGCGCGATTCTTGGTGGTGTCGAGTCGGGTAACCGACTGCCCTCAGTACCCGAACTGCAATGGTCAGCCAGTGCCACCTACGATCTGCCCGCCTTGTTCGGCTCCCAGGAGACCTATGTTTCAGCGACCTGGCAGTACATCGGCAGCCGCTTCACCCAGCCCAGCGATCAACTGCCCGGGGCAGGCAGCTTCAGCTCGGGTCTGCCCTTCGGTGGCGCAACGGGTAGTGAAGTCACCGACGTAGATCTGGAGCTCGATGCCTACGACATGATCAACCTGCGTGCTGGTCTGCGTTACGAGTCCTGGGAGTTCGCGGCCTACGCCAACAATCTCGCCGACGAAAACGCCGATCTGTCGTTTGATCGTGAGCGCGGTGGCCGAGCCCGACTGGCCTTCCGAGTCGCCACCCCGCGTACCGTCGGCCTGACAGCTCGCTACCACTTCAACTGAGTAGCACCAAAAAGCAAGCCGGCCCATCGCAATGTGGGCCGGCTTTTTTTT
>CAYZWL010000051.1:0-20656 GCA_964482195.1 uncultured Alteromonadaceae bacterium | reverse complement strand
CACCACCTGCCCTCAAATTTATAGACAAACGCCTTAGCAGGGGTTAAACACTCCATTGAGTTATAACTTTTATAACTCCGCGATACAGATTTACCACGAATTGTTTTGACCGCTTCCGGCGTGGCTCCTGTCAGAGAGCAACCTCGGGGCTTGAAACGGGGAGCTGTAAATCAATGCAAGGTCTCATCGCCAGAATCAGCTTCAGGGCCTGGATGATCACGCTCATCGTCATGATCGTCACCGTCCTTTTCACGCTCTACATCTTCAATGAACGCAGCGCCATCCGCGATGCCGAGGTCAGAGCCGCCAGGAACTTGGTTCTGATGACCGAGTCGGTGCGCGAGAACATGTCAGAGAAATGGCGACTGGGCCTGTTTTCAACCGAGGCTTTGCTGGAGATTCAGGCGACCGAGACCGACCCCGCGGTTCGCAAACAGAAAATTCTCGCCTCGGTACCCGTGGTCGCGGCCTGGGAGTCCGCCAAAGCCAAGGCCGAGGAAGGTGGTTTCCAGTTCCGCACCCCGCGGCAAAACGCACGCAACAGCACCAACGAGCCCGACGCACTCGAGCGCGAGGCACTGGCGTTCTTTGCCAGCAACCCCGAGGCGCGCGAACACGTGCTCATCGACAGTGAGGCCAATGCCATTCGCTACTTTCGACCCGTACGGCTGGATGGCGTCTGCCTGAACTGCCATGGCGACCCGGCGACCTCGATGGAAATCTGGGGAACAAGTGACGGTACCGACCTCACAGGATTCCGCATGGACGGCAAGAAGGCGGGCGATCTGCACGGAGCTTTCGAGGTCATCAAGCCGCTCGATGAAGCGGATGTGCTGGTTCGCAACACCGTATTGATGGGTATTGCCTGGGTCATTCCACTGCTGATCGCGGTACTCTGGATGGTGCAACGGGTGGCAAAGCAATTGTTCATCCAGCCGCTCGCTGATGCCGGTGAGGCTTGCGCACGATTCGCCGATGGCGACCTGACACAGGACATTGTCGCTGTGGGCGACGACGAAGTCGGGCGATTGATGAAAGCGCTCAAATCCATGCGCGACCAGCTTAGCGAATTGATTGGCGAGGTACGTCACAACACCGATGAAGTGACCCGCGCCAGCAGCGAAATAGCATCGGGCAATACCGAGCTATCGGCCCGCACCGAGCAACAGGCGGCGAGTCTTGAACAGACCGCGGCGAGCATGAACGAAATGACCGTCACGGTGCAGCAGAATGCAGAGAACACCAGACGCGCCAACCAAATGATCGGAGAGGCACGGCAACATTCTGAAGAAAGCCAGCGGATTTCCCAGGAAGCGGTGGCCGCGATGGCGGAGATCAACGATGCATCGCAGCAGATCGAGAAGATCATCGACGTCATCAACGAAATCGCCTTTCAAACCAACCTGCTCGCGCTCAATGCTTCGGTGGAGGCAGCTCGCGCCGGAGAAATGGGCCGGGGCTTTGCCGTCGTCGCTTCAGAAGTACGCAACCTCGCCCAACGCAGCGCCGAATCTGCTTCACAGATTCGCGGCCTGATTGAAACCTCGGTCGAGCGGGTGGGTCACGGCAGCGAATTGGTATCAAGAACCGGTGAAAGCCTCACCGAGATCTCCAACTCCATCAACAGCGTTGCCATGGCTGTCGGCGAGATATCATCAGCCAGCGACGAGCAATCCCAGGGCATTGGCCAGGTCAACTCTGCAGTCAACCAAATGGACACCATGACACAGCAGAATGCAGCCCTTGTCGAAGAGGCGAATGCATCAGCGCTGCACCTCGAGGAATTGGCCAGCGACCTGCTCAAGCTGGTGAACCGTTTCAGGCTCGAGGTAAAGCCTGCACAACCTGGCCTTCCCGGGACTCGCACCACTGCTGCAACAGCGCCGGCGCAACCAAAACCGGTGCCCCAGCGGCTACCGGCGAACAAACCGGCAGCACATACTGAGGATGACTGGCAGGAGTTCTAACCCGGCAGTGACTCAGTCCGCCGCCAGTGATTGCATATAACGGCTCATCATCAGGTCGAGATGCGCACCGCCGCCATTTTTGAAAATGGTGATGGTGTCTCCACGCTGCGTTAGCGCTGCCCGCGCCGAACCATTGGCGAGCAAATCGTAGTAGTCGCCACGTACTGACTCGGCAGTGATCACACCCTGCTGTATGGGAATGAGCAACTCGCCGATGTGATCAATCGTCGTCTCACGACTGTCGACGTAAAGCTGCCCGCGCCGCAAAGCAGCGTCGTCAGCTTCCCGCATGGTTGCCGAATAAGCACCGACCAGGTCGACGTGTACAGCGGCCCCCAACCAGTCGCCGTTGAGAACCGGGGACTCCGATGTCGTCGCGGTCGCCACCACGCAGGCCGCCGGCACGTCGCGCGCGGGCTCGTCTGAGGCCTTCAGTTCGACCCCCTCCAGCGTCAGCGCGTCAACCAGCGCCTGCGCTGCCGACAGACGTCGCGCACACACTGTGATCGCCTCCAGCGAAGGGAACATTGCCGCATAGGCCTCACAGAGCGATCGAGCCACCAGCCCCGCACCAATGACCACCAGCGAGCGCGGCTCTGCCGGCCCCACCAGTTGCGCGCCCAACACACTGTCTGCCGCGGTCTTCCAATAAGTCAGCAATCCAAAATCAACGATTGCAGTGGGCGTACCACTGCCGTCGTCAAAGAGGGTACAACCACCCTGAACGCTGGGCCTCGGTGGCTGCTGACCGGGGTTACCCGGATACACCGTGAAGGTCTTCACCGCCGCGCCGAGCCCCTCGATCCAGGCCGATCGAGCCATCAATCGGCGATCACCGTTGGCAAGTACGCTGTCAGCAATCTGCGCCCGGGGATGGCGATGCCCATCGATCAACGCCTGTACGGCCCCCTGCCAGGTGGGTGGCTCGCGCAGCTTGTCGAGGGTCAGATAGGGCAGCGCGCTCAATGTTCGTCCGGCATCAGCGGCCATGTGTCGCTGAGTCGATATCCGGTAGGCCATGGGTCTGTGGGATCGAGCATCAATTGGCTGGTGCTGGTGATCCATGCACGCCCCGAGACCCGCGGTATCACTGCCGGCCGATCGCCAAGGGTGGTTTCACGGACAATGTCCGCGCGGAACCTGGAACCCAGCACAGACTGGAAAGTCACCGCAGTGCCCACGCTCGCCTCACCTCGGGCATGCATGAGCGCCAGTCTCGCCGAGGCTCCCGTGCCCGTTGGCGAGCGATCCAGCTTGCCCGGCTTGATCGCCACCGCATGGGTCGCAGTCAAACCGTCGGACGCCTGCACGATCGGCCCGGCAATAAGACAGAAGGTAATGTCGTCGAATCCGGGCAAATCTGGATGAGAAAAACCGATCTGCGCTTTGGCCGCAGCAGCGACTGCCATACCCACGCGCTTGAGATCATCCGCCTCTGAAGCATGTAGGGAGAAGCCAAGGTCAGCGGCATTGACGACCACAAAGCTGTCACCGCCAAACGCGATATCGACGTTGACGGTGCCAATGCCGGGCACCTCGAGAGGTTGGTCCAACTTGTCTGCAAAAGAGGGCATGTTCTCAAAGCTCACCCGCTCAACCTTGCCGTTGCGACACTCGGCCTGAACCTTGATCAAGCCGCCCGGCATCTCAAGCAGCAAGTCGGTGACCGGTTCCTGCATGGGCACCCGGCCTGTCTCCAGCGCCACCGTCGTAACGCACATGGTGTTCGAGCCCGACATGGGTGGGACTGTCTCGGGCTCAAGAATTATCGCGGCGATGTCTGCATCTGGATGCTTGGGCGGCATCAACAGATTCACGTGACGGAACACGCCACCTCGGGGCTCATTGAGCAAAAAATCCTTGAGTGCTGTGTTCTCCGCGAGATAGCGAGACTGCGCCCAAAGGGTCTCTCCCGGAGGTGGAGCAACACCCCCGGTGACCACATCACCGACTTCTCCCTCAGCGTGGCATCCCACCACATGAATCAATCGATCACTGCGCACGATGTGTCTCCTCAGGCAAAGGGCTGGTAAAGATCGGCTTGCGGTTCGGTAAACCAGCGGGGCCCGGTGTCTGTCATATAGAAATGGTCTTCCAGACGAATTCCGTACTCCCCGGGAACGACAATCATCGGCTCGTTGGAGAAGCTCATGCCGCGAGCCAATGGCGTGTCGTCACCGCGAACCAGATAGGGCCCCTCATGAATATCCAGGCCAATGCCATGCCCAGTGCGATGAGGCAGTCCCGGCAACTGGTACTCAGGACCGAGGCCTGCCCCGGCCAGCACTTCGCGCGCGGTCTTGTCGACCACCGAGCAGGGCTCACCGGGTTTCGCCGCCGCGAATGCCGCGGCTTGGGCCTGCTTTTCGAGCGCCCAGTGTTGCTCGATCGCAGCAGACTGTTTCGACAGTGCGTAGGTTCGCGTGATATCCGAGTGGTAACCACCCACCTGACAACCGGTGTCGATAAGAATCAGGTCGGATGCCGCCAACACCTGATCACCCGGTACACCGTGGGGATGTGAAGTCGCCTCACCAAACTGCACCGCACAGAATGTGTTGCCGCCATCGGCACCACCGGCACGATGCAAGCGATCGATCTCGGCGCGCACTTCACTGGCTCGCACACCCGGCTTGATCCACTCAAAGATCTGTCGGTGCACATCGAGAGTGAGCTGCTTGGCGGCCGTCAGCAGGGCGATTTCCGCATCGGATTTCTGGTAGCGCAGGGGCGCAATCAATGGCGTAGCGTCGATGGCAGTCAGTGGCGCGACCGCCTGTACCACTCGATCTGCCATCCCAAAACTCATGGCGGGATCGATGCCCAACTGGCGCCCTCCCATATCCCCGAGCAGGCTCGCCACCAGCTGATTGGGATCTTCGTGCTCCTCCCAGTACGCAGTGTCAAAACCTTCGCCAATCACCGCCAGTAGCGCGGTGTCTTCGAACTTGGGGCAAATGAAAATGACCTTGTCGGCGGTTACCAGTGCAGCAACCAGCCGTTCGGTGGCCCCCCAGGGAAAGTCCAGGAAATAGCGCATGTTGCTCCCCGGCGTAAGCAAGACAGCATCCACACCATCGGCGGCCATGCGCGCCCGCAATGCGGCTCGACGAGTCTCGCGCTCGGCGTCGGTGATGCGGGGCGTGCGATCAGGGGGGTTCTGCTGAGTCATTGTTTTTATTCCTGGTGTTATGAATGTTGGGGGTGTCGTGAGCGACATGAGTGTTGGCAACGAAGCGCGTCTTGAGCGAGGCGAGCGATAACAATTTCTCGTGCGCTGTGGGACCGGCATGACATCATGGCGCTCTTCTCGAAAGTAACAGCTATAAGAACAGGGAGTTTATCGGTGACCGAACAAGCGGGATTCTCACGGGCATTCTATGTCGCCAATGTCATGGAAATCCTGGAACGAATCGCCTGGTATGGATTCTTTGCGGTGTCCTCACTGTACATGAGCGCATCGGTGGCCAGCGGTGGCCTGGGTCTTAGTGAAGCACAGCGCGGTGTGCTTCAGGGCGTAATTCCATTTTTTGTTTATTTGCTACCCGTGGTCACCGGTGCGCTCGGTGACCAACTAGGATACCGGCGACTGTTTCTGCTGTCTTACATCATCCTGGCGCCAAGCTACTACCTGCTCGGCCAGATGTCAGGGTTTTGGCCCTTCTTCGGCTTCTACCTGCTGGTCGCCGTCGGCGCCGCCATGTTCAAGCCGCTGGTGGTTGGCACCGTGGCGCGGTCAGCCACAGATGCGAACCGGGGCCGCGCCTTTGGCATCTTCTACATGATGGTCAACATTGGCGGCTTTCTCGGGCCTGTGATTGCCGGCGCCATGCGAACCATCAGCTGGGACTATGTGTTCCTGCTCTCCAGCAGCGTCATTGGCATCAATCTGCTGATCTGTCTGTTCCTGTTTCCCAAGGACCCCGCATCAGCGCGAGGTTCAGGCTCGATGGCCACCGGCTTGAAGGACGCCGGCAAGGTCATCGGCAATGGTCGATTTGCGCTGCTGGTCGTGCCCGCCGTATTCGGTTTGATGGTGGCTGGTGGTGGCTGGATCGCGTGGTCGACATTCATGGTGGCGGCGGCGTTCTGGCTGCTGCTCAACCTGGCCTGGGACCGACTGGTCGCCGGACAAGGCAGCGACCACTGGTATCGGCAACGGCTCAAAGTCGGCAACGGACCCTTTCTGCTCTACATTCTCACGCTGACCCTTTTCTGGGCGGTGTACAACCAGATCTTCCTCACCATGCCTCTCTACCTGCGCGACTTTGTCGATACTGCCGATCTGGTCAGCCTCGTTGCGACGGTTTCACCGACACTGGCAACGGCGATCTCGCCCGTCAGTCTCGACGCACTCACGGCACTGCTGCAGGACGTCTCGGCAACCTCTCAGACCAGCGCAGCCTTCCTGGCCAATCTGACCGAACTGCAAGTTCGACCACCACTGGCCGACATTGAAGCGGGGTTATCGCAACTGGCCAGCGGGCAAATCGACGCCGCGATGCTGGCCGACAACTGGGCGAGCGCTTACCGACAGGTGAGTCCGGAGTACGTCATTTCCATCGACTTCCTGATGATCGTGCTTTTCCAGTACCTGATCAGTGCACGCATCGAGGGGCGCCCTCCATTCCGCATCCTGATCATCGGTACCGGGCTCATCGGTCTGTCTTATGTGGTCGGCGGTATGGCCCATGCGGTGCCGGTCGGTGGATTGATGGTGATCAGTGCCGCAGTCCTGTTCGCCACCGGCGAGATGCTGGCGTCACCCAAGAGCCAGGAGTACGTGGCCGAGGTCATGCCCAAAGAGCAGGCGGCCATGTTCATGGGTTTTTACTTTGTTTCGATGGCACTGGGCTTTCTCGGTGCGGGGATTCTGTCGGGCAACTTCTATCAGTTGTTTGCTATCGACATGGGTGAGCCACTGCTGATGTGGGCCGCCTTTGCCGCCCTCTCAACCTTGGCGATGGTGGCGCTGTTCTGGTTTAACCGAACACTCGCCCCGCAACTCTCGGCCCACGCGCAGCAGGGAGCGATCCACTCATGACGCATACCAGCACACAGGACATTGCCAATAGCTGGCACTCGGATCGAGTGGACCACCTGCGCACTGCACTGGCCGCACAAGGACTCGACGCCCTGATCGTTCCCCGGTGGGACCGGCAGCATTTCGAATACGTGCCGCTGTGCCAGGAGAAACTGGCCTGGCTGACAGGTTTTTCCGGTAGCTGGGGCCTTGCGATTGTCACTTCATCGGAACTGCTGTTGTTCGTTGACAGTCGCTACGAGGTTCAGGCGAACCAACAACCCAATGCCGCCACACTCACTATCCGGCATCTTTACGATCAGCCGCCGGAAGCCTGGCTGGCAACGCAAGCCAGCGCCGGGTTGCGTATTGGCTATGACGGTGAGGTCATCAGCCCGGCGTTCCACGATCGATTGCTGACCGCCTGCTCACCGAACGGTATCGAGCTGGTGCCCGTGACGACTGACCCCTTTGTTCAGGCCTGGCCAGACCGACCGCACGCCCCTGATGATCCGGCTATCGCCATGGGGACCGATTGGGCGGGCCAGGCAGTCACCGACAAATGCGCCGTGGTCGCCGACATGATCCAGACCGCGAAAGCTGACTATCTTGTCGACGTGCTCCCCGACAACGTCGCCTGGCTGCTGAACGCCCGGGGCAGCGATCTGGACTACTGCCCGGTAGCACTCGGGCGAGTGCTGATCGACAGCCGGGGCCATGTCGACCTGTTTGCCAGTGAAGCCCAGTACGCGGCGCTCTGCGCACCACTGGCGGAGCAAGTGACCTTACACCCGGCCGACCACTTTCTCGCGGTCATTCGCGAGCGTGTTGACCCGGGCAAACGCGTATTGATTGATGGCAACCAGGGGCCACAAGCAGTACGCACCCTGTTTGCCGGCAGCAATATTTGCGTGGACTGCCAACCCAGCCCAATTACCGACCTCAAAGCCCTCAAAAATCCTACCGAAAGACAGGCGATGCGCCTTGCCGCCAGCGAAGAGAGTGTCGCCTGGGTGCGCCTGTTACGCTGGCTGGAAGACGCAGTCGCACAGGGCGAGACACCGAACGAACTCGCCGTGGAAGAAAAGATGGAGGCGCTTCGCGGCGCACTGCCCGATTATTGGCGACCGAGTTTTCGCACCATCGCCGCGGCCGACAGCAATGGCGCCATGGCCCATTACGCGGCACCCGCCGACGGCGGCAAGCCGATCGGCCAGCGCTCGATTTTCCTGCTCGACAGCGGTGGCCAGTTCCGCAATGGCGGCACCACCGACACAACCCGGACCTGGTGCTTTGACACGCCTCCGGCGGAGGTTTTGCACGATGCCACCCTGGCGTTGAAAGGACACATCACCCTTGCCAGCCAGGTGTTCCCGGATGGCACCTTCGGCCACAGCCTGGACACGCTTGCGCGCATGGCGGCCTGGAACAGCTATCGGGATTACCAACACGGGACCGGACATGGCGTCGGGCACTATCTCAGCGTGCACGAATTCCCCCAGCGGCTGCAAAAAGCCGGCACTCAAGCACCGCTGCGTGAGCACATGGTGATCACCATCGAGCCGGGCTTGTATCGCGAGGGCGCTTACGGGATCCGTCACGAAATCCTCTACCAGATCGTCGCCGCAGGCGAACCGGGCTGGCTGACCTTTGAACCCCTTGCCTGGGTGCCGTTCAATCGCAGGCTGATCGATAAACAACAACTGACCGGCGCAGAGATCCAATGGCTCGATGACTACCATCGCGGCATATGGACGCGGCTGTCTGAACGATTGCCCTGTGCACAGGACAGGGAGTGGCTGCGGCAGCAGACCCGACCGCTCTGAAACTTGCCTGGCTTAATCTGGCATTAGCCAGCGACGTCGGGTGTAGAGCAGCAGCGCCAACAACAAACCCGCGCCTGCGGTCACCGGCAGCACCTGGGTAAAGCCTACCCGGTCGGCGAGCACACCAATCACCGCCGACCCCAGGGCCGGGCTGCCCATTGCCAACAGCGTCCACAGACTCATAACGCGACCGCGATAATGCTCATGGACCGAAAGCTGGGTCAGGGTCTGGCAACCCGTGCCGGCGATGGTGGTCACCAGACTCACCAATGCCACCATCACTGCCAACCCCCAGAGATCCCGATACAAAAACACCGAGGCCAGCAACAGGGTTGCCGAAACAATGCCCGAAGCAACCAGCAGCAACAAACGCGCACTGTGGGCGGCCTGCCGACTCACCACCAGGCCACCGACAATCGAGCCGGCGCCCGCCGCCGCGGTCAGCGCCGCCAGATCACCAGAATCACCCGCCAATAACTGTCCTGACAGCGCCGGCAGCATTTCGATAATGGTTCGTCCCATCAGACCGTTGACCACGGTAAACGCGAACACCAACTGGATACCCCGATGTCCACCCAGGTATCTGAGCCCGCCCATGAACTGCGCCAGCAAAGGCTCCCGTGACCGCAATTCACGAGTTCCCACCCCACGCAGCGTCGCCAATAACACGCCGGATACCGAGAACATCAACACCGCCACCAGCCAGGCAACCTCTACCCCCATCCGGGCGATCAGCCAGGCACCCAGGGCGGGCCCGAGAATACGCGCAATATTGAAGGTCATCGCCGACAGCCCCACCGCACTGGGCAGCGCCTCACGACTCACCAGCGCCGGTATCAGCGCCAGCCGCATCGGGCTGTGTAGCGAGGTTACCGCGCCCATGGCGCCAGCCAGCACCAACAGGGCGGTCAGCGAAAAATGACCGGTCGCCCCGCTGATCGCGCCAGCGAGACTGATAGTGGCGTGCACCAGCATGGACACCATCAGACCGTAGCGCGGATTGACGCGGTCGGATAACACGCCGAAGTACGGCGCCAGCAGAAAGGCCGGACCCAGCATCAAGGCAGCGACCACGCCCACCCAGGTCGAAGAAGCCGTCAGCTCCCAGGCGCTCCAGCCAAGCAGGAAACGCAGCATCCAACTGCCGAGGCTCGAGAACCAACTCGCCGGGAAATAGCGTCGGAAAGGGGTCTCAGCCAGTGCCGACTGGTGTACCCGTCGTCTATCGCTACACACCGGTAAAAGCCCGCTTGCGTTTGTGCTCAATCAAGACTACTGTCCATTTATACAGTATTTTTGCTGTACGGCGACCAGCCACCCGCCGGCGGCCACAGACAACGACGGAGCAGACCATGAATCATTCGATCGAGCACATCATAAGCCGTCCTGACACCTGGCGTGGTTTTGAGGGTGGCGGGCGGCTGCGTTTTCCACTGCGCGACCTGCCAGCCAACAGCGAATGGCACGGCACCGACAGTCTACCCACCGGCTTCCCAAGCCTCGACCAGGCGCTGCAGTTTGGCGGCTGGCCCCAGCGCGGCACCATCGAAGTGCTCAGTGACAGCTGCGGCATGGGTGCCATGGGACTATTCCTGCCGACCATGGCCTCGCTCAGCGACCAGGCACGCTGGCAAACCTTTATCGCGCCTCCCTACACACCCTATTCGCCGCTACTGAGTGCCCGCGGTATCGATACGCGGCAAGTGCTGATGGTTCACCCTAGAGACCGGGAAGAATTGCTCTGGGCCACGGAGCAGGCCTTGCGCAGCACCACCTGTAGCATTGTCTTTGCCTGGCTTGGCGCCAGCGACTATCGCTATGCCGAACTACGCAAACTGCAATTGGCAGCCGCTGAGAACGACACCCTGGCCATCCTGTTTCGATCCACGGATGCCCAACAACAACACACCCCAGCCAGTCTTCGCCTACTGATGAGCGGCTATCGAAAGGTTCAGATTCTCAAGCAGCGGGGCGGACGCCAAGGCAGCGAAGTGACCCTGCCCGTCGATGAAGACATGCCCAACCAACCCCAGTTATGGGAATTGCCAAACACAAATCAGGACCTGCCTGCTGCCCACCAGGCCGCCCCCCGGAGATAACCCTTTAGGCAGCATGGCGGTCCCCTGACGGGATCATTAGAATGGCGCCTCCCATCCCCCGGACAGGAGCGCACCATGCTGGCCATGCCCCATCACTACAACACCGTCGCCACCGCCAACAGCGACAACAGCACGGTCACCATCAAGAGCGAGGGCTTGCCCGAGCTTGCCACGGATGCTCCCAAAGAGTTCGACGGCCCGGGCGACAAATGGTCTCCCGAAGCCCTGTTGATGGCAGCGATTTCAGATTGCTTCATCCTCACCTTCCGGGCGGTAGCCCGCGGCTCAAAAATCGACTGGCAGGACATCGAATGCAATGCCACCGGCACCCTCGACCGGGTGGAACGGGTCACCCGCTTTACCGCCGTCACGCTCAACGTGCGCATCACTGTACCCAGCGGCGCTGATCACGAGAAAGTCGTGAAGGCACTGCACAAGTCGGAGCAAGCCTGTTTGATCACCAATTCGCTCAACAGCGAGGTCACGCTGGCCACCGAAGTCACCGAGATCTGAATCCATGGAAATCAGTGAGTGGCTGAGTGAATGGGGCGTCACCCTCGGCGTGGGCGGGCTGATGCTGTTCATGGTGTTTATCGTCTGGGATCTGGCCAAAAAGCATGACGCCGGACGCTATGGCACCTTCGTTCTTTATATTGCCCTGGGCATGGGCATGCTGGGTTTCACTATCAAAGGGGTAATCCAGCTATTGATGGAGCAGGGCGGCATCTAAGTCCGCGCCAAGCAAGCACACCACTGGCCTGAGCCAGCGCCGCCGACACACAGCGGCTTGCAGTTCACACAAACAACAAATACTGTATAAATAAACAGTTATTTTGTGTGCGCACATGCATCTCTGGCTCTGTCTTCGTCTCTCACAACTCCCCTTGGAAGCGCTCTGCCGGGACGACCGGCAACCGGTCATTATTGTCGCCAAACAGCGCGTAGTGACCTGCAACGATCTGGCGGCAGAACAGGGGGTCAGCAGCGGCCAAACCAGCCGTACCGCCCAACAACTGCTGGCAGACATGCAGGGGCAATGGCTGGAGCGCGACCCCGATGCCGAGGCCGCTGCCCTCGAACAGCTACTGGGCTGGGCCTACGGCTTTTCTCCGACGGTACAGTCCTGGAAAAACGATTGCCTGCTGCTGGAGATCGGCGGCTGCTTACGGCTGTTTTCGGGACTGCACTCACTGCTACAACGCGCCCTAGGTGAACTGTCTCGACGGGGTTATCACGCCCAACCCGGCGTCGCGACCACCCGACACGCCGCCTGGCTACTCAGCCATGCCAGCGGCGATCACGCCACGGACCCGAGCCCACCCCTGGCATCACGTCTGGCCTCGATGCCCTTATCCCTGCTCGATGACTTCAGCAGCGATGTCACGGCCCTGGAACGAGCGGGCATTCGCACCTTCGACGACCTGCTCGCGTTGCCAACACGGTCTCTGGGTCGTCGCTGCAGTCAGGACTTTCGCCGCTGGCTGGCGCAACTGACCGGCACCCAGCGGGAAGTCACGACTGATCACGCCCCCCCCAGGCGCTTTCGGGATGCCCTGTGGTTTGGCTTTGAGGTGCGCCACCAGGAGGAATTGCTGCCCGCGATGACCGAGTTGCTACGAAAACTGAGTGAGTTTCTGCGGCATACCCAACTCGAGGCCCGCTGCCTGCAATGGCAGCTGCTGCGCCTGCAAGGCACTGCCGACCCATTTGAAGTCCGCAGCGACAGCGCAGGCGGCGACTGGCGCCGCTGGCTGGAACTTTCCTCACTGCGGCTGGAGCGCCTGACCATCGGCCGGGACATTGAAGGCATAGCCTTGGTCGTGGAATCGTTGTCACCGCTGCAAACCCACAGCCACGACCTGTTTGCCGATGCTCGCCAACGGGAGCCCCAGCAGGCTCTGGTCGACCGACTACGCAGCCGGCTCGGTCTTGCTGCTATTCGGCGGGTAGGCAGCCGTCGCGAACACCTGCCCGAACACTGTATTTACAGTGGCAGCGAGGCCATCGATCCGCCCACCGACATGGCCGGCACCGCCCAACGGCCCTTTTGGCTGCTCCCTCAGCCCCAACCCATCAGCGAACGCGACGGTACGCTGTTCTGGAACGGACCGCTTTCCCTACGTTACGGCCCCGAGCGAATCGAAGATGGTTGGTGGCAGGCACCGGTGAGTCGGGATTACTTCATCGCCGAAGGCGATGCTTGTTCACCGCTATGGATTTTCCAGGATCGACGCTCTAAGCGGTGGTATTTGCATGGCTTATTCGACTGAATGAGGATTTCTCCAAGAAAAATCCAATCACTCAAAGCAGCAACAAAAACACCCACGGCTAAAGTGCTGTTATACATAGATAATTTTCTTACTATTTTTGCTTGAATTACGTGACACTTTTGTTACAACTAGATTTCAAGCTAGCGACAACGCCAACAACAACGCTAGATTAGATCCTCAGCGGGTGCACAAAGCCCCGTCTGGTTAACGCTGCGAAGCGATAGACACGCCGTGAGGCGGAAGGAGATAGCAATATGAAAAACTACAAGACAATCAGCGCATTGGCACTGGGTATGGGTATCGCCCTCAGCGGTACGGCAATGGCAGATGTCCAGGAAGAGTGCATCGTAACCGCCAAAGTGGCACGAGATGGCGCTATGCCCAACACCATTCAGCTGCGCTTTACCCAGCTCGACCATGGTGATCAGGCACGGTGTCGAGCCAAGGGCCGTCGCGGTGGCCTGGGTCGACTGCAATTCGCCATGCCCGCCGGCGACACACTGGCACAACTCGACCATGGCACCGAGGTGCACTACCGCTACCAGATGCGCCACGGCGAAGCCCACTGGTACCGACTCGACAGTACCGAACTGCAGGTCACGCGTAACCGCTAAGACCCACCGAGGACATGTCGCGGCCCGCTCACTCCCGGGCCGCGACCCTCTCCGCTACCCCAAAGCGACCACCTGACCAGATAAGCGACAGGTGTCAGGGCCAATTCCGCCCCGCTTTTCCGATACTGTTTATTTATACAGTAAAATATCGGCATGTCTTATGCCGAACTACACTGCCTGAGCAACTACAGCTTTTTGCGTGGCGCCTCACACCCAGCCGAATTGGTTGAGCGCGCGGCCAGTTGTGGCTATGACGCCATTGCCATCACCGATGAATGCTCCCTCGCAGGAGTCGTCAAGGCCCACGTTGCCGCCCGGGAACAAGGCATCCAACTGATTGTCGGTAGCGAGTTCAACACCAGCGAGGGTCTGCGCATTGTCGCCCTCGCCCCCAATCGTGCCGCCTACGCCGAACTGGCCGGACTGATCAGCCGCTCCCGACGGCGCAGCCAGAAAGGCGAGTACCTGACCCACTTGCGGGATATCATTTTTCACCTCAAACGCTGCCTGCTCATCTGGCTACCCGGTGCAGATGAGCAGCAACTCGCCTGGGGTCGACAGCTGGCACGACTCTGCCGGGATCGGGTCTGGATCGGCATCAGTCGCCTGCTGGGTAACGATGAGAGCCGCCGCTTTCGCAGCCGCTACCAACTGGCCCGGGAACTGAACTTGCCGATGGTCGCCTGCGGCGACGTACAAATGCACATCGCTGCACGCAAGCCACTGCACGACATACTGACCGCGTTGCGCCACCACACACCAGTACAACAGCTGGGGCAGCGGCGCCTCGTCAACAGTCAGCAACACCTGCGCCAACTCGACAAACTGCTCGCGCTCTATCCCCCGACGCTGACCGATGAAACCCTGAACATAGCCGCACGCTGCCAGTTCAGTCTCGACGAACTACGCTACGAATACCCTGAAGAAGTCATCCCCCCAGGGCACGACGCCAGCAGCTATTTACGCGAACAGGTGGCCGCCGGTGCAGCAAAGCGCTGGCCTGGCGGTGTTCCTAGTGAGATCGAGGCGCGCATCCAGCATGAACTCGACCTGATCAGCGAACTCGCCTACGAGTATTACTTCCTCACGGTGTATGACATCGTCAGTTTCGCGCGCAGTCGCAGCATTCTCTGCCAGGGCCGCGGCTCGGCAGCCAACTCCGTGGTCTGCTATTGCCTGCATATTACCGAGGTCTCCCCCGAACAGGTCTCACTGCTTTTCGAGCGCTTCATCTCGCGAGAGCGGGATGAGCCGCCGGATATCGATGTCGACTTTGAGCATGAACGGCGCGAGGAAGTCATCCAATACATTTACGAAAAATACAGCCGCCGGCGGGCAGCACTGGCCGCCACGGTCATCACCTACCGCTCGCGCAGCGCTGTACGCGACGTCGGTAAAGCCCTGGGGCTGGACGCCGCCTTCATTGAGGATCTGGCAAAATCGCTGGCTTGGTGGAATCGGGAACGCGAGCTCAAAGCGCGCTTTGATGCACAGGGTGTTGCGAGCAGCGACCGACAGGCAGCCCTGTTTCTGCAACTGGTACAGGAAATTCTCGGCTTCCCCCGCCACCTGTCCCAGCACGTCGGCGGCTTTGTCATTAGCCGGGGCCCCATCTCCAACCTCGTACCCGTCGAAAACGCCAGCATGCCGGATCGCACTGTGATCCAGTGGGACAAGGAAGACATCGAAGCACTCGGGCTGCTCAAGGTCGACATTCTCGCCCTGGGCATGCTGTCGGCGATTCGCAAAACCCTGGCGCTGGTCAACCGGGACGACCCCCGCATTACCCGGTTACAGGACATTCCCCGGGAAGACGCCGCTACCTATCAGATGCTGCAGCGCGCCGATTCTCTCGGCGTCTTCCAAATTGAATCACGGGCACAGATGTCGATGCTGCCGCGCCTGAAGCCAGAGTGCTTCTACGATCTCGTGATTGAGATCGCCATTGTCAGGCCGGGGCCGATTCAGGGCGACATGGTGCACCCGTATCTGCGACGTAAATCTGGACTCGAAGCCATCAGCTACCCCAACGACGACATCAAGGCGGTGCTGGAGCGCACACTGGGCGTGCCCATCTTCCAGGAGCAAGTCATTCGCCTGGCCATGGTCGCAGCCGGTTTCACCGGTGGCGAAGCAGACGCGCTGCGCCGGGCCATCACCAACTGGGGCCGAAACAGCAAATTGCTGACCTTCGAAAGAAAGCTCAAGGACGGCATGATTGCACGCGGCTACACCACCGACTTTGCTGAACGTCTTTTCAATCAGATCAAGGGTTTTGGTGGCTACGGCTTCCCCGAATCGCACTCGGCGAGCTTCGCGCTACTGGCCTATGTCTCCGCATGGCTCAAATGCCACCATCCTGCAGCGTTCTATGTCGGACTACTCAACAGCCAACCCATGGGCTTCTACACCCCGTCGCAGCTCATTCAGGACGCGCGGCGCCACGGGGTGCTGGTTCTACCCGTCGACGTTAACCACAGCGAATGGGACCACCAACTGCTGCCACAACAAACCGGCTCACAACAACCACCCATTCGACTCGGACTGCGACTGGTCAAGAGCCTGCGCGAGAGCGACATCAAGCATCTGCTCGATGCACGCCAGCAAGCCCTGTTTCGCAGCGTGGCCGATCTGCGTCGACGGGCAAAGCTCGACAAAAGCGCACTCGAACACCTGACCGCCGCTGATGCCTTGGCCAGCCTCAGCGGGCATCGTCACGAGACCCAATGGCAGGTGATGGCGCTCGAGCCCGAACGCCCACTATTGAGCGGAGACTTTGCAGCACACAACGATGACAGCAATGCAGTGATCGAGGCGCCCTCGATTGCCGAGGAAGTACTCGCCGATTACCAGAGCACCGGGCTGACCCTGCGCAGCCACCCACTGGCCTTGCTGCGCGAACAGTCACCCTTTGATCGCTGTCGGCGGCAGAGCGAGCTGGCTGGCATTGGCAATCGCCGCTTTGTGCGTATCGCCGGCCTTGTCACCTGCCGGCAACGTCCGGGCACCGCCTCCGGCGTTGTATTTCTCACTCTTGAAGACGAAACCGGTAACCACAACGTGATCGTGTGGCCCGCCATCCAGGAACGCTGCAGACAGGCATTGATGACCGCGCAACTACTGGTCGTCACTGGCACACTGGAAAGCCGCGACGGCGTCATGCACGTCATCGCCAGTACGTTGTACGATCACACTGAGTCGCTGGCGACGCTCAGCCTGAAGTCTCGCGACTTTCGATAAACCTGGCTCGTGATATACCAGGCTTGCGCCAAACCAGGCTTGCGATAATCACTAAGGACAGAGAGGTCATGACAGATACAGAGTGCGTTTTGCAGCGGGTTGTTGAATTGACTCGTTTGCAATCTCTGGATGAGTTGGAGAAGAACCTGCTGAGAGCCTGCCAGGAGATGTTTACGCCGCGCGATCTGTTCCTGCTGACGGTTGATCGGAGAGGCGAGGCTCGATCGCTTCGGGAGACGCAGCCGAGCCTTGTCGCATCGGACACCGAGCGGGCGCGGGAGGTACTCAAGATCGCCGCCAAGGCGCTACATGATGCCCATAACCAACGACAGATTTGCTGCGAGGAAGCAGGCGCCGCAACGACAGTCATCGCCTATCCGCTCATCGACACCTCACCACTGCGCACCGGCATCGTCATCATCACCGATCAAACACTGATCGACAGCGAACAGATTTCGACGACCAAGAAATCGGTGCTCGATATCTTTCGCAACTTCTGCGAGCTGCTCGACAACGCCCAGCGCGATGAGCTCACAGGCCTGCTCAATCGAAAAACCTTTGATGACAACATGCACCGCGTTGTGGCCCGCAAAACAACCCACGTGCCCATCACTCTGGAAGAAAACCGCAAACCCAAGACCCAGCATGCCACCGACGAACACCACGTCGCGATTGTCGACATTGATCACTTCAAACAGATCAACGATCAGTTTGGACACCTGGTCGGAGACGAAGTCATTCTCGCCATTGCCAATCTGCTACGCGAGAGTATTCGCGAAACCGACCTGGTGTACCGTTTTGGCGGCGAGGAATTTGTCATTATTCTGGCGGGCGCAGACGCCACCGGCGCCTTCGCGACACTTGAGCGGCTGCGAACGACACTCGCGGGTCGCGAGCTCGCGCGAGCGGGCAGCGTCACTCTCAGTTATGGGCTGGTCAAAGTCGCACCCGGCATCCAGACCCACCACCTGCTGGACCGTGCCGATTCCGCGCTGTACTACGCCAAAAACCAAGGCCGCAACCAGGGCCACTTTTACGAAGACCTGGTCACCGCAGGGAAGATCGCCGCAGCGGAAGACCCAACCGGATCGGTAGAGCTTTTCTGAAGCCAGAGATGTAGGGCAGCGCCATGGAAGAAGCACAGTTTTTCCTGCAAATCGCCATCATCCTGATCGTCGCTCGTGTGTTTGCCGAAGTCGCCATGCACTTTGGAGCGCCCGGTGTGATTGGCGAGTTGTTTGCAGGCATCATGCTGGGGCCCAGCCTCGCGGGAATCATCGAGCCAAACGAGGTCATCCATCTACTGGCGATGATTGGCGTCATCCTGCTGCTGTTCGAGGTGGGGCTTGAAACCGACGTTGGCCGGCTGGCCAAAAGCGGACGCCAGTCCACCATTGCAGCCATCGGCGGATTCATAGCGCCGTTTATCCTGGGCTGGGGACTCACCTATCTGATCTTCGACCAGTCGATGATTGTGGCGCTGTTCGTCGGCGGCGCGCTTACCGCCACCAGTATTGGCGTCACGGTGCGCATTCTCCGTGACGTCGGACGCCAGAACGCCACCGAGGGCCAGATCGTGCTGGGCGCCGCAGTCATCGACGACGTGCTCGGTGTCTTGCTCCTGGCTTTTCTGTTCGAGTTCTCCCAGAGCGGCGACCTCAGCCTGACCAACCTCAGCCGTATTGCCCTGTTCACCGGGATGTTTTTTGTACTTGCCCCCATCGCCGCCAAGGCGGTATCCCACGTCATCAGCAGCTACGAGAAGCACGCTCATGCGCCCGGGCTGATCGCCACCATCATCGTGTCGCTGGTGCTGCTGTTCGCTGCGGCAGCTCACGCAGTGGGTGCACCGGAACTGCTGGGCGGCTTTGCGGCAGGCCTTGCCTTGTCGCGCCGCTTCTTCCTGCCGTTTGGTGCCGCTCTCGGACGGGACCCGGCTTTTGCCGAGCAGGTTGAAACCACCATGAAGCCAATCGTGCAGCTGTTCACGCCAATCTTCTTCGTGACGGTTGGCCTGTCGTTGGATTTGCGCGCCATCGACTGGGGCTCGAGTTGGGTGTGGACCTTCTCGCTGTCGCTCGCCTTCGTTGCCATCATCGGCAAAATTGCCGGCGGTTTCCTGCTACGCCGCGAGCACTGGCTGATGCGTAGTGCGGTGGGGCTTGCGATGGTCCCGCGCGGCGAAGTAGGCCTCATTTTTGCAGAGCTCGGACGCAGCGCCGGCGTCTTTGATGCCGCTACTTACGCGGCTATGGTGCTAGTGATCGCTTACACCACTTTGTTTTCACCTTTCTGGATCAAGCTGTTCTACCGTCTCTATGGCGCGCGGCCCGAACTCGCCGATGACCCGCCAGCAACCGGCACCTAGCCCAGCAAAGGCAGCAAAGACACCATCAGCAGCACTGCCATACCCGTGTTGAAACGCCTAATCCGGCGCTCACTGGTCAACCAGCGGCTCATTTTCTGGCCGAGCACGACCCACACCCCGACCGAGGGCAGGTTTATCATTGCAAATACGGCGGCGATCACCAGGATGACGCCAACACCATGGGAAGGCGCGTAGGCAGTCACGGCAGTCAGCGCCATAGCCCAGCCCTTCGGATTTACCCACTGAAAAAGTGCCGCCTGCAAAAAGGTCAGGGGGCGCGCCGCCGCCTGACCGCTACCCGCTGTCGTGCGGGCACGAGCGAGGGACAAAGCGAGATAGCCCAGATAAACCACACTCACCACCCTCAGCGCATCCAGACTCAGCGGGTACCGGATGAAGATCTCGCTGATACCCAGACCCACCAGCACCAGCATGACCATGAAGCCGATACCCACACCCAACAGATGCGGAATCGATGCGCGGACCCCGTGCGTGGCCCCCGAAGCCATCAGCATGACATTGTTGGGACCCGGGGTGATTGAAGAGACGAATGCGAATAACGCCAACCCGGCGAGCAGCTCCATAGCCATTGTGAAATCCTCGAAAATTTCGCGCATTATTTGCGAACTCGAAGCGAATGTGCTGTCTTTATTGCCTTGTATTTCGCTATAAACGCAAGATACTTCGAGTATGGACAAAATTAATCGTCGAATATTGCGAGTATTGGAGAGCGAGGGGCGAATCTCCAACACAGACCTGTCGACCCGGGTGGGTTTGTCGCCCTCGGCGTGCCTGCGCAGGGTGCAGGAGCTCGAGCGCACTGGTGTGATTCGGGGTTACCGTGCGGTACTGGACCCCGAGCAGCTCGGCATCGGTTTTGTCGCCTTCGTTGCGGTTGGACTCAATGATCACAGCAAGCCCGCCCAGGACGCCTTCGAGATGGCCATTTCTGCAGCACCTGAAGTGCGGGAGTGCCACAACGTCACGGGTAGTTTCGAGTACTTGCTGCGCGTCGAGTGCGAAGACATGGGCGCTTACAAGGTATTCCACTCCGAGGTGCTCGGCAGCATCCCCGAGGTCAACGCGATCACCTCCTATGCGGTGATGGACTCTCCCAAGGATTTGCGCGCCTGAGGTGCTGCAGATCTGATGCGAGTGTGAGTCAGTGGACCCACTTGCCCGCTACCCAGCCACCGGTAACGCCCTCCCAGACACATTCGCGAGTCAGTGGCACCACTAATCCGCACCC